>JBBQGE010000054.1:0-39820 GCA_038322675.1 Bryobacterales bacterium
TCCCGCTAGCCCGGCCTCGAGTAGCAACCCGAGCGAACGAGGGTCTGCCGCGCGGTGCCATCACCGCTCCCCAGCATCATATCCCAGCCACAGTCCTCTTTTGTGCTACGACTGACCCACAGATTCCCCAGACGAGCCAAAACAATTTACAGTTTGCCGCGTCGAAAACAGGTCCGAACCTGCCACCGCGCATTGGGTACAGCATTGGCCACTCTCACACGTCAAACACACTTGACTCAATACTGGCAGGGCCAGCACAAGAGCCATAAAGAGTAATGATCTCATTATACTCCTACTTTCAGTAAGATAGCTTAGGAAAAACCCAAGCAGAAAACTCTCTCTTTAAGGAAAAAGTGTTTCTGCTTGAGTCTTGCACGGCTAATGTTGTTCTGCAACGTTCGTTGCAAATCCAGCATTTCCTGGTTTGTGATAATGTCCGCTAACACTATAGTCAGAATTGCCGGAACTAGACAGCGTATTCTTTGCATTTTCACTGATAGCTGCCTTTCTACGCGAGAGTTGTACCCGCTGCCGAAGCAGTTAGATGAGGAGGTCGCGCGCTTGCACCTGGAGAAGATCGGCGCAAAGTTGACGAAGCTAACTCCGAAGCAAGCGGATTACATCGGCGTGCCGGTTCAGGGTCGTTTAAGCCGGATACGTACCGGTATCAGTCAGTTGGTGCGGGCCGCAGCGGAAACACTGCGGCCCGCAGCCTCACTGCCCATCAGGCGCCAGGGCTTGTGGGGAGATTCGCCGGTTCAACAATCTGTACCTCGGCGCGCCCTGCCGTTGCCGCCAACATCGACTTCACCAACTGGTTGGTAACCCTCTGCGCCCGGGCTGGATCGGGGTCCACGAACGTCACTCGCATGACCGATTCTGCCGGTAGTCCGGTCGCTGGCACGACTGGTGCGAATAGCATCGCGCGGCGCATCTCGGATGCGACTTTCTCCAAGTCTGCATTTTCGGGATAGCCGTAAAGCCGCTCTTGCTGGATGATGGGAGCCAGATTGCCGGTAGCGACGGCATTCTTCAACATTTCTGTGACGAATGCCTGAGCGTCGCCGTCCGGTGCCGTCACATGCACGCGAATCGTGCTGGAGGACGCATAGGTTTGCTGATGGCCACAGCCGCCGAGGGCCGTGGTGAGCGCGGCCACGATGGCCATGGAGAACACAGCCGGGAATCGTGATTGCATTGATTTCTCCTGTAGTGGACACCAGTCTGGACCCGCTATCTCTATCTCGGCCGGAATCGTTCGTATTTTTCATCCCGCCGCTGCCATGCAGGAGAGAAGCAGCCCGGACATTCTTGATTATCTACAATTCCATACCTGGCGACCTTGGATGGAGGCATTTCTTCGTACTGAACAGATTTCGAGTTGTCATCGAAAAGCGCGGCCGCCGGCTCGCCCGGAACGATATAGAGCGGCCGGTACTCGAAAACAGACCGGTACCTGCCATCCGAGTCCACGGCCTCTACCACCCGCTTCACGGGAAGGCAGCCACTTGCAACCAGACGCCAGGTGGTGACCCTGCGTGGTCCTCCCTTCCAGCGCACCACCGCGGCTTTGACCCCTGGCGGCAACAACTCGAACCCCAGCAGTTCGTCCGACTGCGTGAAGAGGCATTTACCATCGCTGTTCGCCAGTCGGGCGTTATGAGCTGCCAGTTCAACTCCCGAATTTACCATGGTTGTTTTGCTATGAATGCCTTCGACGTATGTGGTCCATCGACCTTGAGGTAACTCGACACGCCGTACAACACCGGCGTTCCGGAGAGGCACCGGCGTAATTTCCACTTTCGAGCCATCGGAACGGATAGCGACCGTTTGACGCCCGGTTGAAACTCCATCTGCCGAATCCTTGAACGACAACAGGTCGAGTTCGGCGGTAATGGGGGAAGCTGCGATCGCAGCGTGGGCCAAATTACTAATGGTAAGAAGCCGTGCCGCCTGATAGACGCCGAGCGGCAAGACAACCACCGAAAGAAAGGCAAAGACAATCTTCCTGGTCATGTTTTCCTCTCTGAGTATTCAGGATCGAGGCGAATCAACACGAAACGCAATCCCATGCGGCGAAACCACAGCCAAACATCGCGCAGTCTGACGCCATGCCCGGAGCACAGCCGCGAACGATCTCATCGCCTGTTACGCCGC
This sequence comes from Bryobacterales bacterium, assembly GCA_038322675.1. Taxonomy (GTDB): domain Bacteria; phylum Acidobacteriota; class Terriglobia; order Bryobacterales; family Bryobacteraceae; genus TMP-7. The sequence goes on from JBBQGE010000054.1 coordinate 2,158, forward strand.
AAGACACCTGGATGCAAGTGCTCCAGTACGAGCAGTCACCGCCACCCACCGCACAGTCTCCATAATGCGCATGGGCGGTTTGAAAGTAGCATTGAGCAAACGCTGTGTTTATTCCGAGCACGATTCCCACCACGACCGTGAGAACAGGAATCAGGACCCGAGTTGTTAACCGTTCCATATGTCGAATAATCTCCTTTCCGGGGAGAACGGTATCAGAGTAGAGGTCCGTTGTCAATAACATATAAGTATCTTTCGATCGTAGCCTAACTCACTCGTAATGTGACGTATGAGATAGCGGCCTGCGTGCCGGTGCAGAGTCCCTTCAAACTGGATACTTACCGGTATTAGTCAGTTGGTGCGGACGCCACACCCGCACATCTAACTCCTTCGCGAAATGCAGCAGCGGCGCCGAACTCGGTAACTCGAGACCAATCGGCGCCGCCATCGTGTTTAACTCGAACGATGCCTCGGCGCACTGTAGCGGCCACCGGTCATGATGGATATCTGCCCGGTACAGCCGCCCTTTCCGATCGTCCGCAAATAGCGAGTATCTCTCCGTCAGAAAATACTCCAAGGATCCGGGAGCCGAGATATATGGCGATCCCACTGCCCGATACTCCGCGCGGAATTCAGCGGGAGCCGCACCGCGATGAATCCGCCGGCTGGCATAACCTACGCGGTCGCCACGCCGCTCGATCGACATCCGCGCGTGCAGATAGTTCAGGTGATACACCATGCGAGCCCCGATCACCGCGGGCCAACTCGCCGCATCCAGACTGAAGAAATACACCCCCGGCGCGCCATCTACGAGTACGTATGTCCGCACATTCAACTCGAGTGTCCGCGACAAACCCGGCAACGGCGGCAGCCCGCGCACATACATGTTGGTCATCTCGAAAGGCACGACGCCCAGCCATGCCGATCCGTCGAACTCGTCGATTTCCATCGCCCCTGGAACCCAGGCGCGCAACTCTCGAGCTGCCACCGGCCAGTGCGCGAACAGCAGATCGCTCCACGTCATGTGGCCGATCCAGCGACCCTCCGGCATCAAGCCTCCAACAACACTTTGAGCGTTCCCCGCTGAGCGGCGCGCTCGAACGCCTGCGGCGCATCCGCGAGTGCGAATCGATCCGCGATCATCTCCGACACTCGCACCTTGCCCGACGACAGCAGACGGATGGCAGGCTCGAACCGCCCGCAGCGCGATCCCACCAGCGTTACTTCATTCACGATCACCGGCGCGGTATCCACCGGAACCAACCCATGCACGGTGGATTTCATGATCACCGTCCCCCGCGGACGCACCATTGAGATCGCTTGCCGCAATCCCTCCGGTGATCCGGTAGCATCGACGACATAGTCGAAAGCCGCGACCGGCATTTTCGTTTTCGCGATTTCCGTCTCCACTCCCGCCGCCCGCGAAATCGCGAGTTTGTCCCGATGCCTGCCGAATTGATGCACGCGCGACCCGTTCGCGTGCAGAACCTGCGCGATCAGCAGGCCGAGTTTGCCATCGCCCAACACGGCGACTGGTGCAGCTTTCGGAATCCTCACTTGATCGAGGATCTCGCAGGCCGCGGCGACCGGCTCGACGAACACCGCCTGATCCGTCGTGAGCGACCTCGGCAGCACATGCAGATTCCGCTCGGGTAGCGTGAGAAACTCGCGGAACGCGCCGGGATGCTTCACAATGCCGAGCACGGTCCGCCGCGGGCAATGCCGCCCCAACCCGCGCAGGCACCATTCGCATTCGCCGCAAGCCAGATTGATCTCGCCCACCACCCGCCGGCCCACCAACTCGTTCGAATCGGCCTCCACCACTTCACCCACGAACTCGTGCCCCGGAGTGCCGCGAAATCCATAGTAGCCGCGTTGCAGTTCGAGATCGGTATTGCAGATACCGGCGGTGATCAGTCGAATGAGCGCGAAGCCCTCCGGCCGTCGCGGACGTGCCACCTTGCGCATCTCGACACGCCCGCCTTCCACATGGATTGCGATCATACGGTTCACGACCGCGCACTCCGGCGCGTTCGCCACTCGCGAGTGGGATCGTCATCCGGATCCGGAGTCTCCTGCGGCGGCCGAATCTCTTCCGGCACGTGCCGCAGATTCACTCGGATTCGGGTCCAGGTCGACGAACGCCCCCGCATCGAATCCACCAGAACATCGTCGACGGCCAAATGCTTCGCGGCTTCGGGATGCCTCGCCTTCCAGCGTTCGAGACCATCGAGCGCCGCCTGCTTGTCGGGCGAGTTCGCCACAGTCAGCAGTGGCATTTTGGCGCGTGGCTCTTTCCGCGCGCGGGACGGAGCGACTCGGGCAGGCTCGGCTTTCCCTTTGCGAAAATGCGGAGGCCACGGCGCATCGCCGAGTCCCGCGGTTTGATCGCGGCCGGCGAGTTCCAGCAGTTGCTCGAGGGAGCCGGCGTGGCGATCCATCTCGGCGTGCGGATCGCCGATTCGAGCGAAGCGCTCAGGAACGGTCAGCACGGTGAACTCCGCGGGATCGCAATCGGGAACTTCGCTCCAGGCAAGAGGTGTGGAGACGCGGGCGTCGGGCAGCGGGCGCACCGAATACGCCGAACAAGTGGTGCGGTCCTTAGCGTTCTGGTTATAGTCCAGGAACACGCCGTGCCGTTCCTCCTTCCACCACTTGGAACTGGCGAGCGACGGCACACGGCGTTCGATGGCGCGGGAGAGCGCGATGGCGGCCCTGCGCACGCCATCAAATGTCCAACGCGGGTGGATTCGCACATTGATGTGCATGCCGCGCGATCCGCTGGTTCTCGGCCACCCCCGCAGTCCCATTTCGTCGAGCAGCGCGTGAACCTCCATCGCCACTTTCCGAACGTCGGACCAGGGTACGCCCGGACCGGGATCGAGGTCGACGCGGAGTTCGTCCGGGTGATCGAGATCGGCAGAGCGGACCGGGTGCGGGTGCAATTCGATGCAGCCGAGATTCACGATCCACGCGAGTCCGCCGGCATCGTCCACCACCACCTCTTCCGCCGTGCGGCCCGAGGGGAATGACAGAGTAACAGTTCGAAGCCAATCGGGCCGGCTGGTGGGCGCGCGCTTCTGGTAGAACGCCTCGCCGTCGGCGCCGTCGACGAAACGCTTCAGCACGATGGGGCGGTCCCGGATTCCAGCCACGGCGCCCGGGGCGATAGAAAGGTAGTATCGTACAAGATCGAGTTTGGAGAGCTGCGTCTGGCGGGTGAAGTAGGGCTTGCTGGGATGTGTGATGCGAATCTCGCGCCCTTCCACCGTGAGCAACTCGACGTCTTCCTTGCCCATGGAGACAGGCTAACATCGAATTCGCATTCACTTGGGGAATGCTGTAACGTTGATTGGGGGCCACGCCTTTGGAAATCTATCTCGTCGACGGCACGTACGAGTTATTCCGGCACTACTTCGCAGTCCCTTCGGCTCGGGATTCGGAGGGGCGGGAGATCGGGGCGGTTCGGGGTGTGGTGAAGTCGGTCCTGACCATGATTCGCGAGGGAGCCACCTATATCGCGGTGGCGACGGATCATGTCATTGAATCGTTCCGGAACGATTTGTGGCCGGGCTACAAAACGGGCGAGGGGATTGAGCCGGCGTTGTGGGCGCAGTTCCCGATGCTGGAGGAGGCGCTGGCCGCGGCCGGAGTGGTCGTGTGGCCGATGGTGGAGTTTGAGGCGGACGATGCGCTGGCGGCCGCGGCAGTGGCGGCGGCCCGGGATGGCAGAGTGGATCGCGTGGTAGTCTGCACGCCCGACAAGGACCTGGCGCAGTGTGTCCGGGGGACGCGCATCGTGCAACTGAACCGGCGGACTCAGGTGACCATGGATGAGACCGGGGTGGTGCAGAAGTTCGGAGTCAAGCCGGAGTCGATTCCCGATTACCTTGCGCTAGTGGGGGACGCCGCGGATGGGTATCCGGGATTGCCGGGATGGGGAGCTAAGTCGACCGCGGCATTACTCGCGAAATTCCGCCATTTGGAATCAATTCCGCATGACTGGCGGGAGTGGCAGGTGAACGTAGTGAATGCCGAAGCGCTGGCAGGCGTGTTAGACAGCGAATGGGATCGAGTCCTGCTTTTCCGGCAACTAGCGACCCTACGCACCGACGTTCCGTTGTTTGGCAATGTGGAAGAACTGCGCTGGGTGGGATGGCGGCCGGAGTTCGAGGCATGGACGGCGCGGTTCGACACGGCGACCACCGGGAAACGGGCGGCAGGCCGATAGCGGACTCCACCGCCCGCGGAGTTACGGCATCGGGATCACGCGCTCCGACGTAAATGGCGATGCGGGCAATCCAGCCGAGTTATACAAATTCACTACCGGCGAGTTAGTCCATGCATAGCGCACGTATTTCGGATCCGGCACATTCGGACTAGTTACTACTACGGTCTTACCATCGATCCTAGCCTCGGCCGGAATGAATTTCCCATCCGCGCGCGCTAACTCGAACCCTTGTAACTCGCCGCCTTTCGCGGACAGACCATTCCCCGCGTGATCGAACCACACCCGCATGGAGTTATCGTCGCGCGTTGCCTGACGGAACATTGGACCGGAATACTCGACATCCTCCCTGTAGGCCAACGCGCGGGCGGCCAGCGCCAGTCGCACGCCAACGCTCTGCTTGTCGGCCGGGTGCACATTGTCTGGATTCCCGATATCCGCCGTCACCGCCATGGCCGTATTCGCCAGCGAGAGCGTCCGCCGCTGTGCTTCGCGGACCGTGGCCCACGAATCGTTCGGGCTCGATTTGAAATTCGCGATCTGCACAAACAGAAACGGAAAATTACCCTCGCCCCACTGCGCCCGCCAGTCGCTGATGAGGGCAGGGAACAGCCGCGCGTACATCGGGGCGAACGTCGACCGGCTGTTCGACTCACCCTGGTACCAGATGACGCCCTTGATGGCGTACGGTACCACGGGCGCCACCATCCCGTTGAACAGCGCCGCCGGCTTCCACGAGGCGGGATCCGGACGCCAGGTCTTCGGGTCCAATTTTGCGATCACCGCCGTGTCGGCCTGCGATTCCATCATGCGAGCCCGAGTGGCAAACACGGGCATCAGCGACGCATCCGCCGCAATCCCCTCCAGGCTCACCCACGCCTCGGCCACCGTGCCACCCCAACTCGAATCGATCAATCCGATGGGCACGTGCTCGCGCTGCTCTAAATCGCGCCCGAAGAAATACGCCGCCGCCGAGAAGTTTGCCGCGGTCTCCGGTGTACACTGCGTCCACGACGCCGCAAAGTCCTGCAGAGGAAAGTCCGAAGCCTTCAGCGGCACCAGCAGCAGACGGATGTTCGGATGGTCCGCGTGTGCGATCTCCTCCGCCGAGTCCTGCAGCGGACCTCCGGGGAACCCCTTCAGCGGCATCTCCATGTTCGACTGTCCCGACGCGAACCAGACGTCGCCAACCAGCACGTCGTCGAGAACGATGCGATTCGCGGCGGTGACAACTACCTGGTACGGCCCGCCCGCAGCCTGCGGAGGAAGGTACACGCTCCACTTGCCGAGCCGGTCGCCGGTGGTCTCGCCCTTCGTTCCCGCCAACTCCACCGAAACGCGCTCGCCCGGATCCGCCCATCCCCAGAGATGAATCGGCCGGTCGCGCTGCAGTACCATGTGACTGCTCAAAACCCCCGGCATCCGCACCGCGCTCCACGCAAATGAAGCGCAGCACGCGAGTGATAAGAGAAATCGAAACATGCCCAGAGTCTACACCCGGCCGCATCGAGCCCGCAGCGAAATTCGGCGGTAATCATCCTGTGATATCGTTCGTTAACGCCGCATGATCCGAGCCCTCTTACTCCTCATTGCCACCCAACTCGCCGGCCAGACTCTGTTCGTCCGGCACTGTGCGCCCTGCCACGGCGACGATGCTCGCGGTACGGCGCAAGGTCCCGGACTCGCCCTCAATCCCCGAGTCGCCGAACAGTCGCCGGCACAATTGCTGGCCTACCTGCAGCACGGCAATCCGGCCGCAGGCATGCCGTCGTTCGGTGCACTACCTGCCGCCAACCTCGCGTCTCTTACGCAGTACCTGCGCCGCATAAACATGGAGACCATCATTCCGCCTCCGGCCGCCGCCGTCCGAAAACTCACGTGGGCCGCGCCGCAACCGGGCGCCTGGCTCACCTACAACGGGAACCTCTCCGGCAATCGCTACAGCACGCTCCGCCAGATCAACACCACCAACGTGTCGCGCCTGAAGCTGAAATGGGTGTTTCCGATTCCGTACTTCGGTCTCGAAGTGACTCCGCTCGCGGCCGGCGGCGTCCTCTATGTGACTGGCCCGAACCAGGTCTATGCACTCGATGCGCTCACCGGAAACGCGATCTGGCATTACTCCCGGCCCACCACGCCCGGACTCTCCGGCGACGCGCAACTCGGCACCAATCGCGGCGTTGCGATCCTGAATGACAAGGTCTTCTTCGTCACCGACAACGCGCATCTGCTCGCACTCGACCGCGCGACGGGCAACCTCGTTTGGGAAACCGCGCTCGCGCCCGCGATGCCCGTGGGTGAGCACCATCACTACGGCGGCACCGTCGCCCCACTGATAGTTCACGATATGGTGATCGCCGGAGTCGCCGGTGCCGATCAGGGCATCCGCGGATTCGTCGCGGCGTTCAACGTCGACACCGGTGCGCTGGCATGGCGCCGCTGGAGCGTTCCCCGCCAAAACGAACCTGGCATCGAAACATGGAACGGCTCCGAACCTCTCACCGGCGGAGGGTCCACGTGGCTCACAGGCTCCTACGACAAGGATTCCGATACTCTGTACTGGGCCACCGGAAATCCGTGGCCCGACAGTGACGATCGCGACCGCCCCGGAGACAACCTCTACACCAACTGCGTCCTCGCACTCGATGCGAAGACCGGCGATCTGAAGTGGCATTATCAGTTCACGCCTCACGACGTGAAGGACCGCGATGCTACCGAGCCCAACGTTCTGATCGGCACCACGTATCGCGGCAAGCCGTCGAAGCTGTTGCTCCACGCCGATCGCAATGGCTTCTTCTACGTCCTCGATCGCACCAACGGCAAACTCTTGCTCGCCAAGCCGTTCCTTCGCCGTGTCGACTGGGCGACGAAAATCGACAACGACGGCCGTCCGGTGGTCGTCGAGCCGCATGGCTGCCCCAGCGACGCCGCGAATTGGGACTCGACTGCCTATTCGCCGCAAACCCGGCTCTATTACGTGTTGACGCTCGAGGAATGCACGGGCAGGCCGACGGGCTACCCCGATCAGACCGGGCAACGATTTCTCAGAGCCTTGAATATCGACACCGGTGAAATCGCGTGGGAGATCGCGCAGGCGGGCCCTGCGCGTGCGAAGACGTGGTCGGGAGTTCTGGCTACGGCCGGCGGACTCGTATTCTACGGCAAACCCAACGGCGGCTTTGATGCAGTCGACGAGCGGACTGGCAAGACGCTGTGGCACTTCCCCACCAACGTCCGCATGAAGGCATCGCCCATGACGTTTGCAGTTGGAGGGAAACAGTACGTCGCCGTCGCTGCGGGACCCAACATCGTATGCTTTGGTTTGTAGTGCGGCCAGTTTAGCGACGAGAGGCAATCATGTCGAGTATCAAATCCTGCGCGTCGTTCTTGCGCTTCGGCGTCAGCACTTCTGTCCGGGTAAAGACATTGTGTAATCGTAATCGGCCAAATGACGGGCTTGCTGAAATTGGACGAAAGCGTTGGCGACGGCTAGCAGATCGGCATCCTGACTCTTGAGTCTTGAGCAGATGTCTTTCATACGTTTGTGCTCGAACGATCGAGCCAGGGTCGCCCTGTGCCTCTCGATCTTCCAGTAGGTCACAGCTTCGGAAACGAGAAGGTGGAAGATCGCATAGTAGGTCGTGGACACCGCACGCCGGAGACTCGCTTGCCTCGGACGCTTCTCGTCTCGCTTTGCCAGATGCTCGGTCTGTTCGAGCAGGTCTTCCGCTAAACCCATCGCAGGTCAACTTCGCTGAAGCTGCCGCACCTCGGACGCGCTCCGGAAATCCCAATACCCGAAAAGCGGGACATTCACCCGTCGCAACATTTCGGTGAGCCTTCTTCTCACCTCAGCGGTTACACGGCCCAGCATCGCGCCTTTGGTAGAACTATCCGCCAGTACGATGTGGAAGAAGAGGGCTGGGTCTCCGGTCCAGTCGGTCCTCCACCAGTTTGCGCAGTTCTTCCTGAATCTGTTTCTGTTTCGCGATATCTAGCTCGTGCATCTAAACTACGCCCCCGGCTTCAGAAATCCGGACGATTCCATCCACCCATAGAATAACTCGATCCAGTGGTCCGACGGCCCATTCTGCTTCTTCATGCCGAACCCGTGATTTCCGCGGCGAAAGATATGCAACTCCGCCGGCTTGCCCGCGGCGTGCCAGGCCATATACAGCCGCGCGCTCGAATTCGGCGAGATCAGCCGGTCGTCATCCGCAATCACGATGAACAGCGGAGGCGCGTCGTCCGGTACGGGAGTCGCCGTGCGGTACGCCGCATAGATCGGGGCCGCGAAATCGGGACGGCTCGCGGCGTCATGCTGCATAACCGGACCCATGATGGCGCCTCCTCCCGCGGAAAATCCTGCAATGCCGATTCGGTGAGGATCCAGCGACCACTCGGCCGCGTGCTGCCGCACATAGCGGACCGCCTGCCGGCCGTCGTCCTCTGCCATCGTGAGTCCGGCCTTGCTCTCCGCGTCATAGGCAGGCGGGTTCTCCGATTTCGTGTCCCCGTGCGTCAGCTTCGTCATCAGGTTCTGCAGATACACGCCCATCTCGGCCTCGCCCTCAGGCGTGTGCACGACACGGTACCGCAGCACAAAGGCAGTCACCCCGCGCTCCGTCAGCCAGTGCGCCATGTCGACGCCTTCGTAATCCACCATCAGGAACCGAAAAGCCCCACCGGGCGCGATGATTACGGAGGCGCCGTTTGGCTTTCCGGCTGGCTTGTACATCGTGAGCGTCGGGATCGCCACGTTCCGCACCGATCGCGACCCGTTCCAATTCGACATCTGCTCATGCCATGTCGCCGACTCAGACCCGGGAGGCGTTCCGGGCCAGATCGGATACACGCCCGCGGCATCGGCGCTGAGGGGTTCGGGCGATTGCGCGATCAGGCAAACGGCCGTTGCGGCAAGGAGGACCAGAATTCGCATGCCTCATCTTACATTCAGCGTCAATCCGCAGCCAGTCTATACTTGGGCTGGATGTTCCCAAAGCTCCATATCTTCTGGCAGCGGATGAGCGACGGCATCGCCATGCAACATCTTTGGGCGCAGTTTCACGCCGACGCCCGCGCCAGTTATCAGCTCTACTCGAAAGAAATCGAAGTTGGACGGCTCGAAGGGGAGTCGCATTGGAAGCGGTTCTGGCGAATCGCGGGCAGCCTGTTCTGGGCGATGATGATGAAGCTTTCGCCCGGCCGCCGAATCGTGCTGTTCATCGCGCTGGTAATGCTCGTCGTTCCCGGCATCCGATTCCAAAGCGGCGACACTGCCATCGACACCGGCGGTGCGCAGTTCTTAGGTGGCGTCCTGCTGGTGGGGCTCCTCGCGTTGGAACTCGCCGACCGGGTCGCGATGAAGCGCGATCTCGAAATCGCACGCGAGATCCAAAGCTGGTTGATGCCCTCGACGCCTCCAATCGTACCCGGGGTCGATATCGCCTTTGCGAGCCGTCCGGCCAACACCGTCGCAGGCGACTACTACGACGTCTTCTTCCGCGACAACCAGCGCTTGGTCATCGTGGTGGCGGATGTCGCCGGTAAGAGCGTTCCCGCCGCGCTGCTGACGGCGACTCTTCAAGCCAGTTTGCGAACGTTGGCCGCGCTGCCCGGTTCGCTGCCGGAACTGGTGACTCGCGTGAATCGTTACTCGTGCGAGCAGAGTCTCAACGGGCGCCGCTTCACCACCGCGTTCCTGACCGAACTCGACCCGGCCACCGGCGAGTTCACCTATGTCAATGCGGGACATAACTGGCCGGTGCTGCGGCGCGCGTCTGGGACCGTCGAGCGTCTCGAACGGGGCGGATTGCCGCTCGGCATCAGCGCGACGCGGCCGTATGAATGGGGTTCCGGAACACTCGGGCGCGGCGATGCCCTGTTTATCTTCACCGACGGATTAGTGGAAGCCGAAGACGCGCAAACTCGCGAATTCGGCGAGGAGCGGATGCTGCCGGTTCTGCAAAGTGTTGGTACTTGCACGGCCGCCGACGGATTGAAGCGGATGATGTCGTCAGTGGATGCGTTCGTCGGTCTCACGCGCCAGCACGACGACATCACATGCCTGATGCTCCGGATGACGTAGCTTCTAACCAAGGAATGGCACAATACGGTATCCCCGGCGTGCGAATTCCAGACTCAGATGCTGCGGGCGTTGGAAGCGGTCGTGCCAGTCGACGACGGGAACACCAGTATGTCGATTGGCCGAACAACTTTTCGGAATCTGTATCGCATGCGAGCGGCTGGAGGCTCGGACACGAACCACCTACTCCAAAATCGGCGAGCAGCACGGCTTCTCCACGGGCTTAGGCTCCATTAACTCCGCGCGGGTGAGATTGTGATCGTACAGATTGAGCTGCCACTTACCATCCCGGCCGATCTTCGGCCCTTGCGCGGGAGTTAGGTCCCGGGCGGTCACGGTCTTGTAGCCTTGCTCGACGCTCGGCACTCCAAGAGCCATGTGATTCATAACTCCCAGCGTGCGCGCGCTCGGATTCTTGACATTTAGCATGTACTCGAACCAATCGGTACCATCGGGGACGCGCATATCTACCCAATCGGTACGATCGTCGGTCATCCCGCCGTGCCAGATCTCGCGGAAACCGAGGATGTCGCGATACAGATGATCGTAGGCCGCGCGATCGGATACCGTGTTCCCCACATGAATGATGCGATCGGAGACTCGCGTGGCGGGCAGCGATTTGCCGAAATTGCGTGAATGCAGAGAGCCGGGCATGTACTGGACGAACTCGATGTCGTGTCCGTCCGGGTCCTTGATCATGAAGCTGATGTTACCGTCGAGTCCCGTCTTCAGCGTTGCCGGCACTTTCACGTCATTAGCGGCCAGGTAGTCGCGGAGTTGCTGGATGTTGTCCGTCTCAAACGCAATGTGCGAGAGGATCAGTTGCTCGGGCCCTTTCCAATCGGGAAATACCTCGATGTACTGATGATCATTCACCTTGAAGTAGACCAGCATGAGTCCGCCCGATGGCTTGTCGAGCGAAAAGGCTTCCGCGAATCCGAGTTGCCGACCATAGAATTTCCGTTCCGCATCGAGGTCATCGGTGTGCAAGCCGATGTGCGCGACCCCGAGGATTCGAGGCCGCTGCGGAGCGGGCTCGGTTTGGGCGTAGGCAGTGAAAGCAAGAGCCGCGAGGGCGGTGCAGAGAAAAGCTGGGCGATTCATGATCGCCACCAGTATATTGCGTTACCAGGGCACTGGGCCGTTGTACAGATCAGGACCTTCCCACGCGAGCAGCGGCGCCACGCCCGGACAACTGATCGCATATCCGTTCTGCCGCCGGAACGGATTCCGCTCATCGCGCTTGGCCCGGAAGCGCGCGCCCGAACTGTAGGGGTCCGCCGTGTAGGCGATGGTCGCGTTTCGTTCGGAGTCCAGGGCCTGCTCCAGCTTGCGCGGATTATTCGGGCCGGCATAGCGGAATCGATGCTCGGGCCAGCGGATCGCCTCCCGATGCAGACCGAACCGGCGTTCCTTGAAGGCCCAACTGACCAGCGTCACCTGCTCCGGCCAGCCGCCGGCGAATTCATGAAACCGGCAGATGCCGAACAGCAGATTCTCGAAGCTGTCGCGGGAGAAGTCCTCGGTGATAGCGCGCGCGCGAACCTCGGCGTGCCCAAACCAGGAATAATGATCTGCTGCGAACCAGTAGCCCGCGGCTTCCGATTTGGGACCGGCTTCGATGCGGGTGGGGCCGCCGGAAAACAGCAACAGCGCGGCGGGATCGGCGGCCGCGAGTTCTACGCCAGTCCGAATGTGTTGCAGGTAGCAGGGTGGTTCGCCGAACTGATAATCGTGCAGTGCCCAGGACAAATCGGCAGTCGGGTTCTTGGTGCCCGTGAGGACGGCGTGTCCAGCGACGATGATGGCCCGGCACAGAACGCTACCCTGCTTGGCGATCGGCCATTTCCTTCTCGACGTCCACCGGCGGGTTGTAGTAAAGAATGCGCCCGCAAGCTTCGCACGTGAGAACAGTGTCGCCGCGCCGGATGTCCTGAAAATGCTGGGGACGCAGGCTGATCTGGCACCCCATGCAGCGCGAATCCTGAACCTCGGCCAGCGGATTGCGGCCGTGCCACTTGCGGCGAACCTTCTCGTACAGTTTCAGGAGCGCCGGAGGAGTCTGTTTGACTGCTTCCTCCCTCTCCTTGTGCAACTGTTCGACTTCGCGCTGATCGGCGGCGGTGCGCTCGCGGGCGGCGTTCTTTTCAGAATCCACCTCGGCCTTCTCCGTCTTGAGAGCGGCCTCGGCCTTCTTTACATTGACTTCAAGCGGTTCGGATTCCGTCATCAGTTCGAGAATGCGGTCTTCCGCCTTGCGAATCTCGGCCTGGATGAACGAAATCTCGTTCTGAAATGCCTTGTATTGCTCGTTGTTCTTGGCCTGCAGCGTTTGATCGCGAAGCTTCGAGATCTTTTGCTCGTGCACCTGGATGTCGCCTTCAAGCTTGTTGCGGTCGCGCTGATTGGCGGTGAGGGCGGCGCGGTCGGCGTCGAGGCGGCGGATGTGGGAATCGAGAGTCTTCTCTATCTCCGCGATGTGCCGAGGTAGAGTCGCGATTTCCTTCTCGAAGCTGGCGATCTGGTTGTCGAGACTTTGTAACTGCAGTACCAGATGAATATCTGGATTCATGAGATATCCTGAGTTTAGCACGCGAGATGCCGAATCCTCTTCTTACCTTCACGTACCGAATTCCGTTCCACGAGATCCGCGCCACGGACGTTGAGCCCGCCATTGATCAATTGCTGGCAGAAGCGTCTCGAGCGGTGGAGACCATCGTGGCGCTCGAGGGCGAACGAACATATGAGAACACCATGGGGCGCCTCGACATGTTCGCGCGTCAATTGGACTATGCCTCGAACATCGTGCGGCACCTGGAGAGTGTAGCCACCACTCCCGAACTGCGGGCGGCGCACAATGCGGTGCAACCGAAGGTGGCCGCGTTTTACGCGAGTCTCCCTCTCAACGCAGGGCTGTATAAGGCCATACAGTCGTACGCCACCACCGCCGGGGCACAATCGCTGACAGGCGCTCGTGCGCGCTACCTGGAAAAGACCCTCGACGAGTTTCGCCGCCACGGCGCTGAGTTGGACGACGCCGGCAAGACGCGTCTCGAGGCCATTGATGTCGAGTTATCCAAGATAACAACGAAATTCGGCGAGAATGTTCTGGATTCGACCAATGCCTACGAGTTGATCGTAGCTGAGGAGAAGAAGCTCGCGGGCCTGCCGGCCACTGCCTTGGCCGCCGCGAAGGAAAGTGCCGCGTCGAAAGGCGTTGAGGGCTGGCGGTTCACGTTACATGCCCCGAGTTACATCGCGGTCATGACGTACCTGGACGATGAGTCGATCCGGCACGAGATGTACCACGCCTTCAATACTCGTGCGAGGTCGGGAGATCATGACAACCGGCCATTGATCTTGCGGATTCTGGAACTTCGCCGCGAAAAGGCGGCGTTGCTGGGGTTTGGAGATTTCGCGGACTTCGTTCTGGTGGACCGGATGGCGCACACCGGCGCGCATGCACAGCAGTTTCTGGCGAACATGCGCGACCGCACGGAGCTTAGGTTCCACCATGAGAATCGTGAACTGCGGGAGTTCGCGGGCCGGGAGTTGAATGCGTGGGATATCGGCTACGAATCGGAAAAACAGCGCAGGGCTCTGTACGATTTCGACGAAGAGGCGCTGCGTCCTTACTTCCCGATGGATCGCGTCATGTCGGGGATGTTCGAGTTATTCGGACGCCTGTTTGGAATTCGTGTCGTGGAAAGACAGGGCGTGCCGGGTTGGGATCCGGGCGTAAAGTATTACGACATTGCGGACCAATCGGGTGCGCCCATCGGCGGGTTTTATACCGACTGGTTTCCTCGCGACAACAAGCGGGGCGGCGCCTGGATGGATGCGCTGATCACCGGCGTGCCCTCGCTCGATCCGTCTCCCCGGCATCTCGGCCTCATCTGCGGAAACCTGACTCCGCCCATCGGCGAGGCACCCGCGCTGCTGACGCACCGCGAGGTGGAGACCATCTTCCACGAGTTCGGACACCTGCTGCATCACTGCTTGAGCCGGGTGGAAGTGAGGAGTCTGGCAGGCACCAATGTCGCCTGGGATTTCGTCGAATTGCCGTCGCAGATCATGGAGAACTGGTGCTGGGATCGCGAGTCTCTCGATCTGTTTGCCCGCCACTATGAGACCGGCGAGCCGATTCCGGAGGATCTCTTCCAGAAGATGCGGCGGGCCAAAACCTTCCGCGCGGGGAACGCTCAAATGCGCCAGTTAGGATTCGGATTAGTGGATCTGGCGCTGCACCGCGAATATTCACCCGATCGCGATGGCGACGTGCTCCAATACGCGCGCGGTACTCTGTCGCGATACTCGCCGGCTCTGCTCCCGGACGACTATGCGATGATCGCAGGATTCACGCATTTGTTCTCAAGTCCGGTAGCCTATGGGGCGGGGTATTACTCGTATAAGTGGGCCGAAGTCCTGGAGGCCGACGCATTCACCAGGTTCCAACGCGAAGGAATCTTCAGCGAGTCCGTAGGGCGTGAGTATCGGGAGAAAATACTCGCCCGCGGCGACTCGGAAGATCCCGCCGAGTTATACCGTTCGTTCATGGGTCGCGACCCGGATCCGTCAGCGTTGTTGGAGCGCGCGGGGTTGTTGGTCAGTATGGGAGCTGAGCCGGATCTGGAGAAAGCGATCTAGCGCTGTTTTCGGCGGGGCCGAGACCACGGGGCGTGCGGGCCGATTTTCGTGAATCGCCGATGGCCATCATTTGCCCGCGCGGGCGTTGACGTCTTGTATCGCCCGGTATACCGTCATCTTGCATCCGTCCAGCCGTCACTCAGGCCGACATAGCCGCAGGACAGTCGCGAGAACGGAACGGTGGCCGCAACAGCGAGCCAGATCGGTCCCTTCCTCGCCGCGAGGATCGAACGGCCCCCCACCTCCATCACGCAGGCGCTGTTGCCCGAGCCGCCTCCTTCGAGGTGAGGCGCGCAGAGGGCGTAGAGGCGGAGCCCCTTGACAATCTAGTCATCGCCAGTGATCCGCGTCCGCTGAAGCAGACATGGCAGATGAGGGTCGCCGATCACTTCCTTCTCGATGGCGTAGCGCCCTTCCGGATCGGAGTTTGTGATGCGGTAACCGAGCGAGTGCGACGACAGTCGCTCGGTGCGCGAGATCAGGTGCCGTTTCTCCTCATGGAAGAGGCTCTCTCCATCGCTGATCAGATACTGCAAATCGCGCGACTGCGGCCGGTCTACAGTTGGGTAGTAGACCTCGGTGACCACGCCCTCAAACAGGGTGAACCAGAGCCGGCTTCCCCCCGAGTGAGCGGTCCCGACGCCGTCCTTGTTTCCCTGCGTCCACCGCGGTTCAATTCCGGGCTGTCCGAACGCTACACGATTGCCACGCACCTTCGCCATAATCACCTCAATCAGGCGGCCCGGCAGTGACTTCACGAGTCCGCAGGCCCCACGCTATCCGACCCGTTGCGAAGCGCGCCGAAGACACCGCCCAGCACGACGCCGAAAGCCACATGCGCCAGCAGGACGGTTGCCGCAAAGTGCCAGCCGAAATCAATGCCAAACAACCCGACTCCCAAGGCCTGGACGACCGGGCTCACCAGAAAGCCGATACCAATGGCGAACGCGTACGGGATCGCCCACCACCGGGAGCGGCCGGCGACTAGGACGGCGAAAATCACACCGAGACAGGCGCCGTTCCAGAAGTGGTACGCGAAACCGGCCAGTGTCGAAGCCGTCGAAGGCCCCAGGGCGAACCGGTCCAGCAGCAACACGCCCATGAGCTCGGGCAGGTTGCCAGGCATGAATCCCAGCCGGAAGCCGGTGTAGCGGACCGCTTCGAGCGCCAGCGTGGCCACCGCCCCAGCCAGAGCCCCCTTGGCGACCGCGGAAGAGATTTCACGTAAGCCGCACCACCTCAGCGCCGCCCACGCCAGCAACAAGCCGGCCGCGCCCGGCAGAATCAGGATCTTGGCGAGCTCCTGCAGCGAGCCATACCCCTTCACCGCCGCTGGAAATGCCGTTGGCCCGAGCGCGGCGAGGACGACAAGCATGGTGCGCAATCCGACTGTTGTCCATCGAGTCTGTTTCATTTCAAAACTCCAGAAACGGGCGCGACTACATCTTGGCCGCGCCCCGGTCTGTGGATGCCAAACTACTGCGCGGCCATCGTCGCCAGTCCATCGAGCTTCTGGTCCAACATCTGTGCGACCATGCTCACTTTCTCGTTGTGAAACTGGCCAAACAGCGTGGACGGTTTGTCATAGGCGATGTGGGTCTTGCCGTCGCTGCCGCTGTAAACGAAGATGCGCAGCGGGACATAGAGGCCCACTTCGTGGTTTTGCTCGAAGAGTTGCTTACCCACGGTCGGGTTGCCAACCAGATACAGGGTGGCGTTCAAGCTCAGCCCGGTCATTGAGAGCATCTTGCCCTGGTTCACCTCGGCCATCACCATCATCCCGTTCTTGGCCACCAGCGACTTGATCGCATCACTGACCTGTTCGAACGACTTGTTCGACGAAACAGTGACCCGGTCGGCATTGAAAGACGTTTCGGCCGGCGCCGCGAACAGCGCCGGAGACATGGCGGCAGTGCCGAGCAGCACGCCGAGAAGCAGTTTTGCGAAATGCTTGTTGGTTTTCATCGTTTCTCCTCTTTGGCGGCCGTTTTGTTTTCCGTCGCAGCCGTTCCGGGATATGAGTGCCAAGCGGCTGGACTTTCTTACATCGGATTTGGAAAAATCCATACAGGAGCGCTATGCCGTCCGCGCCGCAACTTGACCGCAGCACAATCGACCGCTTGCGAAGCCGGGATCCGGAGACTTTGTCGGAGGCCGTTCGCGAGCATGCGCGGCCTCTGTACCGGGCCGCACGCGGGATGGGGTTTCGGGAAGAAGAGGCGGAAGACCTCGTTCAAGATATCTTCGCGACCTTCCTGGAGACCCTGGATCGCTTCGAAGGGCTCTCGCAGGTCCGGACTTGGCTGTTCGGCATTCTGCACCACAAAGTCTTCGAGCGCCGACGCGAGCGGTACCGGGAAGAGCGGAACGACCCGATCGACGAGGTGTTCGAATCCCGGTTCGATACCCGAGGGAATTGGGTGCGCCCGCCTGATGATCTTCATAGATTGATGGAATCCCAGCAAATCGGTGAGGCTATTGCCGGATGCCTGGAAGGATTGCCGGCCGCCCAACGGGAGGTGTTCGTACTTCGTGAGGTGCAAGGATTCGAGACTCCCGAAATCTGTAAGATTCTGGGCCTCACCGTCACCAATATGGGTGTGATGATGCACCGCGCCCGGAACAGGCTGCGGGAATGCATCGAGAAACGCGGATGGAGTAAAACGTGATGATGCGATGCAAGGCGGTCGCCGAACTGCTGACTTCCGACCGGCTCGGGGACGAACCCTTTTGGGTCCGCTTACAGGTGAAACTCCATCTCGGGATGTGCAAGTACTGCTCGCGCCTGGCCAGGCAGATGGAACAACTGCGGTTGGCCGCCTCCCGATTCGGCCGCTCTTTTGACCAGGAGAAGTCCGGTGCAGACGGCGAGGATCTCGAAGCTCGCCTGCTGCGCAAGCTTACCGGGGGAGAGCCCTGATCGGCAGGAATATCGGTTTCTGCCACCGCACTTGGGCCTCAGTTGAATCTCCTTTTCGCGAGCAGTACACAACACGCAATCAAGAACAAAGCGACCAGGATCGCCAGCCTTCCGGTTCAACAATCGGGATAGGGACGATGCCACGCGGTTCCGGCTGTCCTTACGAACGGTGGGGGGACGGCGGCTGACGTACAAGCACGCAATTGACAGGGTAAGACGCTGCACACCTGCAGACCGATGAGATAGATACGAGCAGCTGAGATCCCGATGCGAGACGGCGGAATAGATGACGAGGCAAACCGGCCACGACCTTTTAGCAAAACGCCCACGCAGACCCGGGCAACTCGGGATTCATCCAACCCCTTGGTGCCTGATCGGTCGAGAGGCCGATGTTTTCGCTGAGCCAACGGCCTTGCGCACCGCGCGTGTCAACTCGTCGAGGCAGCACCTGCCCGATGGGGTTCCTGATCTCGCATTGGCACAGTCCTGTTTGAATATCTCGCCTGATCGATTCGACCGCCGTGGATGTCCGCGCCTGCGCGATCTCCTCCGAAATGGATGCGGCCGTGTGAATGCGACTTCCTTACAGCGGTCCGCACACTTTTTTCTGTTCGAACGCGCGGCCGCCGCAGCGCTGAACATCGCATGTCGGGAACCGCCCAAACACTTTGCGGATCTGAAGGGCATCGCGCACTTCCGGGTGCGCGGGCAGCGTAAGCATGCCTTGGAGGATCTGATCCTTATCCTCACCGTGGAGCGCCAATCCGCGGCTGGCCGTAGTCATCTCAAGCGCGGCGCCGGCCAGGGTCGCGAAATCGAAATACGGTCCCGCGAGTGTCGCGACCTCCGAATGAAGCAGCAGGAGAGAGAACCACTCGCGAAGCGCATTCGAATCTCCAAACACCCGCCGAAAGTGCGACTCGATGGCGCGAACATCCAGCAGCGTTTCATTTACGTCGAAAACGATAATTCGTCCCATGTTCCCTCACATCTGTTTCAACGACCTCACGCCTCGGAGGTCTCCGCGCAACCCAAATATCCGCCGTACCCAACGCACAATGGTGGGAGTGAGTTTCGTCATCATGTACAGGTCGGCCGCGCGGCGGTTTCCGAGAACATAGGTCGGGTACGGATGGATCGTTGAGGAGACCTTGCCCAGCCGGACGCCATTCCGCATCGCCAGGGCGTATTCGCCGATCATTTCGCCGGCGTTTACCCCCAGGATCGAGACGCCCAGAATCCGCCCCCAGCCGCTCGCGAGGACTTTCACCATACCAGTCGTTTCAGACTCTGTGATGGCGCGGTCTAGTTGAGTGAACGGGAAGCGATAGACCGAGTACTTCACACCATCGCGTCTCAATTCCTCTTCGCTCCGGCCGACGTGCGCCAGTTCCGGGTCGGTGAAGGTGGTCCACGTGATGTGGCGCTCGTCGAGTGACGCCGGGACGTGCAGAATGGCGTTCGTCACCGCGACCTTCGCCATGTGCTCGGCGAAGTGGGTGAACAGATAGCGTCCGGCGACGTCCCCACAAGCGTAGATGTGCTTCACGGAGGACCGGCTGCGGCGGTCGACAATGATGCCCTTATTGTTCGTCTGAACTCCGGCAGCCGCCAGGTTCAGTGAGTCGATGTTCGGCTTGCGCCCGACGGCGGCCAGGACAGCGTCGGCTTCCAGCCGTTCCCCATTCTTCGTATAAGCGGCGCCGTTTTCGACGCGGACCACTTCCGTGCCGAACACGAATCGAATACCCTCCCCGCGGAGATGCTCCAGCAGCAGCGAGGTGAGTTCGTGGTCGTCCCGTCCCAGGATTGCCGGCGTGTGGTTGACGACCGTAACTTCGGAGCCCAGCCTGCGAAACGCTTGAGCCATCTCCATCCCGATCGGCCCCGCTCCCAGCACGACAAGGGATTTCGGCAGGCGATCGAGCTCAAAGATCGTCTCGTTGTTGAGAACCGTGGTGGCCTCAACCCCCTCGATTCCCGGTGTGCGGGGCGAACTCCCGGTAGCCACGACGAAGTACCGGGAGCTGAGTTTGCGCGTTGCGTCGTTAGCGGCAATTTCGACCGTATGTGGGTCCAGGAAGCGGGCTCGGCCCGCGATGACTTCGACGCCGAGCTTTTCGAAGTTTGGCGGCGCGTCCGCGTCCTCGTAGATCTGTTCTCGAATGGAGTGGACGCGCGCCATAATCCGCGAGAGGTCGTGTTTGGACTCGGCCGGCGTCAGTCCGTAGCGATCGGCTGTGCGCATCTCGTGCGCAACCTTGGCGGCTTTCAGCAGGCTTTTGCTTGGGACGCAGCCGTACCAGGTGCAGTCGCCACCCAGTTTCTTCGCCTCGATGAGGGCTGTTTTTGCACCGAACACGGCGGACATGCCAGCGGCAGTCAGCCCCGCAGCGCCACCGCCGATCACAATCATGTCGAAGTCGTAACTCATGTGCGGCCTCCTTCGTGGAGCCTGGACTTGATCTTGCGGACGGTGGAATAAACCCCAAAACCTACCAGGCCGGCAACAAAGACGTACACCCAGGCAGGGATATTCTTTCCCGCGATCAGAAGGTACAGGTATGCGGAAACAAAACAAAATGATGCGCAGAGAGCTGGCACCACGGGCGAACGGCGCCGGCGCAGGTTGCGGATCAGCCACCCTATGGAAAGGGAGAAGAATGGGATCGCACCCACGTAGATGCTTCCGAAGACAATCGGATTGACGCCGTGCTCCCTGCCCAGGTTCAGGAACCATCCTTTGGCCTCATCGAACAGATAGCCGTTCCTGGCCCAGTCCCAGTAGAAGCTCAGCTGCGAGTAGTCGCTGCCCAACTCCGAGCTGTCGTTCAGACCCCACCGGTAGGTCCCGTACTCGAGGCGCGAGTCGGGGTTGCCGATGAAGACCTGACCTGTCGGCGGTGCGAAACGAGCCAGAAATGCCCGAATACCGCCACTGCTCTCGAAATCCCCCGCGTACCATTTGAATATCTCGCTTACTCGCGCGGTCTGGCGGTCCGGCAAAAACTCGTTCAACCGCGCGTCCGCGAGCCAGCGGCGTGCATTGTCATCCAGTTGTTCGTCGAGTCGTGTAGCGCTATAGGCCTCGCGGCGCAACGGTGGGCAACTTCGCGCCGCACAGACGAGTGCGGAGTGGATGCGCGGGTCGTGCATCTCGCGCAATCGTGCTTCGACCTGGTCGAGTGAAACCCGATTACCATCCAGCGTGTGGCGCGTCGCTCTGAACGGGTCGCCGGTGCTCCAGATGCTCTTGACCGGGTAGTTCGACAGTACCCAGCGCACGGTCAGGGCGTTATAGGCGTTGATCAGGGCGGCCTTGGTCGCGGCTGGCTCCATATCCTTGGGCCAGGGCTTTGCCAGTTCGCCGAGGTAGGCATCCAATTCGGTCAGCCCGTGCTGCTTGAGACTGCGGTAATCGACTCGGGAGTCGGACGAGACATATTGCTTGAGCAGTGCATCCCACCGGGTGTGGCTCAGGTCCGCGCCTCTGCCCGCGGTTGCGACCAGAAGCACGAGCAGCAGTCCCGGCAGGAAGCGTTTTGGCATCCTCATGGCGTGTGAGTGATGGAAACAAGAGAATTCTTACACCCCGAAAGCACCTCATCGTGGAAACGGTCGCAGCCGATGCAGAGGTTCTGGTAGACCCGGCCGGACGGAAGGCGCAGCGTCGACGCCTCAAGGACTTTCCCGCGCTCCAGCCGTGCCGGATGCCCATCCTTTCCAGATGCCCGCTGGCGATAGCCTCGTGCACGGGGTTTCCCGCCAACGCCTGCAGGATCTCATCGAGGGGGTCTCAAGCAAGCTGCCTATCGGCTGACTGGTCTTGATACAACAAGGGTAGACGTTGCCGTTCGGCTGAATCGATACCTCCGAACCGCTGTGGCGCGCATCGAGGAAATTCAGTCCGCCCGACCATTCATTGCAGAAATTGTCGGCGATGCCGGCCTGCGACAACTCGTTCGTGTGCGCGCGGCCACGCGGCCACAACTTGCCGATCCAGGAGTCCGGGGTGGCACCGAAGAAGTGATACCAGGGGTCGGTGTCAACGCCGGCTCCCCACGAGTCGCGCTCGGGATCAAAGGCCTGCATCCCGGAAGACTCGAACATGGCCGCCTACTTCTTTCGGTCCACGACGTTGTGTCCCCTCGGGCATGTCGCCCGCCACTCGCCCCCGCCTACACCGACTCCGGCACTACAAACGGCTTCCGGTACTCCCGGCGGAACATCGCGTTCGCCTCCTTATCCCCGATACAGGAATACGAATCCGCATCGAACTGCAATGTCCGGCCAAGCCGGTACGAAATATTCGCCAGGTGCACCAGTGTGGTGGAGATAGCTCCTTCTTCGATCGGAGCATTCAGATCGGAGTGGTTGCCGCTGCGGACGGCGGTGATGAAGTTAGCCCAGTTATTCCCAAGATCCGTCCCCGATGGTCCAGGATCGTGATTTTTTCCAAGGAAAGTGCGATACCTTCCAAAATCCTCCGCGTCGATCGAGAGATAGCCCTTTGACCCGTAGAACGTCGCGCCCACGCAGTTCGAGTCATCCGGAGAAATCCCGGCCTCTTTGTTACTCCACCAATGACGGACCTCGAATTCCATCATCACTTTCTTGCCGTTCTTATCGAATTCGAATGCGGCGGTGAGAGTATTTGGTGTCTCCTGATCGTCGTCGAACATAAAATGGCCGCCGATCGCGCTTACCTTCACCGGGTATTTCACGCCGAGGCCCCAACGGCACACATCCACCTGATGAATTCCCTGATTGCCGAGATCGCCGTTGCCGTAATCCCAGAACCAGTGCCAGTTGTAATGAAAACGGTTCCGCGTGAAAGCATGCTGCGGTGCCGGACCCAGCCACAAATCGTAATGCACACCAGACGGCACCGGCTCCACCGGCTTGTGCCCGATGGTGTCGCGATGCTTGAAGCACAGTCCGCGAGCCATGTAGACATCGCCAATCAGGCCGTCGCGTAAGTGCTGGACCGCCTCTCGCGCGGCACCCGACGAACGGCTGTTGGTGCCGTGTTGGACCAACCGCTTGTACTTCTTAGCGGCCGCTACAATCTGGCGGGCCTCGAACATATCATGAGCGCACGGCTTCTCAACGTAGACGTGCTTCCCCGCCTGACAGCCCCAGATGGCCTGCATCGTGTGACTATGATTCGGCGTCGCGATCGAAATCGCGTCGATCGACTTATCCTCGAGCAGTTTCCGAAGATCCGTGTAGCTGGCGGGCCGCTTGCGCCCCATCTTCTCGACTTCCGCGAGCCGCTGGTTCAGGATCGATTCGTCGATATCGCAGATGGCCGCGATCTCCACGTTGTCCATCTTCGCGTAACGCCGGAGATGCTCGTGACCCTGGCTGCGCACGCCCACGCAAGCAACTCGAACCCTGTCACTGGGGCTGGCATATCCGGCGCGGCGCGTGAGTCCAGCCGCTGCCGATGCCATTAAAAAATGTCTACGTTCCATGGTTAGTTCCTTCCAGAGCGGCTTATTTCGCCCCTCGTTCTGCCGCCGAATATTGAGTGTATAACTCCGCGATTTGACCCGGAGTCATCTCGCCGTCGTAAATCAGCACGCGATACCGGAATCGTAGCGACTTGCCCTCCGGAATCGTCCAACTTCCGTCCTGATTCGGATCCCTGGTGAACTCCCGAAGTGCGAACGGATTCGCTGCCAGAAGGCCGTATCCGCGCGCGTGCCACGTCGTGGGATGGTGAAAACTAACCGGCGAATCGAACACGACAATCCCGACGGGTTTGCCCGACACAACTCCGGAGTAGTTGACCCAATCGGCAGGTTTGCCCCAAATGGCCCGCTCACCGCGGCTTCCCTGAGAATTCAGCATGTGGTCGTGCGGCGCGCTCAGCTCCGCATTCAGCCGGATCCCGAACGTCCCTTCCTTCGTGTCTCCCATCACCAGCGGTCCAGCGGTGGCGTGCAGCGTGAACTCGCAGTCGATGGTCCGAGTCCGCTCGTCGCCGCCGAAGGTGTACGATTGCGTTTCCTCGCCGATCACCCGGTTGTTCGGATCCAGCAGTCGATAGCTCGCGCGAATGGTGCCATCGTCCGCCTTGTCCACCGACTTCAGGCTCGTATGTCCATATGGCTGCGGCGTGTGATCGCGGAAGTAACGGTCGAATGCCGGCTCGGCCCAAAAGTCCAGACCATCCACATTGCCGTGCCCGAAGTACAGCGGACGCTGGTGTGGCTCAAACGAGGATGCCTGCGGATCAGCCTTGCCAATGTCGTTTCCCACCGGAAAACTCCGGCTGATCACGACACCAGAAGCTGTCTCGAGCGGCATCAGGTACGGTTTCGCCGTATCCGCCGACAGATAGTACGTGGTGAAGGGCTTCCCTCCGATCGACACGTCGATCCGATTCTCTGTCCGCTTCAACTCGACTGATCCGGCCCACATCGTTGAACCGATCAGTAGTCCCAGGGACATCGCATGAAGAGTGATGCTCGACATTTTCGTGTTCCGCAACTTTGGCCGAAAGGTAGTATGCGAAAGCTGAAGTGCTCCGTCAAGAAGAAGTTTATGAAAAGTTTCCACAACAACCAGACGCGAATCCCAAGCTGATTGATTCTACTACAAAGACACCGCGCATCTGAAAAGTTTCACAAACACTTGAAACATTGCGCGATTCGGCTGAGAATAGTCAAACGTCTCCATGCCGAGGAAAGTCACATTACGGCAGATCGCGCGCGCGGCGGAAGTGAGCATCCCCACCGTCTCGCGCGTCCTCAGGCGGTCCGCGCGCGTCGGCCCCGACATCGAGAAGCGCGTTCGCGAAACCGCCAAGCGGCTCGGTTGGGATCTCAGCGGGCGCGAACAGCAACGGTTCATTGCCTTCCTGCTTAGCAATCGTCCCATCACGCACCCCTTCCATTCCGAACTGATGTCTGGCGCCGAAGCCTACTGCGGCGAGCACGACTACCAGATGCTGTTCTCCACGCTCCGCTATCCGCTATTCGGACGGCTATCCCAACTCCCAATACCCCGCCTTCTCGAACGCCCGGGCACCGTCGAAGGCTTTATCGTGGCCGGCGTCAATACAACGAATCTGCTGGAACTGCTCAGCCAGACGCACCGTCCGCTCGCGGTCTACGGCGACACGATGGTGGAGGATCGCGTCAACGGGTATGCCGCGGTCCGGGCCGACGAGTCCGGCGGGGCGGGCGATGTAACTCGCTATCTCCAGAGTCTCGGTCATAGGGCAATTTCGTTCGTTGCCAATACGCGACTGCCGTGGTTCCGCCGTCGCTTTGAAGCCTACTGCGCAGCGATGGCAGCCGCCGGACTGCCGGCCCGCTTGAGCGAATTCGATTCCGACGACGAGAAGCAGGTAGGATATCTGGCGACTAAGTCGATCCTCGATAAAGGCGAACCCGTCACCGCCATCTTCGCCGGCAATGACCATATTGCCCACGGAGTCTACGACGCATTGCGCGACCATCGCGTGAAGGTCGGGCACCAGATGAGCGTTGCCGGATTCAACGACACCCTGGAAGCGATGGTCCTGCATCCCGCGCTAACAACGGTGAGAGTCCACTCCGAGCAGATCGGGCGGCGCCTGGCCGAACTCGTACTGCTGCAGATCGAGGGTCGCACGCCCATCCATCAGGAGATCACGATCCCCAGTCGCCTCATCAAGCGCGAGTCCTGCATGCCGCCGGTCGCAGTTAGCCGCGTATTGGCGCAAGGCGCCTGATTACCCCATCCCCGCCAGCACGCCCCGCATAAACGCGAAACTCTTCGCCATCCCCGGCAGCGGATCGTTCTCGTCGGCTTCATACTCGAGCATCACGCCTCCGCGATACTTCATCCGATTCAACTCGCGAAAGATGGTCGCCACCGGCATGCGCCCTTCACCCACCGGAACCTGAGTCTCCGCGTTCGACATATCCCGCAGGTCCTTGATATGGATGTCGTGCAGCCTCGACTTCGCCTCTCGAATCGACTCCACCACGTCCACCCCAGCCTCCGCCGTATGTCCCACATCAATGCACAGACCGCATCGCGGATCCATGCCCGCAACCGCCTTCAACGCGCTCTGCGGGGTAGGGAAGTGACTGTCCGTCTTGCCATGATTATGGATCGCGATCTTGATGTTATATTCCTTGACGTACTTCTCCAGTTTCGGGAGCGTTTGCGCCGTAGGAGCGCAGACGATCAGGGGCATTCCTGCCAATTTCGCGTATTCGAACTTGTGCCGGAAGTCATCCTCATCGTCTTTCTGAAACGAGATATTCCCGCCGCCCAGAATAATCAGGCCTGCATCCTCGAATTCCTTCCGGCCCGCCGCGATTTCGGCCGGCGTGCTCCGGATCGGCAAATGGAACTCCTTGATGTTCACGTACGGCGTATGTAACTGCCGGATCATGCCGATCGCTGCCGTCCGGCTGAACTTCCGCAGCGAGTAAGTCGCCACACCCAGCTTGAAACTCACTGGAACCGGTTCAGCGCCCGCTGCGATCGATAGAATCCCAGCCCCAGCGAGCGACCCAACAAAATAACGGCGGCCAATGTAACTCATGGTAACTCCCCTATTGCTTCCGATAACTCCGAACCCGCCGTCTCCGGCAGACTCCGCATAAACTCGATAAACCGTAGCGCATTCCGGTCCAGATTCTCGACGCTTCCGCCACCCCGCAGCGGCGAGCACATCTCGTACGCCACCGGTCCCGTGAATCCGCCAGCCGCCAGAGCACCCAGAAACGCCCGGTAGTCGATGAACCCCTCATCGATCGGCACGGCCTGCAGCGCCGGCAGGAGCTTTTCGTAATTCACCTGCGCCGCATGATAGCGATACCGCGGCCGCAACTCGTAGTTGGCCGCCGTGGTGAACGCCGTGATCTTCGCCATCAACGCCGCCGCAGCCACGATGTCCGCCCCGTGCAACGCCGGTGCCCACGCATCGAACATAGCCCGGCAGTTCGGTTCCCCAATCTCCTGAATCAGATCGAACTGGCTTTCGTATCCGCACGCCAGGTCATGATGATTCTGCACCCCGATCGTCACGCCCAATTCCGCCGCCCTTCTCGCACACTCCCTCAGAGCCTCCACCACCAGCTTCAACTGCGCCGACGCCCCCGGCGATGGCTCCTCATACCCGGTAAAAACCCTGACCAGCGGACAATCCAGATCCAGAGCCATCTCTGACAGTTCCACCACATGCCGGATCTGAAACTCGCGATGCGGGATGTCCCCGTGCTGCAGGTCTGCCGTAAAATTCGTGTATCCCGCGATGCAAGCGGCCTTCAAACCCAGTTGATCCAGCCGCGACCGCAACCGTGCTCGTGGCGCTGCAGCCCAGTCGAGAACCGAAAGGTGCGGCCGCTTTGCCATCAGCATCACACTGTCGAACCCCAACTCCGATGCCTTTTCAGCAAACTGTTCGACCGACAGCGCCTGTTGCCCCCAAGAACCTGAGTAACTCACCGAGTGCAGTACAAGTTCACGCATATCCAGCGACAGTATCGGCCAGACGCGCAGGACGGTCAAGAGCCTCGGCAAAGGAAAGTTTTCAGACCACGGTTACGACCCCGTCAGGATCGTAACTCGAGGAATCGGCCGGGTGGGTTTTTCAGGGGCCTCAACGGGGAACTACAATTGGAAGGTCAAACTGCGGGGTACGGGCGGAACGGCCTGATTCCTCGAGTTGTTGTATCCATTTGACATACGCATTCGAAGCACTCGCTGTGCCATCGCAGTGGAAGCCTTTTTCCAGCAACTTGGCGACTTCCCGGTGCGAACGGCCAGTAACATTTACTGCTCCCAGCTTGTACGTTCTTCATGATGTATACGCGCAAGCCCGGCTGCGGATAGCTCACGGATCGGCAAAATTTCTTGGTATACTGTGATTTCGTCCGCCCGACGGGGTCCGTCCGAGGTGTGTGTGTTTTTCAGTGTAAGGGATTTAGAGCTGCGGAAGGCGCATTTCGAAGTGGCCTATTCGCCTGGTGAAATCGAGTTCCACGACCCGAGGCTACGGCAATCATCGCCGTTGGAAGCGGAAGGAAGTGCCGAACTCCTGGGAAATTCGCTTGGCGAAATCCGCGTGAAAGGTCACCTTCGTGTGACCATCGACACCGAGTGTGATCGGTGTCTGGAGTCGGCCTCGATGCCGGTGGACACCGCTTTCGATCTGTTCTACCGGCCGGAACCCGAACCACGACGGTTAGGCGACGAGATCGAAATCGATGAAGGAGAGAGCCAGATCGCCTTCTATAAGGGCGACGGGCTTGACCTCCGCGATATTCTGCGGGAGCATGTCATGTTGTCGCTCCCGATGCAGCGTGTCTGCAGCGAAGTGTGCAAAGGAATCTGTCCCCTCTGCGGGCAGAACCGGAACACCGTGAACTGCCGGTGCGCGGTCAAACCCGTCGATAATCGATGGGCTGCGTTGAAAAATTTGAAGCAAGGTTAGAGAAGATGCCAAATCCGAAAAGACGACACTCCAAACGGCGAACCTCCACGAGGCGAGCGCACGACTCTCTGAAAGTCCCCGGAACCGCCGAGTGCCCGAATTGCCACGAGCCCAAACTGCCGCATCGCGCGTGCCCCCATTGCGGGCGCTATAAAGGACGCGAAGTCATCGAAGTAGCCGAGCAGTAACCGGGGCCGCCAATGGTCACCATCGCAGTAGACGCGATGGGCGGCGATGACGCGCCCAACGTAGAGATCGAAGGTGCCATCCAGGCTGCACGCCTGCTCCCTGTCCGCATCATTCTGGTCGGACGCGAAGAGGTGATTAAGCCGCAGTTGGCCCGGCACAACATCGGCGATCTTCCCATCGAAGTGCACCACGCTTCTGAGGTCATCACGATGGAGGATAGCGCTGCCCGTGCCTTCCGCACCAAGCGCGATTCCTCCATTCGCGTCGCCTCCCGGTTGGTTCGCGATGGTCTCGCGCAAGGTGTCGTGTCCGCCGGCAATACCGGCGCCGTGATGGCGACGGCCAAGATGGTGCAGGGTATGGTCCATGGTGTCGATCGCCCGGCGCTCGCTTCCGCCTTCCCGACAGTCACAGGAAGGCCCGTGGTCGTCGTGGACGTCGGCGCCAACGTCGACTGCCCGCCACGCCTGCTCGCCCAATTCGCCGTCATGGGCGACATCTACTCGCGTGTCATCTTCAAAACGCCGACCCCGCGCGTGGGCCTGCTCTCCATCGGTGAAGAAGAGCACAAGGGCAACGAACTCACCCGCGCCGCGACGCCTCTCCTGAAATCCCTGCCCATCAATTTCGTGGGCAACGTCGAAGGCCGCGACATCTATACCGGCCAGACCGATGTCATCGTCTGCGACGGCTTCGTCGGGAACGTCGCGCTGAAAGTAAGCGAAGGTCTGGTGGATGTCATCAAGCACATGCTGCAGGAGTCGCTTGAAGCCACACTCACTCGCAAACTCGGCTACCTGCTGGCGCGATCGGCCTTCGCCGAATTCAAGAAACGTGTGGACTACTCCGAGTTCGGCGGCGCGCCGCTGCTCGGCGTTCGCGGAGTCTGCATCATCTGTCACGGACGCTCTACTCCGAAAGCCGTCAAAAATGCCATCCGCGTCGCCGTCGAGTTTGCCAGCGGCAGCATCAACGAACAGATCCAGGATGAGTTAGCGCGCTGGTCGGCCGCGTACAATCACGGAGTCGTCGCCAAAGCGGAACTAACATGACCCTTCGCGGCCCTGCCCGCGTGCTGCTGGCGGCTGTTTGCCTCGCTCCCGCCTTCGCGCAAAAACTGGACCCCATCCAGTGGACGTTCACGCCCGACCAGAAAGCCGCGCCTGGCGGCCAGGTCACCGGTCACCTCACCGCCAAACTCGATCAGGGCTGGCACCTCTACTCGCCCACCACTCCTCCCGGCGGCCCGATTCCCACGACGCTCAAACTCGACGACAATACCGCCATCCCGTCTTATTCGGTCTACCAGCCCAAGCCCGACTCGGAATTCGATCCTAACTTCAATCTGAACGTCGAATGGTTCGAAAATCAGGCGGATTTCCTCGTCGTAGCCGATATCTCCAAAACCGCCGCGGCCGGTCCGCTCCAACTCACGGCCCAAGTCCGATATCAGGCCTGCAACGACCGGCTGTGTCTCCCCCCTCGCAAGAAATCCGCGGCCTTGACGGTCACCGTCGACCCATCCGCCGCCACCGCCGCCTTCACACCACCGCCCGGATACACTAAAGTAATCCCCGGCGTGCGAAACGCCTCTACCGGATCAGTCCCAACCGCCCCCGCGCCTGCCCTATCCGCCGCCCCCGAAGGACTCGCCCAGTTCCTCCTCATCGCCTTCGGATTCGGACTCGCCGCCGTCTTCACGCCCTGCGTCTTCCCGATGATCCCCATCACCATGTCGTTCTTCCTGAACCAGCAGTCGGGATCGCGGCGCCAGGGATTGATGCAGGCGCTGGTATTCTGTCTCGGAATCATCTTCCTGTTTTCCGCGCTCGGATTCGCCGTCACCGCCATTGCCGGACCCTTCGGCGTGGTCCAACTCGGCTCCAATCCCTGGGTCAACGGCTTCATCGCGCTCGTATTCTTTGCCTTCGGACTCAGCCTGCTCGGCGCCTTCGAAATTACCCTGCCTTCCGGACTCCTCACGAAACTCGACAGCGCATCGCGCCGCGGCGGCTATGTCGGCACGCTGCTCATGGGCCTCACGTTTGCGCTCACTTCCTTCGCGTGCGTCGGTCCATTCGTCGGCACTCTGCTTGCTGCCTCCGTCCAATCCAAGGGAATGCAACCCGTCCTCGGAATGGTCTCCTTTGCCACAGGTCTGGCGACGCCCTTCTTCTTCCTCGCCCTATTTCCTTCCTATCTCAAACGTCTGCCTCGCAGCGGTGGTTGGATGGCCCGCGTCAAAGTCGTTCTCGGATTTATCATCCTTGCCGCCATGCTGAAATATGTCAGCAATGTCGACCTTGTCCTGCAAACCAACCTGCTCTCCCGTGAAGTCTATCTCGCGGCGTGGTTCGTGTTATTCGCCTTACCCGGTTTATACTTACTCGGCTTCCTGCGAATGGAAGGCGTCAAGCCGGAGGAAACCATCGGCGCCGGACGCCTGTTAGTCGCCGCCGCATTTCTGACATTCGCTGTCAGTCTCCTCCCGGGCATGTTCGGTGCGTCCCTTGGACCCCTCGAAGCCTATGTCCCGCCCGCCCGCGGCGTTGGTGCGCTCGGCTCGGCATCAGCTCGCGAGTCCCAAGTCTGGATGAAGGATCAGTACGACGCCGCCCTGGCCCGCGCGCGGCAGGAAAACAAACTCGTACTCGTCACCTTCACTGGATATGCCTGTACCAACTGCCACTGGATGAAGGCCAATATGTTCCCCCTTCCGGAGATAGCTTCTGTCGTGGATAACATGGTCCTGCTGGAACTCTACACCGATGGCACCGATGAGTCCTCCCGCCGCAATCAGGAGTTACAGGAGAAAAACTTCAATACCGTCGCCATACCCTATTACGCCCTGCTCGACGCGAACGGCAAAGTCATCGCGTCATTTCCCGGTCTAACTCGAAATACTCAGGAATTTCTCACATTTCTCAAAACCCGGCCTCGGCAGTCATGAAATCCTACTTCGCCGTCCTTATCCTTGCCGGCTTTCTGCTGGCCCAATCCAGCGGAACGCTCCCCATCCGCGGATTTTCCCCCGAGCAGTTCCGCTCTGAACACGATCTCGAATCGCAGGCCATCGCCCTCACCGACGCCTCCCACGTGCGCGTCTACGCCAAACACATCGCCAGCCAGCCGCACATCGCCGGATCCCCGCAGTCGAAGGCGGTAGCGGACTATCTCCTCGGCCTCCTCAAAGAGTGGGGACTCGATGCGCACATCGAAGACTTCGAATCCCTGATGCCCTATCCCACCGTTCGCACCCTCGAGCTAGTGGCGCCGTCGCATTTCACCGCGCAGTTGAAGGAACCCCCCGTGCCCGGCGATCCCACCAGCGGCCAATCGAACCAGATCCCCACCTATAACGCCTACTCGGGATCGGGCGACGTAACGGCCTCGCTGGTCTACGTCAACTACGGCGTTCCCGCCGACTACGACTACTTGAAACAACACGGCATCGACGTCCGCGGCAAAATCGTCATCGCCCGTTATGGCGGCGGATGGCGCGGCGTGAAGCCGAAAGTCGCGAAAGAACACGGTGCCGCCGCCTGCATCATCTATTCGGATCCCCACGAAGACGGCTACTTCCAAGGCGACGTCTATCCCAAAGGCGCCTACCGCCCCGCTCAGGGCGTGCAGCGCGGAAGCGTCGTCGACATGCCCCTGTATCCTGGCGATCCGCTGTCGCCGGGTTGGGCCTCGGAAAAAGGCGCTCGAAAATTATCCCGCTCGGAAGCGAAGTCGCTCGTCGACCTCCCCGTCCTCCCCATCTCCTGGGCCGACGCAAAACCGCTGCTCAGCGCGCTTGAAGGTCCGGTCGCTCCCGAGAACTGGCGCGGCGCTCTTCCCATCACCTACCACATCGGCCCCGGCCCGGCCAAGGTCCACCTCAAGCTCGATTTCGATTGGACCACCAAGCCGCTCCACGACGTCATCGCCGTCATTCCCGGCTCCGAATTTCCGGACGAATGGGTCGTGTATGGCAATCATCACGACGCCTGGGTCAACGGTGCTAGCGACCCCGTCAGTGGTGCGGCGGCCTTGCTTGAAACCGCGCGCGCCCTGGGCGGCATGCTGAAGAAAGGCTGGAAACCCAAGCGGACCATCGTTCTCGCCCTGTGGGATGGCGAAGAGTTCGGCTTGCTCGGCTCCACCGAATGGGCTGAAAAACATGCCGCCGAGTTAGACCAAAAGCTCGCCGTTTACATGAATTCCGATTCGAACGGCCGCGGAACCCTGCAGGTCTCGGGCTCGCACGGCCTCGAGCAGTTCATGGCCGAAGTGGCCCGCGATGTCCATGACCCTGACTCTGGTAAGTCGCTGCTCGAAGCCATGAAATCCCGGAAAGATGCCGAAAAAGGATTCCATCTGGGCGCGCTCGGCGCCGGCTCGGACTATGTCGTCTTCATCGACCACCTCGGAATCTCCAGCCTCAATCTGGGATTCGGCGGCGAAGGCGGCGGTGGCGTTTACCACTCCGTCTACGACTCGTTCCATTGGTACACCACCTTCTCCGACGGCTCATTCGCCTATGGACGCGCGCTCGCCCAGGTCATGACCGTGTCACTGATGCGCATGGCCGATGCCCCTGTTCTGCCCTACCAGTTCGGCGCCCTCGCGCGTACGGTCCGCGGATACGTCGAAGAAATCCAGAAGCAAGCCGCCAAGGACTCAAAGACCGTCGATTTCCGCAATGTCGACGCGCAGCTATCGAAACTCGAGGAAAATTCGCGTGCCTATGAGGAAGCATTATCCGCCGTCGAGAGCCGGTTACCGAAAGCACAGCCGGCTGAGTTAGCCAAACTCAACGAGACTCTGTATAAGACCGAGCGTACGCTGCTGACCGAAAAAGGACTCCCCGGCCGCGATTGGTACCGCCACGAGTTATACGCTCCCGGCTTCTACACCGGCTACGGAGCCAAGACGCTGCCCGCCGTGCGGGAGGCCGTCGATGCCGGCCGCTGGGACGAAGCGAATCGCGAGACCCGCCCCTTGGCGGAAAGCCTGAAGGCCTTCAACGCGCAACTCGAGCGGGCCACACGCTTACTACGGACGCGTCTCTAAGCAAAATAGGCGGACAATCCTGGCCGCAGCCGCATTTCAGGCGGCCCTCCGGTTCGGGCAAACCGCGGGCCCCGGTTGTCTGAGACATCCACGTCCGGCAGGATCCTCGTCCAGCCTGTCGAGCAGCGCGGAAGTCCTCGAGGTTGACACCCGGCAGAGTCTCAATTCCGGCGCGCCGCCTCCCGCAGTCCAACAGGAGTACGGTAGTTCCCCGGCGGTTCAGCTCTCGCCCACCAGCACGCCATCGCCACCGCCAGGTCGTCATGCGTCCCGGCCTTCCACGCGCCCATCTGCTCATTCCCTGCCGGCGTCACCAGCGCCCGCATCGACATCATCTCGTCCACGAGCGTTTTCGCGCCTGGCAGGTCCGTCGCGATTCGTCAGCCTTCTCTGTTCCAGAAGCACCTGCACCGCGGCAATCAGATCCCGCTTCGGATCGTTCCGCACTCCCGATTCGCACCGCACCCGCCAAAAACGTAGAGCCACCGAATCACCGGTGGCTCTTAGTTAACTGCTTTAAAATCAATGGTGCGGAGAGGGGGACTTGGCCTTCAGGTCCCCACGTAGTCTCCGTAACTTACTGATTCCACGTATAGCCAAAACGGTCAAAAAGGCACGAAAGGGAGGCCCCTGGCACATTTCTGGCACACTCGCCAGATAGCCGGGGCCGCCACCCACAACCAGGAAGGCATCGAAGGCGTCGCTCAAACGGGCGGCGCCTTTTTGCTTTTCATGCGAGGTATTTCGTGCAGGAATCCCGTCAACCCAAGGCGCGCGCTCCGTATTCCCGGCGCGCCTTGGCCGCCTACTGGCTCATGAAGGCCGCGGTCGAACTGGACCGTCGCGGCATCCGTGGCGCTCTTTCCGACCATTGCGACTTGCCCGGCACCGACTGGGCGAAGTGGGCTGAACGCAACCACAGGCGCTGGCAGAAGAGCACGTCCACCGAAGAACTCCTGGAATTGGTCCGGCGCGAGTGGGAGATTGTGCGATGAGCGCGGCCACCTCCGTCCATTCCCATGGCGAACTGACGTCCTCGGAGATCGCTACTTACTACGCCGCCAGGCTGCCGCACTTGAACCAGCGGGGACGCGAGTGGCGCGCGCCTTGTCCGATTCACGACGGCAAGGACGACAACTTCTCCGTCAACGCGGAGAACGGCACGTGGTACTGCCATAGCGCGTGCGGACGCGGTGGCTCCGCTTACGACTTGGAAATGGCCCTGACCAACGCCGATTTCCGGACGGCAGCCCAAGAGGTCCGGCGCATCATCGGCCGTCCGGATCTGCACGCCGTCGAAGTTGAACCGGCAATGAAATGGGGATTGCTTGGCTGGCAGCATGAATATCTGCGCCAGCGGATCGAAAAGGTTGAGTCGCAGAATAGCTGGAAGCACAGCGCGGTCTATCCTTATTTCGAGGCTAACGGCAGCTTCTCCTATGTGAAGGTCCGGTTCATCGACAAACAGAACGACAAGACCTTTCGCCAGTATGCGATCTCCTCTAACGGCGGCTGGATTTCGCGGAAGAAGGCCGGCAAGCATCCGATCCTTTACCGGCTGAACACGCTGGCCGGGTCGGACGAGATCTTCATCGTGAACGGCGAGAAGGCGGCCGACCGCAGCGCCGGCGAACTCGGCATCGTGACCACGTGTGCGCCCGACGGCGAGGGCAAGTGGTCGGGCGAGTACAACAAGGCGCTCGTCGGCAAAAGGGTCCGGATCATCGTTGACCGCGATGAAAAGGGCGAGAACCACGGGCAGATTGTTGCCAAGGCGATTGCGCCGCACGTGCGCGAAGTCAAGATCATCCATTTGCCCGGACTGCCGCCGAAAGGTGATCTGTGGGACTGGATCGATGTTGGCGGCAGGAGTGAGCAACTTCAGACCATCGTGGAGAAGACGGCCGCGCTCCAAATATCGGCTGCGCCGCCCGAACCGGATCCCGGCCCGGTTAGGGTGCCCGTCACCGATAACCGGCAGAGTCTCCTGAAGCAATTGCGAAACGACACCGGCAACGCCGAGCGGCTGATCCTGAAGTTTGGCAACCGCCTCCGCTACTGCCCGGCCTTCCGCAAATGGCTCGTGTGGGATGACCGGCGCTGGGCCGTAGACGACAGGGGAGCCGCACGCCGCCTGGCGAAGCAGACCATGCTGGCGTACTTGGGCGAAGCCACGGATGCCGAAGACAAGGATGAAATGTCGTTCGCGTACTCGTCCCTGGATGCCCGCCGTGTTGCCAACATGCTCACCATGGCGGAATGCGAACTGGTAGTGACGCCGGACCAACTCGATACGCACCCGTTCCTGTTGAACTTCATGAACGGCACACTCGATCTTCGCACCGGCAACTTGGCCCCGCACGATCCGAACCAGTTCATGACGAAGCTGGTTCACTACAACTACAACTACAACTCCGAGGCCGCCTGTCATTTGTTCCTGAGCGTCATTGCTCGGATGATGGGCAACCACCCCGACGCCTCCGAACCGGAACTGGACCGCGCCGAGCGGATGGTCGGGTATCTCCAGCGAGCCCTCGGTTATTCCCTCACGGCCACCACAGAGGAGAAGGCCATCTTCGTCCCGTTCGGGACTGGCAACAACGGCAAGACTACGCTTCTCTCGACGTTCCTGCATCTGGTGGCCGAGTACTCCGTACTGCTCCAGGTGGACACGCTGATGGCCCGGCAGGAGAGCAACAACACGCAGGCCGACTTGGCCGACTTGCGGGGCGCGCGGTTCGTGATGACATCGGAGACGGAGGAGGGGCAGCGCCTCTCGCAGGGCAAATTGAAGCGCATCACGCAGGGTATGGGCAAGATCAAGGCGACGCGCAAATACGAAAACCCGATCGAGTTCTTCGAGACGCACAAGTTGTGGATGGACACCAATTCGAAGCCGACGATTCGGGCCGCGGACGATAAGGCCACCTTCAACCGGCTGCATCCGATCCCGTTTACTGTCACGATTCCGTCCGATGAAATCGACAAGAGCCTGCCGAGGAAACTGCTTGCGGAAGCCGAGGGCATCCTCGCGTGGGCGGTGGAAGGCGCCAGACTCTGGGGACAGGTTGGCCTTGGTAAGCCGCCGGAAGTGGTCGCGGCCAGCGATGACTGGAGGTCCGAGAACGACCAACTCGGACGGCTCATCGAAGAGTGCTGCGTGGTGTCGGAGTCCCTCGGCGGGAAGGCGCGTCCGCTATACGAGTGCTACCGCCAGTGGGCCGAAGGCGGCGGCGAGAACGCCATCACCGAGACGCTGTTCGGTAGGCGATTGAAAGATAGGGTTTCTCAAAGGAACACCGGCGCTACGGCACGGTCTACGCTGGCATCGCCCTCCGCGCCGACTCCGACGAAAGGGCGTGACGGGTTTGCCATGTGACGGGTTGTGATGCCTATTTTTCAAAACAATCTCTGTCCCGCGCGTATAAGGACCCTTTTTGGCAAAACGCTGTCACAACCCGTCACGTCCCCAAACCCGTCACAGACCGGGACTGGTGGCGTTGGTACCCTTTTCGCGAGCCGGACCGCGGGTAACAGGATGGCACGCTGGGCGCAGCGACAGCGCCGAAAAACAGGTTGATGGGTTGATGGGAGCCTTACGGGGCGTGGGAAATCAGCGCCAAGCCAGCGACGCCAAGATAGTCGTTCCTGTTGTTGGTGAGCAGCGGCGCGTCGTGCTGCAAGGCGGTGGCGGCGATCCAGGCATCGGCCGTCTCGATCCTGCGGCCGGCGGCTTGTGCTGCCACCATCACCTCGGCCCACTTGCGGCAGAGGTCCGGACTGGACGGCACGACGGTGAACCGTTGGAGGAACGTGCGGATCAACTGGATTCGCTGCTCGCCCCAGTGGTATTGGAGCACCCACCGCTCGATCTCGGCAATGGTCATGAAGGAAATCAGCGGGACGTGCCCGGCGAGTTCCGCATCGTAGCGCGAGCCGAAAGGATGATTCTTGAAAATGTACGAAACGACGTCCGTATCGGCGACGACTGTGGTCATGCGGACGGGTCAGTTCGCTTGTGGCCGCGCCATTCGCGGATCGTCGCCACGAACTCTTCAACAGACTCTTCTTCCGGCCAGAAGTCCCCGTGCAGCA
>JBBQGE010000055.1:0-39507 GCA_038322675.1 Bryobacterales bacterium
TACCCGAAGCCATATTCACTGTAAGTCGGCAGCGCATTTCCCATATGCAGATTGCCGTAGGTAACACCGCCCTCACCATAAACTTCGATCCGATCGTCCATACCGCCGCGCCTTGCCCAGCTATCCTCGACGATTCCGACAGCATTCCCCTCGAAGTCGACGATGCACAGCACATCGTCTTCCCCGCGGGTCTTGTCCTGATGCACATACGTCCCCATATGGGCATAAACGGATTTCACCTTCGGCCGGCCCAGGAACCAATAACAGAACGCGATTCCGTGGCATCCCAGATCCATCAGCGCGCCGCCGCCCGATCGATTCACATCCCAGAACCATTCGCTGTGCGGGCCGAAATGCTTCTCGCTCTGTTTCACCTGATACACGCGGCCAAATGCGCCCTGATCCGCCATTTCCTTCGCCTTGAGATACTTCGGCGTGAAGAACAACTCCTCGGCGTACATCAGTAACACACCCTGCTTGCGACACACCTCCAGCATCTCGTCCGCTTCGTCTAAGGTCATGCAAAGCGGCTTCTCGCACAGTACATGCTTCCCCGTCCGAGCCGCGTCCATCGCCATCTGCGCATGCAGATAATTCGGCGCTGTTATGTTGATGAGTTCGATATCCGGCTCCTGCAACATCTCGCGATAATCCAGAAACACGCGCGGAATTCCATAACGCGTAGCTAACTCCTGCGCATTGCCTGGAGTCGGCGATGCCACCGCGACTATCTCCGCCTCATCGGACACCATCGCGACAGAGGCAGCATGTATATCCGCCTCGAACTTCGAGCCGATCAGCCCGATCTTCACCGCACTCATGCTTTCCCCGCCGTCGCACGCCCGCGCGCCGCATCGAAGTAATACATTTTGCCATCCCGATACGACCGGACCGACAGATCAATCGCAGTCATCACCTTGTACCCTAAGTCGGCATGGCAATTCGTTTGATTCCGCGTGCGCACACACTCCAGGAAGTTATCCACGTGTTTCAAGTCGCCCTGATTCCCCACGCCTTCCACCACAATTTCTTCGCGCCCGTGGCGCGCCACAAACTCTTTCTTGAACGGAGTGTCCGGAACAATTCGAGCGGTATCCGTATTGCGGCCCTGCGGCCCTTCCCACTCGTCGCCGAGATGAATCGTTCCCTGAGTTCCCCTCAGCAATGTCAGAGGACCGATCTCGTTCACCTGCGACGATTGCACCAGAAGCGAATACTTGCCGGGATAATCCGCGGCCGTCAGGAACGTGTCGGGCACTTCGCGTCCGTCGTTGTACACCCATAATCCGCCCATTCCCGACACGCGCGTGGGATGCTCATTCTCCAGCGCAATCTGAAACGGCGCCACGATGTGATAGTGCAGATCCGTCGCAATTCCGCCCGAGTAATCCCAGTACTTTCGAAACCGGAAAAACCGGTCCGCATCGAACGGCCGTTTCGACGCGGGACCGAGCCACTGCTTCCAATCGATGTGCAAATCTCCCGTCGCATCCGGACCCGCGCCCTCGTCGATCGGCCAGTTCCAGTCGCCGTGCGGATCGTTCCGGCTATAGGTCCCCTGCACCGAAACCACCTTGCCGATGGTCCCCTGCTGCACGATGTCGCGAATCTTGTGCCATCGATCCCACGAAGTCGCCTGAACACCCACCTGCATCACGCGCTTCTTCGCGGCCACCTTCTCGGCGACTTCCTTGGCCTGTTCCACCGTATGCGTCATCGGCTTCTCACAGTACACATCCAGACCGCGATCCAACGCCGCCAGCGTGACCGGCGCGTGCCAGTGATCGGGTGTCGCCACGAATACCGCATCCAAGCCCGGATGCTCGAGTAACTCCTGATGGTAGGTGTACTTCTTCGCCCCCGGTGCTTTCGCGGCCGCACGATCCAGCCTGCGCTGATAAACGTCGCACAGTGCCGCCACTTCAACATCCGGATTCGCCGCGATGTGCTTCAACACCAACTCCAGCAGATAGGTGCCGCGGCCGCCGAGTCCGACGAATCCCGCGTGAATGCGATCGTTCGCACCGAGTACGCGCGAGGACGACAGCGCACCCGCCGCCAGCACTCCAGCAAAATCGCGACGAGACAATGAGCTCACAGTGAGAACCTCCGAAAATAGCTTATAGCCTTCTGCGACCCCACGCGTACATTTGGTATAACGGAGTACCAATGAGGACAGTTCTACTAACTGGGATCATGGCCGCGCTGTTGCCGCTCACGGCCGGCGACTGGCCCACCTACGGCGGCGACCCGCAACGTACCGGCCAGGCCGTGAATGAGACTCTGCTCAACAAGGGCAACGTCGGGAAGCTGAAACTCGAGTGGAAGCTGAAGCTCGACAACGCGCCCATCGAGTTGTACTCGTTGACGGTCCCAGTGGTGAGCGTGAACACCATCACTCCCAAGGGATTCAAGGACCTGGTGATCACGGCTGGCAGTTCCGACAACCTCTATGCGATCGACGCCGACACCGGCGAACTCGTGTGGAAGAAGACTTTTCAGAATGAAGGCGGCGCGCCGCTGAACAAAGGCACGGGCGGCTGGCTGTGTCCGAACGCGATTGTCGCGACGCCGGTCTACGACAAGAAGACCCGAACGGTTCACGTCATCTCCATCGACGGGCGTCTGCACTCGATGAATGTGGTGAACGGTGAGTACCGCTACCAGCCGGTGCAGTTCGTCCCTCCGAACTCGAAGAGTTGGAGCATGACCTTGGTCGACGGCGTCCTCTATACAACGCTCTCGCAGCACTGCAACCGCGCCGCGAACGGCGTGTACGCAATCGATTTGAACGATCCGAAACGCCCGATCTCGAAGTTCGAAGCCGCGGGCGGCATCTGGGGACGCGCGGGCGTGGCCATCGCACCCGATGGCAAAGTCTACGCCGAGATCGGCGATGGTGCCTTCGATCCAGCGGCGGGCAAGTACTCGGACGCGGTGGTTCAACTCGAACCGAAGACCCTGAAGTTACTCGACTGGTATGTGCCAACGAACCAGCGAATCGTCGATAAGAAAGATCTCGACATGGGCAACATCAGCCCAGTGGTCTTCCCATGGAAGGACGGCGAACTGGTGGCGGCGTCGGGCAAGGAAGGCGTCATCTACCTGCTGGATCCGAAACATTTCGGAGGGGCCGATCACCGGACGCCCACTTACCGCAGTCCACTCTTCACGAATGAGGACGTCAACTTCATGATGCGCGGATTTTGGGGCGCATTCGGCACTTGGGATCTCAACGGCACTCGATGGCTGCTCGCGCCGGCCTACGGTCCGCCGCACCCCGACGCTCCGAAATTCCCGCAGCAATACGGCAAGGCTGACAACGGCAGCATCATGGCATTCAAAGTCGTGGAGAAGAACGGTGCGCCCTCGCTCGAGCCCGGTTGGATGTCAGTGGATATGATCGCCCCCGATCCGGTCCTGATGGCCAACGGAGTCGTGTTCGCGCTGGCCACCGGTGACGAGTCGCGTCAGGTCGATTCCGGCGGCGCGATTCTACCGTCGAAGGCACGCATCAACAACGCCAAACCGGCGATACTGTACGCGCTCGACGCCGAGACCGGCAAGGTGCTGTACTCCAGCAAGGACCTGATCAACTCGTTCGCGCACTTCAGTGGTCTCGCGATTTCCGAAGGCCGGATCTACGTCGTGACAGCCGATTCGACGATCTATGCATTCGGGCTCGGGCCGAACGCGGGCACTTAGCCCGCGCCCTCGCGTATCGATCCGGCGCCTCACACGATCGTGGTAGCTCGTCATCCCCGGTTCCGGGGTTTCCGCTACTCTTTTTATCCGTCACAATCCAAAGAGAAAGCGAGGTTGCCTTCAATGAAGCAGACCATTGTTCTGATCCATGGATTGTGGATGACTTCGTTGTGTTGGGAGCACTGGGTAGCTCGGTATACAGCGAAAGGCTACAACGTAATTGCAAAGAGCTGGCCAGGGTTGGATATCGACATTAACGAGTTACGCCGCAATCCGGTTCCAATTGCATCTCTCGGTGTTACAGAGGTGGTGGATTACTACGAGAAAGTGATTCGCGGACTGGACCGGCCGCCCATCATCATGGGTCACTCCTTCGGCGGATTGATGACTCAGATTCTGCTCGATCGCGGCTTGGGCACGGCCGGAGTGGCCATCGCCACGGCGCCAGTGAAGGGCATCATCCTTCTGCCGTTCTCCACGCTGAAGGTTTCGTTTCCGGCCCTGAGCAACCCGGCGAACAACCACCGGGCCGTGCCGCTCACGCCGGAGCAGTTCCACTACGCGTTCACCAACACGCTGAGCGAGGAAGAGTCGCTGGCGGTTTATGAACGCTACGCCGTTCCTGGACCCGATCACGTGTTGTTTCAGGCGGCTTTCGCGAATTTCAATCCGCACGCTGCGACAGCCGTCGATTTGCATAACAACACGCGGGCGCCCCTGCTGCTGATTTCGGGCGGCCAGGATCATATCTCGCCGGCTTCGGTGGTGAAGGCGAATTACGAGCTATACCGGAAATCGAACGCAGTTACAGAATACAAGGAGTTTCCCGAGCGCACTCACTACACGCTGGGACAATCCGGCTGGGAGGAAGTCGCCGATTATGCGCTGAGTTGGGCGGAGTCCCATCAGCGCCACAAGTCCCTTGCGACCGCGTCTTGACCTCGGGAGAAAACGCGTTCACACCTGCGGCCGGCGAGTCCACCCGCCCTCCGACCGCAGGAACACCTCCACCGCACATCTACTGAAATCCTGACTTGACTCCGACCAGCAGACTTCGCGAATTTCGACCGCGTCGTGCTCAATGGCGAGCACGTTGAACGAGTTCGGCTCGCCCCGGCCGCGCGTCGAAACGGCGGTTCCGGCCTGCACCAAAATCGCGGAGTGACCGCCGATTCGCAATCGCTCCGCAGGATCCGCAAATCGCGTTACATGCAGATGGCCCGAGAGAATCAGGTCGATGGCACAGCCGCCGAGCCGTTCCAGCGCCATCCGCGAGCGGCCAGCGATATCGTGCTTGAATCCGTGTGGCAGATCCAGCGGATGATGCACCACCAGGATCCTCACTGCGCGCGGCGGTGCATTGCGAAACCGGTACTGCGTGCGCATCACCTGCCGCGCATTGATACGGCCGCCCTTGAACGTGAGCGACCGCGCAGTGTTGAGACAAGCCACGGCGATCTCATCGTCGGCATAGTACGGCTCTTCTTCTTCCGCGATGTAGCGGCGATACCGGTCCAGGCGTTCGACGAAGCGTCCATACAGGTTGTACAGCGCAATATCGTGGTTTCCGGGAACGCTGACAAACGGTGACGGCAGCGCGTCAAGAAACGCACGGGCCTCGGCAAACTCGTGACTGCGCGCGCGCTGCGTAAAGTCGCCGGAAATGACGATGAGGTCGGGCGCGAGTTCGTGCAGATGGCCGAGAAGGCACTCCACCATCACCGGGTCGGTACGGCCGAAGTGCAGGTCCGACAGATGCGCTACTGTACGCATTGCTGGTTCTCATGCGAGTAGTCTTCTGTGCCGGCAGGGACTGCGGTGAGCACGGTCAGCGCCGCGGGCCGGATCCGATAGACCAGTGGCGATCGCAACCGAAGGATCTCCCCATCGACGGCCACTCGAATGTGCCGGCGCATCGTGCGGATCTCGACTACCTGCGCTCGCGAGGCGTGGAGATCGGCATCCAGTTTTCCGAGTAGCGTGAGCAGCGCGATTCGAATCAATTTGCTGCGGCTGGCAGCCTTCACGTAACAAGCCTGCAGCGACCCGGCGACCAGCCGCGAGCGTGTCCCCGCTTCCAGGCCCGTGAACTCGTACTCATTGTTGCCGATGAAAACCAGCGGCGTCCGCACCCGGATAGCGCCGGAGTCGCTGCTCGCGCGGATCGTGAGATTGGGAAATCGCATCAAAGCGGTGAGGGACGCGTATGCTTGGGCGATCCACTTCGGAACTCCGCGACTCCTCAGGTGCTCGCGCGTCGCCACCATCGCCGGATAAAGCCCGATACTCGAGTTGTTCACGAAAATGCGGCCGTTCACTTCGGCCACATCCACGCGCGTCGTGTGTCCCGCGGCGATCACGGCCGCGGCTTCTTCCACATTCAGCGGCAGCCGCAGATCTCTAGCGAAATGGTTCAAAGTGCCCGTGGCAAGCACCCCCAGCGGAGTATCTGTGCCGGTGAGCGTCGAGGCGACTGCGCTCACCGTGCCGTCGCCCCCGGCCGCCACAACCGAGTGCACGCCCGTTGCCATCCGGTCGCGAATCACTCGTGAGACATCGAGATCCCGAGTCAACGGAATAATCTCGGCGTCCGCACCGGCAGCGGCGAATGCTCGACGGATACGCGAATCGAGGTCCGCTTCTTCAGCGGCACCCGATTTCGGATTCAGAATAACGGCTACACGAAGCGCCATCGAAATGAAGATGCTAACGGGCGCGTGCTTGATACACTACGGCCATGGCCAGAGTACCCTACGCCCTCGGCGTCGCCCTGCTTGCGGCAGCCTCATCCATGGCTCAACCGCCGGCTCGCGCTGTCGCGGACGAAGCGAAGCAGCAACTAGCGTACACCCGATCGCACTACACGAAATACGAGTACCGGATTCCGATGCGCGACGGCGTGAAGCTGTTCACGGTAGTCTATGCGCCTAAGGATCAGTCCACCACGTATCCGATCCTGATGCAGCGAACGCCGTACTCCGTCGGACCGTATGGAATCGACAACTATCGCGGCGTCGTCGGACCGTCGGAGCTGTTCACCAAGGAAGGCTTCATCTTCGCCTATCAGGAC
Source organism: Bryobacterales bacterium (assembly GCA_038322675.1). Lineage (GTDB taxonomy): Bacteria > Acidobacteriota > Terriglobia > Bryobacterales > Bryobacteraceae > TMP-7. The sequence continues at coordinate 6,776 of JBBQGE010000055.1, forward strand.
GTGCGCGGCCGCTATATGTCCGAGGGTACATTTGTGGATGTGCCGCCTCACAAGGCAAGCCTCAACGGACCGAAAGACACCGACGAAAGCACCGACACGTACGACACCGTCGATTGGCTGGTAAAGAACGTCCCCAACAACAACGGCCGCGTGGGCATGTGGGGCATCTCCTATCCGGGCTTCTTCGCCGCGTACGGATTGATGAACTCCCATCCGGCATTGAAAGCGGTGTCGCCGCAGGCCCCGATGGGCGACGTCGGCAACGGCGACGATGCTTATCACAACGGCGCATTTCATCTCGCGGCCAACTTCGGCTTCTACAGCATGTTCAAGCCGAGAGGCACCGATCCCGAACGTCCGTCGCGGTTTGTCCCGTTCAATTACGGCACGCCAGATCAGTACGATTTCTATCTCCGCATGGGGCCGCTATCGAACGCCAACGTGCAGTATCTCAAAAACGAGAGCCCCTACTGGAACGACATTCTGAAGCATCCGGCCTACGACGACTTCTGGCAATCCAGAGCGCAGGCGCCGCACATGAAGAGCGTTACGCCCGCCACTCTGTTTGTCGGCGGATGGTTCGATGCGGAGGACCTGGCGGGTCCGCTGAAGTTGTTTCGCGCTGTGCGGGAAAACGGCGCGAAGGCACCGGTAACGCTGGTGATGGGTCCGTGGCGGCATGGCGGATGGTCCCGCGGCGATGGGCAAACGCTCGGCGATCTGGATTTCGCATCCAAAACTGGCGAGTTCTTCCGCGAGCACATTGAACTGCCGTTCTTCCTGGCTAATCTGAAGAGCAAAGGCAACGGCCTGAAGAGCACTGCCGACCAGCAGGTTCCCGAAGCCTGGCTGTTCGAAACGGGCAAGAACCAGTGGGAGAAGTTCGAAACATGGCCCCCGAAGAATGCTTCGAAGCAATCGCTCTTCCTGGCGCCGAATGGAGCGCTACCGATGTCCGCCCCTGCAGCCGAAGGCTTCGACGAGTACGTTAGCGATCCGTCGCGGCCCGTGCCCGTGATGGCCGGAATCGGAGTCGGAATGCCCGGCGATTACATGACCTACGATCAGCGCTTCGCATCCACTCGTCCGGACGTGCTGGTGTACGAGACCGAACCGCTGGATCACGACATCACCATCGCCGGCCCCGTGCAGGTTCACCTCCGAGTGGCCACCACGGGCACCGACTCCGACTTCGTCGTGAAGTTGATCGACGTCTATCCGGGCGATTACCCGAATCCCGATCCGAACCCGAAGCGCGTGGAGATGGGCGGTTACCAGCAGTTAGTACGAGGCGAACCGTTCCGCGGCAAGTACCGGAACAGCCTCGCGAAACCCGAGCCCTTCAAGCCCGGCGAGCCTGCGAAAATCGAGTTCACCATGCCCGATATCTGCCACACCTTCCGGCCCGGGCACCGCATGATGGTGCAGATTCAAAGTTCGTGGTTTCCTCTGGTAGACCGCAATCCACAGAAGTTCGTCGACATCCCTGCGGCCAAGGCTGCTGATTTCGTGAAGGCGGCCGAACGCGTCTATCGCGGTTCCAGTCTGGACGTGTTCGTCATTGAGCGCTAATGATGCGCCAGGTAGCGGTCGCGGACTTCGGTACCCATGTACTTCTCCAGCACCGCGGGATTCGACTTCATCAGATCCACGACGATCAGCGCATCCAGTGCATTCGCGAAAGCGGGATCTACATTGAACTCGAGTATCTCGGCGCCAAGACCCAGATAGTGCCGTAACAGCACCGGAACGCCTTTACCGTCGGGCTCCAGATCCGCGACGAAGTCCGAGAGTTCCTGAACGCCTTCGATGCCTTGGGCGAGTCCGAGCAGAAATCGCGCGCCGAGAGCGCGGGCTCGGAACGGCTTCCGCGCGCGAACCACGGCGTTGCCGGCCTGCATTTGCTGGCGGAAAAATTGGACCATCAACTCGCGCGCCGCACGGCTGTATCCATTACTGATGCTGACCGGGCCGAACAAATACCGGTACGACGGATTGCGTCCAAGATACGCGCCAATCCCCTTCCACAACGAGTACAGCGGGTGCAGACTGCGTTGATACTCCAGCCGCACAAACGACCGTCCCAGTTCCAGACCCTTTGCAACGCGTTCCAGAAACTCCGGCTTCACTTGGAACAAGCGGGTGGTATACAACCCGCGTGGACCAAATCGCCTCACGGTCTCATCCACCTTCGCGATCCGGTAGGCCCCCACCACCTCGTTCTTGCGCTCGCTCCATACGAACAGGTGCTCGTACTCGCGATCGAAGGAGTCCAGGTCCGCCGCGCGTCCCGTTCCCTCACCCACCGCACGAAAAGTGACTTCGCGCAGGCGTCCGATTTCAGGCAGAATATTCGGCAACTGCTGCGCCCGCGCAACGCACACCGCATATCCGCCTCCGCGCACCAGCAGCGACTCCGCGGGCAGCGCGGCGACGTCGGCCGCAAGCAGCGCGCTGTCCACCTGCGCAGCCACGGGATCGGGCACCTGCTCCTTCCGCAGCAGCGGCATAGCGAAATGCACACGCCGCTCCGCCAGCAGATAGGTGCGCTTGCGAACATACTCGGCGAGTCCCTGCTCATCCAGTTCGGCCAACCGCGCCGCCGGGATCGGGCGCCCAACCGCCACATCCACCACGCGCCCGCGCTTGTTCATGAGTTCGCGATTCAGCATCGCCGTCCGCAGCATCGGATGCACGAATCCCGCGCATTGGAATGCCGCGCTGTTGCGCCCGGACACGTACACCGGAACCACTGGCGCTTTCGCAGCCACCGCCAACCGAAGCACGCCTTCGTTCCATTCCCGGTCGACAATCGCCGGAGGCATGCCGTGCGGCGACGAGACTTCTCCCGCCGGAAAGATAATCAGGGCACCACCGGAATGAACCCATTTCAGCGCTGTACGCAGCGCCTGCCCATTCGCCTGCACGCCCTCAGACAGCACATTCACCGGGATGATGAAATCGCGGACCTCGGCAAACGACGCGAGTAACTGGTTTGCAATCACGCGGAAATCGGGACGGCGCCGGTGCACCAGCGAACTGAGAATCATTCCATCCAGCAACCCGAACGGATGGTTCGAGACCAGCACCACCCGGCCGGTCGCCGGAATTCGGTCCAGGTCCGACGGAGTACAGCGAAACTCCACGCCCAGCGCGCTGAGAATCCTGTCTGTGATGAATGGGCCGGAAGAAGTATGAACCTGCTTCCAGACTTCGGCGGCTTGATCGATGGCTGTGAGCCAGTTAAACAGCGGCCGTGGAATTCCGATTCCGAGATTCCGGGCAAGTTCGTCCCCGGCGGACGCGAACGGGAACGGCGGCATTTCCTGGCGAGCGGCAGAGGCAGGATCGGGATTCATGATTGTTTCAATACCGACTATGAACTGCCTTGGTTTCGCTGGCATTACTGTATAGCAACAAGTTCATATATACAAGCGAACATGCACTTTGAAACGCAGAAAATTCCAAGCCGGCGATCTACCTCGGTATGAGCGCTATCCTGAGGGTTTCGAGTGGACGTTTTTACGATGAAACAGGCCTGGATACTATTCATTGTCGCCGGCACACTGCTGGGCGCTGAACGCGGCGCCGTGGTGTTCGAATCCTCAGACCAGCGGCTCCGCACCGGATTTGATTGGGCGAAGAAACAGGCGCTCGCCTACGTCTTCACAGGCGACCCCGTCGGCAACTGGTACGAGGCCTCGCTGCCCGGCCGCGATGCTTTCTGCATGCGCGACGTGTCTCACCAAAGTACGGGCGCGCAAGTACTGGGACTCGCGGCGTTCACCCGCAACATGCTCAGTAAGTTCGCATCCAACATCGCCGAATCCCGCGACTGGTGCACTTATTGGGAAATCGATAAGTCGGGCCATCCCGCATCCGTCGACTACAAGAATGACCGCGACTTCTGGTATAACCTGCCGGCTAACTTCGACTTACTCGCCTGCTGTTACCGGCAGTATCTATGGACCGGAGACCCCGTCTATCTCCGCGGTCCGGAGTTTCAGAATTTTTATCGCCGAACCGTGCGCGATTACGTCGCGCGCTGGGATAAGGACCGCGACGGCATCCCAGAGAGTTACACCAGCTATGGTCATCGCGGCATCGGATCATACGACGAGGATCTGGACAGGCATGTGCTGGCCGGCGCCGATCTCCTGGCGGCCGAAGCCGCGGCGTTTCGAGCCTACTCAGCCATCGCGGACATTCGCGGCGATAGCGCCGAAGCCGCGGAGTACCGGCGCAAAGCCGGTTCGCTCACCAGGCTGTACAACGATCGCTGGTGGAACCCGGCGACGTCCCGTTTCTATCGCGCAATGCTGCAGGACCGCACGTTCTACGACGCCGGCAATGGCGCGATCTCGGAGTTGTGGTTCGGCATCGCTGAGCCTGGCGCAAAACTCGAGCGGTCGTTGGACGCTGTATCCGCCTCCAACGTCGAGACGTCATCATACCTCCCGGAGATCGCCTACCGTTACGGACGCGACGACGCCGGCTACAAATTCGTGCTGCAGTTGACCGATCCCTCGCTGAAGCGTCGCGAGTACCCGGAAGTCTCGTATGCCGTGGTGGGAGCCGTGGCGCAGGGGCTGATGGGCATTACGCCCGATGCGCGCCACCGAACCATCGAGACGCGCTCTCACCTGACGGTCGAGACGGCCTGGGCGTCGATCGCGAACGTGCCCGTATTCGATAACGAGATAACGGTCCGGCACGACGGCAAACGCGAGTCGCGCTTCACGAATCAGCGCGGACCGTCGGTTCAATGGAAGGCAGCCTTCCCGGGCCGCCGCAAGGTTCTCCTGGTTGATGGCAAGCGCCGCCAGGCCGCGCCAAGCCTCACGCCCGAAGGCGCCCAGCAGAGCGCCGTCACCGTGGAAGTGAAACCCGGCGCGACCCACACAGTACGCTTGCCGACCGGCGCACGTCCGTAACAGCTGGCTGCCTACGCGAGGGCGCAGCGCGGACCGCGAAAGTGGTGCAACCGGCACGATAAGTCCCGCCTCAAGCATCGGGCGCAGACGTCCGAGGAACCGGCCACACACACTCCGAGGTGCAGTGCCAGGCAGCCCGCCTTAGGAGCCCGTGGTCGTTGATTGCACTGAGCCGCGCACGTCAGTAAGCGGTGTTCGATCACTTCTACCGAAGGCTGTTAGTTTACAGCGTCGTCGGCATGATCTCTAACTCAGGCACGGTCGCGCGAGGATGCAGCCGCGCCACGTCGAGAATGATATCGGCCACATCCTCGGGTTGTAACGCCTGTGCCAGGATCTCGGCGGTCGGCTTCACCGGACGCTTCTCCAGAATCTCCGTCTCCACTAGTCCGGGGCAAATGACGGAGGTCCGGATTCCGTTCTCCTTCTCCTCCATTCGGATCGCCCCCGCCAGGCCCAGCAGGCCGCGCTTGGACGCCTGATAGGCAGCGCCCGACACATCCGGCACCTTCCCGGAAATCGAGCCGACGTAAATCAGATAACCCTTCCGCGCCTCACGCATCGCAGGCAGCAGCGCGCGCGTGAAGTAGTAGGCGCCGTTCAGATTCACACGAATCAACTCGTCCCATCCCGCCACCTCCAGACGCTTCATCGAGCGATCCGGCGTATTCGTCCCGCTCGAGAACACCGCAATGTCCACGCGTCCAAACTCGCGCGTAGCAGCCGCGGCCAGCGCCTCCATCTGCGCCGGATCGGACGCATCGGCCGGAAACACCGAAATGGTGTGCCCCTGTGGCGCCAACTCGTTCTGCAGTTGCTGCAGACGGTCGAGCCGGCGGGCACTCGCCATCACACGCGCGCCCTCCTGTGCAAACAAAACCGCGGCGGCCCGTCCAATCCCGCTGGAGGCGCCGGCAATGAGAACTGATTGTCCCTTCAATGAAACTGGCATCAGCCGAATTCTACCTCTTTTGCGGCCGCGTTCCATCGCAGGCGCCGTCCATGCTTCATCGAGAGGTTCGCCATCTGCACCACCAGCGCGGCCTGAAACGCGATCGCCATCGGCGCCGTCGGCCTCTTTCGATCGCGAATGCACTCCAGGAAATTGCGCACGTGCACGGTCGTCGCCTGTCCGAATCCCGTGGCCGACGCGCGCTCCACCGCCGGCGTGTCCTCCGCACCCTGGTTGTAGATCTTGAAATCCTCGCGGCCGATGTCCATGCGCGCGGCGTCACCATCCAATGAGTTCAGTTGGTCGTTGTGCGACTTATAATGCATGGCCGCATAATTCACGCTGAATACGCCGAGGAAGTCGTCCGGATACTCCGCGATCGCCACCACCGATTCCGGCGTGTCGAATCCGGCCCGGTGCGGCCGCCCGCCCGATGCGTTAACCGCCGCCGGATAATGGGCATCCATCAGCATATGGATGCCATCGAAAACATGCGCGCCCTGATCCGCCACGATGCCGCCGGAAAACTGCGAGTATCCGCGCCAGTTGCGAAACACATCCGGATTGAACGGAATCTTCGGGCCAGGGCCGAGCCATTGATCCCAGTCCAACTCGCCATCGAGTTTCGTCACCGGATGCGCCCCGACATAGTTATTCAGCCACCACGATCGCACCATTCGAACGTTGCCCAACTTGGGAACATAACTCCGCGCGTCGATATATAAGTCGTAGCTGCGGCGCTGCATGCCCACCTGCACGATATTCTTCGAATGTTTCTCGGCTTCCACTAACTCGACGCCCTGCTCCGGCGTCTGGCACAGCGGCTTCTCCACATACACGTCCTTGCCCGCCGCCAGCGCGTCCAGAACCATGCGGTGATGCCAGTGCTCCGGTGTCGCGATCAGGACGGCATCAATGCCCTTGTCCGCCAGCAGTTCGCGATACTGCCGGTAACTACGCGGAGCCGAGCCCTGCACCTTCGCCGCGATTCCAGACGCCTTCTCCAGGTTCGGCTGGTACACATCGCAGACCGCGCCCACGTGCACGTTCTCCTGCTTCTGGAACTCGCCCATAACGAACGTGCCGCGGCCGCCCACGCCGATCACGCCCAGCGTAATTCGATCGGACGGTGCCCCATTGGCCGCCAACGTTGCGGCTCCCGACATCACAAACACCCGCCGGTTCATGCCAGCCCCGCCTCCCGCAGACGTGCGCGATAGAACACCACATCGCGCTTCATTTTCGACATGACGTCCTCCTTCGACGAAGTCAGTTTCGCGGTGCCGTGCTCCGCGCCGCCCAGCCCACTGTACTCGTAGTGCACCTGCACCGGCCCATCGAATCCGGCGGTCTTGATCATGGAAAGGAACTTCGGGAAATTCACCATCCCCTCACCCGCCGGACACCACTCGGGCGTCCATTTCCCGCGCGCGTCCTTCGTCCATCGGAAGTCCTTCAACGCGACTCCTCGCATGAACGGCGCCGCGAGTTGAGCGCTGCGAATCCAACCGCCCAGACCGCCTTCGATGGTCGCGTGGCCGATGTCATAGTTGATCGCGACGTACTTGGGATCAAACTCGCGGAGCACGGTCCACAGATCCCAAATCGGCGCGCCGACTTCCACGCCCGAGTGCGTATGGTACATGGCCGTCATTCCGAATTCGCGATTCAGATCGGCCAGTGCCCTCACACGCGGATGCAGCGCCGCCAACTGCTGCGGAATCGGCGTATGGTCGTCGTACTTGAAGCCGCCCCAGCGATATCGCCCGATGCCGAGCCCCGACGCGGTCTTCAGAATCTCCACCGCGTGCGGCGACGTTGCGTCGACGATACCGGCGGTGATCATCGGCATCGACAATCCCGCGCGGCGGACCGCATCGAATGCGCGCGGCAAATCCGTGGCGACGCGCTCGGGCAGCACGTGCCCTCCGGTCCGTACCGTAAGATCGACAGCGTCGAATCCGAGATCGCGCGCAACCGCAGCCATCTCGTCCCAGCCGGCCCACTGCAAGTGTTTCGAGAACACGCACAGACTCAAATGCGCGGGTTCCGCGCCCAGTGCCGCCGCTCCGGCGGAAGTGGCGAGTGCGGCGATGAATCGGCGCCGTGTGGATGACATTCAACTCTCCTTCAGCGCGTCCATCAACTGCTGCGACGTGACGGTGGGCGCCCAGTATTTCTCGATATGTTCAATCACCAGTTGCGTGCCCGCGTCGTGCGGCACAAACGGTCGGCGTTTCGGATTGTACATGGAATCGGTGAGGTCGCGAATCAGGACGCAGCGAATCCCCCAGTTCGTCATCTGCCGGATCGCGAACGAACGGTTCAACACGCACATGTTGGTGTGGACTCCGGCGACGAACAGGTTCGTGATGCCTCGCGATCGGAGCGCGGAATAGACCTCTTTCCCGTTGTCGCTGATCAGGTCGCCGGGTGCGATTCGAAGCACGGCATGCTCGCGGCTCCACGCGTGATAGTTCACCGGCAGCGGATTGTTCGGGGTGTCGCAGCCGCCATCGGAATCGTCGATGGGGAGCGGAGGATCCGTGAGTCCGAGCGAGGCGGGAGGTGCAACGAAAGGAATCGCGAGCATCGCCAGACGCTGCGGCGCGGACTTGTAGAAGTCCATCGTGTCGGATGGCGCGTGGACGATCAGCATCCCGTGTCGGCGCGCGGCTTCGACAACCGGCGCGATCTTGTGCGCGAGTGCATCCACCCGCCCGGTGGCGCCCTCGCACCAGTGCCGGTCCCACATATCGCACAGAATGATCGCCGAAGCCGTGGCGGGAATGGACTCGCGAATTGTGACTTCCCGCCATCCCGGATCGGACTTGAACGGCTGAACACGACTGCGAAGATCGAGATGAAGCATGGCACCCGGAGCAGCAACAATCACGCCGGCAACGGCCAGCACGCAAAGGATCGGCAGATTCGAAACCCGCATTACGTCATGATATGCTCAAAAGAGATCCAGTCAGGGCGCCGTAGCCAAGTGGTAAGGCAGAGGTCTGCAAAACCTTTATTCAGCGGTTCGAATCCGCTCGGCGCCTCCAACCGTTGCATCTTGCTCTGCGGCGGACGCCGTCGCGCCGCGTTCTTCCATCCCGACCCTTCATAAGGGACAATTGAAGCATGCAGGAAGCCGTCACGCGAGATCCCGAACTAATGCACGGAACACCCGTTTTCCGGGGCACCCGTGTACCCGTGAAAACGCTATTCGAATACCTGGAAAGCGGTGAATCTCTCGACGATTTCCTGGAAGGGTTTCCCACTGTGACTCGCGAACTCGCTATCCAAGTCCTCGAAGAATCGAAAGAGCTTCGCCTGGCTCGCGTCTGATGCGGGTTCTGCTGGACGAGTGCGTTGACCAGCGACTCCGGTTCGATTTCGTCGGGCACGAGTGCCAAACTGCCGCCTACGCCGGATTCGTGGGCTTGAAGAACGGATTCCTGCTGAGCTCCGCTGAGGCTGCGGGATTCGGTGTCATCGTTACCACCGATCAGGAGATTCCGTTCCAGCAGAACCTCACCGTCCGGAGAATCGCAATCATAATACTCTGTGCACCCACTAACCGCCTCGCCGCTCTCCGCCGCTTAATGCCGAGCGTTCTTGACACACTCGACACAATTCGGCCACAACAGGTCATCCGGATCTCCTAAACCGTTTCGGCGCCCTGCTATTCTCTTCCCAGCCGCCGCTCTGCCGCCGCCTTGCCACACTATATCCACTCTGGATATACTCGAACTGTGCATAGTGACCTCCCAGCCGCCGCATTCCACATCCTCGTCTCCCTCGCCAACGAAGACCGCCATGGCTACGCCATCATCCAGGACGTCGCCGCGCGCACCAAAGGCAAACTCAAGCTAAGCCCCGGGACTCTCTACCGCACCATCCAGCGACTCCTTGAGCAAGGCCTCATCGCCGAACTCCGCCACCGCCCCGATCCCGAATTCGACGACGAGCGACGCCGCTACTACCGCATCACCGCCCAAGGCGTCCGCGCCGCGCGCGACGAAGCCAAACGCCTTGCCCAAATGGTCAAACTCGCACGAGCCAGCGGCCTGATGCCGAAGGAGGCATAACCATGCTGCGCCTCCTGCTGCTCATCTATCCCGCATCGTTCCGCTCCGAGTACGGCGCTCTCATCCGAACAGCACTCGAGCAGCACCGCCGCGACTCGCCCGGATTCCTCCCCGCCGCCGCCTTCTGGGCCGCGACCATCGCCGATACCTTCGTGAGCGCCTCCGCCGCGCACCTCGACATCCTCCGCCACGACCTGGGCTACACCGCCCGCACATTGGCGCGATCGCCCGGATTCGCACTCACCGCCATCACAGTCGCGGCCCTCGGCATCGGTGCCACCGCCGCCGCCATGGCCATGCTTGATCACGTCCTCGTGCGCCCCCTGCCCTTCCCGGATCAGGACCGCCTCGTGAAGTTGTACGAAGACCACCAATCCAACGGCCGCCAGTGGGACCTCGCTCCGGCGAACTATCGCGATTGGAAGCGCCTGGCTACTTCGTTCGACCGCGCCGGCGCATTCCACAACATCTCGGTGAACCTCGGCGGCAACGGAGATCCCCAGCGTCTCGAAGCGGCCGCCGTCACCCCCGAAACATTTCCTATCCTCGACGTTCCGGTGTGGCTGGGTCGTACCTTCGCCGCCGAAGACGATCGCGACGGCGCACCCGCGACTGCCGTGCTCAGCTATCCGCTGTGGCAGAGCGCCTTCGGAGCGGACCCTTCAATCATCGGCCGCACCGTCCTCTTAGACGGCGCCCCGTGCACCATCATCGGCGTCATGCCGCGCGGATTCTACTTCCCCACTCGTGAGGCGCAACTGTGGACGGCCATGCGACTCCCACCCGACGCGTTCGCCGACCGCACCAATACCTTCATCTACGGAATCGCAAAACTGCGTCGCAATGTCCCACTAGAACGCGCACAGGCAGAATTGAGCACCATCGCCGCCCGCCTCGCACACGAATATCCCGCGCAACTCGCCCACACCGGCGCCTCCATCATTCGAATGCGCGACGAGGTCTCCGATAAATCGAGACTCATGTTGAAGGCGCTTGCCGGCGCGGCACTCTGTCTGCTGATCATCGCCTGCACCAATCTCGCGAACCTGCTGCTCGCCCGCGCCATGCAGCGCAGCAAAGAAATCGCCGTCCGATCAGCGCTCGGCGCCGGACGCGAACGGCTCATCCGCCAGATACTCACTGAGAGCCTCGTCATCGCGATTCTCGGCGGAATCGGCGGCATTGCCATCGCCCGAGTAGCACTCCCCCTGCTCGCGCGTCTCGTACCCATCAGCCTTCCCATCGCGGCCGTGCCCGCCATCGACCTTCGCATCCTCTTATTCAGCGCGGCCCTTACCTGTGGCACCGCCATCGCATTCGGCGTGTTCCCAGCGTTTCGATCGTCACGGCCCATGAGTCTGCGCGAAGGCGGACGATCGGGAATCGGCGGCCGTGGAGAGCGCACACGATCGATACTGGTCGTCGCGCAGGTGGCCGCCTCCATGGTCTTGCTGGTCGGATGCGGCGTCCTCGCCCGCGCGCTCTGGCAGATTCAGAGCATAAATCCAGGCTTTCAGACGGACAACACGATCACGCTTCGCACGACGCTGCCGATGCCCAGGTACGAGGACCGCGCCGTTCGCGAGCAGTTCTACACGCGCGTCCTCGACAGCGTAAAACAACTACCCGGAGTGCAAAACGCCGCCTACATCAGCTTTCTACCGATGACGATGCGAGGCGGCATCTGGCCGGTGGAAGTCGCCGGTCATCCGCAGGACATCAGTTCGCGCCGCACCGCCAGCCTCCGATTCGTCACGCCTGGGTTCTTCGACACGATGCGCATTCCGCTAATCTCCGGTCGCGACGTCAGCGAGTCCGACACATTCCACAAGCACGACATCGCAATCGTCAGCCAGTCGTTCGCGCGGACGTTCTGGCCCGGCGAAAATCCCATCGGCCGCCACTTCGATTTCGGCAACGCCGATCGAACCGTCGCGGGTGTCGTCGGCGACGTCCGGGTCCGCGGTCTGGAGCGAAGCAGCGAACCGCAGGTCTACCTTCCCTATAAACAACACGATCGGGTCGCCATGTTTTATGCTCCCAAGGACCTCGTCGTCCGCACATCCGGAGCGCCCGAGTCCCTCGTCCCGGCCATTCGCCGCATCATCCGCGAAGCCGACCCCGAACAACCCGTGTCCGACGTTCGGACCCTCGCCGCCATCGTGGACGAAGATGTCGCCGGCCGCGCCGTTCAAGTGCGCGCTCTGGCTGCCTTCACCATCGTGGCGCTACTGCTGGCGGCCATCGGCATTCACGGTCTGTTGTCGTTCACCATTTCCAGCCGCACCCAGGAGATCGGCGTCCGCATGGCACTCGGTGCCACCCCCGCCGGAATTGTATCGATGACCTGCCGCACGGCCCTGCGGCTCGCGGCCATAGGCATTCTGTTCGGAGTCCCTCTCGCCTACGCGGTTACCCGCTGGCTGCAATCGCTGCTTGCCGGCGTTCAACCGGGCGATGCGCTCAGCTTCGGCCTCGCCATCGCAGTCTGCCTGGCCGCGTGCCTCGCCGGCAGCTTTCGACCCGCACTGGCCGCTTCACGCGTGGATCCGGCAGCCGCCATTCGCGCCGAGTGAGCGTGTTAATTTTCAGGAAGTGAACCAACACACGCATACCATCGACATTCGCACGCAGGGCAAAGGTCTGTACGATTTCACCAGCGATGTCGCGCGATGGCTGAACGGCTGCGGCACGCGAACCGGTCTGCTCACGCTCTTCGTCCAGCACACGTCGGCGTCGCTCACCGTGCAGGAGAATGCCGATCCCGACGTAGTCCGCGACCTCAACGACTTCTTCGGCCGCATCGCGCCGGAGGACAATCGCCTCTACCGCCACACCATCGAAGGGCCGGACGACATGCCTGCCCACATCCGCGCCGCTCTCACACTCACGCAGTTATCGGTGCCCGTCATGAACGGACGCATGGCACTCGGCACCTGGCAGGGCATCTATCTCTTCGAGCACCGCTCCAGTCCGCATCGCCGCACCGTGGCGTGTCACTTGTTCGGCGATTGATCGACAGCCACCACGCTGACCGACGTCGCTTCCAGTTCGCCGTTCAGCTTTTGATACGCCTCCACGCGTACCGGAGTGCCGTGCTCGATCTTGCTGCTATCCACTTCCTTGCCGCCCGATTCGAACTTCGTTTTCTTCGTGCGCACAAAGCTCATCTCGTTGTCGTTATCGGGTTGGATCACCACTTTGTTTTTGGTGGCACGAACCAGCGTGCCAGTGAAGTTCAGCAATACCTGCGGTTCCGATTGCACCATCGCGAGTCCCGCAACCAGTGTCAATGCGAACACGAACCGCATCATTGCTTCACCAGATCGCCGTACTCGGGGTGGCGTTCAATCCACTTCGCCATGAAAGGACATCGCGGCACCACCAGCGATCCGGTTTCGCGAGCCCAGTCGAGCGCGGCCTTCGCCAGCGCGCTGCCCACGCCCTGACCCTCCATCGATTGCGGCACCTCAGTGTGCGTGAATGTTACCGTGTCGCCCGATCGCCGGTAATCGGCATGAGCGACATCGCCGTGAGCCTCTATCTCGAACCGCGAGGCTGCTTCGTTATGCCTGACGGAATCCGTGAGTGCCATATCCGTTGGATGCCCGCACGTCGCAAGTGTTCCAACTACTTCAGGTGAGGCGAGGCACCACTACGTGCCCCGCCCACCATCAGCGCCCTATTGATACAACTGCCGGTTGCGCCGAAGCACCGCCGGTACATCCAGATCGTCCAGCGGCGGCGGTATGTCGTTCACCGTAGGTTCCGGAGCCGCGGCCGCCATCGCGGGAACAGGCTCTTCCACGTGTGCCGGCGCAGCCTGCACAGGCTCGGGTTCCGGCAGGGCTCTCAGACTCGCAATCGACGCCAGTTCCGCCGGTGCATCGCGATGGAATCCCGTCGCGATCACCGTGATCTTCACCTCGTCGTCCAAATCCTCGTTCATCACGACACCGAAGTTGATCTGAACGTCGTCGTTCGCCGTCGCCGTGCGAATCAACGAGCACGCATCGTTCACCTCGTGGATCCCGAGTTGGCTCGACGCGCTGATGTTGATCAGCAGACCGCGCGCGCCCTTCACTCCGCCGGCTTCCATCAGTGGCGAATCAATGGCCAGCCGCGCCGCCTTCGCCGCAGCATCCGTGCCGCGCGCCGACGCCGTGCCCATGATCGCGTGACCCATCCCAAGCATGATCGAACGGATATCGGAGAAGTCCCGATTGATCAGGCCGGGCGTCAGGATGATGTCGCTGATTCCCTGTACCGCTTGGCGGAGAACGTCGTCCGCCATCCGGAACGCCTGATAGAAGCTGGTGCCCTTCGGAGCCAGTTCCAGCAGCCGGTCGTTCGGAATCGTGATGACTGTATCGACCGTCGCCGTCAGGTCTGCCAGACCGCGCTCCGCGGCCTTCGTCCGCCGCCCTCCCTCGAATGCAAACGGCCGTGTAACCACCGCAACCGTCAGCGCCCCGAGTTCTTTCGACAGCGAAGCCACCACCGGAGCCGCGCCTGTCCCAGTGCCGCCGCCCAGTCCTGCCGTGACGAACACCATATCGGCGCCCTCCAGCAGTTCGATGATCCGCTCCGTATCCTCCAGCGCCGCTTGCCTCCCGACATTGGGATCGGCACCCGCACCCAAACCACCGGTGACCTTTGAACCGATAGCAAGCTTGTTTGGCACCGACGAGGCATTCAATGCCTGAATGTCGGTGTTCAAAATATAGAAATCGATGCCGCCCATTCCGTCGCTGATCATGCGAGCCACGGCGTTGGATCCCCCGCCGCCGACGCCCACTACCTTGATCCGCGTTTTGGCCATCATCTCTTCCTGCATGACGAATTTCAAATCTTCCATGACGATCCCCTTTCGGATTACCGCAGTATCATCCCAACCAGGCCGGGCGCCCGGCGTTTCTTTTGCAAATGCATCTTCAGCCGGGCCGAGTACATCGTGAGACCCGCTGCCGTGGTCCAAATTGGATTGTCCAGTTCCTCGGGCCAATCCTTGATCCCAACTGCCAGTCCGTTGCGTGCCGCACAATTCAGAATGCTCTCGGCCACATCGCAGATTCCGTTCAGCAGCGAACCGCCGCCGCACAACACCACACCTTCCAACAGGCCTTGCTCCATGCCCGCTTTCACGATCTCGCCCTTGATGTAGCGGAACACTTCCACTGCGCGGGCCTCGATGATTTCGTTCAGTTCCCTTCGCGAGATCTCGCGCGGCGGGCGCGCGTCCACTGACGGCAATTCGATATAACTGTTGCCCACCGTCGACGACACCAGCGCCGATCCGTATTCCCGCTTCATCCGGTCCGCGTCCTCGTACGACGACTTCAACACCCACGCAATATCCCGCGTGAAATGATCGGACCACACCGGTAGCGACGATCCCAGCATCAGCGCTTCACCGTCGAAGATCACCAGGTCGGTGGAATGCGCCCCCAGGTCCACCACCGCCACTCCGCGCGCCCGATCTTCGGGAAGCACGGCGGCATACGCGGCGGCGATCGGCTCGAACACCGTCTCTTCCACCGCCAGATGCGCTTGATGAATTGCATCCACTAACGTGTCATGTTCATGCGCCGACGCAGTGATGGCATGCACGTTGGCCTCGAGTCGCGAGCACGCGGCACGCCGTGGATTGCGGTATCCCGCGCGGCCATCCAGCACAAAGTCCTGCGGAAACACATGCAGCAGCATGCGATCGTGCTCCAGCCGCACTCGCGTCGCGCGGTCGATCACAAACGTGATGTCGTCCTGCTGCACTTCGCGCAGATGGCCGAATTCGTACACTCCGCGCGTATAGGCGCCCTGCACCGTTGAACCGCCCATGCCGGCCACGCACGATTCAACCAGGTGCTGCGCCGTCCGTTCGGCTTCCCGAATGGCGATGCGCATCGCATCCGCGGCCAGTGCCGGATCGGACAGGCGTCCCTTGATCCAGCCCGCCGATTCAACCTCTCCATATCCCAGGAATCGAAGGTGTCCGTCTTCAATCGTGCCGATTACACAGCGAGTCCGCGACGTTCCGGCGTCCAGGCCGACCGCGAGTTGAGGTTTGGTTGGCATTACTTTCTCTCCTCCACGTAAGGCGTCGTGCGGATCATTGCCGGTCCTCCACAACGGTGATGCGATCTTCCAAGCGAAGGTCCAGCGCAGTAGCGCCGGGAAGCCTTCGCTGAATCTCCGCGTAATGATTGATAAAGTTGCGCAGGCGAGCCGCGAAATTCTGATCGCCCATCAGCAACACGATTCCGCGCACTCCTGCTTTCGCCGTGATCCGAAGATTATTGCGGTCGGTAACGTCTACCTCTGATACGCGCTCGCCCAACGATCCCAGGTCGTTCATCAGCGCCAGCAGGCGGTGCACCTTTTCACGGCGCAGGGCCGGCGAGTCGCCCGGATGGATTCCTGTAATTACCGGCAGCGAAAATGTGGCCCGCGCCGGCTTCTGCAGAATCACGCCCTCGCCGTCAACCAGCGCTACTCGCGCGAACCGGTCGCCCGCCATCTGCAGGTACGCCACCGGGTGACGCTCGTGCACCTCAACGTACACGCGGTTCGGCCAGACGCGCGAGATGGATGCCTCCTGGATCCAGTCGAGACTCCGCAAACTGCTCCGCCGTTGCTCCAGCGGCACCAGGTAGACGCTGCGCCCAAAGTCGTCCGCAAAGACCCGAAGCACCTGCGCGCGCGACGCGTAATGCAGACCCTGCACATGCAGACTCGGACTCGCGAGCCCGATATCCGGGGCTTCGAACACGAATCGCGGGCTGCGGATCAGATACTGCTCCGCCTGGTGCGCCCAAAACATCATGACTGTGAGAATGGCCCCCGCGATCGCAAGTCGGATCCCGTAACGGATCCACGACCACACCGAAGCAGAACGCGATTTCTGCGGAGCCGTTTGACGCCTCGCCATCACTCGCCTCCCCGAAGACGTTCCAGAATCTTGTCTCCCGCCTGCCAAACATTTCCCGCCCCCAATGTCATCACCAGATCACCGGGTTCCGCATCGTTGAGAACGCTTTCCACCGCGTTGTCGATGCTTCCAACGAAGTTCACCGAACGGTGCCCGTAGGCCCGCATGCGCGACGCCAGTGCGGCGGCCGTCACATCCTCCATCGGCTGCTCCGATGCCGCATAGATATCCAGCAGATACACCGCATCAGCCTGGTTGAACGACCGCGCGAACTCATCCATCAATGCCTTCGTCCGCGTGTAGCGGTGCGGCTGGAAGATCGCAAGCACGCGCCGCGATTCGCAGAGTTTCGCCGCCGCCAGCGTCGCTCGAATCTCGGTCGGATGGTGCCCGTAGTCGTCGATCACGGTTATCTCGCGCGCGGTACCGCGATTCTGGAATCGCCGGTCGACACCCGCGTAGGTCGTCAGCGCCTCGCGAATACGATCCGGCTGCACTTCCAACTCCAGCGCAATCGCGATCGCCGCCGACGCGTTCAACACGTTGTGAAAACCGGGCACCTTCAACTCGAACCGGCCCAGATCCTCGCCGCGCAAGCGCAGCCGGAAATCGCTGGAGGACGGTCCGCAGTTCGCGTCTGAGATCGCCAGGTCTACCTGTGCGCTGGTGCCGTACGTAAGCGTGCGCCGGTTGATCGACGGCAGAATCCGCTGCACGTTCTCATCGTCCAGGCACAGAATCGCAACGCCATAGAACGGAACCTTGTTGACGAAGTCTCGAAACGCCGCGCGGATCTCTTCAATATCGGCGTAGTGGTCCAGATGCTCGCGATCGATATTCGTCACCACCGCGAGAATCGGCGAAAGCTTCAGAAACGAGCCGTCGCTTTCGTCTGATTCCACCACCAGAAAATCGCTGCGCCCGATTCGCGCATTCGACCCACCCATCGTGCCCACACGTCCGCCCACAACCACCGTCGGGTCCAGGCCCGTCTCGCTGAGGATGGTCGCCACCATCGACGTGGTCGTCGTCTTCCCGTGGCTGCCGGCGATCGCGATCCCGTACTTCAGCCGCATCAACTCCGCCAGTAACTCCCCGCGCGGAATCACGGGAATGCCCAGCCGCCGCGCTTCTTCCACTTCCGGATTGTGAGCATCCACAGCGGAGCTCACCACGATGGCGTTTGCAGTTCCGACGTTCTCCGCGTGATGGCCTTCGTGAATCTCAGCGCCCATCGCGCTCAGCCGTTCCGTGATCGGAGTGAGCCGCAGATCCGATCCGCTGATCCGGTAGCCGAGGTTCAGCAGGACCTCGGCGATGCCGCTCATCCCGATCCCGCCGATTCCCGTGAAATGAAAGTGCTGCTGCTTAAAAAACACTTTTACTCCTGATTGTTTCGGCGTTTCTTGCGGTTGTCAATGGTTTCGACACTGTTTCACGCGGCAAAACGCGATAAAGACGCAGCGGAAGCGCCTCCCCGTCAGAATGTACGTTCCATTCGTGCTGGTGATCGCGAATCTCGGGCCCCAGCGGTTCGTCATCGTGAATCAGAAGGTGAGTGACGCCCTCGCGCCGCAGCGCCTCTGCAGCTTCCGCGCGAAGGTCCGGCATTGGCAATCCGGCCTCGATCGCGGGACGGGAACCGGTGCTCCGCCAAGCTCCATCCGCCATCTGAATGTCTAATCGAAGAGGCGGTAATTGCCGCGCGTCCCGCGTTCGAAATGCGAACGAGTCCGACTCGCCGGACTTGAATTCCGCCTCGATGCACATGCCGCGCTCGACGCTCTGCCACGATCGCCACGCCGTGATCAGCAGACCATCGGCGGCCAGCGGCGCGTCCCAACGATTCGGCTCCGCGGTCACTCGAACCGGGCTGTTGCCGATCTCGTTCACGGTCCACGACGGCGCGGGCCCGGTCGCCACCACGCGCAATCTCGAACCCACGATAGGCGGGTAATCGAATCGCACCTGCGTGGAAGGCTGCAGGGCCGGATCGATGACGGTCGCCAGTTGATCGGCAACTCGCTGCGCCCGAGCCGACTCCCAGTTCAGCAGCACCGTGCGGTCGGTGTACGACATCATGATCGGCTGCGCCGTGTAGACCACACCCGATGGAGGAACGCTATCCTGCAACAGGCGCGCGAATCGAACTTCCGGCGCGTAGGTCTCGAGAAACTGCTGTTGCGGCATGATGCGCAGCGCGGCCGCAATCGGGAAGCGCGTCAGCCGCCAGCAATAGGGCGCGCAGTAGAGTCCCAGAATCGCCGGCCAGCACGCCATCGCATTCAGCACCACAATCAGCATCGCGACCCGAGGCCGGCTCGCAAGCGCAATCCCCATCGCCAGCGCAAGGAACGGCAGCGCGGGAATCAGAAATCGCGTTCCGATGTTCGTGAGCCACGGCAGTGCGAAAACGGCGGAAGCAGCCAGCAGACGCCGGCCGCGCGCTTCGCGAAGAGCAAGAATCGCGATGGGGGCCAGCAGAAAGGCCGGGCCCAGCGTACCTTGCAACAGGCCGCCCCTGACCGTCAGTTCCCACGGAGTCGTCCAGCCGATGCTGGCGCCGTTGAAGTGCCGCATCGATTCTTGCAGTTCCTGTTCGAATGCAATGTGGATGTACGGATTCGGAAACAACCGGTTGAACACCGGCGAGAACGGATTTCCGGTAAACACCCAGGCTTTGATCAACCACGGCAGCGCCATCACGGCTGCAGGCGCGAGCAGAGTCGCCAACGCGCGCGCCGATCGTGTTCGAAGCAGGACGTAGCCGGCAGCGAAGCAGATCGCCACACCGCCTGTGAACTTGATCGCGAAGCAGAATCCGCCGAGCAGCCCGGCTAGCGCCAGCCATCGCGAGTCGCCCCGTTCGGTGTCCCAGATCTCGAGCGCGTAGAACATCGCGAATCCCGAGAAGGCAAGCGCGATGTCGACGTACGCCGACGATCCATCCACTCCGGCGACGGGCGCAACGAAGACCAGTAGCGCCCCAACGACGGCGGCCATCTCCAACGCGAAACGCTGCCCGTAGGCGATCATCGCCGCCGGCAGCGCCAGCAGAAATGCGCAATGCACCAGCGCCGCGGCCGAGTGCCGGCCCACTGCGTAGGCGGCCAGAAACAGCATGTCGCACCCTTGCGACAGGTTCGCGTAAAACCCGTTCAGCGCCCGGTTGAATCCGCCGTAGTTGAGGTACCGGCGGACCAGTCCAAGATGATAGTAACTGCCGTCCGGACTGATCTCCGGCGCCGCGGCATTCACGATGTAGAGCAGCGCAAACGGCACCGCGATCGCAGCCAGCAGCCATCCGAGCCGCCGTGGAATCCTGCCTGCCGGCGCCTGTACAGGAATCGGCCGCGCCCACACAAACCCAGCGCCAACGCCGGCCGTTGCCAGCAGAAGCCAGGGAGTCCGCGCAAACCCGGCAGCACAAAGTCCAAAGACAAGGAGGCTCAGCACCGCGGCACCCGCACCGAACGAGAGCACCAGACGCTCGGTCATGCGAATGCCTCCTCGAACCCGCGCAGCATTCCGAGCCGCGACCGTGAGGCAGCGGTTCTTGGCCGCACGCCCGACAGGACACTCGACCACAGGTGTCCAACACGCACGGCATTGTCAACCCACACGCCCAACAGAACGCTCGACCACACGTGTCCCGCAGACCGCTTGCCAACGCGCGCGGCACTGTCAATCCACACGCCCGACAGAATACTCGACCACAGGTGTCCAACGCGCCCGGCATTCTCAACCCACACGCCCAACAAAACGCTCGACCACAGGTGTCCAACACGCACGGCATTCTCAACCCACACGCCCGACAGAACACTCGACCACACGTGTCCCGCAGACCGCTTGCCAACGCGCACGGCACTGTCAATCCACACGCCCGACAGAACACTCGACCACAGGTGTCCAACGCACCCGGCATTCTGAGCCGCGACCGCGAGGGAGCGGTTCTCACCCCACGCGCCCGATAGAACACTCGACCACAGGTGGCCAAAACGCGCGGCATTCTGAGCCGCGACCGTGAGGGAGCGGTTCTCACCCCACACGCCCGACACGACGCTCGACCACACGTGTCCAACGCACTCGGCATTCCGAGCCGCGACCATCAGGGAGCGGTTCATGCGAACGCCTCCAGCACTTCCACCGCCCGCATTGCCGCATTCGGTTTCCCGAGTTGCCGGGCCGCTTCTGCAATTCGCTCGACATCCGCTGGAATCTCAAACAGGCGGCGAACCTCCTGGTGCAATCGCTCGCCGGTCAACTCGGCATCGGTCACCAGAATCGCTGCACCCGCATTCACCATCGACTCCGCATTGCGTAACTGGTGCTGGTCCGCCGCATAGGGGAACGGCACCAGAATCGACGCCTTCCCCGCGGCCGCCACTTCGGCCACCGTACCCGCACCCGCCCGGCACAAGATGATATCGGCAGCCGCGAAAGCCGCAGGCATATCCGCGATGAACGCCATCACTTCGCCCTCGAGCGCCGTCTTCTTGAAAGCTCGCGAAATCGACGCGTACTCCGCATTGCCCGTCTGATGAATGATGCGCACCGGCAACTTCGATCGCTCGAACAGGCGCCAGCTATCCTGCGCGGCGCGATTCAGCGTCTTCGCGCCCTGACTCCCGCCGGTGATCAGCAGCGTCACCGAGTCGCCCGGCGGCTTCGGTGGCAACGCGAAGAACTCACGCCGCACCGGCACCCCGGAAATCTCGCTGCGTCCCTTCGGGAAGTAGCGCGCCGCCTCCGGGAAATTGAGCAGCGCCCTCGCGGCGAAGCGCCCCGCATACCGGTTCACAGCGCCCGGCATCGCGTTCGGTTCCATGATGACCACGGGAAGGCGCCGTAGAATCGCCGCGATCACTACCGGGCCCGCCACGAATCCGCCCATGCTGAACACGGCGGCGGGATGATGGTGGCTGAAGTAGTCGAACGTGTGACGCACAGCGGCGGGAATCTGCAGAACCGATCGAAGTCGCTGCACTGTACCTCGACCCTTCAGGCCACCGATCTCAATCCATTCGATCGGGAATCCGGCCGCGGGGACGAGTTTCGCCTCCAAGCCTTTTCGGGTGCCGATGAACACAGGACTGTGGCCGTGCTCGCGCAACGCGCGTGCCACCGCGAGCGCCGGCGTGATGTGTCCGCCGGTGCCGCCTCCCGCCATCACGAAATGTGCCGGCTGTGTCATCCGGTGTGTTCACTCACACTGAGTAGAATGCCGAGCGAGGTCAGCGTGCTCAGCAGCGAACTGCCGCCCGAACTGATCATCGGCAATGGAATGCCTTTGGTTGGCACCAGGTCCAGCACAACGCTCATGTTGATGAACGCCTGCACGACAATGGTGACCGTCACCCCGAGCGCGAGATAGCGACCGAAGTCATCCGGCGCGGCCCACACCAGCCGCAAGCCGCGCCAGAGAATGATGAGAAATCCGGCCAGCACGGCGGTCGCACCCCACAGCCCGAGTTCCTCCCCAACCACTGCGTAGATGAAGTCGGTATGCGACTCGGGAAGATACAGCGACTTCTGCTGGCCCTGCATCAGACCCGTTCCCAGCACACCGCCCGAACCCACCGCGATGATCGATTGCCGCGCCTGGTAGGCGGGATCGTGCGCCTTACCGGCCTGGTGTATGTAGTTCTTCACTTTGCCTTGCGGATCGATCTTGTCCAGGATCTTATAGTGCGGATCGAGGAACACCACGATACGCCCGAAGCGGTATGGCTTCGAGACGATGGCACCCGTGGCTAGCAGAACTCCGGCCGCCACCGCCGCAAAGAAGTAGCGCTTGTCCATACCGGCGACATAGAACACGGCGGCCGCCGTAGCCACCAGCACGACGGCCGTGCCGAGATCGGCGATCACTACGCACAACGCAAGCATCGCGACTGCCATCGCCGCGGGCAACAACGTGAACCGGCTATTGATCACTCGGCCGCGAATGGTAACGAAGTACGCGAGGAATATTACCAACGCGGGTTTCGCAAACTCCGACGGCTGCAATGACAGACTGGAAATGCGAAACCAGCGATGATTTTTCGGGTCGAGGAAGTACACGCCGACCAGCATCACCAGCACGACGCCGAGCGATGTGAACGCCCAGGCCTGCGTGCGCATCTCGCGATAATCGAGCTTCTTGAAATACATCAGCGCGCAGAACGAAATCAAGGCCCAACCGAGTTGGCGCAACACGAAATAACTACTCGACTGAAACTTCAGCTCCGCGACGACGGAAGAGGCGCTGTACACCATCACCAGCCCCACGCAAACCGTCAACACGACGGTGTAGAACAAAGTCCATTCGGTCTTCAGTTGCTGCATATTACGTCTCCAGCGCTCCGACGAGTTGCTTGAATACTTCGCCTCGGTGTTCGAAACTGCGAAACTGATCGAAACTCGCGCAGGCGGGCGCGAGCAGCACCGTGTCGCCGGCTTGCGCGCGTTCGTGCGCCGCCTTCACGGCTCCGGCCATGTCTCCGCACTCGATCAGTTCGATTGAGCCTTCCAGATGCGACGCGATTTTCGATGCCGCGGCTCCAATCAGCAGTGCGGCGTGCGCCTTGGCTTCCAGCGGATGCCGAAGCAGGGTGTAATCGCTGCCCTTATCCTTGCCGCCGAGAATGATCCAGAGTCCACCCGGAAACG
Organism: Bryobacterales bacterium; assembly: GCA_038322675.1. Lineage (GTDB taxonomy): Bacteria > Acidobacteriota > Terriglobia > Bryobacterales > Bryobacteraceae > TMP-7. Next base: position 30,323 of record JBBQGE010000055.1, read on the forward strand.
CATCGATCGCCTTCAGCGTCGCGTCCACGCTGGTGGCTTTGGAATCGTTGTAGTAGTCGACGCCGCCGAGATTGCGGACGAACTCGAGGCGATGCTCGACGCTCTCGAAAGTCGACACTGCACTCCGAATCTGTCGAAGAGTGGCGCCCGCGATGCGGCAGATGGCGGCCGCGGCCATCACGTTCTCCACGTTGTGCATGCCGCGAAGACGGATCTCGGACACCGGCATCAGCAGACTCTCTGAACTGAAAATCGCCGGGCCCTCGAACCAGTAGCCGGGCGAGACATGCTCGTGCATGCTGAACCAGACCACTTCGGCGGAGGTGCGCGCGGCGAACGCTCGTGTAATTTCGTTGTCGCGATTCAACACCGCATGCGCGCTCGGGCGCAGTGTCTCGATCAGCCGGGCTTTGGCATTCGTATAGTTATCGAGCGTGCCGTGACGATCCAGATGATTCTGCGTGACGTTCAGGCAGACGCCTATATCGGCGTGGAAATCGCAGATGGTCTCCAGTTGAAAGCTCGACAACTCCAGCACGTTCCACTGGCTGTCGCGCGAAGCGCCGATCATCGACGCGGGAGCGATGCCGATGTTACCGCCCACTTGCGCCGCGATTCCACTCTGCTCGAGAATGTGCCCGGTCAGCGCGGTGGTGGTGGTCTTCCCGTTCGATCCGGTGATGCCGATAATCGGGCCGCGCAGGAAGTGGCTCGCGAGTTCCACTTCGCCGATGACGCGAGCCGGTCCGGGCGGCACCGTCGCGACGGGAACGCCCGGCGACAACACGATCAAGTCGACTCCACCGAAGGCTGCATCGCATTGCTCCACTAACTCGACGCCGCGCGGTTCGAGTTGCGCGCGCAGTTCTGGAGTCGGCCGGTTATCGATGGCTCGCACCTTCGCGCCTTCGCGCAGCAACACTTCGAGTGCGGCCAGGCCCGACTTGCCCATGCCCGCCACCGCAACTGTTTTGCCGCGCAATTCCAACTTCATCACCTCAGCTTCAACGTGGTGAGCGCGAACAGCGCCATCACCAGCCCCGCGATCCAGAATCGAACGATGATCTTCGATTCCTGCCAGCCCAGCGCTTCGAAATGATGATGCAGCGGGGCCATCTTGAAAATCCTTTTTCCGCGTAATTTGTAACTGCCCACCTGGAGGATTACCGACAGCGCTTCGACAACATAGACGCCGCCGATGAAGATCAGCAGAATCTCCTGCTTCAGTAGTACGGCGACTGTGCCGAGACTCCCTCCGAGCGCAAGCGATCCGACGTCGCCCATGAAGATCTGCGCGGGATGCGCGTTGTACCAAAGGAATCCGATGGACGCGCCCGTGAGCGCTCCACAGAAGACTGTCAACTCCGATGCGCCCGGCAGCCGCGCGAGATCCAGATAAGTCCCAAGCACCGCGTGTCCGCTGATGAAGGCCAACACCGTCATCGCACCCGCGGCGATGATCATCAAGCCGATGGCGAGTCCGTCGAGACCATCGGTGAGATTCACCGCGTTGGTTGAGCCCACGAGAATGAACACAACAAATACATAAAAGCCCAGGAACGCGAACGGATAAGTCCATGGGTTGTGCAACAGACTCGAGATCAGCAGATCCGGCCGGAACGACTTGAAGAACGGGACGTTCATGGCGGTGGAGTATGCATTGCGCGCGTGCAGCAGCAGCAATGCGAATCCGATGATGAGAGCCACCACGATCTGCAGCATGATTTTCATGCGCGCAGTCAGGCCGAGATTGCGCATGCGACGGACCTTCATGTAGTCGTCGTAGAAGCCGACCGCGCCGAATCCCACCATGCCGAACATCGCCACCCAGACGTACGGGTTGCGAAGATTCGCCCACAGCAGCGTTGAAACAATGACCGCGAGAATGATCAGCAGGCCGCCCATGGTGGGCGTGCCGGCCTTCTTCATGTGGCTCTTCGGACCCTCTTCGCGGATGTGCTGCCCAATCTGAAACTCCTGGAGTTTGCGGATGAGCCAGGGACCAACCAGTATGGATATGAAAAGTGCCGTCAGACTCGCGAACGCGGTTCTGAACGTGCTGAATTGGAACAAGCGGAACGGCGAAAAATGATGGTAAAGCTTTTCCCAGAGGAGCCAGTAAAACATAGGCGGGACCTACTCCAAAAAGCTCTGCAAGGCTAACTCCACATGAGTGCCACGCGAGCCCTTGAATAGAATGGCATCGCCTGAACGGGCGATAGTCCGAAGCCGTTCACCAGCGTGTACCGGGTCTTCGAAAAAAAACGCGGCGTCCCGAGAGAGGCCGCCTTCCATGGCTGCGTCCACCATGCGACAAGCCACGCCGCGTATCCCTACGAGCACAGAAATCCCCGCCTTCGCGACGTACATTCCTACTTCGCGATGCAAGGGCTCGGCCCATCGGCCAAGTTCGAGCATTTCTCCCAAGACGGCAATCCGCCGTTCTGCGGGAGTATCCCGCAGTACGTCCACCATGGCGCGCACTGCATCGGGATTCGAATTATAACAGTCGTCGTAGATCAGAATCCCGTTGTGATGGAAACGGGTGCCGCGCATCTTGCCGGGCGTGAACACGCGTACTGCTTCGACGAGTTCGCCAGGTACGATTCCGTAGAGTCCGGCGACGGCGATGCCGGCCAGCAGATTCGAAACGCCATGCCGGCCGGACACGCTGCTGAGGAACCAGACATCGCCAACGCGAAAGCGCACGCCATCGAGAAAGAACTCGACATCTTCGGCGCGAACGTCCGCGGCGGGCGAGAGGCCGAAGGTGATGGTGCGGCCAGGGTGCGCATCGCGGAACTTGAGTACCCGCGCGTCGTCGGCGTTCAGAACGGCTGTCCCCCCGGGAGGGAGCGCCTCCACCAGTTCGCGCTTAGCGGCGGCGACTCCCTCCAACGAATCGAAATTCTCGATGTGCGCCGCGCCGGCATTGGTGACGACGGCGATGCCGGGACGTGCGATCGCGGAGAGATCGCGAATCTCTCCGGCGTGATTCATCCCAATCTCTATGACGGCGATTCGCGCTTCATCGGGCAGGCGCAAAATCGAGAGCGGCACTCCGACATGATTGTTGAAGTTGCCGGTGGTCTTGCCAACCGGGCCGCGCACTGCCAGCATGGCTGCGATGGCGTCCTTCGTCGTGGTCTTGCCGGCGCTTCCCGTGACGCCGATGACTTCCCCGCCCCATCGAGTCCGCGCCCATGCCGCGAGTTGTTGCAGAGCAGCCTGCGTATCGGCGACTCTCAGCGCGGGTCCCGCGATATCCTGTTCCACCACGGCGGCTACGGCACCTTTTCGAAATGCCTCTTCGACGTGATGATGACCATCGTGATTCGGCCCGCGCAGAGCGAAGAACAGATCGCCTGGTTCGAGACTGCGGGTGTCGACACTCCAACCCGTCACCATCGCGCCGGACTCGAAGTCCGACCCGAGCGCCGCAGCCACGTCTTGAAGAGCGACCTTCATCCAGTGCCACCAAAGCCGAGAGCGCGGAGTGTGTCGCGCGCCACCTGGCGATCGTCGAAATCAATCGTGCGGGTGCCGAGCACCTGGTACGGCTCGTGCCCTTTGCCGGCGATCAGAACGATGTCGCCGGATTGAGCCTGTTCGATGGCGCGGCGAATCGCGGTCTCGCGATCGGGCTCGATCAGATGCGGTGTATCGAACCGGCGAAGTCCAACCAACGCGTCGTTGATGATGTCGAGGGGATCCTCCGAGCGGGGATTGTCGGATGTGAGCACGACGTAGTCGCTGCCCTCACCCGCGGCCATGCCCATGAGCGGACGCTTGGAGCGGTCGCGGTCGCCGCCGCATCCGAACAGCGTGATGACGCGATTCGGCTTCAAAGTGCGGGCAACCGAGATCAGGTTGCGCAAGGCGTCGTCGGTATGCGCGTAGTCGACGACGACGAGAAAAGGCTGGCCCATATCGACGCGCTCGAAGCGGCCTGGAACGGAGCGGCACTCAGCGATGCCGCGAGCAATAGTAGACATTTCGATGCCGTTGCTGAGACCGGTGCAGATGGCGGCGAGCACATTGTAGACGTTGTGCCGGCCCACCAGCGGCGACTGAATGGCGGTCTCGGAACGGTTGGTGCGCAGGCTGAATTCGAGACCATCGAAGCTGTACTTCACAGCGGTGGCACGATAGTCGGCGCCTTCGTCGAATCCGTACCAGTAGGGAATGGTCTCGGACGGAGGATGAATGCGATGCGCCCATTCATCGTCGAAGTTGAGAACGGCATGCGAGGGCGCGGGGCCAACCGGCGGCGCAAACAGCAGGCGCTTCGACTCGAAGTAGGCTTCCATTGTGCCGTGGAAGTCGAGGTGGTCGCGCGTGAGGTTGGTAAAGACGGCTGTATGAAATCGAATGCCGAAGACACGTCCGAGTTCCAGGGCATGCGACGACACCTCCATGGTGGCGGCGGTGCCGTGCGCGTCGAGCAACTCGTCGAACATGCGGAAGAGTTCGAGCGACTCGGGCGTTGTATTCGCGGCCTTGAGGACCTGGCCCGCGAGGTGGTATTCGATAGTGCCGACGAGCGCGGTAGTGTGGCCCGCGGCCCGCAGGACGGAATCGACGAGATACGAAGTAGTGGTCTTGCCGTTGGTGCCGGTGATGCCGGTCAGCAGCAACCGCTCGTCGGGGGCCTCATAGAAGTTACGGGCCGCGCGGGCCAGGGCGCGGCGGCCGTGATCCACCTGAATCCAGGGTCCATCGAATCCGGCTGGGGGTTCGAGTTCGCTGACCACGGCGAGGGCGCCTTTTTCGATCGCCTGTGCGGCGAACTCGCGGCCATCCACCTTGGCGCCGGGGAAGGCGAAGAACAGGAAGTCGCATCCGGTGCGGCGCGAGTCGTACTCGAGACCGGCTACGGAACTGGACGCTATGCCGGGGGGAACCACACCTCGAGTACGCACTCCGGCAAGCACCTGCGCGAGTGTTTTCGCCTGAATGGACATGCGGTTCTCAACGGCTGAACTGGACTTTGACCTGTTCCTCGGCCGGAACCATCATGCCCGGCAGAGGCGACTGAGCGCGGGCGATTCCGTGTCCGATGGTCTCGACGGACACACCGGCCTCGCCAGCTCTGAGAATCACGTCGCGCATGGACATGCCGCGAAAATCGGGGACCTTGGGGCCCACCACCACGTTTGACACTGCCACCGGTCCCACAAAAAATGCCTGGCCAGGCGGCTTGCTTGCCTGGGCCAGGCTCTGAGTTTGGGACATGAGCTCGGACCCCGTGGTGGGGTCGAGACCTGCGATGGACAAATCGTTCATATCGACGTTTTCATTGGAATCGTCCTTGAAATCGTCGGGTAAATCTCTTGGTACGTCTAGGATGCGGAGGGCCGCCGTGGCCACTTGCTTGAACACAGGACCCGCGACCACACCGCCGTATCCCGCGGCTCCACCGGTAGTGCCGTTCAGGGTGACCACGATGACGATAGCCGGATTGCCAACCGGCGCGAAGCCCATGAAAGAGCCGTTGTAGTATCGCCCGTAGCTGTGCGTGGCGCGATCGAAGATCTGGGCGGTGCCGGTCTTGCCGCCGGCCGTATAGCCGGTGAGGCGAGCGCGGCGGCCGGTGCCGTGGAGCACAACGCCTTCCATCAGTTGTCGCATGGTGATGGCGATCTCGGGACGAAGCACAGTCCGCGGCCGCGCAGCGGGTTCGTACTCGGGCGGTTCATCGGAACGCTGTTTCTTGATGATGAGCCGCGGCGGCAAAAGAACTCCGTTGTTCGCCACGACGTCGCAGGCCTGAGCCAACTGGACAGCGGTGACGGCGATCTCGTGACCTATGGCGACGGAAGCGAACGATGTCGCCTGCCATTTCTTGCGCAGCGTTCCGCGCGATTCGGATGGAAGCGGAATGCCGGTGGCCTGTCCGAATCCGAATTTCTCGACGTAAGCGTGCTGGTTGTCCTGGCCCATGCGCATCGCGATCTGGATGGCTCCGATGTTGCTGGATTTTGCGAGCACGTCGGCCAGCGACAGTTTTCCATATCCACCGTGCGCTTCCCGAATGACGCGGCGGCCGAGGCGGAGCACGCCGTTCATGCACGGAATGATGCTCTCCGGACGGAGGTCGGTGGTCTCGAGCGCGGATGACAGGGTCACTACCTTGAACACCGAGCCAGGTTCGTAGGGGGAGGTGACCGCGACGTCGTTGCGGGCGGCGAGGTCGCTGGAGTTGCGGACTGGATCGTCGGGATTGAAGGTCGGCCAATTCGCCAGCGCGAGAACTTCGGCGGTCTTGGCATCGAGGACTACAACGCTGGCGGTGCGCGGGTGCGCATTCTCGACGGCCAGCGCGAGCTCGCGTTCGGCGACGTACTGAATGCGGCTATCGATAGTAAGTGTGATGTCCTTACCCGGGATGGCTGAGCGTTCCACTTCCGAGCCAAAGACGCGGCGCTTGGGATCGGTTTCGAGCCGGATCTCGCCGGGCATGCCGGTGAGGTCGGAGTTCATGGAGAGCTCGAGACCGGAGTCACCCTTCTGTTCGGAGTTAACGGTGCCGATGACGTGCGCGGCCAACTGGCCGTTGGGATGAACGCGGCGGCTTTCGGTGCGGAATTCGATCCAATCGAGGTTGAGGCTGCGGAGTCGCTCGGATTGCTCGCGGCTGATGAAGCGCTGAACCCAGAGGAATCCGCCATCGTCCTTGGCCGTATCGGCGATCTTGGCGCGGAGGGCTTTGGAATCGACATCGAGGATACCCGAGAGCATGTCGGCGGCGACTTCGGCATCGGGAACTCGCCGTGGATTGACGCACACGGATTCCAGCGTTTCGCTCTTGGCGAGCGGGACTCCGTTGCGGTCGAAGATGGTGCCGCGCGGGACCTCGACGGTCATCTGGTGTGCGTGCTGTAGATCGGCAACGTGCTTGAGCGTGGAGTGCTGGAATACCTGCAGATACACGAGTCGCGCGAAAATGATTGCGGCCCATAGAAGCGCCATGCGCATCAGGAGCCGAACGCGTTTGATCTCCGGAGTCTCGTGCATTTCACCACCGAATCGCGAGCCCGTTCAACGGACCCGCCTGTTGTTCATTTCTTCACGTTCAAAGCTATGGCGCCTGGTTTGGCGTCGAGATAAATGATCTTCTGCGGAGCCGGATCGATGAACTGCTGCCGTTTGGCCAGTTGTTCGAGCCGCGCCGGACTAAGCAATCGCGCCTCATCGAGTTCGAGAGCCGCCTTGTCGTTCAGGAGTTTCTGCTGATCCTGCTTCAGCGTCTGGATCTGATATCCGGCGATCCGGCTAGCCGCACCGGGCAGCAGCATGCCGACCAGAAACGTGACGGCAATTCCGCCGGAGACGATCATGCGCCAGCAATCGATGCGTGCTTTCGGATCGGCCTGCCGGATGACACGACTGTTATCGATGTCCTTCACGAACAGGTAGATATCCTCGTTAGGGATGGCGCGCAGCGAATCGGCCTGATCCACCACGACGGCCGGAGTTTCGATTTCCGGAGCCACTTTGGCCCCGAGGATCCGGTTGTAAACAGTTGCGAGCGATGCCATTTCTTCCTCTAGTGGTTCTGAAGCGGGACAGCCAACGCGGGCGGACAACACCGCACGCGAAAACGGGCCGGCGCGAAGGCGCGGCTCACTGCGGAACTGCCATTTCGATGGCGCGAAGTTTCGCGCTACGCGATGGCGGGTTCCCCGAAATCTCCTGAGCGGACGGTTTCACGACATGGCGGGTCAGCGCGACCGCACGCCCGTCGCGAACCAGCGACTGAAAGGCCTGTTTGACCTTGCGATCCTCGATCGACATAAATGTCAGCACCACGACTCGCGAACCGGGCTTGGTGAGCCGCGGCACGAGTTCGAGCAATGCATCGAGTTCCTCCAACTCGCGGTTGGTGGCCAGGCGCAGGGCCATGAAGGTCTGCGTGGCCGGATGGATACGGCTCGTTCGGGGCGCGACCTGCTCCACGACACTGGCTAGGTGGGTAGTGCTTCGAATCGGCCGCGCCCGAATGATTGCTCTGGCTATTTGCCGAGACCTCCTTTCCTCGCCAAGCTGATAGATCAGATCGGCTAGCGCCTTTTCGGCCGAATAATTCACGATGTCCGCCGCAGTTTGCGGCTGGGACCGGTCCTCGCGCATGTCGAGAGGCCCTTCGGCCATCATCGAGAACCCGCGCTCGGGATCGGTAAGCTGATAGCGGCTGACCCCCAGGTCGGCCAACAAGCCGTCGACCGCCTCGACTCCGGCACCGGCCAGAGTGCGATCGAGTTCGGAGAACAGCCCGTGGTGGAACCGGATCTTCGATTCGCAGTCCGCCAGGTTGCTCCGCGCCATTTGAAGCGATTCGGCATCCCGGTCGTTCGCAATGACGAAGCCGGTATCCAACTGCCGGGCAATGGCACCGGTGTGGCCGCCGAGACCGCAGGTTGCGTCCAGATACACGCCGTCCGGCCGAATCGCGAGGTACTCGAGAGTCTCGCGGAGCAGAACCGGGATGTGCATAATGCGTCACTTGAACTTCGTCTTCTGCAGATCCGCCACGGCGCCGTCCAGGCCGGTGCGGGACTGCATGAAGCGCTCCTGATACACGGCGTCGCCTAAAACCTCAATGGCTCCCCGGTCGTAACCAAGGAACACGGACTGATTCTCGATGCCGAGTCTCCGCCGGAGTTCCTGCGGGACGAGAACTCGCCCTTGGCCATCGATTTCCGAATCGGAGCCGTAATGTTTGGCCACAAACTGGACCTTTGCGGCCTGCTGGGCCAATTCGCCTGGGTCTTCGAAGAATTTTTCGTTTTCTTTCCAGACGGGAATAGGGTAGAGTCTAGCTGTGCGTTCGTCGATAGTCGTTATGAACACGGTGGAATCGCCTCGGGCCGCCAAGTACTGCTGGAAGACGGCAGGGATCTTGAGTCGACCTTTTTCGTCCACACGAGCAGCGTGGAACCCGCGAGGGGGTTCTACGACCGGCCCGTTCTGGGGATTTTGGTCCACTTCCACCGCCTGCTACCCCTTTTCAACCACTTCAAACCACTTCTGGATTCTCACACGGGATTTGTTCGCATTGCAATAGGTACTTTTCTTTTCAACAGGTTAATCGCCTTTTATTCGCCTTTTACATTGACTTTTGCCGTCTATTCCCCTGGGTGTTGTGGGGGAGAGTTGGGCGGGATCGCGTTTTGTGGCGGGGG
>JBBQGE010000056.1:0-38804 GCA_038322675.1 Bryobacterales bacterium
CGTCATTCCCGAATCCGATATCCGCGCCATTGCCGATCTGGTCCGCGACCGCGACCTCGTCGTCCTCTCCGACGAAATCTACGCCCGCATCTACTACGGCGACAAGCCCCTGTCCATCGCGACGTTGCCCGGAATGCTCGAGAAGACCGTGATCCTCGACGGATTCTCGAAGACGTATGCAATGACAGGCTGGCGCCTCGGCTACGGAGTCGTTCCCGCCTGGCTCGTAGACCCGATCAACAAGCTGATGGTGAACTCTAACTCCTGCACCGCGAGTTTCACCCAGCGAGCCGGCATCGAGGCCCTCCGCGGCCCGCAGGACGCTGTCGAGAACATGGTGGCCGAATTCCGCCGCCGCCGCGACAGCTTCATCGCCGGACTCAACACCCTCCCCGGCTTCCACTGCGAACTCCCCGAAGGCGCCTTCTACGCCTTCCCGAACATCACAGGAACCGGCCGCCGCTCCAAGGAGCTCGCCGACGCCCTCCTAAACGACGCCGGAGTCGCCGCCCTTAGCGGAGCCGCCTTCGGTGACCACGGCGAAGGCTACCTCCGTTTCAGCATCGCCAACTCACTGGAGCACCTCATGGAAGCCGTCGAGCGCATCCGCCGGTTCTTCCAACAGTCGCCGGCCTAAAATCCCCCGCGACCCGAAGGCTGCTCCGGAAGACGCTGGAAAGTACTCTGGATTCACTCCGCACAATAGTTTCGAAAATACTCCGTTAAGCCCTCCAGGAGGAGCTTGCACGCCGGCAAAATATGTCGTGTTACGATATAAATGTGACGGAAGATCCCGACTTGAATCTTCAGCAATATCAGGACCTCGCCGAGTTCCGACGGCAGATCCGCCGATTCCTCCACTTCAGCGAAGCCACCGCTAAACAACATGGCATCGAACCCCAGCAACACCAACTCCTGCTGGCGATCCATGGCCTTCCCGAAGACGTGAAACCTACCATCCGCGAACTCGCCGCGCGTTTATTCATCCAGCACCACAGCGCCGTAGAACTCGTGAACCGCCTCGAGCACCACGGCGCCATCCTCCGCTCCCCGAGTACCGAAGACCGGCGTGAAGTCTGGATCCGCCTTACCCCGGCAGGGCGCAAACTCCTCCAGGAACTTGCCATGGCCCATCGCGATCAACTGCAGCGAAGCGGTCCCGAACTTGCCCGCGCCCTGAACTCGACGCTCCGCCATGCCTCCAAAGGAGCGACTTCGTGAGCCACCAAAACACCGACCATGCCCTCCAACTCGGCGACTTCACCACGACGCCGCGCTTAATCCCACTGTCTCTACTCGCCATCGGAATCGGCATCGCGAGCACCTTCGTCGCCTGGCTCTTGCTGCGACTCATCGGACTGTTCACGAACCTCTTCTACTACGGGCGCATCAACTCCACCCTCATCTCGCCCGGAGCCAATCACCTAGGCTGGTTCGCCGTCCTGGTCCCCGTCGTCGGGGGACTCATCATCGGCCTCATGGCGCGCTACGGCTCCGAACGTATCCGCGGTCATGGCATTCCCGAAGCTCTCGAATCCATCCTGATTAACGGCAGCAAAGTGCAGCCCCGCCTCGCCATATTGAAGCCCATCTCGTCGGCCATCTCCATCGGATCCGGTGGACCCTTCGGCGCCGAGGGCCCCATCATCATGACCGCCGGCGCCATCGGCTCCGTCATTTCCCAGTTCTTCCACCTCACCGCCTCCGAGCGAAAGACTCTTCTCGTCGCAGGCGCCGCGGCCGGAATGGCGGCTACCTTCGCAACTCCTGTCGCGGCCGTGCTCCTCGCGGTGGAGTTGCTCCTATTCGAATGGAAGCCGCGCAGCGCGATCCCCGTAGCCTTGGCCAGCGCCACTGCCGGAGCGGCCCGCCGCTATATCCTAGGCCTCGGGCCCCTCTTTCCCGTGCCGCACCACGCCATCTTCATCGGCCCCGAAGGGCTCGCCGGGTGCGTGCTGGTCGGCCTGCTGGCGGGCGGATTCTCTGCGCTTCTCACCTTGGCCGTCTACGCCGCCGAAGACTCGTTCCTCAAATTGCCCATTCATTGGATGTGGTGGCCCGCGATAGGCGGCGTCGCCGTGGGACTCGGCGGCATGATCTTCCCACAGGCGCTCGGCGTCGGTTACGATACCATCCGGTCCCTGCTGCAGGGCGACGTTCCGACCGCCGTAATCGCCGGCGTGCTGCTCGTGAAATCGGCAATATGGGTCATCTCGCTGGGCTCCGGCACTTCCGGCGGCGTCCTCGCCCCGCTGCTCATGATGGGCGCGGCCCTGGGCGGCGTGGAGGCGATGTTTTTACCCTTCGAAGGTGCCGGATTCTGGCCGTTGGTCAGCATGGGCGCCATCCTCGCAGGCACCATGCGGGCGCCCTTCACCGCCATCCTGTTCGCCCTGGAACTCACTCACGATGTCACGGTCCTGCTTCCGCTGCTTGTTGCCGCCATGCTGGCGCACGCCACCACGGTCCTCCTGCTGAAGCGGTCCATCCTCACCGAGAAAGTCGCCCGCCGCGGATTCCACCTCACTCGTGAATACGCCATCGATCCCCTGGAGATCCTCTTCGTCCGCGAAGTCATGCGCACCCGCGTCGTCGCACTTCCTGCCGGCGCCACAATCGAGGAACTCCGCGAGACCCTCATTCGTAAACCGGCCGAGCGCGGCCAGCATCTGTTTCCCGTCCTCGACAGCGGCCATCGCGTGAAAGGTGTCATCACCCGCCGCGAATTGCGCTCGCTCGTCGACTCCACCGCACCCCAAACCCCGCTCGAGGACCTCGCACGAACCCCGGTAGTTGCACATCCGGATGAGCCGCTGCGCGTCGTGGTGTTTCGTATGGCGGAGACTGGTCTAACCCGAATGCCCGTCGTCGAACGGCAAACCAACCAACTCGCCGGCATGATCTCTCTCCACGACCTGTTGACCGCGCGTGTCCGCGCCCTGAATGAGGAGCGGCACCGCGAGCGTGTCCTGCATGTCCGAATTCCTTTTCGGCGCCGCACTGCGGTTGTCAATCAACAGCTATCCCAATAACCACTACAGCATCTACAACGACATTGATCCTAACTCCGAAATCCCGTATCCTGCCCCAGTGATCAAATCCATCAAATTCACTTCCATCCCCGTCCGCGACCAGGACCGCGCTCTCGACTTCTATACCAACAAACTCGGCTTCAGCATCCTCACCGATCAGCACTTTAATGAGAAGCAGCGCTGGATCGAGTTATCCATCCCAGGCGCACAAACCGGCATCGTACTCTTCACGCCCGACGGCCATGAGGACCGCATCGGCTCCTTCACTGGTATCTCGTTCCTCGCCGACGACGTCCAGCAGACCTATAACCAACTCACCGCGAAAGGCGTAGAATTCGTCGCCCCTCCTAAAACCGAGGCCTGGGGAACGTCCGCCATCTTCAAGGATCCCGACGGCAACCAATTCGTACTCGGCACCAAATAGACTGTAGAGCGTGACCGAAGTCGCGCTTGATGCCTACATTCTCGACGTCCTGATGAGGGACCTCGTGGGGCACGACAAAGCCCCATCCGCGTTTCTCATTTATCTCCACCTCTGGTACCAGACTCTCGGCAAAGGTGTCGAAACCACCGCTCTCAGTCATCAAGCCATGGCCGAAGCCACCGGGCTCTCCAAGAGCGCCGTCCAAACCGCCATCCGCCGCCTCACGCGACGCCGCCTCATCCGCGCCCACCGGGCAACCGTTACCAGCACGCCCGAGTACCGCGTTCTCCAACCCTGGCGCCGCAAGTAGGGAACTTTCCAGGGAGCCGGAACGTAACCCTTACTTGGCGCATTTCTTGCAGATTGACCGACACGCGGTTAGCCAGGCAGCCGTTTCGCTGTGGACTCTGCTTCTTCCCCTCGCAGCCGTCGCGCAAACCATACCCAGCGGCGCCGCCATTGACGCCGAAGCCGGCAGGATCATGGCCCGCACTCACGCCAAGGGAATGGCCGTTGCGGTGATCGATCGCGTCCAACACGGCTATGTCCAAGCCTACGGGATTCGGGACGCCAAGGGTGATCCGCTGACCACGGACACCATCATGTACGGCGCTTCTCTCACCAAGACTGTGTTCGCCTACACCGTCATGCAACTCGTCGATCAAGGCAAACTCAACCTCGATACACCCATCAAGGACGATCTCGACCGGCCGTTGCCAACCTTTGGCCCCAATCCCGTCTTTCCCGACAAATATGGACCGTACAAAGATCTGGCCGGCGACTCACGCTGGGAGACAATCACCCCGCGCATGTGCCTGACTCATTCCACTGGCTTCAGCAACTTCTGGTTCATCGAACCGAACCACAAGCTGCACATCCATTTCCAACCCGGCACGAGCTTCAGCTATTCGGGCGAAGGCTTCATCCTGCTGCAATTCGCCGTCGAGCACGGCCGTAAGTCGCAGGGGTTGGGACTCGACGTTGCCGATCTGACCAAATCCATCTTCCACCGGCTCCGCATGTCCCGCACCAGCCTGGTGTGGCATCCCAGTTTCGTCGCGAATCTGGCCGATGGCTGGAACGATCGCGGAGAGCCACAGCCTCACGATGAGCGCAGCAAGGTGCGTGCGGCTGGATCGATGGACACCACCATCTCAGACTTTTCGAAATTCGCCGCTGCCCTGGTGCGCGGCGATGGCCTCAGCGCCGCCTCACGCGCCGAAATGACGAAGCCGCAGTTGCATATCACCACTGCCCATGAGTTCCCCATGTTCGGTCCCAGCCTTCCAATCATTCGCCAGCGCAAGGATCTGTACGCCGGCCTGGGCCTGATCGTCTTCGACGGTCCGCAAGGCCACGGCTTCTTCAAAGGCGGGCACGACGGCCAGACCGCCAACACTATGGTCTGCCTCGAGTCCTCTCAGCGTTGCGTCGTTATTCTCTCAAATGATGTTCGATCGGAGGCGGGTTTCGCCGATCTGGTCAGATTCATCCTCGGCGATACCGGCGTGCCCTACGACTGGGAGTATGGCGATCATGCCGGAATATCCTGAGCTGGCGTATCGAATCGCCATCTACGGAATAGCCTCCCGCCCCACCGCCATATTCAACTGCCCCGCAGCGGTCAAATACGCACCCACCAGGTTGATGTACGCCACTCCCGTCGCCCGGTAATCCCGCTGTGTGTCCAGGTAATCCACCAGTGCCGCCTGCCCTCGCTGATAGGAAAACGACATGGTCTCGCGGATGCGTTCTGCTGTCGCCAGATACCCGCCGGTCGCGGTGTACGGCCGCAACTGCGCTACCAGGCTCGTCAGCGTGTAGTACGCCGAATCCACGTCGCTGAACACGTGTGTCTTCGTAGACTCTTCCACACGCCCGGCATGCGCAATGTCGATCTCGGTCCGCGCCTTCTCCCCCTGATTGCGGTCGAAGATCCGCAGCGGGATGTTGACGCTGAACCCGACCAGCGCCGAAATCGGCGGATTGCGCGCGAAATCCACCCCAAACACCGGATCGGTGGAGCCATTCGCCACGGCCAGCTTATGATCCGTACCGGCCTTCTCCACCGCCTGTACAGCCGCCCGCAAATCCGGGCGCGCCGCCAGCGCCATCGCTCGAAATTCGTCCAGCGGCAGAAGCTGTTCTTTGAACGCGTAGGGTCCGCTGACATCGAACTGGTCCACCGGAGTCCGATCGTTCAGCAGCATCAGCAGCGTGATCTTCGCAGTTCGCGAATTCACCAGTGCCGTCTGGTAGTCCGAATCGTACTGCACCCGCTGCAGCGAAAGACGGTCCAGGTCCAGACGCGCAATGTCGCCCGATTCGAAACGCTGGCGGTCGACGGCCAGTTCCTTGTCGAAGTAGTCCAGATTCTCCTTTGCATTGGCCAACAGCGCCTTAGCTCCCAGCGCCTGAACAAACGCCGAGCGCAGGTTGAACAACAGGCCGCGCTCCAGATCCTGCTGTTGCGATTCCGCGATGGCGGTTCCTTTCTGCGCGCTCTCCAGCCTCAATTCCCGCTTGTGCCGCCGCTCGTGCAGATAGTCGAAAGCCACCAGCGGCAGTGCGGCTCCCAACGGCCGATAAGGGTTGTTGGTGAACGGCTGAAGCTGGTCGATGGTCATGGTGGCATTCGGATTCGGTCGCAGATACGCCGTAACCTCGGCAGCCTTCGATTCCTGAACATTGAGTTGCGCGGCACTCAGGTCGGGGTTGGCCGCTCGAAACTTCTCCACCACCTGCTGCCAGGTGAGGGCCGTCGTCTGCGCGCACACTACGCCTGTCATGCCAAGACCCCAACATACATACCGCAGGATGCACCGCATTTTCTTGCCCGCCTCTTTCAAACCTGCAAGATATCGCCTTCACGCGCCACCAGTGTGTACAGCACGGGCGCCAGAAAAATCGAGAGCAATAGCCGCGAAGCCAGTCCCGCCACAATCACGATGGCAAACGGCTTCTGCGAATCGCTGCCGATTCCCGTCGACATCGCTGCCGGCAGCAGTCCGAAACAGGCCACCAGCGCCGTCATCATGATGGGGCGCAGCCGCAGCAGCGATGCTTCCAGCGTCGCGGTGGGAATGTCCCGGCCTTCCAGCCGCAGCTTGTTGATGAAGGAGTACAGAATCACGCTCGTCTGGACGGCCACTCCCATCAATGCCACGAATCCCAGCATCGAAGAGACGCTGAAGTTGGTGCGCGTCAGGTACAGCGCTAGCAGACCACCCACCGGCTCCGTCACCAGCACGCTCAGGAAGATGATCAAGGGGAATTTCAGATTTCCATACAGCGCAAACAGAATCAGCAGGATCAGCAGGACCGTCAGCGGCAGGATGATCCCCATCTGCTGTCGCGACGCCAGATACTCCTTGTACTCGCCGCCCCAATCGAACTTATAGCCGATCGGCAGCTTCACGGCCGCATCCACTTTGCGCCTCGCCTCGCCCACCGCCCCGGCCAGATCGCGGCCTTCCACGCTAAATTGCACGCCGATGTAGCGGGAGTTCGATTCGCGATACACAAATGACGCGCCACTCTCCACGCGAATATCGCAAAACTGGCTCAGCGGCAAGTATTGTCCATCCGGCGTCGCGATCAGCAGGTTCTTGATCGCGTTTTCGTTATCCCGGTAGGGTGCTTCCATGCGCACCACCAGGTCAAACTGCCGCTCGCCCTGGATCACCTGCGTGGCCGCCGTGCCACCCATCGCCGTAGACACCAGAGTGTTCACGTCGCTCACGTTCAAACCGTATCGCGCCAGTTTCGCGCGGTCGGGAGTAATGGTCAAACTCGGCTGGCCCAGTTCCCGCACTACCGTGATCTCCGCGATGCCCGGAATCTTCGTCAGAATGTCCTTCACCTGGAACGCCTCTTTTTCCAGCGTCGCCAGGTCGTCGCCGAAGATCTTCACCGCCAGCGCGCTCTTCAACCCCGTCTCGGCCTCGTCCACCGCATCCTCGGCCGGCTGCGTGTAGTTGAAGATCACTCCGGGAAATGACGCCAGCTTCTTCTGTACTGCCTCGATTAATCGCGGCTTGTCGCGGATATCCCGCTTCCACGAGTCGTCCGAATAAGGCTTCAGCCCGACGTAGAATTCGTTATTGAAAAAGCCGATCGGATCCGTCCCGTCATCCGGCCGCCCGAGTTCGTTCGCCACCGTGGTGACCTGCGGAAAGCTCAGCAGAATATTGCGAATCTGCGGCGAGAGCTTGGTCGCTTCATCGAAGGAAATGGTATACGGAGTCGTGGCGCGCACCCACAGGGCGCCTTCGTCCAGATGCGGCATGAACTCGCCGCCGATGAACGGGATCAGCAGCAGAGAAGCGCCAAAGATCGCCAAAATCACCATCACCGTCGCCAGCCGGTGGCGCAGACACCAGCCCAGCATTCGTCCATACCGGCCGCGAATCCACTCATACGCCCGTACACGCGGCTCGTGGATGCGCTTGCCCAGCAAGTACGAGCACAATACCGGCAGCAGCGTGAGAGTGCACAGCAGCGATCCCAACAGCGCGAAGGACATCGTATCCGCCATGGGCTGGAACAGGCGCCCCGAAGGTCCTTCCAACACGTAAATGGGAAGATAGCCCGCGATGATCACGGCAATGGCGTAAAATATCGGCCGCTCCACGTCGTGCGCGGCGGCACGGATTACGTCCATCACGTTGTAATCCGGGTCGCCGCCATGCTCCGCCAGTTCGCGGAAGATGTTCTCCACCATCACCACCGCGCCGTCCACGATGATGCCGAAATCGATAGCGCCAATGGAGAGCAGGTTCGCCGGAATGTGACGCCAGTCCAGACAGATGAAGGAAAACAGCAGCGCGAACGGGATGGTGACGGCTACCACCAGAGCCGTCCGCACGCTGAACAGAAACAAGCCCAGAATCAGCAGGACCAGCAACATCCCGCGCACCAGATTGTTCTCCACCGTCTTGGTGGTTTCCTCGATCAAACCCTGCCGGTCGTAGAAGGGCACCACTTTCACATCCGGCGGCAGCACGCGCGAGTTTAAGTCCTTGGTCATCGCCTCCACGCGGCGCAGAACTACCTGCGCCTGCTCGCCGACGCGCATCAGAATGACGCCTTCCACCGCGTCGTTCTGTTTCATGTATCCGAATTGGCCCAGCCGCGGCGCATGGCCGATCTCCACTTTCGCCACGTCTTTCACGAAGACCGGGATGCCGCCCTTCTGCTCGAGTACGATGTTCCCGATGTCCGCTGTGTCGCGCACCAGGCCCAGCCCTCGGATGTAATAAAATTGACCGCCCTGCGAATAAAAGCCGCCACCCGCATTGTCGTTGTTGTTGCTTAGCTGGTCGGTCACCTGCGGAACCGTGATGCCGTACGCGAACAACTTCTTCGGGTCCAGCAGCACCTGGTATTGCATCGTCGTGCCGCCAAATCCGGAATCGTCCGCCACACCTTGGATGGAACGGTACCGCCGGTCCACCACCCAGTCCTCCAGAATCTTGAGGTCCTGCGGTGAACGATCCGGACTCTGCAGGACATAGCGGTAAATCAACCCGCTGGGGCTGTATAACGGCGAAAGCGACGGCTGCAATCCCGAGGGCAGTGCAGCATTGGCCACGCGCTCGAAAGCCTGCTCCCGAACGAAATACGGATTCGCTCCATACTCGAAATTCATCTCCACCGAAGAAAGCCCGTACAGCGAAATCGACCGCAGCGAAGCCAACTGCGGAATGCCGTTCATTTCAAGCTCGATGGGAATGGTCACCAGCCGCTCCACTTCCTCGGTCGCGTGCCCCGGCCATTGCGTGATAATCTCCACGTGCGGCGGCGCGAGATCCGGATAAGCGTCGATCGGCAGGTTCCGGAACGACACAGCCCCATAGATCATCAGGGCCACGGACGCGATTACGATGAGAAACCGCTGCCGGAGTGCGAACGAGACTAGTTTCGCGATCATTCCCGTGTCATCGGATGGTATTGGCAAACTGCAAGAACAGGGTGCCGTCAGACACCACCGTCTCGCCTTCCCGCAGATTGCTGCCGATCGCCATCAGGCCATCCTGCTGCCCTGTAACGGTCACACTGCGCTGTGCAAACTTACCCGGTTCGGCTTCCACGTAGACGATCGGTTCATTCTTGTCGTCGCGCAGCACCGCCGATACAGGCACCACCAGAACATGACGCCGTGTGCTGGTGTGCACCACTGCGTTGACGAACATATCCTTCTTCAGCAATCCGCCAGGGTTCTGCGTCACGATGCGCACGGGCGTAGTGCGTGTGCTCGGGTCCACCGAGCTTCCAATGTAGCCGACCCGGCCCCGGAATCGGTGATCGAACGAGGCGTTTGTCTCATCCACGGCATCGCCCACCCTCACCGAAGGCAGATCGCTGTCGAATATGTGCCCTTGCACCCACACGGTGGAAACGTCGCTGATAGCGAAACACATCGTCTGCCCCGCCTGAACCACCATGCCCGGCGATACCTGCTTCTGCACGATCACCCCCGAAATCGGCGATCGTACGGCCAGTTCCGTGTTCACCGCCGAGCCTTGTTTTTCCGCGGCATCGATGTCTTGCCCGCTAATCCCAAAAATGTGGAGCACCTCCAGACTGCCCTGCACGTCCGTGCTCGCATCGTTGTAATCTGCCTGGCTGCTCTGGTAATCCTTAGTCGCGATGGCGCCCCGGTCCAGCAGTTCCTTCATGCGGTCTACAATTCGCTTCGCATACTGCTCGCGGTTGCGCGCCTTCCGATACGCGGCGATGGCGCTGGCCACGTCGGGACTCGATACGTACAGCAGCGGCTGGCCCTTCTGCACGGGAGTTCCCAGATCCACCAGAATCCGCGTAACCGGACCGCTCACCTGCGTGATCGCCTGCGTTGTGTGGTCCGCGTCCCAGTCCACCGTTCCGGTGGTTTGCACCGTCACCGGCCAGTCAGTCGTCCCCACTACGGTGGTCTTCAGCCGTGCCAGTTGGGCCGGCGTTACGCTGAATAGCCCAGGCTGCGAATTGTCTGCCTCTACCGGCGTGGCCTCGGTCGGCTGAACCGTCCGGCACGCGGGTTCAAACCACGCCAGCCCCAATATCAGCGGCAGCAGCAGGCGCCGGTGCGCGCTCACGATTTCACGAATCATGACCAGGCACATCTCCCGGCCCGGTCCAGACCAACCGGTGGGAATTGGTCAAGCAGAGTGTTGTCCTTGCCGGAGGCGATACTCATCGTTCCAAATGTTCGCTCCAGGCGCCCGTATTGCGAAACAGGTGGGGTGAGCCGCCGTTGTCTCTCCGGTCCGCCAGTCGGTTGACGTGCGCCGCCCCCTTATTGGTACACGATCCCCGTTTTCTATGCGACCGGCCTCCGCCGGACAACGTTCCTGTCTGCTTCAAAAGGCCACCCGCATCTCTCGAAAGGCGTCCGCACCACGAAGAGAGGTTACAGCGCACGTCGTTGCTCCGCATCTCCTGAGTCGGTATACTGACGAAACCTGGGCAATAAGAATTGCGCCGGAAATTCTGGAGGAACTCTCGAAAATGGACGAAGCTACCGCCCCCCAAACAACGCCGACTCCCATCGCGGTTCAAAATCCGCTCACGCTCATCATGACCATCCGCTCTGAAGCCGACTACCAGCAGCTACACGGGTTGCTTCAAAAGATCCAATCCGCGCCGGTCGACCACAATCCCATCTGGATCGCCCTGAATAAACTGAAAATCGTCCATTTCGCCCGCTTCGTATTTCTTGAAAATAACACCAAACTGGCCGTCATCACCACCTACGACGGCACATTCGGGGACTACATCAACGACTTCATCGATGCCATCGGCGACGTCTTCAATGCCCTGCTCGCCCACATGGACGGCGCGCCTCCGCTCCCGGTTCAGCAGAATCGCCAGCAGTTCCTCGACTACGTCACGGCCAACGACCTCCGCGGCATCGAACCATTCTACAGCGCCTATCCCAAGGCCACGGTTCTCGACATCCAGGCCGCCCTCGACATCGAGTAGCACCATGCCTGCGCCGCAACTCGACGACATCCAGGGCTTCATCCTTCGCACCTACGCGATGCCCGCCCTCCGCACGTTTGTCCTGGCCGTCGAGAATGTCCAGGCCGCACGCCAGTTCCTCGGTTCGCTCGCCAGTGGCAACTCGGACACCCCGCAGCTTGCCACGGCGACGGACTGGAGCACCAAGCCCGACTACTGCGTCAACGCCGGCATCACCCACGACGGCTTCCGCGCCCTTCAACTCCCGCAGGACAGCCTCGCCGGATTCCCCGCCGAGTTTATCGAAGGCGCCGCTGCCCGCGCGGCCCACATCGGCGACACCGGCTCCAGCGCCCCCGAAAATTGGATCGGAAGACTCGCCGGCGATCGCGTCCACATCATCCTCTTCCTGTTTGCCGAATCCGAAGAAATCGTCGAACGCATCTCCGCCCAACTCCGCGCCCTCTACGCCGGTGCCCTCTCGGAGACCTCCATCCACGACGCCCGCGGACTCCCCGACAACCTCGCCCACTTCGGCTACCGCGATGGCTTCGCCCAAGCCGCCATCGACCAGGGCCTCCCTCCGCTGCTCCCCGACATCCTTCCCAAAGCACCCTCCGGCGAATTCCTGCTCGGCTATCCCAGCCAGTTCGAGGGCTTCCAATACCCCGTCCCCTCCCCGCGCGAACTCGGCGAAAATGGCAGCTTCGTGGCCTTCCGCATCCTCTCGCAGGACTGCGCCGGTTTCGAGCGCCTCCTCGAAAAATCCGCGGCCCAAACCGGCCTCGACCCTGAACTCATCGCCGCAAAAATGTGCGGCCGCTGGCGCAACGGGGTCCCCATCTCTCTATCCCCCGACACCCCAAACGCCGACCTGCCCGTCACGAAATACAACAGCTTCGACTACGTCCCCACTCCCGATGTCCCCGATGCACTCGACGACCGCCGCGGTTATCGCTGCCCCATCGGCTCCCACATCCGCCGCATGAACCCCCGCAACTCCACGGTCGCCGGCGGCACCGGACTCAAGCGCCGCATCATCCGCCGCGGACTCCCCTATGGACCGCCCTACGATCCCGCCCACCCCGACGACGGCATCGATCGCGGACTCCTCGGTCTCTTCATCGGCGTCAGCATCAAAGATCAGTTCGAATTCCTCATGGCTGACTGGGCTAACAAAGGCACCTTCGCTCCCGGACTCGGCGGCACACGCGATCCCATCATCGGCGATAACTCCGATCCGGACTCCAAATTCTGCATTCCCGTCCAGGGACAGAAACCAATTCAACTCTCGCTCGAACGCTTAGTCACTACCCGCGGCGGCGCTTACTGCTTTCTTCCCAGCGCCACCGCCCTTCGATATATCTCAGCGCTGCCGGCCGCGTGTTCGGCCACAAACTAACCAAGGAGTTATCCATGAGTTTCTTCGATGAATACAACGCGCTCGCGACACCCGGTATCTCTCCTCAGGAGTTAGCCCATCGCCAACTCGGCATGCTGCAGCAGTGGGTCGTCGAACGCCCGGAAGAAATGTTCCGCGACCTCCGCGAGAAAGATCCCATCTTCTTTACGCCCGGGCCGGTGGTGGTCACGCGCTATCGCGACGTCATCGAAGTCGTGGACCTCGAAGAAACCTTCAGCGTCAAGCCGTACGGCATCGCCATGATGCGCGACAACGGCGGTCCCAACTTCATCCTTGGCATGGACAACGGCCCCGAATTCGAACACGATCTCGCCGTTCTGCACCTCTCCGTCCGCCGCGAGGATCTGCCGCGCATCCGCAGCATCGTCGCCACGCGCACCGCCGAACTGCTCGACGAAGCGAAGCCGGCCGGCCGCCTCGATATCACCGACGGCTTCTCCCGTCTGATCCCGACATTACTCGTGGCTGACTACTTCGGAGTCCCCGGCCCCGACTCAACCACGCTCATGAACTGGGTCCGCCGCATGTTCACCGATATCTTCTTGAATTTCACCCAGGACCCACATATTTCCGACTCAGGCATAGCAGCCGGTGTGGAATTTCGTGCTTATGTCGATAACCTGATCGCGACAACCAAGGCCGAGCGTTCCGCCGGCACCCCCGCCAAAGACGACGTAGTCGGCCGCCTCATCACGATGCAGAATGCCCCCGGTGCCTGCTTCACGGACACCCGCCTGCGCGACAACCTGATCGGCTGCGCCACCGGCGTCCTCGAAAACACGAACACCGCCATCGTGAACATCATCGACTGGCTTTTCGACCACCCCGAAATCATGAAGGGAGCCGTCGAAGCCGCCCGCAACGACGACACCGACCTGGTCCGTCAATATGTGCTCGAAACCCTCCGGTTCCACACCCCCGCGCCGCTGATGGTCCGCCTCTCCCTCCGCGAACACACGCTCGCCAAAGGCACCGATCGCGCCAAGACCATCCCGGCCCACACGGTCATATTCGCCTCCAACGGATCCGCGATGATGGACGAAACCGAACTCGAAAACCCAACCGAATTTCGCCTCGGCCGCCCCTCCCATCACTATCTCCACTGGGGTTGGGGCATCCACCAATGCCTCGGCAAATACATCTCCGAGGTGCAAGTAGCCGAAATCGTCAAAGCACTTCTAAAACTCGAAAACCTCCGCCGAGCCCCAGGCCCCGAAGGAAAACTAACTTACGCCGGCCCCTTCCCCAAGAGCTTCGTAATAGAGTTCGGCACCGCCACGAAATCAACGAGCGCCACATGAGAAGATGGGCCGCTCCAGACCGCCGGCTTGGTCATGGCGAGGTTGACGACCACACGCCCCGCGATCGGCGTAAGATCAGAATGCGGACAGGACGTGGCGTGCTGTGGCTTCCATTAAAGCGTTCGTGAAACCGGAACTTCTCATGTGGGCGCGCGACCGTGCCAAGGTCAAGATTGATGACGCGGCCAAAGCTGCCGGTGTCACCGTCGAACGGCTGGCGCAGTGGGAAGCGGGACAGGACGCGCCAACACTCGGCCAGCTTCGTTCCCTCGCAAACAAGTATCATTTCCGATTGGCCGTGTTTTATTTGCCCGAACCGCCGGCCGATTTTGCGCCACTGCGCGACTTCCGCCGCCTGCCCGAACATACGGACAAAACGATATCAGCCGACCTTGCTTTTCATATCCGCAACGCGCATGAGCGCCGGGAACTGGCGCTCGAACTCTACGACGACCAACGCACCACGCCGGCGCCTTTTTCTCTCAAAGCTACGCAACGGGACGACCCCGAAGCCGTAGGGCAGGCCATCCGTGATTTCTTCGGCGTCGATGACGACAGTCAGAAGAAAGCCGCACGGCAGGACCGCGCTTTCGATTTCTGGCGGCGAAAGCTGGAAGAGCGCGAGATTCTCGTGTTTGTCGTCAGCGGGCCGCATTACGCCGTCGACCTACAGGAAATGCGCGGTTTCGCCATTGCCAAGTCTGAACTGCCGGTGATCGTTATCAACGGTAAGGACTACAGTCAGGGCGGCAAAGCCTTTACGCTTCTGCATGAACTGACGCACGTCATTCTTGGCGAAAGCGCGATTTCAAACGGCGCAACCGAAGACTTAGATACCGCGGAAGAGCAACGAATTGAACGTTTCTGCGATGCTGTCGCCGCCGCCGCGCTGATGCCGAGCCGTCTGCTTCTATCGTTTCCACAAATGGCGAACACCGGCCCGCGTCAGTGGAACGATGCAGAATTGCGCACCATCGCGCGGGCGATCGGCGTCAGTCGTCACGCGCTCTTGCTCCGCCTCGTCTCGGTTAAGCGCGCCACATGGGATTTTTACAAAACTCAGCGCTCACGGTTTGAAGCGGAGAGCCGCAAGGCCGCCCAGAACGCAGAGAAGAAATCGATCCGGATCAAGCGGCCCATCCTGTTGATGAGTTGGAACGGACGCGGCTATACGCGCCTTGTACTTCGCAGCTATTACGACCATCGCATCACGCTGAACGATGTTTCCAGCTATCTCGGCGCCAAGGTGAAGCATATACCCGCCCTCGAACGCGCAGCATTCCAGATGCCGGGTTAACACGCTGACGAGATGAGCGACACTTACTGCATCGATACGAGTTCCCTGATTGCCGCTTGGCAGGAGCGGTATCCCATCGAAAACTTTCCGCCGTTCTGGGGAAAGATGGGAGATCTCATTAGCAAGAAGCGGCTTGTCTCTCCGTTGAAGTGCTGTACGAAACAAAGAAGCGCTCCGACGATCTTCACGCATGGCTGAAAGCGCGGGCCGATATGTTTCACGAAATCGACGATGCCGTCCAGATCGAAGCGGCGAACATACTGGCGCAGTTCCCCCGGCTTGTCGGCGAAAGGAAGCTCCGCACATCCGCCGACCCATTTGTGATTGCGCTCGCCAGGGTAAAGGGTCTGCGGATCGTTACCGACGAGAAGCCGACAGGCAACCTCAACAGGCCCAATATTCCCGACGTCTGTAGTGCTCTGAGCATGACCGCTATTAGTTTGCTGGATGTCATCAAGACCGAAAAGTGGGTGATTGGCTAACTGGCAGCGGCTTCACTCAGCGACGACGCATGAAGCCAAGTTATACAATGAGCACAGTCCGCATGTTGGCCGCGCCGGTGGCTCGCGGAATCACCGAGTCGAAGCTGCTAAAACATAAGAGTTATGTTCGAGTGCTACGTAGAACAGGCAAGGCGTGTCATCTTCTTCGCTCGGTACGAGGCGAGCCAACTCGGATCCCCCTACATCGAAACCGAGCACCTATTATTAGGTCTCCTCCGCGAAGACGGCCGCATCAAGTCCCGCCTCGGCGAAGCCGCCGTCGCCCAGATCCGCAAACAGATCGAAACCCAAATCCCATCTCATCCCCCGACCTCCACCACCGTCGACCTGCCGCTCAGTCACGACGCGAAGCACGTCCTCCACCTCAGCGCCGAAGCCGCCGAAGAACTGGGCGACCACCACATCTACCCCGAGCACCTGCTCATCGGCCTCCTTCGCCTGGCCGGCGGCTTCGCAGCGCAACTCCTCCAACCCTATGGCCTCGACGAACGCGCCGCCCGCGACCTCCTGCGCCAAGCCCGGCACGAACAACCTGACTCCGGGTCCGTCCCCGAACCAGAACCCGAAGAAGACCCGATCCCACCCGGCGCACCCCTCGCCGCCACGATGGACGCGCTCCGCAACCTGCTCGACCAGAGCCGTCGAAACCTACGCTTCGATGAGCCCTACGCCCTCCAGCGCCTCAAGCGCCAACCCTGGACCCGCAAGGAAGCCCTCGGCCGTCTCATCGACCTCGCCACCACTCACCACCACTGGCTCACGCGCGCCCTCACTGAACACAAACTCTCCGCCGGCGGCTATCCGCCCACTGAGTCGGTAACCGCCCAACACTACAACGACGCCCGCTGGGACGACCTCGTCGAAGCCTGGCTCGCCATCAACCGCATCCTGATCCACGCCATGCGCTCCATCGACGAAGCCGCCGCCCAAAAACCCTGCCGCATCGGCCTCGCCGGCCCCGTCCCGCTGAAGCAACTAATGGAAACCTATTTCCAAAATTGCTACGACCTGATGAGCCAGATCCTCGGCCACTTGGGTTAGACTATCCCGCTCCGCATCCGCCGCTCACCCGCTTGCTAACTCCCCCTCGACTAACTCCAGTAGCGTCTCCGGCATGTCCGGCTGCCACTCGCTCCCGATTCAACAGCACCATCCCCCACCCGGTAGCCTGCCGCCGGTTCGTTGGATGTTGAACGGGCACGCACAGTCTGCTATCGCCCCCCTGAACTCCGTTCGTCAGGCGCACGGCGCCGAATCGCTTTTATTACTGCTGAGGCTTACCGGAAGCTTGCCGTTCAGGTGTCCAGTTAGGACGCGAGAGCCACGTAGTCCACCTGCGTCGTGGGTTCCGGAATGGTATCGCCGTCTTCACGCATGGCCTTTAAGTGGATCTCGATTCCGGCGCGGATCAGGCCAGCAGTTTCCTCGAGCGTGGCTCCGGCGGCCACGCAACCGGGCAGATCGGGAACATAGGCGCTGTAGCCTGTAGCGGTCTTTTCGTATATGACGGCGTACTTCATCGTTGGTTCAAACCTGCCTGTTCAAACACGCTCTTCAACGTTTTTGGAGCCATTTCCATTGAGGGATGTCCCGCAATGGTGACCTTTCCCGGCTTGACCGGGCGCTTGTACTGGCGATGGCTGCCCTCTTGGTTCCGGAGTATCCAGCCGTCACTTTCGACGGACTTTTATTACGTCTCGAACTTTCAATGGCCATTATCCCATGCGCGACGTGAACCCGATCCGGCGGCGGCGTTCTGCCCACGGTGCCGGGCTTGCATTCGAGTTGAACGACGTCGTCACCAGGCCGCGCATCCTGATCCACGCCATGCGCTCCATCGACGACGACGCCGCCCAAAAACCCTGCCGCATCGGCCTCGCCGACCCCGTCCCGCTTAAGCAACTAATCGAAACCTATTTCCAGGATTGCTACGACGTAATGACTCAGATTCTGAGCCACCTCGGCTAACTCGATCACAAACTTCGTAAAATCCTCAATCTCATCAAAACAAGCCACATCCCCGTCCCGCACCCCCTGAACATTACCAACGCCCCAGTTACAATCAGGGCGCAATGAATAACATCGTTCTCGCACACGAAAACCAGCAGGAATTCCACCGCCTCGCCGCAGGCTGTGAATCGGAATTCGTCCCGAAAATCACCCACGACCGCTTCCTCGTCGATCAACTCATCCAGTCCCGCTGGCGCCTCGACCGGTTCCGCCGTCTCGAAACCCTCGCCCTCGACCAGATCGTCACCGGCGAATTTGACGAAACGAACCCAGACTCGAAAATCCTGGCATCGCTCGGCGATAAACCCCTCGTAATAATCACCCGCATGGCCAACGCCGCCGAGAAATCCTACTACCGCGCCCATCGCAAACTCACTCAGTCCCGCTCGCGCGAATTACGAAACAAAGCCAAGGAGGCCCAGGTCTGGCTCAGCAACCGCCTGCATGACCGTGGTCTGGACAACCCCGACTATGCCCCGCCGGCCTCCGTACAAAACGAACCCAAATCTCCCGACGCTCCGAAAGTCCGCCGCATGCCCATGCCCTGGGACCTCCCCGGCGGCGACCCCGTATTACAAAACGAAGCCAATCTCTGAAAGCCTGTCACCGCGACCCCATTGCTCCTGACGGCTCAGTTCATTAGAATCAAGTAACCTCTCTGGGAGGAGGACCCACTCGTGCTACGCCTCGATGCCGACCGTGCCGTCGAATTCTGTGACGGTTACCGGCGGCGCGATTTTCTGCACGCCGGATCTCTGGCTGCACTAGGCTTCGGCCTGACTCATCTATTCGGACTCCGCGCCCAGGGCGCCGTTGACACCTCTAAGTCCGATCAGAATTGTATCTTTCTGATGCTCGTGGGCGGCCCGTCCCAACTCGACACCTGGGACATGAAACCCGACGCCCCCATCGAAATCCGTGGGCCCTACAAGCCCATCAAAACCAATGTGCCCGGCATGGAGGTTTCCGAAAACTTCCCGCACATGGCCAAACAGGCCGATAAATATGCCATCGTCCGCGGGATGTATCACACTGCGGCCGCTGTGCACGACACCGGGCATCAAATGATGCAGACCGGACGCCTGTTTCAGGGCGGCATCGAACACCCACACATGGGGTGCGTCTTGACCAAGCTCAAAGGCGCCCGCGGCGATGTGCCCGCTCATGTCCTGCTGCCCCGCCCCATCGGCAACACCGGCGGCAACATGCCTCACGGCCAGAACGCGGGCTATCTCGGCAAAACGTTCGACCCGTTCGTCCTCAATGCCGATCCGTCCGACCCCAACTTCAAGGTCCCGGACATGCTTCCGCCCGACTATCTCAGCGCCCTTCGTGTCGATCGCCGCCGCAACTGGCGCACCATGGTCGACAAGACCGTCAGCATGTTCGAAACATCGCAGGACGCGCGCCTGTTCGATAACACCTTCCAGCAGGCCTACACCCTGATGTCATCCGAAAAGGCCCGCAACGCCTTCGACCTAGCGAAAGAACCCGAAAAGGTCCGCGAAAAGTACGGCATGAATCGCTTTGGCCAAAGCTGTCTGCTGGCCCGGCGCCTCATCGAAGCCGGCGTCCGGTTCGTCACCGTCAACATGTTCGAAACCGTCTTCGACGAAATCACCTGGGACATTCACGGATCGAAGCCATTCAGCCCCATCAGTTGTTACCGCGACTTAGTCGGACCCATGTTCGACATGGCCTACAGTTCCTTGCTCGAAGACCTCAGCCAGCGCGGCCTCCTGTCGAACACCATGGTCGTCGCCACCGGCGAATTCGGCCGCACGCCCAAAGTAAACCCCGCCGGAGGCCGCGACCACTGGCCCCAATGCTGGTCCATGTTAATGGCCGGCGGACCGTTCAAGGGCGGACAAGTAGTGGGAGCCTCCGACGACATCGGCGCCACACCCAAAGACCGCCCGGTCAGCCCCGCCGAAATCGCCGCCACGGTATATCACGGACTCGGCATCGACCTTTCCATCGAACTACCCGGCGCCCAAGGCCGCCCCATTCCCCTCGTCGATCGCGGAACGAACCCCGTGAAGGAACTCTTCGCATGAAATTCCTGCTGCTCCCCGCGTTGATCGTCGCGGCCTCCGCGCAAACCCTCACCATCCTGCCGCCCAAGGTCCAACTCGACGGCCGCGAGTCCCGCCAGCAACTCATCGTCGAAGCAACGAAAGAACACTACCAGTCCGACCTCACGCGTAACGCCACCTACCAATCCGCCGATCCGAAAATCGCAACCGTCGACGCAGCCGGAATCGTCCACCCCGCCAGCGACGGCGAAACCACTATCACTGCCTCGGTGAACGGTCAGAAAACCATCCAGAAAGTCAACGTCCGCAACTCCCACGCGCCCTTCACCTGGACTTTCAAGAACCACGTGCTTCCCGTCCTCACCAAAATGGGCTGCAATCAGGGAGCCTGCCACGGAGCCCTCGCCGGCAAGAACGGCTTCAAACTCACGCTCCGCGGCTACGACCCCGACGCCGACTACAACACTCTCACCCGCGAATCCGAAGCCCGGCGCATCTCCCTCGCCGACCCGCCCGCCAGCCTCATGCTCCAAAAGGCCACCTTCTCCATCCCCCACGGCGGCGGACTGCGCTTTAAAAAGGACTCTCTCGAATACCGCATCGTCGAAGAGTGGATCGCCGCCGGCACCCCTCCGCCCAGTTCCAAGGACCCCGAAATCACCGGACTCGAAGTCTACCCGGCCACCGCCATCCTTCACACTGGAGACGAACAACAACTCGCCGTCCGCGCTAACTACTCCGATGGCACCTCCGCCGATGTCACTCGCTGGGTCAAGTACAGTTCCAACAACGAAGGCGTTGCCGGAGTCGACGACAACGGACTCGTCAAAATGAACGGTGCCGGGGAAGCGGCGGTTACCCTCTGGTATTCCAGCCGCGTCCTCTACGCCCGGCTTACGGTTCCCTACGACAACCAGGTTGCCCAGTCCACTTACGACCAATTCCAGCGCCGTAACTACATTGACGATCTCGTGCTCGCGAAACTGAAGTCGCTCAACATCGCGCCGTCCAAAATCGCCGATGACAGCACCTTCATCCGCCGCGCGTTCCTCGATGCCGCCGGCATCCTGCCCACCGCCGACGAAGTCGAAAGCTTCCTCGCCGATAAGTCGCCCGACAAGCGCCAGAAGCTGATCGCCAACTTACTCACTCGCAACGAATTCGTCGATAACTGGGCCTATAAGTGGTCCGACCTCCTGTTAGTCAGCAGCCGCAAACTGCGCTCGCCCCAGATGTGGGCCTTCTACAACTGGATCCACGACAGCGTCAAGGAAGACAAACCGTGGGATCAGTTCGCCCGCGAAATCTTCACCGAAAGCGGCAGCACCCGCGAGCACGGTCAGCTCAACTACTTCATCCTGCACAAAGATCCCATCGATCTGAGCGAGACCACTACGCAGGCTTTCCTCGGCCAGCGCCTCACCTGCGCCCGCTGCCACAACCACCCGCTCGAAAAGTGGACCCAAAAGCAGTACTACTCGTTCGCGAACCTCTTCTCCCGCGTCGGCCTGAAAAGCGACGGCGGCGATACCGTCGTTTTCGCGAAGGTCTCCGGCGACATCAACCATCCGCGCCTTCTCCGGCCTCTCCCGCCGGCCCCGCTCGACGGCAAGCCCATGTCCCTCGACTCAACCGCCGACCGCCGCCTCGCCTTCGCCGATTGGCTCACCAGCCCGTCCAACCCCTACTTCGCCCGTTCCATCGTCAATCGCATCTGGGCAAATATCATGGGCCGCGGCCTCGTGCATCCCCAGGACGACGTCCGCGCGACCAATCCAGCCTCAAACGAGGACTTACTCGTCGCACTCACAAAAGACTTTGTCGCCCATAAGTACTCCGTCAAATATCTAATCGGCACCATCATGGATTCCGGGGCCTATCAACTGTCCTCGGAAGCCAACGCCACCAATCAGAATGACGACCGCTTCTATTCGAAATACCTCATCAAGCGGCTCCCGGCCGAAGTCATCCTCGACGAAATGTCCGAAGTAACTGGCGTCCCCTCCACGTTCCCCAACTATCCCGCGGGAACCCGCGCCCTCCAGTTACCCGACTCGCTCGTCCCCTCGAAATTCCTGACGTCGTTCGGCCGCCCCATCCGCAACATCTGCGATTCCTCGGAGCGCTCCTCCGATCCGAACGTCGCCCAGGCTCTCCACGTCATCAACGGCGACACGCTCAACAAGAAAATCAACTCGCCCGATGGCTACGCCGCTCTGTTCCTGAAACTCGGCCTGTCGGAACGCCGAATCGTCGAACAACTCTATCTGTCCGCGTTCAGCCGCTACCCCTCCGACCAGGAGCGCCAGACCGTCATGGCCGCGCTCTCCCAACCGTGGGCCGACAAGGAAACCGGCCGCCGGCAAGCGCTCGAAGACCTCATGTGGGCCATGTTCACCAGCAAGGAATTTCTGTTCAATCACTGAGGCGCCATGATGATGACAGCAACAGCAATCGCGGCGATTTACGCCCTGACATGGTCCCCGGACGGAGCCACCCTGGCAGTCGGTAGCTTCCGCGAAGTGCGTCTGCTCGACGCCACTGGCAAGCAGCAGGCCGTGCTATCCGGTCACGCCGACGCCGTGCGCGCCATCGCCATTTCGCCGGATGGCAAATGGCTAGCCGCCGCCGGAGGTCTCCCCGCCCGCAAAGGCGAAGTCAAAATCTGGGACCTTGCGACTAAATCACTTACTCGAACCCTCGTTGGACACAAAGATTGTATCTACGCGGTTGCCATCGCCCCCGACGGAAAAACTCTTGCTACCGCGAGTTACGACAAACTCATCAAGATCTGGGACGTCGCCACCGGCGCCGAAGTGCGCACACTCAAGGACCACATCGATGCCATTTATGCGCTCGCCTTCACCCCTGATGGCAAGCGCCTGATCTCCGGCGCCGCCGACCGCACAGTTAAAATCTGGAACCCGGACACGGGCGAGCGACTCTACACACTCTCCGACTCGACCGACGGCATCAATACCATCGCCATCGACCCCACCGGCACCATGGTAGCCGCCGCCGGACTCGACAAATCCATCCGCATCTGGAAACTAGGCGCAACCAAGGGCGAGTTAGTAAGTTCCCTAATCGCCCACGAAGACCAGATACTCACGCTAGCCTTCTCCCCCGATGGCAAACGACTGGTCTCCGGCTCCGCCGACCGGACCATCAAAACCTTCAGCGTCCCCGACCTCGGCGAATTAGGCACCATCCCCAACCAATCCGACTGGGTCTACACCATCAGATTCGCCCCCGACGGCACCAAAT
The DNA here is from genome assembly GCA_038322675.1 of Bryobacterales bacterium. Classification (GTDB taxonomy): domain Bacteria; phylum Acidobacteriota; class Terriglobia; order Bryobacterales; family Bryobacteraceae; genus TMP-7. Next base: position 23,256 of record JBBQGE010000056.1, read on the forward strand.
TCGCCGCCGGCCGTTTCGACGGATCCCTGTCTCTGTATCCCGCGAGGTAACCATGCGCCACTTACTCTTCTTACTCCCGCTCACGGCGTTTGCCGCCAGCATCCTCGACCACCCGACAGGCCCGCGCATGACACCTCCGACGCTGAACGTCATAACGCCCGTCGGCATCGCGCGCGGCACCACGGTCGAACTCACCGTCGAAGGTCTCAACCTCGCCAAAGCCTCGGCCATCTACTTCAGCGAACCCTCAGTGAAGGGAACCATCCTCCGCGTGAAGGAACTCCCCGACCTGCCCGACATCCGCCTCGGAAGCAACGGCACGCCCTCCACCGTGGACGTCGGACCTCTCCCCCCGCGCAACCAGGTCACCGTTGAAGTGGACGTCAGTCCCGACGCCCCCATCGGACCCGTCTCGTTCCGCCTCCTCACGCCCCTCGGCACCAGTCCCGTCGGACGCTTCCTCGTCGAACCCTACTACGGCGAAACCGCGAATCGCGAACCCGACGACACCCTCGAAGAGGCCGTCGAGACCTATCTCCCGGCCATTCTCACTGGAACCATCTCGAAGCCCGGCGACACTGACTTATTCAAAATCGAAGTGAAGGCCGGCTCGGACCTGACCTTTGACAACCCCGCCGGAGAAGTCGGCTCGACTCTGCAACCCGTCATCGCCATCCTCGACGACGCCGCAAAGGTCATCGCCGAATACGACAAGACCATGTTCTCCCATCACTTCGACAAGGCGGGCACTTACTATGTCCGTGTCGCCGATTTCCAGGAGAACGGTAAGTCGTCACACTTCTATCGCATCAAGGTCGGTAAGTTCCCGATCGCGGAGTCCGCTTGGCCGCTCGGCCTCGAACGCGGCAAAGCCCGTGAGGTCGCGCTGAAGGGTTGGAATCTCCCCGCCGCCATGTCCGTCACCGGTAACTCCACCGGCGAAGACGAGAACGCGGTGATCTTCCGGCCGAAGGGCTCGTTTAACGAACTACGGCTCGCCATCGGCGACGAACCCGAACTCGACGCCTCGCCTGCGAACACGACCCTCGCCGCGGCCCAAGCCGTCTCCGCGCCGGTCACCATCAACGGCCGCATCGCCAAACCCCACACCCAGCACTTCTATCGCATCCACGCCAGGAAGGGCGAAAAGTACACCATCGACGTCAACGCCCGCCGCCTCGGCTCCGAACTCGACTCCGTCATCGACGTACTCGACGCAACCGGCAAACCCGTCGAGCGCGCCACCGTGCGCAGCCTCACCGAGACCTCCACCACGCTCTCCGATCGCGACTCGCTGAGCAGCGGTCTCCGCCTCCTCTCCTGGTCCAATATGGAAGTCGGCGACTACCTCATGCTCGGCGCCGAGATCGCGCGCATCGCCGCCATTCCGAACGGTCCCGATGAAGACGTCCGTGTCGATTCCATCAACGGCCAGCGCCTGGCCTTCTTCGACACCACCCCGGAAGCGCATGCCATCGATCAGCCCGTCTACAAGATTCAGATTCATCCGCCCGGAACAAAGTTTGCCCCGAATGGTTTACCCGTCGTCCACCTCGATTACCGCAACGACGACGGAGGCCCCGGCTACGACAAGGATTCCAGCGTTCGCTTCACTGCGCCGGCCGATGGCGATTACATCGTTCGCCTCGCCGACGTTCGCGGCGCGGGCGGCGACCGCTTCCCCTATCGCCTTACCATCCGCGCGCCCCGTCCCGACTTCCGTCTTGCCGTCAGCCCGCGTAACCCGAACGTGCCTGCCGGTGGCTGTATCCCGGTTCGAGTGTCCGCACTTCGCATGGACGATTACGACGGCCCGATCAACGTCGAAGTCCTCGATCTGCCCTCAGGACTGCACGCCACCAAGGCCATCATCCAACCGGGCGAAGTCTCCGCAACCATCCTGCTCAGCGCCGACGCCGGCGCGAAACTCGATCAGGCTGCGGCCCTCAAAGTGAAGGGCACCGCCAACTCCATCACCCACTGGGCCAATCCCGAAGACAAACTGAAACTCATCGCCCTCGGCCCCAAGCCTGATGTCCTCACTAACACCGAAACAAAGGTTGTCGAAATTGTTTCGGGCGAAACCGCGAAGATCGACGTCCGCGTCCAGCGCCAGAACGGATTTGCCGGCCGTGTCCCGGTCGCGGTTCACGACCTGCCTGAGCGCGTGAAGATCACCGACGTCGGCCTGAACGGAGTCCTCCTGAATGAGGACGAGAGCCAGCGGACCTTCACCATTCGCGCTCTTCCCAACGCCGAACCCATGGAGCGGACCATCTATCTTTCGGGCATGGTCGAAACCCGCTCGAATCAACAGAACGCGTACGCCGCTCCCGTTCCCATCCTGCTGAGAGTAAAGTCAAAGTAGGATGCTGCCATTCAAGCTGGTCTACTCGGATGCCTATGATCTGAACCTCGGCCAGCACGTTTTCCAGGCGCAAAAATATCGCCTGATTCACGATCGCCTTTTGAAAGAATGCTTCGCCGAACCGGCCGATTTCGTCGAACCCGAACCGGCCACCGACGAAGACATGTTACTGGTGCACGATCCCGCGTGGATCGCAAAACTCCGTAACGGGACGCTCTCGTTTCACGAGATTCTGAAACTTGAGATTCCGTACTCGCGGAAAACGGTTGAAGCGTTCTGGATCATGGCCGGCGGTACGATTCTCGCGGCGCGCAATGCCCTTCGCGACGGAATCGGCATCAACATCGGCGGCGGATTCCATCACGGATTTCGCTCCTACGGCGAAGGATTTTGCGCGGTGAACGATGTCGCCGTCGCCGCCCGCCGCATTCAGTCCGACGGATTGGTCGAGCGGGTTATGGTGGTGGATACCGATGTCCATCAGGGCAACGGAACCGCCGCTATCTTCGCGGACGATCCGTCGGTGTTCACGTTATCCATCCACCAGATGAATAACTACCCGTACGAAAAGCCGCCCTCGAAACTTGACATCGAGTTACCCGACGGAGTAACTGACAATGAGTATCTGGACCGTCTTGAAGCAGGACTTATCCCGGCAGTTACTAACTTCGACCCGGATCTGATCCTGTTCGTCTCCGGAGCCGACGCGTTCATGGAAGACCAACTCGGAGGTCTGTTACTAACTCACGAAGGGCTGAGCCGCCGCGACCGCCTCGTCCTTGAAACCGCCCAGTCCCGGCGCATCCCCGTAGCCGTCACGTTGGCCGGAGGCTACGCCTTCAACCCGTACGATACGGTGCTGACTCACATCAACACCATCAAGGCTGCTTTCTACGGCCGGGCCGCGGCCACGGCCGAGGGATTCCAGCCCGCCAGAGCGATGTAGCGGAATCCAGCCCGGGTCAGCCGCGCGGGATCCAGCGCATGCCGGCCATCCACCATCAGCGGACTCCGCATTAGCGGCGCCAGCTTCGCCCATTCCAACTCGAGATACGCAGGCCACTCCGTCACCAATACCAGCGCGTCGCTGCCGTCCGCCACCGCTTCCGGAGTATCGCAACATAACCCCGCCATGGCCGTGTGCTCCGTCCGGAAACGCTCCATCGCGATCGGATCGTGCACCCGCACTTTTGCTCCGCGATCCAACAGCGTTTTCGCGATCTCGATGGCCGGCGCGTCGCGCAGGTCGTCCGTATTCGGCTTGAACGCGAGCCCCAACAGCCCGATCGTACGGCCCTTCAAAATGCGGAGTTCGCCCAATAACTTCTCCACCACTAACTCGCGCTGCCGCCGGTTGATCTCGCGCGCCGCCTTTACGATCGGCATTTCCAGACTGTACTCGGCCGCCGTCGCCACCAGCGCCGATGTATCCTTCCCAAAGCACGACCCGCCCCACCCGATTCCCGCCTGCAGGAATCGAGGCCCAATCCGCGCATCCAGTCCGATGCCTCGCGCCACCTGCGTAATATCCGCGCCTACCTTCGCCGCCAGTTGCCCGATCTCGTTTATGTAACTGATCTTCAGCGCCAGGAATGCATTGGCCGCATACTTGATCAGTTCCGCCGAAGCCAGATCGGTGGACACCAGCGGCACTGCCCCCATCTCCTCGGGCCGGGACAGGAATGGAGGCGCCGTGAACGACTGATCCAGAATCGGCCGGTACAGCGTATATAAGGTCTCCAGGCTCCGCGCATTATCCGATCCGATCACCACTCGGTCGGGGTATAGAGAATCGTGGATCGCCGAGCCTTCGCGCAAGAACTCCGGATTCGACGCCACTGAAAATTGACCGCTGGCGCGCCGCTTGTGATGCCGCTCAAACGACTCGCGCAGAATAGAGTCCACCCAGTTACCGCTGCCAATCGGAACGGTCGACTTGTTCACGACTACTGTGAATTCGCCGTCGAAGTGCTTCCCGATCCCCTCTGCCGCCGCGCACAGATACCGCAAATCCGGGCTTCCATCGGGCGAAGGCGGCGTTCCAACAGCAATGAAAATCACATGCGCTTCGGGAACACCCTCTGCGTAGTCGGTGGTGAAATTCAGACTCCGCCGCGCCTCCTCCAGTAACTCCTCGAGATAAGGCTCGTAGATCGGTGTCTTGCCCGCGCGAAGCCGCTCAATCTTCGATACATCCGTGTCAATGCACGTGACTTCGTGTCCCAGAAAGGCGAGACAGGCACCCGTCGTAATGCCGACGTATCCAGTTCCGATAATGCAGACCTTCATGCTGTTCAAGCTAGCGTATTGCACCGCGGAATTCCATCCGGCAGCCGTACTAGACAGTCCTTAGGCCATTGCGCCCAGGAGCGAGATGCGACTCCCCGATCGCACCAGCCCATCCCGAATCACGCGGGCATAGAATCCCGCAAGCCCCCACTTCGGCGAAGACGGATCGCCCGATTTCACAGCCGCATCGAAGATCGCATCCTGAATTCGATTCCCACCCGAGTTATACACGTCCAGCGTTTCACAGGGCATACGCATCTTCGTGATCTCGATGGTTGCCTCTCCTGCCCGATATTGATCGCCGATCCGAATCTGGCGCCGGTCGAGCCCTTCAGTTGTGAAGTTCTCGCCCAGTGCGCCCGGATAGACGTCGAATCCCATCGTTCGCAACTCTTCGAGCCCTTCCGACGTGATCAGGAGTATCGCTTTCAGCGGACCGCCGTGGATACTCGGATGCGCCCAGGAGTCGCCTTCGAGACCCCCAGGCGCAAGATAGGCCTGCTGGACGGCTCGCTTCGGAATGCCGCCCGGCGAGATGTTGACGTGTAGAATAGTGCCGGTCACGCTTTGAAGTTCAATCCGGCCAGCACGCCGCGCATGTACGAGAAACTCTTCTGCATGCCCGGCAGAGGGTTGTCCCCGTCCACTTCGTATTCCAGCATGACGCCGCCCTGATAATTCATTTTCTCCAACTGCGCGAAGATGGCCGGAATCGGCAAGACGCCGTCACCGACGGGCACCTGCGAATCCTTATTCATCTTGTCCGCCAGATCCTTGACGTGCATATCCAGCAGACGCGGACCGGCGCGCTCCACCCACTCGACGATGTCGGCGCCGGTGCGCGAAGTATGTCCGATATCCATGCACAGCCCGCAGCGCGGATCCATATCCTTCACCGCGTCCAGCACACTCTTCGGCGTGGGAAAGTGCTTGTCCTCGGGACCGTGATTGTGCAGTGCGATCTTGATGTCGTACTCCTTCACATACTTCTCGAGTTTCGGCAGCGTTTCGTGCGTCGGTGCGCAGACGATCAGCGGCATTCCCGCCAGCCGCGCATACTCGAACTTGTGCCGGATATCGTCGTCGTCGTTTTTTTGGAATGAAATATTCCCGCCGCCCAGAATGATCAGACCCGCCTTCTCGAACTCGGCGCGCGCCCGCTTGATTTCTTCGGGCGTGCTGCTGATCAGCAGGTGAAATTCCTTGATATTGATGTACGGAGTGTTCAGCTTCTGTGTCATCTCGATGGCGAGATGGCGGCCAAATTCGCGGAACGAATAGCTGGCAACTCCCAACTTCAATGCATCATGCCGCGGACTGGCCGTGGCCGCCCCGAACATTGGCGCCGCACCCGCGGCCATTACACTACCGAGAAATCCCCGGCGATTGCTTTTCATCTGAGTACCTCCTCGACTAGTCACTCATCATATCGCTTCGAGCTCTTCTTCGAGCAATTGCTTCTGATGCAGGTCCGCGTAATAGCCGCCGTTCTGCAGTAATTCCTCGTGCGATCCCGACTCGGCCACCGCCCCGTGCTCCAGCACGAAGATGCGATCCGCATGCCGGATGGTGGACACGCGATGCGAAACCAGAATCGTCGTACGGCCTCGCATCACACTCGACAGCGCCGACAGAATCCGCTCTTCGGTCATGGTGTCGACGCTCGATAGCGCGTCATCGAGAATCAGAATTCGCGGATTGCGCAACAACGCACGCGCGATGGCGGTTCGCTGCTTTTGGCCGCCCGACAGCGTCAAGCCACGCTCGCCGACCATCGTCTGGTAGCCCTCCGGAAAGCCCGCGATGTCCGGCGCGAGACCCGCGATTTCCGCGGCGCGCTCGATCTGTTCCTGCGTTGCGCCGGGGACGCCGAATGCGATATTCTCCCCGATGGTCGCGCTGAACAGGAAAGTCTCCTGCGGCACAAAGCCGATCTGGCTTCGCAACTCGTTCGGCGACAATTTCCGAAGATCCAGGCCATCCAGCAGGACGACTCCGGAAGTGGGATCCAGCAATCGCGGAATCAAATTCAGCAGCGTGCTCTTGCCGCTGCCCGTGTGTCCGACGATTGCGACCGTCGAACCGCCCGGGATGTGCAGATTCACTCCGTCGAGCGCCGCGCCCGTCGGATAGTGCACCTCCACTTCACGGAATTCGATATCGCCCCGCAGCGGATCCGGCAGCGCAAGCACTTTGTCAGGTACAGCGATGCCGGCCTTGGCCTGCAGCATCTCATTGATGCGGGTCAACGACGCCGTGCCCCGCTGCATCAGGTTTACTACCCAACCCATGGCGATCATGGGCCATACCAGGATGCCCATATAGGTGTTGAACATTACGAAGCTGCCGAGATTGATGTGCCCGGTCAGAAGCCGGTAGCCGCCCACCCACAGCACCAGCAGAAACGTGATTCCGATCAGCCCCTGCAGCAACGGCATGAACAACCCGGATAGCTTCGCCAACCGGATGTTCTGTTCGATGTAGTCCTGATTCAACCTATCGAATTCGCGCAGCTCCGCTTTTTCCTGCACGTATGCGCGAATCACTCGCACTCCGGACAGATTCTCCTGCACGCGGCTGCTGATGTCGGAGAACATGCCCTGAATCACCTGGAACCGCTCGTGAATCCGCTGCCCGAAATAGATGACGGCGAAGCTGACGAACGGCGCCGGGGTCAACACCACCAGTGCGAGTTTCCAATCGAAGTACAGCATCACGCCGACCGCGAGGATAAAGGTCAGCGTGGTCTCGCACCAGTACATGACGCCCGGGCCGAGCATCATTCGCACAGCGTTGAGATCGTTGGTGGCTCGGGCCATGAGGTCGCCAGTGCGGTACTTCGCGTAGAAGTCCCAGGACAGTCCGGTCATGTTTTCGAACAGGTCGTTGCGCAGATCGTATTCGATATCGCGCGAGATGCCGATCAGAATCACGCGCATCCAATATTGGAAGAGTCCCTTGAGCGCCGACACCGCGACCAGAGCCGCGGCCATCCAAAGCACGATGGAAATCCGGAATCCGCCGTTGAGGGAATCGATGCCGGCCTTCATGATCAGCGGCAGCAACACCGCGAACAGATCCTTTATCGCCAGCGATCCCATGCCGAGCGCGTAGCCCCGCCTGTACCGCGCCAGATATGGCCACAAAACCTGGAATGCTTGTCTCATCCAGCTACATCCCGAACCATGTGCTCACCGTTTTTACCCACTCGAGAACGATCGCTTTCTGTCCTTCCCTCTGCTTCCACCATTGGTGCAAATCGAATTCAGAATCAGGGGCTGCCACGACATACTCCTCCAATTCCGGAGCAGCCTGATGAAACAGTTTACCCGCCCGCCTTGTGTGATAGTCGCTGGTTACCAGAACATAGCTCCGGATGCCTTGCCGTTTCATGATAGGAGCGAAGACGCGAGCTTCCGCTCTGGTTGACCGCGCATTGCTGGACACGCACTCGAACATCGATTTCGGATAACCATGCTGGACGGCAAAAGGAATGGCCAGATCGCATTCGCTTCCTCCGTAGGCACTGGGTCCGCTCACCAGCACTTTCGGAACGAATCCGGCTTTGGCCAATTGAGCGGCGCGAAGGATTCGGTCGCCATTCATGTCGCCGCCCAAAACCACCGCGACATCCGCCTGGTGGGGCATTCCCGATTTCTCGAGCCAGACGCCGGCCTCCCGCAACCACAGCGCATGCGTGAGCGCTAACACCACGGCCAGCAGCAATACAAGCAACAGACATCCTGGCCGACGCCGGGTCCGCACGCCCGCTATTTCTCTTCAGATGATTTTTTGGGATCGATATGGCCGACGGCCTTCAGACGCTGGAACATCCGTTCCACTTCTGCTTCGTCATCGGGAAGCAGCAAATGGTATTTGGGGGAGGGCAACTGTTTCCGCTCCGGCGCTGCCGTCAGTGCCTCGCCCCAGAACTGCCGGTACGGGATACCGTCGATGAGGGCTTCGCGGGAATACCGGTGCAGGTGGCGCAACAGGCTGTTGGCCGAATCGAGATCGCCGGGATAGATGAGGAGGATGCGGACATCGTCGAGCAAAGTAATATGCACAACCAGCGGCGACACCCATCCGGTCTTGTCCAGCCGCCGGATCTGGTTCCACGGGATGACTCGTTTCCGGATCTTCAGATGTGTCTCGTGGATCTCGATGGGCGGCTGAAATGCGATGAACAGCACCAACGCCGCGCTCAACAGGAATAGAAATGCGGGAAAGAAGGCAGGGGTCCACCGAAAACCGACCCACACGGAGAAAGCCGCAAGCCCGAACGCGATAAAGCCCGCCGAGAGGTAATGCCGGGACGGCAGATATCGCGAGACAGGTACAGCCACAATCTCAGCGTACCCCGCCTGAACCGCCCCGTCAACGCGTACTCTGGCGCTGCAGCGTGACCCAACCCACCCACGAGTAATGGATCGCCGTCCAGACCGCCGCTAACACGGTTAACCCGATGAGCGGTGGTTCCAGGAGGCTGGGAACGGGCCCGAAGAGTTTTGCTCGGGCCAGCAGCATGACCAGCGCGGTGAGAATTTGAATCGCCGTACTGGCCTTGCCCCACACGCTTGGTTCGAACTCACGGATTTCCGTGAACAGGAAGGCCCAGGCGACATAGGAGAGGATCAGGGCATCGCGGGCGACCACAATCAGAGGAAGCCACAACGGGATAGCGTGGTCGAAGCCCAGGGTCAGGAAGATTCCGCTGAGCAGTACTTTGTCCCCGACGGGATCGAGGTACGCCCCGAGTCGCGACTCGGCATGCAAGCGCCGGGCGAGGAATCCGTCGAGCGCGTCGGTCGCGGCGGCGATGAAGCACCACACCAACGCCCGCTCATACTGGCGATGCCAGATGGCCAGCAACACTACTGGGACCAAACACAGCCTGGCGAGACTGATGAGGTTCGGCAGTGTGAGGCGCAACAGGTTCAGGATACCAGTGCATCGACCACGCGGGAAGCGAGTTGGTCGAAACTGAGTATCTCGTACAGCGCAGGATCGGACATGATTTTGGCAACCAGCGCCACATGCATGGCATGCCCCGCGCGTTCGGCGATGACGTGGCCCAACAGCGGACGCCCGATCAGCGCCAGATCCCCGATCAGATCCAACGCCTTGTGCCGGCAGCACTCATTCGTGAAGCGCAACCCCGAGGGATTCAGCACGTGATTGGTATTGAAACACACTGCGTTGTCGAGGTTGGCTCCGCGAATCAGACCCATGTCCCGCATCTGATTCAGTTCATGCTCGAAACCGAAGGTGCGGGCCGGAGCCACTTCGGTTGCGTAACGGTCGGGCGTGACTTCCATGTCCAGGACCTGGCGCCCGACGCAGGGGTGATCGAAGAAGATGTCGCAGGTCAGCAGGAAGCGGTCGGCGGGCAGAATGGTGATACATTTTCCCACTCCTTCCACCGAAACCGGATGCTTCACGCGGAGGAATCGTTTCTTGCGCCGGTAGGTTTTGATCCCGGCCTGCTTGATGAGCTTCACGAAGGGCTCGCCGCTGCCGTCCAGGATGGGGACCTCGAGGTTATCGATGTCGATGTAGGCATTGTCGATTCCCATGCTGTACAGCACGCTCAGCAAGTGTTCCGTGGTGGAGATCAACACGCCTTGCCGCATTAGACTCGTCGCGTAACTGACGCGTGCGACGTTCTTCCAACTGGCGGAGATCGCGAAATTCTCCAAATCTGTTCGGAGGAAAACGATGCCGGTCGATGGCGGCGCCGATCGGATTCGTATGTTGACCGGAACTCCGCTATGGAGCCCCACCCCGCTCGCCTCTACCGGGTTCTGGATCGTTGTCTCAAAACGCAAGGCTTGCCTCAGAGTGATTCATATGACAAATATTTAGGACCTGCAGATTCTATAGGCAATCTGGGCACCCACTGAAAAGCTGTTGCAAATGCAAGAGTTTACCTAAAATAGTGTCGCGGAAAAGCCACAGACTGCAGGGAATGGGTGTGTCGAAATCACTTCTCCGGGACCATCTGGCGGCTGACGAATTCGATCGATTTCCCGTCGTCCGACCACGGTGAACTACTAAACGTGCCGGGCCCGCCAACGAATCGGGCGAGTACCTTGGCCTTGCCGTCCGCCTTGGAAATGACCCGCAGAAGCACTTCCTTGCCGGCTGGACACCCTTCCGTTCCGGGCTTGTAACTGAGCACAGCCACCTGGGTACCATCCGGCGAGGGCCGTGGAAAGCAATTCACGAACTCGCCGGAAGCGGGATACACTTCACTGTTGTTGGATGAATCCCGCGGCGGCGGCGACTCAACTCGCAGGACGCGGCGATCCGTCGAAGACACCGCGACCCGTTCGGTGGTCCAGTAGCTGCGCCCCTCCGCCGTCTCACCGGTTGCGCGATCGGTGAAACTCACCTTCGAAAAGACGGCTTTGGCGATCGCGTCTTTGTCATGCGAGCAAACGCCGATTCCGACGTAGAACGGCGCTTTCATCGGAATCCGCATGGAGGCTCCCGAGAACTTCATCTCTCCGTCGGCTCCGGCCAGCGACATATAGAAGAAGTCGCCATGCTTTTCGAGACGGGCAATCCGCGGATTCGCTGCGTCGATGCCGACCTCGTGCGTGTTGGCGCCCGCCTCCTCGCGCGCTTGAAGCGATGTCAGTCCGCTGCCGTGCACCGCGACATCGGCATAGACGGAATCGCCGTCCAGAGTCTGCCGCGCCATGAGCACGGCCTTCTTGTGCGCATTCCCGCCGGCGTCGGGGAAGTCGATGCCGGCGGTGAGAACGAAGTCGCCCGACACTTTTTTCCAGACGAATTGGAACTCGTCCTTGCCGAACCACATGTTCTCGCCGCTGCCCGTGACGGTGTACGACTTCGAGGTTGCATCGTATTCAGCCGATCCTGGATGAAGGACGTCCCCGATGTCCTGGTGGTCTTCAAAAGCGCCGATGGAAGCCGCGATCGCCAACGCACAAGTGCACCAGAGTCCGTGTCGAAGCATGACCTACATCATCGCACCAGCGATACTGAGCTATGGCCGATTCTCTCCAGATCCGGCAGGCGACGGTTCTATCGGCGGCCGAGCGATGTGGAGGGAGCAGGCAGGTTTCTGGGCGAGTGGCTGAGGAATTGCGAGTCGGTGATCCTGCTGGCCTCGGAGGGCACTGCTGCGATTGGATTCAAACAGTTGTATCCGAGCTTCTCTTCTGGAGCGATGGCGCGAGTTCTGATTCTCAACGATCTGTTCGTGGCGCCGGAATGGCGCAGGCGGGGTGTGGAATCCGATCTACTCGAAGCCGCGGCCGAATACGGACGTTCGGTTGGCGCCATCCGGCTGGTGCTTTCTACCGAGGTCACCAACACGGCCGCTCAGTCGGTGTCCGGCTGAACGAGGGTTCCGCCCCAATCGGCGGGGTCGACATCGGCGATCGATTGCGAGAAGGTCCAATGGTGACCGGCGAAGTCGTCGGCGTTGTACTGCCGCTCGCCGTACGGATGATCGGTTGGCGGGGCCAGCACGCGAGCGCCGCGGCTGCGGGCACGGTCGTGATGCGCATCCACATCGTCCACGCGCACCATCACCGACTGGGCCTGGCGCCCATCGGCCAGCCCATGCCCGGTGAGTACGATGGCGCCGTCCCCGGCATTCAGTTGCGCGCGATGATCGCCGATTTGAAGACGCAACGTGAATCCGAACGCATCGCACAGCCAGTCGATTGCTTCGGCCAGATCCGGATAGCCGATCACGGAATCACGGTGGCTCGCGGCATCGAGCGATTCGTCAACATTGGCGCACCTCTCTTCATGAATCTTACGGCGATATTTTGTGCTTAAATGGAGACCCATGACACCCGTTCGCTGGCTGCTTGCCTGCGCTCTGCTCACCGCAGGACCGATGTGGTCCGCGGAGACTCCTCACGAATCGCTGCTGGTGCTTTCGAAGGGGGATCACACGGTGGCCATCGTCGATGCGTCGACCCTGAAGGTGATCGCGAAGGCGCCGGTGGGAGAGGATCCGCATGAAGTTGTCGCCTCGTCCGACGGCAGGTCCGCGTATGTTTCGAATTATGGGGGAGGAGCGTATAACACGCTCACGCTGATTGATCTGATCGGGCAGAAGCGCGTAAAGACGATCGACCTGGGGCCACTGCACGGGCCGCACGGATTGGCATTCATGGGCGGCAAGGCATGGTTTACGGCGGAGGCCGCGAAGGCGATCGGGAGTTATGATCCCGCGGCCGACCGTGTGGATTGGATTCTCGGAACGGGGCAGGACGGAACGCATATGATCTTCGTGACTCCCGGTATGGACCGCGTGTACACGACGAACATCGGGTCGGCGACGGTGAGCGTGATGGAGAAAAGCAGCCGTACTGCGGGAGGGCGCACGCGGACCGACTGGGAGCAGACGGTGATACCGGTGGGCACGCGCGCGGAGGGGTTCGACGTGACGCCGGATGGGCGCGAGTTGTGGGCGGCGAATGCTGGAGACGGCACGGTTTCGGTGATCGATCTGGCGGCGAAGAAGGTGACTGGAACGCTGCAGGCGGACGTGCGCGGCGCCAACCGGCTGAAGTTCACTCCCGATGGGAAGTTAGTCTTTATCTCGTCGCTTGGCGGTAAAGGGATCACGATTCTGGATGCGGCGACGCGCAAACAGGTGAAGCGCATCGACATGCCGAAGGGCGCCTCTGGGATCGAGATGCAGCCGGACGGCTCGCGTCCGTTTGTCGCGTGTACGGGTCACAACTTTGTGGCGGTGATTGATTTGAAGTCGCTGGAGATTACGGGGCGGATCGATGCGGGCCGCAACCGGATGGGCTGGCGTGGTCGGTGCGGCGGTAGGGGGTTGCGCGGGTGTGAACCGCTCCTCAAGAACACGCAACTGCCGGTGGAAGTTATCACGGCAACTATGGCGCCTTTGTTGACGAGGGATTATCCGGGACGACGCTATTGCCGAAACGTCGGATAGCTACCCGGAAGCGCGGATTGAGAACATAATAGCCTTACTTCGCTATCGCGCCGAACATCAATTACAGGCTCACGGTTGAGAGTCTTCTTCCATGAAGGCGGCATCGAAATGGCGCATGCCGCGCAAACCAGCGCGGTTTCTGTCTCAGTTCGAGATTCAAACTGTCGTTACGATGCAGCGGGGGTATGGGAGCAGCAGCAATTCGAAGCCGGCCTTTCGCAGTGCCGATTATGTCCGCGATCAATCGGCCGGTCGTTAGGTGCCATCTCGCCGGCAGCGCAGCTGCGATTGAAGAAGCACAGCCCGGTACCGCCACGCTAATTGATTGCGGTGTTTTCGTTCCGCGCTCACGATCTCAGCGTGGCTAGATTGCGCGGGCGGAATCTCGGCGGCAGCGGTCAGATTCCGCATTACTCAAGTCAAGCCCGTGCCGAGTCCGGAACCGCCGTAGACACCGTGTAGAATTATGGTTATGGGAGCTGAGAAGACCCTCAGCCGGCTTCTCAGCGGCACTTGTGCCGGCTGCTCGAGAGGTTGGGTTTCGACAAGCGAGTGCGAGGCAGTCATCATCTATTCCGGAAGAGCGGTGTGGAAGAAAAGGTTAACTTGCAGAAGGCGGGTACGAACGCGAAACCATACCAGGTTAGCAAGTCCGCGCGGTAATCTTGAGGGCAAAACTCGGTCCTGGAAAATGATCAAATACGAAGTTATCATCTATTGGAGTGACGAAGACGAGGCGATTGTTGCTGAAGTGCCGGAGCTCCCGGGATGCTCCGCACACGGATCCACGCAAGAGATCGCTCTCAGCAACGCCCAGGAGGCGATTCGTCTGTGGATCGACACGGCGAAGGAGTTCGGCGATCCGGTCCCGCAGCCGAAAGGACGCCGGTTGATCCTAGCGTAACGCACACGGTTTTGGGCTGGGATTCGCGAGTCTATGAAACGACTCGGGGGCCGCACCGGGTTTTGAAATAGCCTATAGCTTGAGCGGAACCACCCGTAACCAGACAGCAGCGGTGATTCCACTTGGGCGGATAGGGCGTTTTCCGTCTAGTTGACGCACGACCAGAACTCCGTCGCGGTTTCATCGAGCTAGCGTTTGGATCTCGCGGGCCGCAAGCCCATGCAACTGTGGTGATTCGAACCCGGTCTCCCGCTCCAATGCCCACATCAATCACCACTGATCCGACGGGACTTGTCAGGACGTTAGCCGAGTACCCCCAACTCTCTCTCAACTGACCGAAGCAGGCGTTTCACGCCTCGGTGCCACGGCGAGCGCGTTGATTCTTCAACGAGCCAGGTTCTTGCAGTTTCAAGATAAGACTTCGCGGGCGAATCGCCGTACACCTGCCAGTATCGGACTGCCTGGTCTGCGAACGTCAGCGCGTGATAGCCCTTCCGTTTATCATACTTATAGCACTCTGCGAGAATATCCATGCTTCTCTTCAGGGTGCTCGCAACCACGCCCGAACCGTAATCTGAGATATTGATATTGGCGTTGAAGAGGATGATCGCATGTGAATTCCGGATTGAGGGAATTCGATTCCCGCTGGCTTCGATCGCTTCGTCTATCCACTTGAATGCCTCCTGAAAACGGCGCTTGTGCGCCAAATAAAGGGCGGCCTGTTGACGCAAGTAGGGTGACGGATCTCGCGAGCACAGCATTTCGTAGAACTGTTCTCCTTGCGTCCAGTCCGTAAAGGCTCGGGTTGCAAACCGCTCGTCATATCCTTTGCGACGAAAAGCGTCGAACCGAGCAATTCGGTAAGGAGACACTTCATTGTGAAATCGAATAAGGGCTCTGCGCGAGAATTCGATGAAGTGCCCAATTGGCGCGGGTTTCACGATTTCAGGGTTCCCGCCGCCGGTACCGGTTTGGCGACCCGTGGCCAGGGGTGGCAACCGGCCGATGGTTCGTCAAAACCGATGAGTGTCT
>JBBQGE010000057.1:0-38800 GCA_038322675.1 Bryobacterales bacterium
CCCTGCCACCGGCGCTACGCCCATGCTGAACGCATCCTCAGTTCGGCTCGGGCGGAGAAAAAGCGTGTCACTAGGCCGTTTTCAAACTTGCAACCAGCCGGGAATGAACAGCTTCCACCGGAGTGGTGTAGAAGATGAGCCTGACAACATGTGGTTCACTTTCACATCCGCCAGATGAGCGATTTCCAGCAACTGCAGGATCTCGCGCGCCCGTTCCCGCATCGCGGGCGTCACCTCGTGATTCGGCCAGATGCCGACGCTGCTGAAGAATCCGGAGAGGATCGCCTCCGCGCCGGAAATATCGCGGGAGTGTTCAGTCACTAGATCGTTAGACACGATACCGAGGGCTGCGCGGAACTGGAAAATATTCCAGGTCTCGCGGCCCATCAGTTTCAGGCACGACCCCAGTTCCAGCAGCGGATAGCACTCGCGCGTGATGGTCTTGATTAGCGTCGACTTGCCGCATCCGTTCGGGCCGAGAATCGCAACGTGCTCGCCGGCCCCAATTCGAATCGTGATGCCGTGCAAGACACGGCGCTCGCCCCGCATCACCGTAATATTTTGCATTTCCAGCAGAGGAGAATTCCCGTTCATTCCGTTCTTATAGGTGTAGCAGAGCGCCGGGGCCCGCCGGGCAAGGAAATGGGCTTGGCAAATGCCGCGATTTATGCCACTCTCGATTGCTGGTCTGGCGCGAACCAAGGAGGAGAGGTCATGGCTTCCATCAAAATAACCGACAACTTGAACGCCGAAATCAATTCGGTGCCGGTTGATCAAAACCCATTCAGCTCGCTGATCAAGTATGTGAAAGTACCCGCGGTGAATCTGGTTTTCCTGCCCGCCCTCGTCGGGGCTTTGAAAAGACCGCTGCTCACGGCTTCCAATGCGCCCGTCGAATTCGGACTCAGATTCCAGAACGCCTTCCAGTTTGGCAACGTGCTGCCGGAGATCAGCGTCGGCGCCGGCGCCAGTGCCGCCGTCCACGTAAATGCGATCCCGGGTACCAATCTCTTTCAGAAGAATCCATTCGGATCCCCTGTCCCGGTGGAGAACGGAATCGGCTATGCTTCGCTCGCGATCACGGGTGGGGTGAACGTCGGCATCGACCGGAAGGTGAGCGACTTAACCTTCGGGATCGACGCCGGCAAGTCGATGACCGTCGAATATTTTCGGGCATTCCTCGTAACGGACAATAGTCCGACGGTAGCCGAAGCCGTCGGCAGCGTCATTTCCAACTACACCATCCCCGCCGACATCGCCGACCTCCACGCGATGAACGCCGGTGATGTCTGCACCGTCGCCGGATCCGGCCGGTTAGGACTGTCGGTGGGAGCCAATCTGCTGGCCGCGGTCAATCCGCTATCCAGCGTGAGCCTCCCCCTGAATCTCACCGCGCCGCAAATCAAGGCGGGCGCCAGCGTGGAAGCAAAAGCGAGTTTCGAAATCTCGGGCGATTACCAGGTGCGCGTCCGGAAACTCGACGCCGGCACCGTCGAGTTAGGCTACTTCAAGAATTCCGAGCGCGACTTCACCGTCTCGCTGACGGCGTCCGCGGGGGTTTCCGCCACGCTCGGGAAGTTGGAGCTGGTCACGAAACTGATGCAAGCCATCAGTAAGAATCCCGAAGCGGACATCGAAGCGTTGGTGAATTCCGGGTTGAGCGACGCCGAGATCCTCGCCATTCAGAAGGCGATCGGCGCGAGTATCGACCGCACGCTGAACGTGTCCGTCCAGGCGGCATTCAGCAGCATGCGCTCCGACGAGGCGGCGTTTCTCTACCGGATCGATCTGAACACGCTCGACACCAACGCCGATTCCTCCCACGCGATTCATCTCGCGCTCGACGGCGACCTCAGCGAATTGAACCGGTTCGAGGCGGATCTGCAGGACGACGGCACCATCGCGCCCGGCATTCGACTGGTGCAAAGCCGCTTCGTCGAGATGCGGAAAGGCAAAACCTCTCTCCGCATCAACCTGATTGGAATCCTGAACTTCTCCCGGGTCTCTGAACTGATCAGCAAGGGTGAGACATTGTTCGAGCCCATCACGGGCGACTTGACCATCTCCGAGACAGCCAAGAGCGAGAGCATCGGCGTCCTCACCGAACCGTTCCGCGCCGATGCCGACAAGCTCCGCAAAGCCATGTTCGATTCGCTGCTGGTGACCACCGTGTACCGTGCCACTCGATCCACGGCGCCGCTCGAGATGTCGAGTTCTCAAGTGCACTTCGCGACTAACGATAACTCCAGCCGGCAGACCATCTCGGATTACCTGGATGGCTTCGTCGGCCTGGACCTCATTACCGCTTCCGATAAATCAAGGCTGCTGGCCCCCATCGTGGGCCGTGCGCGGTCCAATTACATGCTCCGCACCGAGTTTGACGACGCAGCCTGCAGCGCCATGTTCCTCGACGGCGCCGGTAACCCGCGCGACCGGCTGTTCTACGAGCGCATCGGCCGCGAATCTCTCCTGATTCTCCTGCAGCCCGGCGACGACGAGGATCCTACCGGTATCCGCCGCTCCACCGTCGCTAACGATAACCTTTGGACGGAATCGGTGGTGAAAGAGGGCGTGACGAAATTCATTTCGCTACTCCCGGACTCGGTCCGTAACTCATCCTTACGGCAACTCGTTGTAGGCGATTTCCTGCTCATCGAATGGTGGGTGGAAGCCATGCAAAGCACGGCTCAACTGCTTGCCGAAATGCGCGCGTTTCTGGTAGGCAAGAACGCCGAGACCCTGCGGAACAACAACGACTTTAAGAAGAAGAGCGACGAATTGCAGAAACACATGATGCAGGTTGTCGCGCAAAGCAAAGTCCGGTTCGACAGCCCATGGGGGCTGGTCGCGCTGTATCGCACCGTGGGCGCGCGCGCCGCAACCACCGGCGTGATCCTGTCTCCGCTGATAACTCGCATCGATCACAAGGACCGGGCATTGGTGGAAGGAGCCTGATATGCCGAAGCCATTTCACAAGCTGACTCTTCAGCAGTTTGCCGGGCTGCTGAATGTTTTCCCGTTTCAGCGGCGGATCAACGCCGTTCACATGCATCACACCTGGCGGCCCAACCACGCCGACTTCACCGCCCGCGAACCCATCGAATCCATCGAAGGCATGTGGCGGTTCCACACCGAAGTGAACGGCTGGAGCGACATCGCGCAGCACATTACTATCGATCCGAACGGCGACATCTGGACCGGCCGCGACTGGAATCGGGCGCCTGCCAGCGCCACCGGCCATAACGGGAATTCCGATGCCGGTCCGTTCATGTTCGAAACCATCGGCGACTTCGATCTCGGCGGCGACGTGTTCGGCGGCGCGCAGAAGGCGGCTGCGCTGGGCGTCATCGCGCACGTGCAACAGCGCTTCGGGCTGCCCGCGGAGTCGCTGGCCTTCCACAATCAAATGGGTCCGAAAACCTGTCCGGGCTCGCAGTTCAATTACGCGGCATTCCTCGAGGAAGTACGGGCCGAATCGCGGCAGTTACCAGTGCCCGCGCCCGCAACCATCGGCGAAACTCGCGAGGCGGTAACTCAAATACTAACCATGATGGCGCCGGTATCCCGCGGCATCATGGCGGACGAAGGAGAACTGGCGGAGAACACAATGACACCTGAACAAGCAGCATTTTTGCGAGGCGACCGTGTGGCCGCCAGCCGAGGACCCCTGGCGCAAGCGCGTGGGGAGCGAATCCTGACGCCGCAGGAGATCGATACTCTGCGGCCGTACGTCGTCGATCTACGCATGGGAGCGTTCTCCACCGACGGCCAGTTCACAACATCGGCCGAGGACGTCGATCGCATCTTCGGCGAAGAACTGCCGCGCGAATTGGCCATTCGGAAAGCGAACGGCCAGAAGCTGCAACTCATGTTCTATGCCCATGGCGGACTCGTCGACGAAATCGGCGGACTCGCACCCATCCTCCAGAGGCTCGACTTTTGGCGCAAGAACGGCGTGTATCCGATCTTCTTCGTGTGGGAAACGGGACTCAAAGAGACCGTGTTCGACATCATCAAGAACCTGTTCGGAGCCCGCGCGCTGAGCATACCGAATCCCGTGCTCGAGGCTCTGGCGAGGCAGGGCGGCCTCGCCGTCTGGAACAACATGAAGCGCAGCGCAGAACTGGCGAGCCTCCCCACCGGCGGCGCGCTCTACGTCGCCGGCAAGACGCGCGCATTCTGGCAGGATCACCACGAAGATATGCAGATGCATGCCACCGGCCATAGCGCCGGGGCCATCTTCCATTCCGACTTCCTGCCGGTCCTGCTGGATACCCGCGGGGTCGAGCAGAAGCTGCATCTCGAAACAATGCATTTCCTCGCGCCGGCCTGCAGCGTCGACCTGTTCAAATTGAAGCTGATCGACATGATCGGCGACGGCAAGCCGATCCGCAAATTCACCATGTACACCATGCGGAAAGCGCTGGAGATGGCGGACACGGCGGGTCCGTATCACGGCTCGCTGTTGTATCTCGTCAGCCGCGCCTTCGAACCCGTGCAACCGACTCCGATCCTCGGCCTGGAAGAGAGCATCCGCCGCGATCCCGCGCTGCTTCGTCTGTTCGGACTCGCCGGCATCCAGGGTCCTCGCGCCGACATTCTGTTCTCCACCACGGCGCCCGACGCCAGCCCGCGCAGCGCCACCGAATCCACATCCCACGGCGATTTCGACAACGACGTGAAGACGATGAACAGCGTCATTCGACGAACCCTCGACCTGGCGGATTCGACTCCCATCTCGAGCTTCGTGGATGAGAGCGGAACCGGTCGCGGGCTGTTTCCAGAACTCGCCGGACCTCCGCCGCCCGAGCCGGCAGCGCCGCCCGAGCGGCCCGCGCGACCCACACCCGTCACCACGCAGCCTCCCGTTACGGAACCGCCGGCTGCTTCCGGCAATCGGCGAGCCGTCTGCGTGGGCAACGACGCGTATCCGGCGCCCGACACGCTCGGCGGCTGCGTCAACGATGCGCGCACCTGGTCGGCAACGTTATCCGGACTCGGGTTCGAAGTCACCACGCTCGAAAACGCGGACCGCGCGACGATCGTCTCCGCCATGGAGAAACTGCTAGGCGACTCGCAAGCAGGCGACGTCGCGGTGTTCCAATACTCGGGCCATGGCACGCAGGTGGAGGATCTGAACGGCGACGAACCGGATGATGGCCTCGACGAAGCCATCTGCCCGGTCGACTTCGCGCAGGGCAGGCTCGTTATCGACGATGACATCCGCGCCATCGTGGGCCGGCTCAGCGCGGGTGTGAATTTGACGTTCTTCATGGATTGCTGCCACTCCGGTACGATATCCCGCATGGTGGCAGGCATCAGCGCCGCGAACCTGGGCGCTCCGAATACTGTGAAGCGCCGGTTCATCCCGTTTCGTGCGAGCGTCAACGAAGCCCACAAGCGCTTCCGCGATGAGAATCCGACGCCGGCGACCGCGCCGCGCGGTATCGAAGAGATGAAGGAAGTGCTGTTCTCGGCGTGCCTCGACAACGAAGTCGCCTTCGAACGCGACGGAGCCGGCGACTTCACCACTCGCGCCACGATGCTGCTTCGCGCCGGAATCGGAAACATGACCAACGCCGATTTCGAACAGCAAGTCCTGGCAGCCTTCGGAACGCCACCGCCACAGAGCCCGCACCTGGACTGCGCGCCGGAGAGCGAATCGCTTCCCCTGCTGCAACCGCGGGCGAAATCCTTCGCCGCCGCCGGCGGGCGGTGAGCCGATGGGAGGTGCCGCGATGGCGTGGCATCTCCT
Source organism: Bryobacterales bacterium (assembly GCA_038322675.1). Taxonomy (GTDB): domain Bacteria; phylum Acidobacteriota; class Terriglobia; order Bryobacterales; family Bryobacteraceae; genus TMP-7. The sequence continues at coordinate 5,756 of JBBQGE010000057.1, forward strand.
CCATGACGCAGACGGCAGAATTGCCCGGCCTTTGGACGAAGGGTCTAAATGGACAGGCGACGCAGAGTAATCATCGAGGGAGTGGCGGAAATCGACTGTGGAATGTTTCCGATCGAGCGGACCACTGGGGAGTCTGTTCGCGTGGAGGTGGGCGGCTTCGACACAGCGGGTGTTGGGTGCCGGCGGCTTGCGCTCATCGTGCTGGCCGTCGGGGTGGGGACGGCGAAGACCCGGGTTGTCGCGAGGTTTTAGGCTGCTGCCATGGCTCGCTGGAGGCGGCGTTCGCGGCGGGACAGGTGCTTCGGCTGTTGGGTGGCCGCTGGTTTGGGTTCGTTTTGTACAGGGGCGCTGGGTGCGGGAGCGGCAGTGGGCGTGCGGATCGCTTCAAGCCTTTGTTTCAGCCAGACTTGTGCGTCATTGGCTTCGTTTCGTTTTTTGTGGGAGCGAGCTTGCGTGAGTTCGCGATGGGCTCGGTAGTAGGATTTCTCCGCTGCGGCGGCCCAGCGGTTCAGGATCGTGAGGGCGTTGGGGCCGAGATGCGCGAGGATGCGGGAGTTAGGGTTCGTTTCATCCGTTTCGCCGGTGACGATCTGGTCGAGGGCGAGGGCTTCGAGGGTGCGGGCGCGATCGAGGCGCGAGCGGGATTGCGCGAGTTGCTCGACGAGGAATTGCTCGTGCGTCGTGGTTGGGTTGAATTCGGAGTTATAGCTTTCGAGCAGACGGTCGAGGGCGGATTGATTGGGCTTATTCATTTCGCCTTCAGGGTAGCGGGGGGTGCGTGCGAGCAATGGGGGTTCGGACAGGTCCGTTGGGCGGTAGGTGATTGTGGGGGTGGGAGTTAGGCGTGCAGATATCTATTTCCGAAAGTTGTGAACGTTATCCGGCCGCTCTTTCCGACTGGGCTTGGCTCAACAGGGATCGCCGTATCTAACGCAACCGCCTTTGACGGCTCAGCAGGGACTCCGGCTACGCCTTTGTTCTCCTCAAGCACCAGCTATCACGTCGATGAAGGAAACCGAGCCGCTTACGAGTCATGGCTTAAGGACAGATACCTGCGGTCTGACGGTCGTCCGCGAAGGTTATCCAAAGATCTATGCGGACTTCCTCGCCGCGGCCTTTGCGCAAGGTGAAGGCGGGCAGCATGACAGGGTGGAGCATGTGGGTACTGACGCTGCCCGGCGGCACAGAGCGCGAATACGACGCCTTCAGGATTCACCACGGAAAGGGCCTCGAACAGCGATTCCATCGCCGCCAAACTCGACCGGCCGTTCAGCCTCGCAGCGGCCGTACGCGGCCCTGAACTCCAGCAGATCGTCCGTTCTGAAGTATGTGGCGCCGTTCTGGTGGTTCAGCGGCATTAATTCTTTCTACATAGGCGGGCGACTCAACGTAGGATGGAATCGATGGCTGGCGGTAGCTTAACCAACGGCCAGCCATGGCACCAAATGAGCGCGAAAAGAGATTCCAGAGTCGCCGCCGCTTGCGTTGTTTTGATTTCGATGGCGTTTGCCGCCTGCGCGCCGTCGCCATCCGGTGCGATTCTGCTGTTTCGCGGGAGCGGAACGTCGCGCGGGGATGTCGCGGCTGTTGAAGGGGTCCTGAACAGCCGTCATCTCGCCTATTCGACTGCCGGCTCTTCCCAACTCAACGGATTATCCGAGTTACAGCTGCGGAGTTATCGACTACTGATTGTGCCGGGCAGGAATTTCCTTGAGATGGGGAATGGACTGCATTCGACGACTACCGCGAATATTCGGAACGCGGTGCATGCGGGGTTGAACTATCTCGGAATCTGCGCGGGCGGGTTCCTGGCAGGCGAGACCGGGAGTAATAGCCTGAATCTGGCAGACGGGGTTCGATTCCGATTCTATTCCGCCGAAAGCAGGGGGATCCGAAAGGCTGCAGTGTCGATTGCCGTCGCCAAGGGGACGGCGCTCGACCAGTATTGGGAAGACGGACCGGAGTTTACCGGGTGGGGCGACGTGGTTGGCAAGTACCCCGATGGGAGTCCAGCTATCGTGCAGGGTAGGGTGGGGAGCGGGTGGGTGATCCTAAGCGGGATTCATGCTGAGGCTCCGGAGAGTTGGCGGAGCGGAATGAGCTTCCGTACGCCGGCGAGCCAGGACCATGCTTATGCGGGATCGCTGATCGAGGCGGCTCTGAACGGGGTGGCGCTCCCTCACTATTGACGCGGCCTGGCAGTTGACAACCGGTCCCTCGCGGTCGGGCTCAGAATCAACGCGGGCACACGAATACTACTAGATCGGATGCTGGCGAGTCATACGCCGTACGGCAACTCCCAACAGAGTTAGCCCAGCGTAGAATCGTTAGCACCTGTAGGACGGGCCAGCGCCGCTCAGAACGCCTTCTGGTTGATATCGATGCGGAAATTTGCGGTATGTTCTCAGACGACCGGGGTCGGCCGGCTGTCCGAATCGGAGGGCCGCCTGGAAAGGCGGCTGCGGTCAAGAATGACCGCCCCACATTTTGTGATCGGTGCAGATGTAATACGGTTCATAAAACTCCGGGGGCGGCGGTATGGTGGTGAAACAAAACTGCCGCCACAGCGTCGCGTTTATTGAAGCGTTACACCAACTTGGCGCCGGGAGCGGGGAATTCTGCCCTACCGCGCTATAATCATTAAAGCTTATTAATGATCGTTCCACTGGATCACCAACGGCTGGGAGATACATGGCGGCAATGGACAGGCGACGCAGAGTCATCATCGAGGGAGTGAAGCCGGAAATCGATTGTGGACGGTTCCCGATCAAGCGGACTACCGGGGAGTCCGTGCGCGTGGAAGCCGACATCTTCGCGGACGGCCACGATGCGGTCTCGGCGGTGCTGCTGCATAAACGCGAGGGCGGCGACTGGGTGGAATCGCCGATGATGCCACTGGTGAATGACCGCTGGGAAGGCGAGTTCACGGTTCAGCAGATGGGGCGGTATTTTTACACGATCGAAGGTTGGGTGGACAGTTTCAAGACCTGGCGCCGGGACATGGTGAAGCGGGTTCAGGCGGGCCAGGATGTCACAGTCGACCTGCTGACAGGAGCGAAACTTCTGGACGAGTGTACCGGCCGCGCTACGGGCGATCCTGCCGCGCAACTCGCGCAATGGGCCGGCGAACTCCGCGGGGATGGCAGCCTGGAGAGCCGTTCTGAGTTGTCTCTGCGGGAAGATGTCGCCGCGGTTGCGAGCCTTTATCCCGACCGGCGCCTTGCGACGCGATATGCCAAGGAACTCGTGGTCGTCGTGGATCGCCCGAAGGCGCGATTCGGTGCCTGGTATGAGCTTTTTCCGCGATCCTGGGGGGAACCGGGCAAGCACGGGACCTTTCGCGACGTGGCGGCGCATCTGGATTACGTCGCGTCGATGGGATTCGATGTTTTGTACCTGCCGCCGATCCATCCCATCGGGGATGCGTTCCGCAAGGGTCCGAATAACTCGGTCACGGCGAATCCGGGAGATGCGGGAAGCCCGTGGGCAATTGGGTCGGAGGAAGGTGGCCATAAGTCGATTCATCCGCAACTCGGCACGATGGAGGATTTCGAGTACCTGGTGTCGGAAGCGAACCGCCGCGGCATGGAGGTAGCGCTCGACATTGCATACCAGTGCTCGCCGGATCACCCTTATGTAAAAGAGCATCCCGATTGGTTCAGGCGCCGTCCGGACGGCAGCATTCAGTACGCCGAGAATCCTCCCAAGAAGTATCAGGACATTTATCCCATCGAGTTTGAAAGTGAAGATTGGCGCGCTCTCTGGGACGAGTTAAAGAGCGTGATGACGTTCTGGATTGGAAAAAGGATTCACATTTTCCGCGTCGACAATCCGCACACGAAGGCATTCCCATTCTGGGAGTGGGCGATCGGCGAAATCAAGAAGGACTATCCGGACACGATTTTCCTGGCGGAAGCATTCACGCGTCCGAAAGTGATGTACCAACTCGCCAAGGCGGGATTCTCGCAGTCGTACACCTACTTCACCTGGCGCAATACGAAGGAAGAAATCGTTGAATATTTCACGACGCTGACCACAACCGGCGTCCGGGACTTTTTACGTCCGAACCTATGGCCGAACACGCCCGACATACTGCCGGAATATCTGCAATTCGGCGGGAGGCCTGCGTTTATCACCCGGCTTGTGCTGGCGGCCACGCTGGGTGCGAGTTACGGAATCTACGGTCCTGCGTTTGAGTTATCGGATAACACACCGCGACAGCCCGGCAGCGAAGAGTATCTCAATTCCGAGAAGTACGAGATCAAGCAATGGAACCTTCAGGATCCCTGGAGTCTGCACGACCTGATTGCGAGAGTCAATGCCGCCCGTCGTGAGAATCCCGCATTGCACAGCGACAGGAGTCTGCGGTTTCATCCAGTGGATAATGAAAAGCTGATCTGCTACAGCAAGACCGACCAAGAGTCGGGCAACGTAATCCTGGTGGTAGCGAATCTGGATCCGAATTACACCCACGCGGGCTGGCTGCAGTTGGATCTCAAGGCCATCGGGCTGGATGCCGATCATCCGTTCCAGGTGCACGACCTTCTGGGCGACAGCCGTCACCTGTGGACCGGATCACGCAACTACGTGCAACTGGATCCGAAGCTCCTTCCGGTTCATCTGTTCCGCCTGCGGCGCAAAGTCCGCACTGAGCGGGATTTCGATTATTTCCTGTAACCCGGCCCGTTTTCGAAAGGCGATTTGATGAGTCAAGTAAATCTGACGGATTTTGATGTTCATTTGTTTGCGGAAGGCAGATTTTTCAGGAGTTACCAAAAGCTAGGCGCACATTGCGGAGAGCGCGACCAGACCTCGGGCGTGCAGTTTGCCGTATGGGCGCCGAATGCCGAACGGGTATCGGTAGTCGGCGATTTCAACGGCTGGAACACCGACGCGAACCCGATGCAGGCCCGCCCTGGGGTGGGCGTGTGGGAGACCTTCATTCCCGGTTTGGGCCAGGGGGCGCTGTACAAGTACCGCGTCTTCTCCCGCTATGACGGATACAAAGCCGATAAGGCGGATCCATACGGATTCGCAGCCGAAATTCGCCCGCAAACCGCTTCGAAGGTGTGGGATCTTTCCGGATACCAATGGGGCGACCAGCAATGGATGGACTCGCGGCAGAAGACCAACGGACTTGAGGCGCCTATTTCCACTTACGAAGTGCATCTCGGGTCCTGGGCCCGCGTGCCGGAGGAGAATAACCGCTGGCTCACTTATCGAGAGATGGCCGGCAGGCTCGGCGATTATGTGCACGAGATGGGTTATACGCACGTCGAACTGTTACCTGTTTCGGAACATCCCTTTGATGGCTCGTGGGGCTATCAGACCGTCGGCTATTTCGCGCCGACCAGCCGCTTCGGCACACCGCAGGATTTCATGTATCTGGTGGACATGCTGCACCAGCGAGGTATCGGCGTGATTCTCGACTGGGTTCCGGCTCATTTTCCGCACGATGAACACGGGCTAGGGTATTTCGACGGAACGCACCTGTTCGAACATGCCGATCCGCGCCAGGGCGAACAACCCGACTGGGGCACTTTCGTCTTCAATTTCAGCCGTAACGAAGTCCGGAATTTTCTGGTCAGCAATGCGCTGTTCTGGTTCGATCTGTATCATATCGACGGATTGCGCGTCGATGCCGTCGCCTCCATGCTGTATCTCGATTACGGCCGGCGGGAAGGGCAATGGATCCCGAATCGCTTCGGCGGGAAAGAAAATCTGGATGCCGTCGATTTTCTCCGGGTACTCAATGAAACGGTATACGGCAACTACCCGGGTGCCATGATGGTGGCTGAGGAATCGACTGCTTGGCCCATGGTGTCGCGCCCCGTCTACTTAGGTGGATTGGGCTTTGGCTATAAGTGGAACATGGGCTGGATGCACGACACTCTCGAGTACTTCAAGTTGGACCCGATCTACCGCTCCTACCACCACAACCAGATTACTTTCAGCCTGATATATGCCTTTTCCGAGAATTTCATCCTTCCGTTCTCGCACGATGAGGTAGTGCACGGGAAAGGGTCGATGATCGGCAAGATGCCCGGCGACGACTGGCGGAAATTCGCGAACCTGCGTGCGCTGTACGGTTACATGACTGCGCATCCCGGGAAGAAACTGATGTTCATGGGCTGTGAGTTTGGGCAGTGGAAGGAGTGGAATCACGACACGAGCCTCGACTGGAATCTTCTGGACTTCCCCGCGCACCGGGGCTTGCAGCGATGGGTCCGGGATCTGAACACGTTGTACCGCGGCGAACCGGCGATGTATGAGTTGGACACCGATTCGTCGGGTTTCGAGTGGATCGACGCCAACGATGGCGCGCGCAGTATTATCAGTTTCCGGCGGAGGGCCCGCAATCGCGACGATGAGGTGATCTTCGTCTGTAACTTCACGCCGGAACCCTGGTATAACTACCGCATCGGGGTTCCTCACCCGGAACACTGGCGAGAGATCCTGAATGGCGATGCCCCACTATACGGCGGGAGCGGCCAAGGGAACGCCGGGGGCGCGGGCACGACGCCGGTTCCGATGCATGGCCAGCCCCATTCGCTGAATCTCACCCTACCGCCGCTCGCGATGATTGTGCTGAAACGAGGATAACCGGACCATGAAAGCCAAGGGAAGCGCGCAGGATCCTTTGTGGTACAAGGATGCGATTATTTATGAAACGCACGTAAAGGCCTTCTTCGATCAGAATAACGACGGAATTGGCGACTTTCGAGGATTGCTCGAGAAACTCGATTACCTGCAGGAACTGGGTGTCACCTGCTTGTGGCTGCTGCCCTTCTTCCCATCCCCCTTACGCGACGACGGGTACGATATCGCGGATTATACGGGCGTCCACTCGAGTTATGGGAATATGGACGATTTCAAGGCATTTCTGAATGCCGCGCACGACCGGAACCTGCAAGTTCTAGTTGAGCTGGTGGTGAATCACACCTCCGATCAGCATCCATGGTTCCAGGCGGCCCGCGGCGCCCCTCCCGGATCTCCCGCGCGCGATTACTATGTCTGGAGTGACAGCGATCAGAAGTACCGGGACGCCCGAATTATCTTTACGGATACTGAAAAATCGAACTGGTCGTGGGATCCGGAAGCGAAGGCGTATTACTGGCACAGGTTTTTCTCGCACCAGCCCGATCTTAATTTCGATAACCCGGCCGTGGTTCGCGAGGTGCTGGATGCCATGCGTTTCTGGCTCGACCTGGGAACCGATGGCATGCGTCTGGATGCGATTCCCTACCTGGTGGAGCGTGACGGCACGACTTGTGAGAATCTGCCGGAGACGCATGCCATAATTCGCCAAATCCGCCGCGGGATGGATGCTAATTACGCGAACCGCTTGTTTCTTGCGGAGGCCAATCAATGGCCCGCGGACGTGCTTCCGTATTTCGGCAACAGCGACGAATGCCACATGGCATTTCACTTCCCCCTCATGCCGCGCATCTTCATGGCACTGAGACTGGAGGACCGCCATCCGATTACCGAGATTATGGATCAGACGCCTCCGATTCCCGAGAGCTGCCAGTGGGGTCTGTTCCTTCGCAACCATGACGAGTTGACGCTTGAGATGGTGTCGAATGAGGAACGCGATTACATGTATCTGGCCTACAGCGCGGACCCTCGGATGCGGATCAATGTCGGGATTCGCCGGCGTTTGGCGCCGCTGATGGATAACAACCGGCGGCGCATCGAACTGATGAATAGCCTGCTGTTCTCGTTTCCCGGCACTCCTATCCTTTATTACGGCGATGAGATCGGCATGGGCGATAACATCTATCTCGGCGATCGCAATGGAGTGAGGACGCCGATGCAATGGACGGCCGATCGCAACGCGGGATTCTCGCGCGCTAACCCGGCCAAACTTTTCGCGCCGCTCATCATGGATCCCGTTTATGGCTACGAAGCCGTGAACGTAGAAGCGCAGCAGAGCGATCCTTCGTCGCTGTTGCACTGGATGCGCAACATGATCGCGCTGAGGAAGCTGTTCCGAGTATTCGGACGGGGGTCGCTTGAATTTCTCGATCCCGAGAACCGAAAAGTCCTGGCCTATATTCGAAAGCTCGGGGACGATAAAATTCTGTGCGTCGCCAATCTTTCGCGATTCGGCCAACCGGTGGAACTGGACCTGTCGTCGCTAGCCGGACTCACGCCGGTCGAGATGCTGGGCTATACGGAGTTTCCGGTGATCGGGCGCGCGCCCTACCGGCTGACGCTGGGTCCGTACGGCTTCTTCTGGTTCGAGTTGCAGGGGCAACCGGAGCCGATCGAGATTCGCAACGAGCCGGCCGAATCTTCCGGGCCGTGTCCGATCGTGCTGGAGGGCGATTGGGACCAACTGTTTGAGGGCAAAGCGCTGAAGACGCTGGAGACCGTTCTGCTGCCCGAGTACATGCCCAAGCAGCGCTGGTTCGGCTCGAAATCCAGACGAATTGAGAGCACGCGCATGGTCGACTATTGCTGGATTCCGAACGACTCCGGCCCGTTCGCGCTCATGCAGGTAGAAGTGAAGTACACGGAGGGGAAGCCGGAGCGCTATCATGTTCCGCTCGCGATCGCGCCGGGAAAATCCGCCGAAGCGCTTCATAGCGTTCGGCCGGAAATGATCCTCTGCGAGATGCAATCGAAGTCCGGTTCCGGCATTTTGTATGAGGGAACGGCCAGCGACACCGCTTGTCTCGCGCTGCTGGATGCCATCGAGAACAATCGTGAGATTCCGGCGCATTCCGGGCGGTTGGAAGCGCGCGCAACGGAGGCCTACGCCGCGGCGAAGGGCGGACTCCCCGGCCCGCTGAAGGTATCGCGCAGTTCGGCCGAGCAAAGCAACACGTCCATCATTTTCGGCGGACGCCTTATTTTGAAAATCTTCCGGCGTGTGGAGGAGGGGCCCAACCCGGACCTCGAGATCGGCAGTTTCCTGACGGAACAGGCGCATTTCGGCTCCATTCCACCGCTCACAGGGGCGGTCGAGTGGGCGCGGGAAGGAGCGCAGCGGTCGAGCGTCGCGATGGTGCAACGGATGGTTCCCAATCAGGGCGATGGCTGGAAGATGACGCTCGAGGAGATGGGGCGGTACTTCGAGCACAGTTCATCGTTCAAGCCGGGTGGCGATGAGGAGATCGGCGCCGGCCGTTCCCTGGTGGAACTATCGGAAGGTCCGGTTCCGCCGATTGCGCGGGAGCGGATCGGCATTTATCTCGATACGGCATCGACTCTCGGCCGCCGTACCGCCGAAATGCACCTGGCGCTGGCGAGTTCGACCAAGGATCCCGCCTTCGTTCCCGAGCCGATGACGCGGTCCGAACTGCACACGCTGGCCGAGAATCTGCGCGAGCATGCGAGTTCGGTATTCGACACGCTGAAGGCCAGCCTTTCCGATCTGCCGGACGAGTTTGTCGACCGCGCGGCGCAGACGCTGGCACAGCGGAAGAAACTGCTGGACCGGTTCCGGGCGCTCGATCATATGGAGCCGCAGATGGTTCGCATCCGGATTCACGGCGATTACCATCTCGGCCAGGTTCTATGGGTGGAGAACGATTTCGTGATCCTCGATTTCGAGGGTGAACCCGCACGTCCGCTTGCGGAGCGGCGGACCAAGCAGGCGGCAATGAAAGACGTGGCGGGGATGCTGCGGTCGCTGAGTTATGCCGCCTTTGCGAGCCTGCTCAACTACACTGCGCGGCGGCTGGAGGATTACGACCGGCTGGAGCCCTGGGCCACGTTTTGGGAGCGATGGACCTCGGTGGCGTTCCTGAAGGCGTATCGCGATACTGCCGGCAACGCGCCGTTTCTACCCGCGGATCTCTATCACTTTGAGACGCTGCTGGACACGATGCTGATGGACAAGGCGCTGTACGAGTTGAAGTACGAGCTGAACAACCGGCCCACATGGGTACGGATTCCGCTGCGGGGCATCCTGGATCTGGCGCGGTAGTTTTGCAACCGCTTCCTCACGGTCGCGGCTCAGAATCGACGGCAGCAAGCTACAAATGATGGAGGTCCTGCAGGGCCTCCTCTTCCTGAGCCTTCGTGACTTGCCGTTCAATGGAGCGGCTGATGATGTCCTTGGACCCGAGTCCTACTGCGAGCGCAAGCGTCAGCACGATTCCGCCAAACAGGATCGCGAACGCAATGCTGACAATCTGTCCCCCGATGCCGAGGTGTTCCAACGCCATCGCGCCCGCCAGCACGATCAGCAGCCACTTCACGCCCAAGCTCACCAGCCGTGCGGAATGAATCTGCATGTTCACCGCGCTGATCAGCACGCCGCGCGCAACGAAGCGTCCGATCAGCACTCCGGCGATGACGATCAGCAGCGCCGCGATCGCGTTCGGCAGATACGCGAAGAGCCGCATGACGAGCAGTTCAATCATGTGGCCGTTCAAGGCGCTAAGACCAATCAACAAGCCGATCAGCATCAGCAGCCAGAACGCCAGCCGCGACATCAGCAGTGACGGACTGCTTGCCGGTGACCACTCGCCGACGCCAGAGAATCCCCATTGCTCCACCCTGCGGTCGAACTTCATGGACGCCAAAGAGCGGCGCAGCATGAGCCGCACGATCCAGGCAATGATGAACGTGAAGAGGACGATCACCGCCATCGCCACCAGGCCGGGCAGAAACTCCGCCATCCTGCTGCTGACGCGCGCGGCCGCCTGATTGAGTATTTCGTTAGCCTGAGTCCACATGTTTCTCTCCTTCGCTCCGATTACGGATTGAAGCGGTCCGGCCACCTCCACCGCGAAATGAAATAGCGCTTCTGGGCTTCGAAGGTCGCACAGAGACGTTCGATGCGATCCTCCACCTGATCGAGGCCGGCGTTCTGTAACTCGCCGACGAACGAGGCCACCCAGGCCATATACAAGGGTGTGAGGGCCCTCAGCAGGTGGTCGCGCGCCAGTGTCCGCAGCCGGTAGCCGAGCGCAAAATCGTAAATGACCCGGGCCCAAATCTCGTCGGGCAGCCGGAACTGCTCGTCCGGAACTCGCGCCAGACGCTTGAGTTCCACGAGCGTGGCGGGCGGCAGAACCGCACCCCAGATTGGCTGCAGATCCTGGTAGCCCAAACGGAAGGACTCAATCATGCGGGTGGTGCTGACGTGTCCTGCCGCGGACGCCGGCGGTTCCACCGGAGGCCCCAGAACCGGCACCGGCTGCACCGTCTTGATTCTCTGCCAGAACGCCGCGCTTTTTTCCGCCTCGTCGAAGACCGGGGTCAAGGCCTGAGCCAGCGTCGAACTGACATCGGGAGCACCTGATTCGCGAGGCTCCACCACGCGCGGCCCGAGCCTTGCTTCGCAGATTTGAAACTCATTCTGGATCGCGCGGGTGATCAAAGCAACGCTGCTGCTGTTCGCCCGGTTGCCATTGTTGTTCGCCGAAGTCAACGCCAATGCCGCCACGCGCGCCGAGAATCCGAAATCCGCGCCCACCGGGAACCGGATATTTTTGCCGTACAAAGCCCTGGTGAACGGGTACACGATCCCGTTGTTCATGGCGCCTTCGAACTTCTGCCGGACGTAGTGGGGCCAGACCACGTCGTAGCCGTCGCTAAGCGGCGTGAGCAAACGGTCCACCCAATCCGCGGTTACGCTGCGGAGGTCGCTCTCCACAATTGCGCCGCCCGAAGCGCCGAGTTTCTGGGAAGCACCGAAGATAATATCCAGAGCCTCTGCGCGCCCAGGCACACCGGAGATCGGCATCGACATCTTATGCAAGGGATACATCGGATATCGAAGCTGAACCAGCGGCACCCGATCGGCGACCTTATCACGAAACCGCCGCGGCGTATCGTCCTTCGATCCGCCGTCCGCATGGACGACGACGATTCGCCGCGAACCCGAAATGCGTGTAACTCCGGAGACGATCGCCTCGACAATGTCACTAATAGTTTGTGCGTTGTTGAAGGTCGCGATGCCGACGACTAAATCGGCGGTGCCGACAGTCGCCAGATCATCCGAATCAACAGTTGGAGCGAGGGCATCTACTTCCGCCATCTCAGCGCGAACCTGTCTGAACCAGACGGGTCATCTCAATTATGATCGCATGTTAATGATTGGTCTGTCACGGGAATGCAAAGACGGACCGTTACAATAGAGATGGTGAGCGATAGCGATCCCCAACCGGAACTAGCCGGGGCGGGCTCGGCAGTTCCGAGTCCGCCCGTTGGCATCAGAACACAACTCGATTCGGGCGTGGTTGAGCGCGCGTATAGAGGTGCAGTTCAGGTACTGCGAGATTGCGCGAGTCCGCTGGGTCTGAAAGCATCGGCACGGCGCTACGGACACCATCAGGTGTGGGCGCGCGACGGCATGATTACGCTGCTGGGCGCGTGCCTGGTGGACGATCCGGCGATTCGCGGAGCGCTGGAGAGCACGCTCGCCACGCTGCGCCGCTACCAGACACCCGCCGGCGCGATCCCGAATCATGTCGATGTCGAGACTCGCACGCCGAACTTCCGCGCCTACGCCGATGGAGGCCTCTGGTACATCATCGGCAGCAGTCTGGTGGCGCCCGATTACGGAGCCATCCGCCGCATCCTTCGATGGTATGAATGCCAGGATCCGGATCAGACCGGACTGATCGGCATTCAAGAGGCAACCGACTGGCAGGACCTGTTCGCCACGCGCGGCAAAGGTCTGTATGTGAACTGCCTGTACGTTCTCGCGCTGAACCGGGCAGCGTCGATTGCGGCCGCGCAGGGGCGGCGGAGAGCGGCGGCGATGTATCGGGATCGAGCGTCGGTGGTGCGGGCGGCGATCAATCGCTACCTCTGGTATCCCGGCGATGGACAGACGTTGCGGCACATCACGTGGTCGTTCAGCACGCCGCATCCGCAGCACGATTCGCTTGGGCGCCCGCGCTGGACTCCACCGAAGCGCATCCTTCAGGACGAGCACTATTACCTCTCCTACGTGAGCTTCCGCCTAATCGGCGAATGGTTCGATAGCCTGGGGAACCTGCTGGCGATCCTGTCTGGTGTCGCGGATCCGGAACAGACCCGTCACATCCTGTCGTTCATTCGCCGGCATGAGATGGACGCACATCCGATTGCGGCTCTCTATCCCGCGATCCGGCCCGGCGATCCGGATTGGCGCGACTACTACGGAAACGTGAATCAGCCGCGGCAGTATCACAACGGCGGCATCTGGCCGTTCATCGGCGGATTCTACGTCGCGGCGCTGGTGAAGGTGGGCATGCTGCAGGAGGCTGAAGAAGCCCTTCAGCGATTGGCCTTGCTGAACCTGCGTGGCGAGTTCAACGAATGGCATCATGGGGAGACTGCCGAACCGTCGGGTGTGTGCGATCAGGCGTGGTCGGCGGGGATGTTCATTTATGCCAGCGAGTGCGTCGCCGAGGGCCGCGCGCTATTGTTGTAATCCTGAGTAATGCCAGTTCAGATCTTCGGAACCAAGGGCTCGCAGGCCACGCGGGCGGCGGAACGGTTCTTCAAGGAACGCCAGATCTCCATCCAGATTGTGGACCTGCATCAGAAGCCGATGTCGCCGGGCGAGATCAAGCGGTTTGTGGATCGGTTCACGCTCTCGGCGCTGATCGACACGGGATCGAAGAGCTATGCGGATGCGGGTCTGCAGTATATGAAGATGTCCGATGCCGAATGGCTGGGGAAGATCGAGCGGGATCCGAAACTGCTGCGCCTGCGGCTGGTGCGATCGGAGAATCTGTTGAGCATCGGCCAGGATCAGGAGTCGTGGAAGGCGATGGCGGCGGCGCAATCCGATAATAGGAAGTGAGCATGATTTCCCGCAGAGTTTTTCTCGCAGGCGGAGTCGCGCTTGCGGGATGCCGCAGGAAGCGCAGCACCGGGTTCAACGGGTACGCTTTTGTCGCGAACGAGGAAGGCCGGGCGATTGCGGCCGTGGATCTTACCGCGTTCGCCGTGATCCGCCACATTCCGGTAGACGGACAGCCGAACGACGTCGTCACTTCGCAGGCGACGCCCGCGGTCTACGCGTTGACGCCCGAGAGCGGCACGATTCACGAGATCCCGATGGATCACCTGAAGGTGAATCGCAAGGCTCGCCGCGGCGATTCGGCGGTTTCGATGCGGCTGCACGGTCGCACGCTCATGGTTTTGTATGCCTCGCCGCGAAAGCTCAGCGGGTTGGATATCGCTACCATGAAACCGGTCTGGGAATATCCGCTGCCGGGCGATCCGTTGGACTTCGATATCTCGAATGCGGGCGATACGGCTGCGGTGAGCTTCGGATACGAGGGCCGGATTGCGCTGGTGGATCTTGGGTCGGGCCGGGTGCGGACCATCGACACCGGCACCGAAATGGGGATTCTGCGGTTTCAATCCGACGGCCGCGCCCTGATCGCCGCCGACGTGGGGCGCCGGCAGTTGATGGTGTACGACGTCGCCGGCGCGCGGCTGATTGCGAGGCTGCCGCTTTCGGTGCGCCCCGAGCATTTCTGCTTCAATGCGGATGGGGGTCAGCTATTTGTGACGGGAGCGGGGATGGACGCCGTGGTGGTCGTGTACCCGTATCGGACTCCGCAGGTGGCCGAGACGGTTTTGGCGGGACACGCGCCGGGTGCGATGGCGGCATCGGACACGAAGCCGCCGTATCTGTTCATCGCGAACCCGCCGTCGGGCGAGGTGACCATCATGAGTATCACGACGCGGCGCGTGCTGGCTGTCACGCCGGTGGGCGCGGAGCCGGGGTACGTGGCCATCACGCCGGATCAGCAGTATGCACTGGTGTTGAATCAGAAGTCGGGGGACATGGGCGTGATTCGGATTCATAGCGAGATGGCGACGCGACAGAAGTCGGCTGCACTGTTCACGATGATTCCGGTGGGGTCGAAGCCGGTGAGCGCGGTGATTCGCGAGGCTTAGGGGTGGGCTGTGGCGCCACCTTGTCACTCCGCCTCCCTCCGCTATACTGAAAGCGCAAGTAACACTAAGCACGACCCATGAGAACCACCAAGACCCTATCCGTTTCCCTGCCGCCGAATCAACTCAAGGACATGGAACGGACGGCGAAAAAAGAAAATCGCACGATGAGCGAGCTTGTCCGCGAACTCTACCGGCGCTACGTGGCCGATGAGGCGCGCCTGGAATTCGGCCGCACCCTGGAGGTTCTTCGCACCGAAGCGGCGAAGACCGCAGCCTCCAAACTCACCACGGATCAGATCGACCGTGAGATCGCCGCCGCGCGCCGTTCTCGGAAGCAAAAAGTCGCGCGATGATTCGTGTCGTTATCGATACGAACGTCCTTTTTTCAGCAGTCTTCAAACAGGTTGGCGTTCCGGCCCAGGTTCTCGATTTGGTTGCTCGCGGCATTCTTACGCCGTGCCTATCGGACGCCGTAATGGCTGAATACTTGGATGTGCTCGCGCGGCCCGTTCTCCGGCCCCACGCTGCGCGCGCCCGGCAGTTGTTAGAGTTCATGGGCGCGTTTGCGGTGCACGTCTCTTCCGCCCAGAAACTTTCCCTTTGTTCCGATCCGGACGACGACCAGTTTTTGGAATGCGCTCTGGCTGCCGAGGCCGCGTACCTCGTCACTGGCAACGTCCGCCACTTTCCGAAAAACTATAAGCCCGTCGCCATCGTGACGCCTCGTCAGCTCCTCGGGCACCTGATTGCTACCGACCAGGACTGAGCCGTCGTTTGCGACGGACTAAGGCAGTCGGCCTCACGCCTCGGCGGCGACTGTTACCTCTGTCCACTTCATGCACAGATCCCGGTCGTAAGGCAACACGACTAGTTTGGCTTAGCAGGTGCGCCGACGTTTCAACTGCGGCGGCGCATATCCAGTTTCCGGATGGCGTGCCTGACGCGTACACTGGAACGACGCTCGAATGACAGCGCGACAGAGAGACATGCGCAGGGTATTTATCTCTTCCACATCGGAAGACCTGGAACCATACCGACTGGCGGTGCGGGATGCGGTGATGCTGGCGGGCTGCCATCCCGTGATGATGGAGTACTTCACGCCGCAGGGAAAGCGGAAGCCTTACGCGGCTTGCATGCAGGAGGTGGACTCCTGCGATGTTGTGATCGTGATCGTGGCCCACCGTTATGGCTGGGTGCCTCCGGATCAGCCGGACGGTGGGGAGAAGAGCATCACGTGGCTCGAGTGCGAGCGCGGGAAGGAAGTGATCGCCTGCGTTGTGGATGAGAAGCACGGGTGGCCGGTTGAACTGAAGGAGTCGTACCGCTTGAGCAAGGCGGTGGAAGATGGGAGCTTGTCGCCGGAACTCGCCGCCGAGGTCCAGAGAAACGTCGCCCGTCTAAAGGATTTCAAAAAGTGGTTGAGCGGGCCGGGCACCTGGTGGAAGTTCACGACTCCGGACCATCTCGCAACCGGAGTCCTGCAGGCCCTTCACGCGGGTGGAGGTGCGGGAGATCCGTCGAAGTATCTCACGTGGCTGCGTGAGCAGACGGCGTGGATCGACATCCGGGGATTGCAGGTGGGCGCGGGAAAGGCATACCGCTTCCCGATCCAGGATCTCTACATTCCGCTGACCACCGGCAGGGGGAGATCTTCGCAGGAGCGTCCCGCTTGAAGAAGCGCTGACGAGCAGGCGGGTGGTCATCGTCGGCGATCCCGGTAGCGGGAAGACGACCTTTCTCAGACGCTTTGCTTTTGAAGCGTGCGGAGGGGCCGCCGCCGGATTTCCCATCTTCATTCGCATCGCCGAACTCGAAGAGCACATCTCGAACTGTCTGGGCCGCAAGGACGGGGGCGTGCCCACCACTGCGGAATCGGCCGATTGGCTGTGCCATTTCCTCGAATCTCAGAAGTGGGAATTGGATGCCGCGTACTTCGAGAAGAAGATGCATGAGCCCGATACCGTGGTGCTGCTGGATGGGCTGGACGAGGCGCCGGACGAACGCACCCGGCAGAAAATTGCGCGGCTGTTCGAGAATGCGACCGTACACTACCGGGAATGCCGCTTCGTCGTGACCACTCGTCCAGCGTCGTATGAGGGCCTGGCGACGCTCGCTGAGTTCGATCAAGTGAGGATCGACGAGTTGAGCGATGAAGCCGTAGAGCGGTTTCTGGAACACTGGTCGGCGGCGCTGCATCCTGGCGATCCGGTCGCGGCGGGCAAGCATCAGGACGAATTGCTTTTTGCGCTACGCGCGCGGCCGGCCATCCGACGAATGGCGCGGAATCCAGTGATGCTGACTGCCTTGGCCGTGGTGCATTGGAATGAGCGGCGTCTTCCCGAGCAGCGGGCCGAACTCTACGAGTCCATCCTGGGATGGCTGGCCAAGGCCAGAGAGAAGGCCGGACGGGAGCGAGCCGAACGCTGCCTGACGCTATTCGGCCACCTCGCGCTGGCGATGCAAACCCAAGCTAAAGGCAGGGTGCGGCAAATCGGGAGACGGCGGGCCGCGGAACTGATCGCGCCGCAGTTGCGTGACACGGCGGCGCTGGAGCGGATCGGGCGGGCGGAGTGCTTTCTGGAGCAGGAAGAAGTGGACAGCGGAATCGTGGTCAGCCGCGGCCCGAAGCTCGAGTTCTGGCATCTCACGTTCCAGGAGCATCTCGCCGGAAGGGCACTGGCTGGATTGACGGATGCCGCGCAGCAGAAGGTTCTGTTCCAAGGGTACCAGTTGTACCGCCCGGAATGGCGCGAGACGGTGCTCCTGTATGCCGGACTGCTGGTATCCAGGCAGGGGCCCGAAAAGGCGGACGCGCTGTTCTCGCTGCTGCTGGACCGGCAGGGGACGACGCTGGCCGACCAAGCGCGCTGCGCCGGTCTGATGGGCGCGATGCTGGCGGATTTGAAAGCGTCCGGATACAAGTTGCAGGATCCCCGGTATCGGGAACTGCTCGGACGAGTGATGGCCATCTTCGATCGCGACGGGTCGGCCGGTGTGCCGTTGAAGACCCGCGTGGAGGCGGTGGAGGCGCTCGGCCAAGCCGGGGACCCGCGGTTGCGCGAAAACAACTGGGTGACTATGCCGGCGGGTGTGTTTGTGATGGGAGAGGGCGATGATGCTCATGAGGTGGAATTGAGCGCATACGAGATTGGGAGGTACCCGGTCACGGTGGAAGAGTTCGGCAGATATGTGGAGGATGGCGGGGCGGAACCGGCCAAGTGGGACCAGCAACTTGCCTACCCGAACCGGCCGGTCGTGTACGTGAACTGGTTCGATGCGGTGAAGTACTGCGAGTGGGCCAGAGTCCGGCTGCCGACGGAAGCGGAGTGGGAGCGCGCGGCTTGCGGTGTGGAAGGGCGACGATATCCGTGGGGAAACGACGAGCCGGATGCGACGCGAGCCAACTACGACGAGACAAAGATCGGAGCGGCGACGTCCGTCGGGCTGTTTCCGAACGGGGCGACGCCGGAAAGGATTTGCGATCTCGCTGGGAACGTGTGGGAGTGGGTAGCGGACGGGTATGGGGATAATCGTGAAGAGCAGACGAACCCGATAGATCCCGAGAAGGTCGAATATCGAGTGTTGCACGGGGGCGGGTGGAGCGGCGTTTCGACGTTCCTCGGTGCTGCGTTCCGTTACTGGGGCCAGCCTGAGCACGGGTACGACGATATCGGGTTTCGTTGTGCCCGGGAAGTGTCTGTCCCTTGATCTTTACCTACACGTTCGAACGCTTGCGCTCGTACGGTTTCTGGATATACTTGCCCGCCTCTTCCAGCGCGTTCTGCGTATTATCCTTCGTCCGCAACGCCTGCTTGTACTCGTTAACCGCGCGCTCGCGCTGGCCGGTGATGTCGAAGATCTTGCCCAAGTTGATATGGGCCCAGACTTCGGTCCACTTCGGCTCGCCGTCGCCGTTCAACGACTCGCGGAACTCGTTCGCCGCCGACTGGAAATTGTTCTGCAAGAAGAACAGCTCGCCGACGCGATAGTGAGCAAGTGAGCTGTTGCGGTTCACATCGAGCGCCTTCTGGTATTCCTTCAGCGCTTCGGGGAAGTCGCCGATTTCCGCAAACTGCTCGCCGCGCCGGATGGCCACCGCGACACGCATCTTGGGGCTGTTGCGCAGCACGTGCCCGTCCGGATCGAGTTCCACGCTCTTGGGCTTCCCGAAGGTATCCACCATGAACTCGGAGGACGTGCCCACCACCTCCACCGTCTTGTCCTCGGGGTTGCCTTCGGTCTCCACCCGCAGGTTCACCGGCATCCGGAAGGTGTCCAGATCCTGCGCGATCTTGCCCATCACGCGGAAGCCTTTCGCCGTCCGGAACACCGTGTATTCCATCTTGAATTCAGGCGCGCCGCTCGATTCGATCCATTGGATGAAGAATCCCTGCAGGTTCTGTCCCGAGATCTCTTCGGCCAGCTTACGCACGTCGGCCGTATTCACGGACTGCCAGCTATACTTGTCCGGAAGCGCCTTGAGCAACTTCATGAAGTTGGCGTCGCCGATCACCCAGCGCAGCATGTTGAACACGGCAGCGCCCTTGGCGGCGGTGGAGGCCCAGAATTCGGGCGAATAATCCTCCAGCCGCGCGTCCTGAATCAGCGGCGGATTCTCCACCGTCAGCGCCTCGACGTAGGTGTCGTGCAACTCGGGTTCGATCGACGCCGCCCCATTCAGATGGTCCAGGTAGAGCAGTTCCGAATAGCGGGCCAAGCCGTTCTCGATCCACATGTGATTGCGCGTGGTGGGCGAGATCAGCACTCCCCACCACTGGCGCGAAATCTGATTCGCCAGTAGTTTGGTGTTGATCGTCGTGCCGAGCGACATGGGGGAGAAGAACAGTAGACCTGGCGCGGCGTACCCGTTCGGCGTGCCGGGTTCGGTTTCCACCACCGTCAGATTGGCCTGAGGCGCCAAGCCGAACGTCGAGGTGAAGTAGGTCATGATCTTGCCAATTTCGGCGGCGTATTCGGGTGCGACCGCCTTCTGTTCGCGCAGGTAAAACGAAGTGGTGACGCCGTTCGAGGTGAGGCGATTGGGTTCACCCTGAACGATGGCCAGGCTGCCGGGGAACGATGGCTGCGTGTAGCTGAACGTGTAGACCACTTTGTCGGCGCCGACACGATCGGAATGCTCGGTGCCGCTGGAGACCACGCGATAGCCGGTGGGAACCGTGATGCGGAGATCGGCCTTATAGCGGTCGGTGGTGTATTCGTTGACGGGGAACCAGCGGGCGGGATACATCAGGTAGCCGAAATCGTTGTGGAGCGCGGCGAACTTGATGCCGAAGACCGGTGAGTCTTCCTGTCCGGTGAGGCGTCCGTCGTAGGTGAACGTCAGCGAGGCTTGCTTTCCTTTGGCGATCGGCTGGGGAAAATTGAGGCGGACGCTGAAGTCCTGTTGATTGCGGGATGCAGGAATCTGCTGGCCGGCGTCGTCCACCACGCGCGACAGATTCAAGGCATTGTTCAGCTCGAAATTCGCCGACGTGACACTGTCGTCGAGGGCTGTGAATTGAACCTTGACGTTGGCCGTCACCGACTGGGTGCGCGGATTGACTTCCGCATCGATATTGTACTGCTGCACGTCGATGCGGCCGCCGTTCTTCTCCTGACCGACAACAGGCGCTGCACTCAGAATCGACAGCACCGTCACGGCTGTCAGAACCGTGCGCCCAAGCATTCCCTTACCTGACATTCACTGTTTCCTTGTCTAGAATCGTTTCGATTACGCGAACCGCGCGATCCACCGGTGGTTCCGGCGCGGTTAACAGATCACGTACAGAGGCTAATTCCGATCGCATCCGGCGGCGCGCCGGTTCGTCGTTCAACAAACGAGTTACTTCGGCCGCGAGCCGGGCGGGCTGCATGTCACTCTGGATCAACTCCGGAACAATTTCTCGTTGTGCCACCAAATTGACCATGGAAAAAAAAGGAACCCGAACCAACCAGCGCCCGAGGATCCAACTCAACTGGCTGACCCGGTAGAACGTAACCATCGGCGTTCCCAGTAGCGCCGCCTCAATGGTCACCGTTCCGCTGGCTGCCAAAGCCACCTCGGCCTGGGCGAGAAGATCCCAGGAGCAACCTTCAAGTATTTGGATGGACTCCCGCCGAAAGCGTTCCCAAAAAGATGAATCGTTTACGAACCGGGAAAAGCCCGGAGGCGTCCCGGCCACAAACACGCAATCGGGCCGCGACTCTCGTACCAGTTTGACGGCTTCAGCCAGCGGTTCGATATGGCGCGCTACCTCCCCGGTCCGGCTTCCGGGCAGCAATGCGACAATCGGACGGCCGGCCGCGATACCGTGCTCCCTCAGGAATTCCTCCCTGGTCATCGACGGACGAACGATTCGGGCGAGCGGATGGCCGATATAGGTAGCTTCGACGCCGTGCTCGCGAAAGAACTGCTCCTCAAAAGGAAAGATGCATAGCAGATGCCGCAGCGTTTCGCGCATCTGGCGAACACGGCCCTGCCGCCACGCCCACGCCTGCGGAGCGACGAAATAGATGACGGGAATCCCGGCCCGGTGCAGTTTGCGCGCGACGCGGAGGTGGAAATCGGGGCTGTCGGTGAGAATGGCAACGTCGGGTTTCCGCTCGCGGGCGGCCCGGATCAATTTCCGGAACTCCCTGTAAATGCGCGGGATATGGTGCAAAACTTCCATCAGTCCGACGACGGACAGGCTTTCCGAACAAACCACCGGATCGACGCCTGCGGCTCGCATGCGGGGGCCGGCGCAGCCGAAAAACTCGGCGTCCGGATGGCTTAAACGCAGACGGCGTACCAATTCGGAAGCGTGGAGATCGCCCGAAGATTCGCCCGCAGAAACCAAAACCCTAAGAGCCACTATGAGTTAGTCTACCAATAGGCTTATCTGGAGCGTCATTTGCTGGAAAAGCTCTGTTACACTGGTAGCAACGCCGCACCTAACCGAAAGATGTCCGCACAATTCGACCTATCCAAGCTGAGCGTAGGCCAATTCGCCGAGCGATTTCGCGGCGAGATGATTCCGCTCAGTAATACGTTTTCGTACTTCTGCGCGTCCGTCCCGTTAAGCGACGAAGACGTGAAGGAGTATCTGCAGGAACCGATCGCCGCTTTGCCGCCGGCGGTGGCTGGGCGGCTTCCCAAGATCTCCATCATATTGGTCCCGTACCTGGAGAGGCCCAACGGAAAAGAGAAGCCGGCGGGAAAGACTGGGGATCTGATCTCGATCGAGAAACCGCCGGAGAGCCGGCTGTCGTGGAATACGCAACTGCGGGTGGGGAATGAGGAAGTGCTGGTCTTCGCGTTGAAGGATCAGGAAGTGGCGGAATACCACTACCGGTTTTACGGCGTGCTGGCGGCGTTGATGGCGGACCGCCTGAGCGATCTCGAGAACTCGAGCTTTACGGGTCTGGTTCGCGAGGAACTCGCAGGCGACGTACACGGCGAAGTGGACGAGGGCAGTTGGCAGTTGAAGCAGACGGTGCTGCGGCGGAGCACGGGTTCCCGCCGCGAGACGAAGCCGTTTCGCGATTACGTGCGGCAGGCGTTTATCGACACCCTGACGCTGTACCTGCACGGCGTGTGCTGCGATATCGATGTGGAGACCGGGCCGCGGCAGTTGCCGAGCCGCTTTCTGCGGAAGCGCCTGCAGGTGCTCTACGCTCTGTTCCCGCCTCCCGACGGGTACGCGGTTTTCCCCGAGGATCTGAAGAAATAGGGGCCGCGGTTTGAGGGCCAGCCGTACAAGCATTGCCCGACGTTCCACCCGCCCGAAGCGATCGCGACTCCTGGGAATAGCGCTCCTGATTATCGGAGCCGTCATCATCTCGTCCTACCTGTTCTTTGCCCTGGCGATCTTCGGATTGAAGTGGATCGATCCGCCCACGACGATGGTGCAGATCGAGCGCCGTATCGAATCCTGGGGGTCCTCGAAACCGTATGTGAAGCGCTACACTTTTGTCGCGATCGAGCGCATCTCGCCCGACCTGCGGCATGCGGTGGTGGCCGCCGAGGATACTCGATTCCTGGAGCATTCGGGAATCGATTGGGTGGAGATGCAGAAGATCCTCGAGAAGGACATGCAGCAGCGCAAACTGGGCCGGGGCGGATCCACCATCTCGCAGCAACTGGTGAAGAACCTGTTCCTCACCACCAGGCGATCGCTCCTCCGCAAGGGGCTGGAGTTCACGCTGGTTCCGATAGTCGAATTACTGATGAGCAAGGACCGGATTCTGGAACTGTATCTCAACGTGATCGAGTGGGGACCGGGAGTGTACGGCGCCGAGGCTGCGTCGCGTTACTGGTATCACGAGCCGGCATCGCGAGTGACACGGGAGCAGGCGGCGCGGCTGGCCGCGGTGATTCCGAATCCGCTGCGGCGCAATCCGGGACGGATGGATAACTACACGAACGTGATCCTGACGCGGATGCGGCAGATGGGGTGGTGATCAGACCAGCAGTTCGTCGGCAGTATTGTTGACGATGAGCACAAGACAGCCCCCGTGGGTGGAGACCATCGAATGGGCGGTGGACTTCGAAGCAACCTCGTAATCTCCGGCGTGCAGAACGTGGTCTTCGAATACCAAATCGCCTTCCAGTACGTAACAATGTTCGGGCTTGGCATGCAGATGTCCGGGGTAGCGGGCGCCTGCGCGCATGCGGATAAGTGAAGTCACGGTCCCGGTGCCGGTATCGGTGTGGAGGATCTTCGCGTCTATGCCGTCGAACCCGATGTTGGTCCAGGCGCCTTCGCCGCGGCGGACGATGGTGCGCAGGGGTTCCTGTGCGACCCGTTTCAGCAGCCGCTCGCGCAGGTTCGGCGGAGGAGCCGCGGCGGACGCCAACGCCATCGCGGCTGCGATCTCGCGCGCTTCCCGAACGGAGGAAGCACACGTGGAGCATCCTGCCAGGTGCTCTTCAAATTCACGCGCGGCCACGTGGTCGAGCAGTCCGGCTCCGTACAGCAGCGACTGCTCGCAATTATCAGGCGCCACGATGGTCCTCCAGGAGATCGCGCATCTTCATCATCCCCAGCCGGATGCGAGTCTTGATGGTCCCCAACGGGACGCCCAGATGTTCGGCAACTTCGGTATGGCTCATGCCGGAATAGAAGGCCAGATTCAACGCCTGTCCCTGCTCGGGAGGCAGCGACCGGAGCGCGTCTCCGACCCGCAGAGTGTCCAGACGCCGGACCGTCGCGCTCTCGAAATCGGCAGCCGGATCGCGCGGCAATAGATCCTTGAGAGGCTGTTCCGACCGGCTTCGAAGGCCGCCAGCCCGCAGACGGTCAATCGCACGGCTGCGCGCCATCATGGCAAGCCATGAGAGCACGGATCCGCGCGACTCCTGATAAGCCGCCGCCGTCCGCCATACCTGGACATATACATCCATTGTTATCTCTTCGGCATCCGCTGCCGAGCCCAGCAACCGCAGCGCCAGACCGTACACGATTCCGCTACTTTCATCATAAAGAGCCGTTAGACCCGTGTGGTCTTCGCGAGCGATCCGGCGCACGTAGGCGCGCCACGCCGAGTCGCGATGAAGCAGACGCTCAGAATCGGTGGCAGTACTACTGAGTACGAAGTTGGGACCCGCGGCAGATTCATTCATTCTGCGTTGCATTAGCTTAGCATTCCCACGACCTTCTTGGATGCCGGGTTGCGGCGGCTGGAGTATTTTTTTGAGTCGGGTGGGGACTTGGTACCATACACGATGTATGGTAAAGACGACGGTTTACCCGCTCCACGCGTGGCAGGCCGTTACATCTTCTGACTGCCGATCTTCGGAAGTAGTCCTGTGACGTTTACGGCTATCTCAACCCGCATTGTCTCCACTTCCGAAAACACGTTTTTCCATCCTGCACCGCCGTGATATAGAATGGTCGATTCCTCCAAGGAGTACTTCATGGCCAACAACAAGCAGCACGGACCCGCACGGCGGGGATTCTTGAAGTCGGCGGCGGGCCTGCTCGCGGCTGGATTTTGGGCGGACGACACGATTGAGGCGTATCAGAACCACGTCAACACCAACTCGAACCCTTCCGAGTTGAAGATCACGGACCTGCGGGTGGCCACCATCGCGCGGGCGCCGATGACCTGCCCGATCATCCGGATTGATACAAATCAGGGGATCTACGGACTCGGCGAAGTCCGCGATGGCGCAAATAAGAACTACGCGCTGATGCTGAAGAGCCGGATTCTGGGCGAGAACCCCTGTAACGTCGACAAGATCTTTCGCAAGATCAAGCAGTTTGGGTTTCACGCGCGCCAAGCCGGCGGTGTCTGCGGCATCGAGATGGCACTGTGGGATCTGGCGGGAAAGGCGTACGGCGTACCGGTATACCAACTGATGGGCGGCAAGTTCCGGGATACGATTCGCTGCTATGCGGACACCACCGAATCGCACGATCCGAAGGTCTACGGCCAGCGGCTCCGGGCGCGGCACGAAGAGGGATTCACGTGGCTGAAGATGGATCTGGGCATCGATCTGATGGCCGACAAACCGGGATGCATCACGCATCCGGCGGGTGTCTCGGTGGGCCAGGGGGGACGAGTCCAGCACATGTTCACCGGCGTCGAGATCACAGAAAAGGGCGCCGAGACGATGGGCGACTACGTGGCGGCGGTCCGCGAACAGGTGGGCATGGAGGTTCCGCTATCGGCTGACCACTTCGGTCACATCGGAGTCAACTCCTGCATTAAGCTCGGGAAAGCGCTGGAGAAATACAACCTGGCATGGCTCGAGGACATGATCCCGTGGCAGTATACGGACCTGCTGAAAGAGATCAAGATTGCGATCAACATCCCGCTGCTGACGGGTGAGGATATCTATCTGAAGGAGCCCTTCGAGGAGTTGTGCCGCAATCACGCGGTGGACATCATCCATCCCGATCTCGCCACCTCGGGCGGCATTCTCGAGACCAAGAAGATCGGCGATATGGCTCAGGAATACGGCGTCGCGATGGCGATGCACTTCGCTGGATCGCCCGTGTCGTGCATGGCCAACGTGCACTGCGCGGCGGCGACGGACAACTTCCTGGTGCTGGAGAATCACTCGGTGGACGTGCCGTGGTGGAACGATCTGGTGGAGGGTGTGGAGAAGCCGATCGTCAATAAGGGTTTCATCAAAGTGCCGGAGAAGCCAGGTCTGGGCGTGACGTTGGACGACGCGGTGATGAAACAACATCTACTGGAGCCGGGGTACTTTGAGCCGACCCCCGAGTGGGATCAAAATCGCGCGAACGACCGTTTGTGGAGTTGATCACCGGCAGCGCGGCTTTGGCGCGACGCTTGGAAGCCGCTGACGCGGAGATTGCGGCGCTGGCGGCATCCGAAATTGTTTCGATTGCAGGCGGGATCGTTGCATTTGCAGGTCCCGCTTCGCCACTCACGCATGCGATTGGGATCGGGATGGATGGTCCGGTATCGGAGCGGGATCTCGCGCGCATCGAGCAGTTCTTCGGCGAGCGCGAATCGCCCGTGATTGTGGATCTTTGCCCTTTCGCCCACGCCACTTTAGTGGAGTTGCTGGGGGCGCACGGGTACCAGCCGATTGAGTTCAACCAGGTGCTGGTGTGCGATTTGACGTCGGTGACACCGGCGTCCGACGATCGGATCCGGATCGTGACGACGGCGGAGTTGCCGGTGTGGTCGAGAACACTGGCGGAAGGCTTTTTGGAGCACGAGCCGTCAGCGCAGGAATTGCAGGTCGGGGCCGATCTGTTCCGGATGCAGGGCACGGTCGCGTTGCTGGCGAGTGTCGACGGCACTGCCGCGGCGGGCGGCGCACTGCTGGTGAATGCGGAGGGAGTGGCGACGTTATTCGGCGATGCGACAGTGACGGCGCATCGCGGACGCGGGCTGCAGACTGCGCTGATCCGGCTGAGGCTGGCGATGGCGGCGGAGCGCGGGGGAACCATCGCGACGGCGTCGACGCTGCCAGGGACTCCGTCACAGCGGAATTACGAGCGGTGCGGTTTCCGGGTGGCCTATACCAAGGTCAGCATGCAGCGGAGTTAGATAGCGGCAAGCGATTTCCATAGCAGGATGGCGAGTCCTGCGATGAATCCGAAAGCGGCCTGAAATTCCTGATTTACCATGTACAACCGCCATTCGAAACGGTGGGAACCGGGGATGCCGTGGAGCCGTGGCATCAGCAGCGGAACGCGTTCGGCATAACTCGCGTAGGCGGGGAATAGCTTTCGCAGATGCTGTTCCTCTAACTCTATCACCGGGAGATATACACCACCGAAAATAATCGCGAAAATCAGACCTAATTCCCAGCGGAGGGCCGCGATCACAAATCCGAGAGCGACAATTAACGTTCCGAGATAGAGCGGATTTCGCAGGTGCGCGTAAGGGCCGCTGGTGGCGAGTTGCCGGTTCTTCTCGAGATGCCCGGCGGCCCATCCGCGCAACAGCAGACCCGCGAAGGCGACCGGCACTCCGATGGCGAGCGAAACCGCATCCGGCGAGGCGAAATACAGGAACGCGATGATGAGTACGAAACCTGCCGGGACGCGCAGTTTCGCGACGCGATCGGCGTAGGGTTTGGGAAACCAATAACGCCGCTGCTTCACAAATGCATCCTCTCGGCGTGAAGTTCAAGGCAGATGCGGAGTGCGGCCACTACCGCCGCCGGTAACACCGCGCGCATGGCTGGTGAAATTTCCCCATCGCGTTTATAGGTTGTGGTTGCCGCGGGATCCCGCAAGACGGTGATGGTTCCACCATACGGACCGTTCCGGGCGGGATCGGTGGGTCCGAAGATCGCGACTCCCGGCCGTCCCAATGCAGCGGCTATGTGCAGAGGTCCGCTATCGACGCCGATGACGCCGCTGGCGCGCCGGGTAGCGTCGAGCAGACCCTCGATTCCAGACGCGTGTACGAATGCTCCGCGGACTTGCGAAAGCTGAACGGACGCGGAGGGAGGTCCATTCACCACGAGCGTCAGCCCATCAGCCGCGAGTGCGCCCGCCACCTCCGAGTAGTATTCGAGCGGCCACTGCTTCGACGCCCAACCCGCCAGAGGACATGCCAGGATGAATCGTCCTGCGGGTAACTCACCTTCGGGCCGGCCGGACGGTAGTGGAAACTCGTGCCCGGCATCGTGACCACCCGCCGCCCGCGCGAGATCCAGGTT
Organism: Bryobacterales bacterium; assembly: GCA_038322675.1. Taxonomy (GTDB): domain Bacteria; phylum Acidobacteriota; class Terriglobia; order Bryobacterales; family Bryobacteraceae; genus TMP-7. The sequence continues at coordinate 33,756 of JBBQGE010000057.1, forward strand.
CCTATCGACCACGTGAATCTCAACGGTGGCAACCCGCAGGTTGTACAGCCGTGATGCGAGGGGTTCGCGAGCCTCGTTCGAAGCGAACCCGATTCTTCGCGCGGCCCCCGATGCAAAGGCGATGGCACTGCTCTTGATGAGCCCCTGAAAATCGACTGCGATGTCGAACGGTTCCCGCCGCAATTTGCGCCACGTCTCGCGAATACTCGACCAGCGTCGCCGGTTGAACAACAGCACTTCATCGACGAAGGGATTGTCTTCCAGCAGGACGGCCCACTTCGGATCGACGGCCCAGGTGACGCGCGCGCCGGGCAATCCCCGCTTCAGCGCCACGACGGCGGGTAGTGTGTGGATGACGTCGCCCATCGCTCCCAAGCGTACGGCGAGAATGCGGGTGGACTTCATCGGTCAGACTGCGATGCGACTGCGTTCCTGCACGCGAGCAACGAGGTTGCGGTAGCGCTCTTCGTCCGCGGGGCGTTCATCGAAGATCGGGTTGCCGAAAGGCTTCGCCGCGATCACGACCCAGTCCACTGCGTCCAGCGCTGCCACGAGTTGCGCGCGCTCGGCTGCGTCCATCAGGGGTATAGGGGGATCGTCGACGATCGCGATCAGATGGTCGCATTCGTCGCGCAGTTGACGCAAGCGCACGGCGTGTTCGGCCAGGAGTGGATTGAAGAATCCGATGACGACGGCCGTTCGCGGTTGGTTGGCACGATCGCGAGCGGCGTCGATATCGATGATCTTGGTTCGAGTGTCCAATTTCTCAGTGTATCCGTAAGGGTCAGCGCCTGGCTTCGAGCACGGCCAGAGCCTCATTCACCACGCGATCGGCAGTGACACCGGTCATGCAGCGGTGATCGATGGGGCACTCGCGGAGCAGGCAAGGACTGCACTCGACGGGTTCGCGGACAACTCGCGCGAGTTCGCCGGTGGGGCCGGTGGCGACGTGATCGGTAGCGCCGAACACCGCCACCATGGGGACGCCGAGCGCCGAGGCGATGTGCATCGCCCCGGAGTCGTTGGTGAGGAAGACGCTGCACGCGGCAGCCATATCGATGAACTGGCGGAGCGACGTCTCGCCGGCGAAATTGTGGGCCGCGATGCCGGCTTCGCGGATTCGAGTGGCGACATCGTCGCACAGCGCCCGCTCGTCGCGGGATCCGAATACCGCGACACCGCCGTCCGCATCCTTCGCCAGCCGCACGGCTGCCGCGGCGAATCGCTCCGGCAGCCATTGTTTCGCAGTGCCGTAGGCCGCGCCTGGGCTGACTCCGACAACGGCACCATTCAGCATCGGACGCCCCGCGCGCGCGGCTTCTTCCGAGCCCTCGAGTCGAATCGCGTCTACTCGCGGAACCGCGTCGATGATGCCCGCGCGGTGCAGTAATTCAAGGTAGTAATAGCGTTGATGCTCGGTGGACTCGGGAACGGGGACGGCATGCGTCAGTAGAAAACGGCGGCCATCGCGATCGTATCCGATACGTTCGGGGATGCGTGCCAGCCAGGCGACGAGCGCGGCATCGAAGGCATTTGGCAGCAGGATGGCGCAATCGAAATTCTCGCGGCGTAAGTCGGACGCAATCCGCCATTTGCCTTTCCAGTCGCGGGCGCCGCGTTCCGCGGTATACGGGATGATACGGGTGCACCAGGATTCGCGCGCGTATAAGTCGGCAACCCAGGGTCGCGCGAGTACGTGAATCTCAGCGTGTGGGAACCGGTCCCGAATCGCGCGGAAGGCCGGCAGCGACATCACAGCATCGCCCACCCAGTTGGTGGCGCGAACCAGAATTCTGGAATAATGCACCTATTCTTATTGTAAGGAGGACCGAGATGACTTCTGCGCAGATTGAGCAACTCGACCGGCTGGGGTACGTGGTGCTGGAGCGATTCATGAATGACGACTTGCTGCAGAGTGTGCGGCGCCGCGTGGATGAACTATTCGAGGAGGAAGGTGACGCGGCCGGATCGGAGTTCAAGCAGGAAGAGCAGACGCGGCGCCTGGCGAATCTGGTGGAGAAGGGCGAGGTGTTCCAGCGCGTGATCGTGATGCCGGAAATCGTTGAACTGATCGCGCACGTTTTGGGACCGGAGTTCAAGCTGAGTAGCCTCAACGTGCGGTCGGCAAATCCGCACTCGACCGCCACGCAACCGCTCCACGCCGATATGGGCGCAATCGCGGATGAGAAGGGCTTTCAGGTGTGCAACACGGTGTGGATGCTGGATGCGTTTACCGAAGACAACGGTGCGATTCGCGTTGTGCCGGGTTCGCATCAATGGCGCAAACTGCCGCAACAGGAACTCGCGGATCCGAAGGCACAGCATCCCGATGAGGTTCTGGTGACGGCCCCGGCGGGTACGGTGGTGGTGATGAACGCGCACGCGTGGCACGGCGGGACGGCGAATCGCACCGATGCTCATCGCCGCGCGATGCATGGATTTTACTGCCGCCGCGATGTGCCCCAGCAGCAGTATCAGAAGCGGCTGCTCCGGCCCGAGACGCAGGCCGCCCTGCCCGCTGATGTGCGGAAGATACTCGCGCTCGACGATCCGCTGAACGATGAACTCAGCGCCACCGGATCCGGACGCAGCGGTTTTCTTAAATAACTCGCGAGTAATAAGAAGCCACGGTACATTGGAATTGAACGGAGGACGAACGATGCGTAACTGGATTCGGTCCGTCGCCGTGGTTCTGGCACTCACGCCTGTGTGCGCGCTTGCGAAGGATTACAGCGCAGACCGGTACGATGTTCAGCTGCAACTCACTCCGCAGGGCACACTCCACGTCACCGAGACAGTGGACTTCCGCTTTGAGGGTGGCCCCTTCACTTATGTATACCGCAACATTGCGGCCACCGGAACAGACGGTATCCGAAATGTTCGCGCCTGGATGGACGGCGAGAGATTGCCGGCGGGACGCGTTCAGATATCGGGTAGCTCGCCGGTTAAGGTGAGATGGAATTTTGGGCCTTTTTCGGATTCCACTCACAAATTCACGGTTCAATATGACGCGCTGGGTGTGATCCGGCCGGAACAGGACGTTCAACGCCTGATGTGGCGGGCGCTGCCGGGTGATCGGAGTTATCGAATTGAGTCGAGCGAAATCACGCTCGAATATCCCGCGGGTATCGCGACACCGGAGGTATCGGTGGAACGTGCGGGGCGAATCGACGCCGGGCCTCAGCGAACCGTCGTTCACATGCAAGCGCTGAGGCGCAACACGCAGCCGGTGCTGACAGCGGTGTTTCGGGCGAACTCGTTCACGGGTCCGCCGCCAGACTGGATGACTCGCGACGACCGCCGCCGCGAGGATTTCGCGAAAGGCGTCCGAGCCTCGCTGGCGCCCGCATTCCTACTGTTAGCCTTGGGTCTGTTCGGCGCGATCACCAGTTTTCGCAACGACCGCCCGACGCTTGTAGTCGGGTCCGACCCTGGGAGTCGCATGCCTCCCGGGCCGCAACCTCCGGCAATCGCCGCTGCATTGATTGGCAAGCCAGGGGGTAGCCACGGCATTCTGTACGAACTGGCGCGGCGCGGTGTATTGCGTATCGAGGAAGCGAAGAGCGGGTTCATGGGATCGCGGCATTTCACGATTTACCGCACGAACGACGCGGTGGCATTGGCGCCGCACGAACGGACCTTTCTGGACGTGGCGTTCAAGGGCGGCGCTTCGGCAGCAACGCTGGAGGAACTACAATCGCGCCTGGCGCGGAAGTGGAGCCGGATCCGCCAGGCGATTCGGGCGGAGATTCGGGCCGAAGGCTTTGTGGATGAGTCGAGAACGGCGAGGCGGCGCTGGCTATTCGGCAGTGCGGCCGCGGGCCTGATGATTGGCTTCACTGGACTCATCTTTGCGCTTGTGGGTTTAAAGTCGGCGGGAATCGCGATGATCGCCGGGCAGGCACTGGTGTACGGCGCAACGGTCCTGGTGCTCGGCATTGTGCTGCTGATTGCGGCGTCGCGGTCGCCTAAGTGGAGCGACACGGGAATGATGATGGCGTCGAGGTGGCGAGGGTATGCGCACTATTTGCGCGACCTAAGCCGGGGACGCGTGCCGGCACCGGGCGGAGAGGAATTCGAACAACTTCTGCCGTACGCGGCGGCATTCGGCGTAGCACATTCACTTCTACGGCGCCAAGCGAAAGAGGGTCGGGCTGTGTTGCCGCCCTGGTTCGCGGCGCTGCCGTCACCGGACGGGGATGGTGCGGAGATTGCTGCGCTGATTGCGTTCACGTCCAGTACGGATATGGGGAGTGGTGCGGGAGCGGGGGCAGGTGCCGGTGCGTCGGGCGGCGGATCGAGCGGCGCGGGATAGGCGGGTGAGTGAACGAAGGGGCGGCCCGGGTTAGCCCGAACCACCCCGAGTAACTCAGAAATACAACTTCAGAGCTAACTGCAGTTGCCGCGGAGTATTCAACAAGTCGCCCGACGAAGTCAGGACGCCGAACTGCTGACTCTGGATAGTTAGCGATCCCGTTCCAAAGCGGACGCGATTGAAAGCGTTGAATGCTTCAGCACGGAAATCGGCGCGCACATGCTCGCCCATGGTGAAGCTCTTCGCGATCGAGATATTCTCGGTCAAGCTTGGGACTGCGGATTGTACCGGGTCTGGTTTCCGAAGTATTGAGTGGTTCCGGAGAACTACGTTCCAACCTGAGCCGGGAAGAACGAGGCTGGCTGGACAAACGTGTCTAGCGACGGATCGAAACCGCCGCCCTTGGTGGGAGCACGCCAACCATCGTACGTGGAGATCAGCGGACGGTTGGGACCGGCGAATAACACGGACGGCGTACCAACCGTCGTACCCAGGCCGAGCGGCTGACCACTCGCGTAAAAGCCGATGTAGCTTACAGTAGTAATCGCTCCAAACGACTGCCCATAGGATGCCCGGACTACTGTTTTTTCGGCTCTGCGCGAGAATTCGATGAAGTGCCCAATTGGCGCGGGTTTCACGATTTCAGGGTTCCCGCCGCCGGTACCGGTTTGGCGACCCGTGGCCAGGGGTGGCAACCGGCCGATGGTTCGTCAAAACCGATGAGTGTCTG
>JBBQGE010000058.1:0-38349 GCA_038322675.1 Bryobacterales bacterium
CCGACACGTTTCTCCGCGCGGTTGCGAAGGACGTCGAGATCTCCGAATTGAATCGACTCGGTGGGGCAGGCCTTCGCACAGGCCGGAGTCATGTCCGCCCGCAGGCGATCGTAGCAGAGCGTGCATTTCCAGGCACGGCCATCGTCCTCCCTCCGGTCGATGACTCCAAATGGACAATTCACCACGCAATATCCGCAGCCATTGCAGATATCGGGCTGCACATACACGGTGTCGTACTCGGTACGGATAATGGATCCGGTCGGGCAACTCTCCAGGCAACCGGCACGTGCGCAGTGTTTGCAGACATCGGACGAGAACAGCCAGGAGAAGCCGCCGGCGTCCTGGGTCGACAGTGGCACAGGGCGCTCAATGAACGCGACGTGGCGCCATGTGGACGCGCCCAGCGCGACGGTGTTGTCATAGGACATTCCGGTGAAGAAGAAGCCGTCATCGGGGAGTTGGTTCCACGCTTGCATGCGACTTCACATGCCTTGCAGCCGATGCATAACGTAGTATCCGTGAAAAAGCCCTTCGCATTCGGCACGGTTAGGAGTTCCCCTCCTTGGTTTCGGCGGCCTTCAATCCGTGCTTGGATTCGGGCTTGTGTCGGGCGCGCGGAAGATCGCGCTCCCATCCGCGCGGATCGAGCTGTTTCGATCGCGGACGGCGCTTCTGCGACCGCCGGCCGGCGACAATATTGGCGGTGAGGGCCTTTGATTCCTGAATGGAGACGTTCGGGTCGGCAACAAAGCCAATCAAATCGTTCGTCGTATCGCCGCGGACGAGTCCTTTGCTGGACCAATGATAGGGAAGTCCGATCTGATGTACTATTCGTCCCTTGATCTTCAGCGGCCGCATCCGTTCCGTAACCAGCACTCGAGCCTCGACTTCGGAACGCATCGTCCGGATGGTTGCCCAACCTCCGTTCTTCAGACCGATGATGGACGCAAGCTCCGGGGACACTTCACAGAACAGCGACGGCTGTAACTCCGATAACCAGGGCAGCCATCGTGACATACCGCCCGCTGTATGATGCTCAGTAAGCCGGTAAGTTGTCAGCACAAACGGAAACCTTGGATCACCGTAGGGTTGGTGGTACGGGTTATCGTCGCGCACCCATTCCATGCGCTCGGGGTTACACTGTTGTCCGTATAGCGGATTCTTCGTAACTGATTCCTGCGGTTCGTAATGACTGGGCAGAGGGCCATCCTTCAATCCGGTTGCTACGTAGAGCCATCCCTTGCCGTCAGCCTGCATGATAAAGGGGTCGACTCCTGAGATCGCGTCTTTCCCTCGCGCGTCTTTATCGGGGCGGTGCGACGGCGCGAGTGTCGCAATGAAATCCGGTTGATCATGACCGGTCCACTGCCCCTTCGATTCATCCCACCAGACCAGTTTCTTTCGCTCGGACCACGGCTTTCCTTCGGGATCGGCCGACGCGCGGTTGTACAGGATGTGGCGATTGTGCGGCCATGCCCAGGCCCATTCGGGCGCCAGCCACTCCTGCTCCCAGTGCGGCTTCCGGCGAGCTGTCTGGTTCACACCATCCTTGTAACAGCCCGAGTAAATCCAGCAGCCGCAAGCTGTCGAGCCGTCGTCCTTGAGATCCGTAAAGCCATCAACCGGCTTAAGGCCCGCGACAGTGTAGCCATTGATCTCATGCAGGACAGCCTCGGCGCTGGGTTCGTCTAACTCTCCATGCGTCGGATAGTCCCAGGTTAGGTCTCGAATCGGCCAATTTCGCTTCTGGTCGTATTCGCCGCCGTATAACTTCTTCAGGCGCCGCCCAAGCTTGAACATGAAGTCGAGTTCGCTACGCTGGTCGCCTTTTGGCTCGATGGCTTTGTGGTGCCACTGCAGGAGGCGCTGCGTATTCGTGAAGCTGCCGTCCTTCTCGGTGTGAGCCGCGGCGGGGAAGAAGAACACTTCGGTCCCGATGTTCTCCGGCTTGATTTCGCCGCGTGCGATCTCCGGAGCGTCGCGCCAGAAATCGGCCGTTTCCGTCAGAAAGAAATCGCGGACAACCAGCCAATCCAGTTGACGAAGGGCTTTCCGCTGCAGCGGACCATTCATCGACCCAACCACCGGATTCTCGCCCATGACGAAGTAACCCTTCACCTTGCCGTCGGCCATCTCCGTGACGGTGTTCATGTGCGAATGGTCACCGGTAAGTGTCGGCAGGTAGTCGTAGCACCAGTCGTTGTCTTTGTTCGCAGCGTCGCCGAAATACGCTTTGAGTAATGAAACGATGTACTTCGGGAATTCGCCCCACCATCCACCGGGTAACGTGTTCACTCTGGTGTAAGTCGCCAGGTCCTGGTCGTGCTTCGCCTTCGGCATCGGTAGATAACCGGGCAGTAAGTTGTAGAGCGTAGGGATATCGGTCGAGCCTTGGATGGAGGCATGTCCACGGAGTGCAAGGATACCGCCGCCGGGCCGTCCGATGTTACCGAGAAGTAACTGGATGATCGCGGCTGTACGAATGTACTGGACGCCGATGGTATGCTGAGCCCAACCGACGGCGTAGCAGAAGGCCGAGGTCCGCTCACGCCCCGAGTTCTTGCACAGTGTCTCGGCGATTTTGAGGAACAGATGTTTCGAGATTCCGCAGGTTTCCTCCACCATCTCCGCGGTGTAACTCGCATAGTGGCGCTTCAGGATTTGGAACACGCAACGCGGATTCTGCAGCGTCGGGTCGGTATGCTCCGTGTGCATCCACGAACGTGGTTCGTACTGCCCCTTCTCCTCATTCCAACCACTAAAGAGACCGTCGAGTTCCGCGGGATCTTTGAAGTCGTCATTGATGATGACCGGGGCATTCGTGTAATTGACTACATACTCTTCGAAGTGACGATTGTTCTGCAGAATGTAATTGATGATGCCGCCGAGAAACGCGATGTCCGACCCGGCCCGAATGGGAGCATGGATGTTCGCCACTGCGCTGGTCCGCGTGAATCGCGGATCAACGTGAATGATTGTGTCCCCGTTCTCCTTAGCGCGCATCACCCAGCGGAATCCCACTGGATGGCACTCCGCCATGTTCGACCCTTGAATCACGATGCAGTCGGCGAATTGTAAGTCCTGCTGGCTGGTGGTGGCTCCGCCCCGTCCAAACGATGTCCCCAGACTGGGGACGGTGGCGGAGTGTCATATACGGGCCTGATTTTCCACCTGCACCACTCCCAATGCAGTGAACAGTTTCTTGATTAGGTAGTTCTCTTCGTTATCCAGGGTGGCCCCACCCAGATGCGCGATGGCCATCGTGCGCCGAAGCGGATTCCCGTCGTCATCCTGATCCTCCCAGTTTGCGTCGCGCGTAGTCTTCACCCGTTCGGCCACCATGTCTATCGCCTGTTCCAGTGGGATACGCGTCCATTCGGTGCTGTAAGGGCGCCGATACAGGACGTAATCCAGACGGTGCGATCCAGTTACTAACTGGAACGTCGCCGCGCCCTTCGGACAAAGGCATCCGTGAGAGATTGGGGAACGGTTATCGCCTTCGATGTCGATGATCTTCTCGTTCTTGACGTAAACGACTTGACCGCAACCGACTGCACAGTACGGACATACCGACGCCACGGTACGATCGGCACTGGTGGTGCGTGCGATCAAGTTGTCGCTGCGTTTCGACGATGCCGTACCGTCCAACCCATAAACGTCACCGTTTCTGATCTGCTTAAGGATCGGCCAATCGGAAAGCGAGTAATTGAAATCGTCAGACATGAGTGTTTCTAGGACTGCTAGCGTCGATGAAATGTTACAACGGAGGCAAACAGAACTCCCATTCACGGTGACGTAGGGTCGGTTTCCGCCATGTCGACGTTAACCCCATCGGGGCGCCATTGCTTACGTCGATATCGCGCCATCCCTCCCGGCCATCGCAAGCCCGGACAAGCGAACTGCGATCATTCCGTCTCGACAGAAGAATAATCCTTTCCTCCACTGCGGTAAATTGGAGCAAAGGAGTAGAAGATGCCAACCACCCGGCGCAACTTTCTGGCCGCGACAGCAGGCGCAGGTCTCGCCACTCCCCTACTCGCGCAGCAGGCAGGACGAAAGATCTCGCCCAACAACAATATTCAAATCGCTCTGATTGGTGCCGGCGGAATGGGACAAGGTGACGCCAAGTATGCCACTTCCATCGATGGCGTCAAACTCGTGGCCGCTTGTGACCTCTATACCGGCCGCGTCGAACGCTGTCGCGAACTTTGGGGCCGCGACATCTTCACCACCCCCGACTATCGGGAAGTGCTCGCCCGCAAAGATGTCGATGCCGTCATCATCGGCACTCCCGATCACTGGCACTCGCGAATCACCATCGACGCACTCGGCGCCGGCAAGGACGTTTACTGCGAAAAGCCGATGGTGCAAAAAATTGACCAGGGTCACGAGGTCATCGCGACGCAAAAGGAGTCCGGGCGAATTCTCCAGATCGGCAGCCAGTACGCGAGTTCGCTCGTGTATCTGAAAGCGCGCGACCTGCTCGCAGCGGGTGCCATCGGCAAAGTCAATATGGTGGAGGCCTGGCTCGATCGCAACACCGCCATCGGCGCATGGCAGTATTCCATCCCCACCGACGCCTCGCCCGATACCGTCGATTGGGACCGGTACATCGAACCCACCGTGAAACGCCCCTTCGAGGCCAAGCGCTTCTTCCGCTGGAGAAACTATCGCGACTACGGCACCGGCGTAGCAGGCGACCTCTTCGTTCACCTGCTCACGGGACTCCACGTCGCAACCGGTGCGCTCGGGCCCACTCGAGTATTTGCCACCGGCGGCCTGCGGTACTGGAAAGACGGCCGCGACGTGCCGGATGTCATGCTCGCCACTATGGACTACCCCGATTTCACTCTCGCCCTCCGCGTGAATTTCAAGAGCGGTGGAACGGTGGAGGATTTCGGAGTGAAATTCGTCGGCACCGAAGGCGTGATGACCACCAGTTTCACGGAACTGAAAATGTCGAAAGTGCCCCGCGAGACCGAACCTGGTTACACCATCGATACATTCTCGAAGGATCAGCAGGCGAAGTTCCTCGCCGAATATCGCCGCCAGTATCCCGAGACAGTGCCCAATGCCGACTCGATGCGGCCCCGGCAAGTCGAGACCTACACGCCGCCTCGAAGTCACGACGCGCACCTGCAGCACCATCGCAACTTCTACACGGCCGTGCGCACTCGCAAGCCATTTTTCGAAGACGCCGTGTTCGGATTCCGTGCCGCCGGTCCGGCCCTGCTGACCAATACCAGCCTATGGGAGAACCGCACGTGCAAGTGGGACGCCGATCGTATGGAAGCGAGTTAGCAACAACGCGGTAACCGCGAAACTCCCGGAACCGTCCAAGGTTGAGATACTCGGTCTACTGATGCGCAGAACCATCCTCGGCCTCACTGTTCTTGCGGCGCTAACCGCCGTTGATCTCGTCGCTCAGTATCCCGGCCAATATCCGCCCGGAGGTTACCCACCCGGAGGTTATCCCCCAGGCAGTGGCTCTCCGAACGACCGCTATCCCTCCGGGCCCGGCATTCCCTTCCCCGGCCGTAAGAAGAAGACCACCGCGAAGGCGGAGACGGAACCCCTTCAGCAACTTTCCGGCATTCTTCGACAGTTGAACGACGCCCGCATCGTCATGACCGCCGAGGATACTCGGACTCTCGACATCCGCCGGTCGGGCGACACGAAATTCAACAAGGACAACAAAGAGATCAAGGCTTCCGAACTTCATCCCGGCGACCATATCACCGTCGAGGCGCGACAGGACGACGAGGGTTTCCTATACGCCGCCACCGTCACTTTCACCAAAGCAGGCACGCCGGCCGAGCGCGCCAGCGCCTCGCAGCCAGTCCAAGCCGTCGAACTGAATCCTTCGATGCAGGATGAGCGCCCGAAACTCCGCCGCGCCGGGTCAAAGCCGAAAGAAGACACAGACGAGGAGAAGACGGCGGAATCCGCGGCGGATGCACGCCCAACCGCGACTCCAGCACCCCCCGCCCCTGAGCAGGAGCGAGTGGTCATTCCCGTCGTCGAAGCTAAGGAACCCATCGACGATTCCGACCCCGGCGTCCCCCGTCTGCAGCGCGGCCGCCCCGTCGAGCGCGAGGCGCAGCCGGAGAATCACAAAGCCCAGCCCCAGACGCGCGAGGTGGCTGTGAACACGCCTCCGAAACTGCCGCCCGCCACGACTGCCCGCATCCCAGCACCCGAAGCGCCCACAACGGATCCCCGCATCGAGAAGGCTCGGGCCGCCGCGATGAACTTCACCGCCACCTTGCCAAGCTACGTCTGCAAGGAACAGATCGCACGCTTCCAGAGCATCACCCACAAGGTGAACTGGCAGCCGATCGATATCGTATCGGCGGAGGTCGTCTATGAGGGCGGGCGCGAGCGTTACCAGAATCTCGAAATTGACGGCAAGCCTGTAAAGAAGAAGATGGAGCAACTGTCGGGCGCGTGGTCCACGGGCGAATTTGGAACTGTCCTCGTCGATCTCTTCTCACCCGCCACCGATGCCCAGTTCCGCTACCGGGGCGTGCGAAGGATCGCGGGCCGCGACGCGGATGTCTTCAACTACGAAGTCGACCGCGAAAACTCGCACTGGCATATTCAGGTCGCCTCGCAATCTGTCCAGCCCGCCTACAAAGGCGGCATCTGGGTCGACAAGGAAACCAGCCGTGTGCTGCGGATCGAAATGGAAGCCGCCGCGATTCCCGAAGCCTTCCCCCAAGATAAGATCGAGTCTGCCACCGATTACCAGTTCATTCGGATCGGCGACAGTCAATTTCTGCTCCCGGTTCACTCCGAAGTCCTAAGTTGCCAGCGCGGCACTAGCGAGTGCTCGCGCAATGTCATCGATTTTCGTAACTACCACAAGTTCGAAGGCGAATCGACCATTAAATTCGAAGACAAAGCTCAGTGATCTGAACTCGTGTGATCGTGAATGATACGCCATCCGTGCGCGCCCTTGCGCATCACCAGCGTGAACAGTCCAGTCGAATTCCCGCCAAACTCCTTGGCGCGGTCCAGCGTGAATCGCCCGGTAACAATCGCGAGTTTCGGCGTGAGCGTCCGCGGCTGTAACTCCGAAAAAGTCAGCTTCCCCATATGGTCGCGATCCGGATACGCACGCCGGTATCTTTCCACCACCGCTTCCGTACCGCGTGTGACAGCCTTGCCCACGAACGTCGTGTCCGGCGACTCCTCATAACACTGCGCGTACGCCGCCACGTCGCCGCTGTTCCAGTCGTCCGCCGATTTCAATATCACTGCAAGGCGCGGGTCGCCTGCGGCACACACAATCAAACTGGCCGCGATCGTCAAACACAATAGTCGAACCATCACGTCCATAATAGGACTTGATCCTACTCACTGGAGCCACAGGATACATCGGCGGCCGTCTCGCACCCCGACTGGTCGAATCCGGCCGTCAGGTTCGCTGCCTCGTCCGATCCCCCCGCAAGTTAATGGACCGCCCCTGGGCCACCAACCCGGGCATCGAGATTCGCCAGGCCGATCTCGCCGATTCCTCATCCCTCGCCGATCACATGCGCGGATGCACCGCCGCCTATTACTTGGTCCACTCGATGCTCACCGCGGGAAGCGACTACGCCGACCGCGACCGCAAACTTGCCACCAACTTCGCGAACTGCGCGAAAGCCGCCGGCGTGCAGCGAATCGTGTATCTCGGCGGACTCGGCGAGACCGGCGCCGGACTCAGCGAGCATCTTCGCTCCCGCCGCGAAGTGGAGGAGGCGCTCGCATCCGCGGGTGTACCAGTCACGGTGCTGCGAGCCGCCATGATCATCGGATCCGGCTCGGCTTCATTTGAAATTCTTCGCTATCTCGTCGAACGTCTGCCGGTGATGATCACGCCCAAGTGGGTCAGCACGCCATGCCAGCCCATCGGGATTCGCAACGTTCTCAATTACCTCACCGGCGTGCTCGACGTGCCGGAATCGCAAGGCCAGATCTACGACAGCGGCGGCCCTGAAGTCCTCACCTACCGTCAGATCATGGACATCATGACCGAGGAATTGGGACTGCGGCACCGATGGGTCATCCCGGTCCCTGTGCTCACACCGCGCCTCAGTTCATACTGGATCCAACTCGTCACGCCGCTCAGTCACGACATCGGACGTCCGCTGGCGGAAGGCCTCAAGAACCCCGTCGTCTGCCGCGATGACCGCATCACACGAATCGTTCCGCAGGACTTACTAACCGTACGCCAGGCGATTCATGCCGCGCTGGCCAAGGTTGTGGCGCACGAGGTTGAGACTGTGTGGTGGATGGCTGGCCCTATGCCAGGCGATCCCGATTGGGCGGGCGGCAAGTTGTTTAAGGACAGCCGCCAGACCCAGGTCCCGGCTCCCGATTGGGCCGTATTTCGCGCAGTCTGCCGCGTCGGCGGAGGACACGGCTGGTATGCAGCCGACTGGCTCTGGAAGATTCGCGGCGCACTGGATCGCCTGGCCGGAGGTCCGGGACTCCGCCGCGGCCGCCGCGACCCCGACACGGTCCGCTACGGCGAAGCGCTCGATTTTTGGCGTGTTGTCGCCATCGAACGCGACCGGCGCCTCTCGCTTCGCGCCGAGATGAAACTGCCCGGAGAAGCCGTCCTCGAATTTCAAATCGAACCCGTTTCCGCGAACGAGTGCGTCCTCCACCAGACCGCGCTATTCCGCCCGCGCGGCCTTCTCGGACTCCTCTACTGGTACGCCGTTCTTCCGTTCCATCACATCGTCTTCCGCGGCATGCTGGACGGAATACAACGCGAAGCCAAACGCATCGCCTCGAATCCGGCCGCGTGAATCAGGCGCTCACGGCCGATGCCCACTCGAGTCCCAACTGCGAAGCCATCGCCGGCAGTTCCTCGCCATATGCGGGCAGCGCACTCCACAACTCCCGCGCGTGCCGTCCCACCCAAGGCGCGGATTCCGGACCGGCCGTCAGTTGACCATCGACACTATGCAGCCGCCTCCACTCCGCAAGCCATCGGCGGTTATACTCTTCGAGCGACGACTCGGGCTCGCCATCGCGAAGAATCCGCCCAATCCGACTCGCCAGATCATACGCCTCGGCCAATCCAACATTCATGCTCTGCACGCCCACCGGACCCGTCAGATGCGCGGCGTCTCCCGCAATCCACACCCGCTCGTTTCCGTAGGTGCTGCTCATCCGCCGTTCGAATCGAACCCGAGACGCCCACACAATCTGCCCGATCTCGCCATCGAACCACGGCGCACGTTCCGCGATCAACTTCCGGAGCATCGACTCGTCGAGTCTCTTGTCCTGCTCGCCACCTAACAGCAGACGCTCCTTTGACCGCCTCGCGGGAATATCGAGTCCCGCCGATTTGAGCCCCGCTGTAGGTTCTTCCACGTCTGCGTCGCCGTAGTCATTCAGTTGGAAAGTCCACCGCACCGAATCGTCCGGCAACGGCCATAGCACGTCCGTCGTATCCGCTCCCAACGCGATGTGCATCTCCCGGTGCAACTCCACATTCGACTTGAATTCGAAGATCGCGAAGTACTGTGCAGGCCCCACCTCCTGGAACGTCGCGCCCAGTGACCGCCGCACGCGAGAGCTATACCCATCCGCGCCGATCACGAAAGGCACCGTCATCTGCGCCGATTTCTCAAGCACCCATTCAGAGTGCGCAATCACGTACCCGCGCGATTCCTTCGCAAAGCGGTCAACCGTCAGGTCCACACCTTCTGGGTGCGGTTCGATTCGCGTCAACTCCTGCCGCCAGCCGACCTTCACGCCGTAATCCTCCAGAGCCGCCTCCAGCAGCGTCTCCAGGGCATCCTGCCGGACGACAGCCACCATGTTGAAGGGATGATCGTCTCCTAACTCGATGTTTGCCATCGCCGATGTGCCGTCGTATAGAACAATATCCCGCACGGGAACGGAACTGTCGATGATCGCTCGAGCAACTCCAAACTGATGCAGAAGCCGAAGCGACTGTGGATGCAGCGCCAGGGCATAGCTATGCGAACACGCCCACAAGCCGTGATCGACAATTCGGACTCGAATGCCTTTCTTGGCCAATGTCAGCGCCGCCAGCAGACCCACCGGCCCTGCCCCAGCGATCAGAACTTCGTCATCCACTCCAAACATGATGCCTCCGCCTTTGTCTGTCTGTTCCGATTATGCACATGAGGTGCGAGAGAAAAAAGCTCTTGTCGTACCTGAAGTACCGAATCAGCTATGACGGGTTCACGCGACACCTACTGCACCAGACGAGGATACGCACCGGACGGAATAGCCCGAACGGACTGCGCCTTGGTCTCCTCCCAGTCCCGCCGGATTTCGGCCGGAAAGTCGTGCATCAGCCCCTCGGCACGCGCCATCAAGTCGCGCACGATATCCGGGTGCCGGTCGGCCACGTCATAACTCTCGCCTGCATCCAGTGCCATATTGTATAACTCGGGATTCTGAAGCCGGATGCTTTTCGCCCCGCCCGGCCCATGGACGGCGTAAATATCGGAGTCAAATCTCGCAACGTGTAACTTCCAGTCGTCCCGTCGAACGCAATGCAAGTGAACGCCGTTGAAATAGAGGATCGCATTTCGTTCGAGTTTCGCTGCACTCCCCGCCAATAGCGCGGACGCATCCACTCCGTCCGGCGGACGTGGCGCTGCCACACCCGTCCTCGCGCAAACTGTCGGAAACACGTCCAAATGCGAAATCAACGACTTCGACACACGACCCGCCGGTATCCACCCCGGTTGACGCGCGACAAACGGAACCCGAACCCCGCCTTCCCACGCCGACCCTTTTCTGCCCCGGCCCTGTCCAGGACTGCCCTGATACCATGGCCCGTTATCGCTCGTGAACAGGACCAGCGTATTCCTGTCCAGTTTCTTCCGTGCCAGCGCATCCAAAACCTGCCCCGTGCTCCAATCCAATTCCGACACAACATCGCCGAAAATACCCAGCGGGCTGGTATTTCGAAACTTGCTCGAAGCATGCAGCGGAATATGCGGAAAATTATGGGCCAGGTAGAGGAAAAAAGGCTGATTCGCATGCTGTTCGATGAACCGCACGGCGCGCTCCGTATAGCGGCCCGTCAGCGTGTCTTGATTCGCCTCCGCCTCCACGACCTTCTCATTCTCAAGCACCACTGCTGGAATCATGTCATTGGAGTACGGGATCCCATAGTACGAATCGAAACCGCGGTGTGTCGGCAGATACTCCGGGGCATCTCCGAGGTGCCACTTGCCGATGGCCGCCGTTGCGTATCCGGCCGGCTTCAGCAGCGCCGCGATCGTCGTTTCTCCCAGATCAAGCCCGGACTTCGCATGCGGAAAAAGCACCTGGGGGACTCCCACCCGAGGCGGATAGCGTCCAGTGAGAAGCCCTGCGCGCGACGGCGAACACACGGGGTTTGCCGTGATCGCGTTTGTGAATCGCGTTCCCTCCCGCGCCAACCGATCGATATTCGGAGTCGCAATCGACGAGTCGTAGCAGTGAATATCGCCGTCTCCCAAATCGTCGCAAAGGATGATCACCAGGTTCTGCTTCGGTCGAACGGCAGCAAGTGCACCGGACGCGGCAACGGCAGCGCTGGCTCTCAAAAAATCACGGCGTTTCATGAAATCGACCTCCCCAACGATTCGGATTATATCCAACCCGGTCCTTTCGACGACTACGGCTTTCTCCACAACTGCGAAACCATCAGCCCGAATCGCTCGCTCTGCCCGGACTCCAACCTCATCTCCCGCGCACGGAGTAACTCGGCATACGGCGGTAGCTTCGAAGTGTCCAGCCCTGTGGTAATTTGAAAAAATCGGTACATCACGCCGAGCCACACCCGCGCATGCAGTCGCGCCAGTCCCCCTCGCGGCTCCTGAAATTCGCTGAGCACCCACAAACCACCCGGCTGAAGTGCCTCAGTAAGCCGGCCAATCAGCAACCCGGCATCGCTATCGGAAAAACAATCGAGAAAGAAATGCGTCACCACTAAGTCGTAAGAACAGGCCGGCGACTCGACTACCCGTGCGTCAAGATGCCGCAGCCGAACGCGCGCCTCCGCTCCCGCCGGTATTCTGCACCGGGCCAGTTCCAGCATGCGGGCGCTCGAGTCCACCACATCGGCCTGCAACTCACGGTTGCGCTCCAACAGAGCAGCGAGAAACCGCCCGTCTCCTTCCCCGAGAATCAGCGCCCGACGGCATCCCCTCAACTGCGACAGATACGCAAATCGCCGCCGCTCTAATGCGCGCCCAAACGCGAGATATTCAAACCACCGGTACAGCCTCGCAATTCGATCGGCATTCATCATCGAAACAGCAGCGGACTCAGCAGCATCAGATCCAGCAACACGTGCCGCACCTCCAGCCGAAATCGGCGCCCCAGCGCGACCACCACCAGCATCCCAACCGCACTCACCACCACCGCCGCAAACCACGGCTGCCTCACAAACACAACGCAAATCGCCACCAGCACCGACAGCCACACGTTGTAGTAACGCTCCGCCCATCGCGTAATTGGATGCGGCGCTCCCACTCCGCCCTCGCGCAACTCGCTCCACTCCTGATTCTCAATCGCCACTAGGTTCGCGAAACACAGCGCCGCGAACGCGGCCGCGGGTCCACCAAGCAGTCCCCACGGATTCGCCGCCCGAGTCCACGCGGCCACAAACGTTCCCGCCGCGAATAACACCGCCACCGCGGCTTCCTTCGGAACGGCCCGAACGCCCATCCACGCGAACAGCACCAGGTACGCCAGCACCGCCGCCAGCGCAAACAATCCTGCATACACGATCGCCGGTCTCACCGCGACCGCGGTAACTCCCAAATCCGCGGCCAGCACCAAGGCCAACAACACCATCGCACCCGCTCGATGCCGCCGGTAGAATTGGTGCCGTGGGGCCTCCATCGCTACCGCCGGTCTGCGCACATCCAACAACCGGTCGCCCAGGTAAATCGCCCAAACCGTCAACGCCAATACCAGCCGGGCAGGCGTCCGCAGCGGTAGGGCGTACGCGCGGGCAATGAAGTCCTGCCAAACCACCGCCACCAGCGGCGCATCCAGGCTCAACAGATTCGGCCAAAGCCAAAGCGGCACGCGCGACACTTACCAGCACAACACGAATACACTATGGAGTGGCAATGGACCTGGCTCAAATCCACAAACCCGTCACCGATCTGTTCGAATCGCCGAAAACGCTCGCCGATTGGGACCCGTACCGCCTGACACCCGAACAAATCTCGCGCTTCCATCACGACGGCTTCCTCACCGGCGTTCGCGTCCTGACCGAGCCGCAGATCCAGGCGCTGCGTGAACAGCTCACGCGCCTGATGGACCCGAAACATTCCCGTCACTCTTTGTTTTACGAGTTCCACTCGAACGAATCGCCGAACCCGAACTCCATCCTCTTTCACGCCCTCGGCGCCTGGCGCATCGAACCCGCTTTCCACGACGTGCTGTGGAACCCCGCGTTTCTTATGCCCGCCTCCCAACTCCTCGGTGGATCCGTTCGCTTCTGGCACGATCAACTATTCTGCAAGCCCGCGCATCACGGCGGCGTTGTCGCCTGGCATCAGGACTACTCCTACTGGACCCGCACCCAGCCCGTCGCCCACATCACCTGCTGGATGGCGCTCGACGACAGCACCACCGAAAACGGCTGCCTCTATTACGTCCCCGGCAGCCATCGCTGGAACTTGCTGCCGATGACAGGACTCGCCGGCGATATGGACGCCATCCGATCCGTCCTCTCCCCCGAGCAGTTAGAGCAATTTCATCCCGTCCCGGTGGAACTGAAGCGCGGTGAGTGCTCATTTCATCACTCATTCACCGTTCACGGATCCTACGAGAACCACAGCGAACGGCCGCGCCGCGCGACGCTCGTCAATGCATTTCGCGATGGTGTCCAGTCGGGCTCCGGCGAGGAACTCCTGGTCGGTGTCCCGCCGATTCCCGAAGGACAGCCAATGAGCGGCAGATTCTTCCCGCTCTTGTTCGACGCGAGTGCAGTAGCGTGAGACGCACGCTCGCATGTCTCTGTCTCCTCGCCGGATTTGTTCAGGCCGGTCCCCTGCTGCTCTGGTATCGCAAACCGGCCGCAAAGTGGGTGGAGGCGCTTCCCGTGGGCAACGGACGCCTCGGCGCAATGGTCTTCGGCGGCGCCACGTCCGAACGGATCCAGTTCAACGAAGACACCGTCTGGACTGGTGGTCCCCACGAATATCAGCACCCCGGCGCAGTCCAGTACCTGACTCAGATACGCGACTTACTCTTCGCCGGTAAGCAAAAAGAAGCCGAGGCACTCGCGACGAATCACTTCATGAGCGAACCTATCGGGCAGAAGGAGTATCAAGCCTTCGGCGACTTACTAGTCGACTTACCCGCCGGCCGTGTCACCCGCTATCGCCGCGAACTGAATCTGGATACCGCAATCTCCTCGGTGGAGTACCGGCAGCATGGAATCCGTTTTCGACGCGAGGTATTCGCCAGTGGACCCGCCCAGGCCATCATCGTCCGCTTCACCGCCGGCAAGCCCGGCAGCATCACGTTCACAGCGGCGCTCCGGCCAGCCCACGACGGCGCTAGCGTTCAAGCCTCCGGCGCAAACGGACTCTCGTTGACAGGCAGTGTGGCCAACTCGGACGTCCGCTTCGAAGCACGTCTCCTCGGAGCCAATCAGGGCGGATCCCTGACCGTTCAGGACGGCCGCTTGTCCGTGAAAAACGCCGATTCCGCGACCCTTATTCTCGCCGGTGCAACCAATTTCGTGAACTACCGCGACGTAACCGGCGATCCCGAGTCGAGAAACTCCGCTACCCTCGATCGTATCCGGGCGGAATCGTACGATGCCCTCCGCGCCGAACACATCATGGATTACCAGCGCCTGTTCCGCCGGGTAACTCTCGACCTCGGCACATCCCGCGCAGCCTCATTGCCGACTGACGAGCGCATCGGCAAATTCGCCACCGGAAAGGACCCTGACTTAGTAACTCTCCTGTTTCAATACGGACGTTACTTACTCATTTCGTCCAGTAACCACGGCGGACAACCGGCCAACTTGCAAGGGCTCTGGAACGATCTGAACAAGCCGCCGTGGGGCAGTAAGTACACTTGTAACATCAATACCGAAATGAATTACTGGCCCGCGGAGCCGGCCAATCTGGCGGAAACTCATGAGCCTCTCTTCCGCGCACTACAGGACCTCCGCGAATCCGGCTCGCTGACCGCCAAGGCGCAGTACGGCGCCCGCGGCTGGGTCCTCCACCACAATTTCGATCTGTGGCGCGGCACCGCTCCCATCAACGCGTCGAACCACGGCATATGGGTCACCGGCGGCGCCTGGCTCTCGCATCACCTTTGGGAGCATTACCTCTTCAGCGGCGACACCGAGTTCCTGAAGACCACCGCCTATCCGATCCTGCGCGACTCCGCCCTGTTCTTCGTCGACTACTTAGTCGAAGATCCCCGCACCGGCCGGCTCATCTCCGGTCCGAGTAACTCGCCGGAACAAGGCGGCCTCGTCATGGGCCCAAGCATGGATCACGAGATCATCCGCAGCCTCTTTGGCATTGTCATCGCCGCCAGCGAGACACTCGGCACCGATGCGGACCTCCGCAAGACGCTCATCGACATGCGCGCGCGCATCGCACCCAGCCAGATCGGCCAGTACGGCCAGCTACAGGAATGGCTGGAGGACAAGGACGACCCGGCCAACAAACACCGCCATGTATCGCATCTATGGGCCGTATTCCCCGGCGCCGACATCACGGCGTACGGCAGCCCCGACCTCTTCGCGGCCGCCCGCAAATCGCTCGAATTTCGAGGCGACGCCGCCACCGGCTGGTCCATGGGATGGAAGGTCAATCTCTGGGCCCGCTTCCTCGACGGTGAGCACGCGTACCGCATCCTCACCAATCTAATCAAGCCCGCCACGACAAAGCAACAGCAGGGAGGACTCTACCCCAACCTCTTCGACGCCCACCCGCCATTCCAGATCGACGGCAATTTCGGCGCCACGTCAGGCATCGTCGAAATGCTGCTGCAGAGCCACGACCCCTACGCCAAGCCCCTCGGACTCACGGACGTGCAAGCCGGCCGTGCAGCTTCTCTGAACCTCCTCCCCGCCCTGCCCTCCGCCTTCGCAAACGGCAGCGTAACCGGACTCCGCGCCCGCGGCGGATTCGAAGTCGACCTAACCTGGAAAAATGGCCGTCTCACCCAAGCCACCTTCCACGCCCATGAGAACAAGCCAACCACAATCCGCTACGCCGGCCACGAAAAACAATTCCAAGCCGAATCCGGCCAAACCTACCACGTCGGCCCGGACCTGCAAATCCACTAACTAACTACTAACTACTGCCAGGATCTCCTTCCCATACTTAGCCACCATAGCCGGCCCCACTCCCGCGATCTCCAGTAACTCGCTCTCATCCCGCGGCGCATCCTCGGCGATCGCGGCCAGCACCTTATCACTGAAAATCCGAAATGCCGGAATCCCCTTCTTCTTCGCCGCCGCAAGCCTCCACGCCCGCAACGCCGCTTCCCGCGCCGACGCCTCGGAATTCACCGTCTTTCGGGCGCGCACCGCAGCCGCCTTCTTCCCCTTCTTCGACTTCGACGGCCGAGCCTCACCCGCTACTTCCTCGGCCATCATCACACCCGCCGCCGCGCCCGGCTCCCGCCCATCCCGAGTAAGCCGCACCTTCCGAAACTCGATGGTCTTGCCGTCCTTCTCGAACGACGTCTCAAACACCTGCACCAACCCCGCCCGAGCCATCGCGCCCAACAGCGACTCGAAACCGCGCCGCTCCAGCGATCCATTGGTCGAAGCCAGCGCAAACAAACGGCCCATGGCTATTCCGTCATTCCCCTTCAACACCTCCAGAATCGCCTCCACGTTCTGCTGCTCGTGTGCATCGCAAGGCCGGAACGATTGCGCCAGGCTCTGCCCCGCGTCGCAAAAATCGCAGTGCCCGCAGCGCTTCGACGCATCCGCCGCCGTGTCGCCGAAGTACCGCACCAGCGCCACCATCCGGCACGACGCCACCTCGCAATACGACAGCATCCGTTCAAACTGGGCCATCTTGTGCTCGCGCTGCGCCAAATACGATTCCACCCACCCGTCCACACCGCGCGTCAGATTCTCCGCATAGTCGATAACCGCGCCTTCATGGATCCACAACTTCTCCATCGCGATATCGAATGCCTCGCCCGCGAGGCCACATTGCTCCTCCACCTTCTCCTTCGATTGCGGCCTCTCGCCTAAACAATCGAAAATCTTCTGCAGCACTTTGGGTTCGGGATAATCGCGCTCGAAAAACCAGTCGTGCGTGAAACGATCCTGATACTCGTGCATCAGAATCGCTCGCGACGGCGCCCCATCACGTCCCGCGCGCCCGATCTCCTGGTAGTAGCCCTCTACGCTTCCCGGCAGCGCGGTGTGGATAATCGTCCGGATATTCGGCTTGTCCACGCCCATGCCGAAAGCAATGGTCGCGACAATCACATCCAGCCTGCCACTCAGGAAACGGGTCTGCACATCCTCACGACGCTGCGCGCTCAGACCCGCATGATAGGCCGCCGCTGGAAAATGCCGCTGCAACTCTTCGGCCAGCGCAGTCGCGTCCCGCCGTCGCGGCACGTACACGATGGCCGGACGCCGGTCCGCCGCCGCCAGCACCTCACGCGTCAGTTCGAACCGCTTGCCCAACGGCACACGGACCACCTCGATCCCGATATTGTCGCGGCGGAATCCGTGGATGAACCGCTTCGGCGCCAGCCCCAACTGCTCCGCAATATCGTTCTGCACCAGTGGTGTCGCCGTCGCCGTTAACGCAATCACCGGCGCTGGACGCAACCCGGGCAGATGTTCGCCGATCTTCCGGTAGTCCGGCCGAAAATCGTGCCCCCACTGCGAAATGCAATGCGCTTCATCAATCGCCACCAACGACGGCTTGCGCCGTGCCAGCATCTCCGGAAATCCGCGCACTCGCAATCGCTCCGGCGCGATGAACAGAAACTGCAACTGTCCCGCGAGATACGCCTGGCACGCATCGCGCGAGGCCTGCCGGTCGCGCCCGGAGTGGATGCGCTCGGCCGCCAGCCCCAGCGCCTTCAACTTCGCCACCTGATCTTCAATCAGCGCGATCAACGGGCTGATCACCAGCGTCGTCCCGCCGAGCATGAGTCCGGGCAATTGATAGCACAGCGATTTTCCCGATCCAGTCGGCATCACCAGCAACACATCGTTTCCCGCCACCAACGCCTCGCACACCGCCTCCTGATTCGGCCGGAACGATTCGAACCCAAAACATTTCTGCAGGACTTCGTGGAGCGTTCCCTCACGATCGACTACCTTCGGAACCACGGCAACCTCGGGCGCCCGAGTTGCGGCCGTGGGAGCCGGCGGAGCGGTCCACGCTTTGCCAACCACTTCCCGCACGTACTCTTCAATGCCCCGCAAAAACGGCTCCAACTGCGCCTGTCCCCGCTCGATGCGCTTCAAATACGATTCCCACTGACCGGTCATCGCCGGACTCTTCACCTCCGGATGCACCACCTCGATCAGCCGGATCCCCTTCTCCATCGCCTCCAGACTCTTACCGCGCCGCTCAATGAAACCGCGCTTCAGCAGCACCTCGATGATCTGCGCGCGCGTGGCCGGTGTGCCGAGGCCGCTCTCCTTCATCGCGTCCGAGAGTTCCTTATCGTCCAGCGTCTTGCCCGCCGTCTCCATCGCCGTTAATAGCGTTGCATCGGTCAGGCGCTTCGGCGGACGAGTCTTCTTCTGAACCGCCTCCACGCCCAACACGGTCTGATGCTGACCTTCTTCGAGACCCGACGGAAGACTCTGCCCGTCGTCCCCGGGAGTCTCATCCGCGTCCGCACTCGCCTTCCTCTTCCGATCTTTCCGCCCGCCGCCGATGTCGAGAACCTTCCAGCCCATCTGCACGACGGCCGTGCCGGTGGTGTGAAACCGGTCGTCTACACTGCTTCGAACCAGCGTGATCACAGTGGTCACGCTCCACACATGATCGTCGTGCCAAGCCGATAGCAGCCGACGGCAGACCAGGTCGAATAGCTTCGCCTCGTCCGGATCCAGCCCCGCCGCCGACGCGCCGGTCGGGATAATCGCGTGGTGATCGGTAACCTTCGTGTCATCCACGAATCGCTTGCCAAGTGGCCTCTCGCCAGTGCCCGGCGCAAGCAGTTCCGAATAACGCCCGACGATCGACTGCACGATCTTCGGCAGCGTCTTCGCCACATCCTGCGATAGATGCCGGCTGTCCGTACGTGGATAGCTGATCACCTTGTGCCGCTCATACAACGATTGCGCCAGTTCCAAAGTTCTCTGCGCGCTGAATCCGTACAGCCGGTTCGCGTGCCGTTGTAACTCAGTCAGGTCGTACAGCATCGGCGCGCCCATACGCTTCGTCTGCGCCTGAATACTCTCGATGTGCGCGACCCCTCCGGCAACCCGCTCAACGATGTTCTTCGCTTCATCATCGTTCGGCGGCAACTTCATCGCCGCATCCATCGGCTCCACACCGGGACGGAACCACGTGCCCTCGTACGATTCGCCTTCTCTCGGCGAAAACGTCGCGACCACGTGCACGTAATCCTCAACCACAAAGTTCCGGATCGCGAGTTCACGCTCCACCAGCATCGCCAGCGTCGGTGTCTGAACCCGACCGACCGAAACCTCCTCCTGAGTCGCCAGCGTGTACGCGCGCGACAGGTTCAGGCCCACCAGCCAATCCGCGCGGCTGCGTCCCCGGGCCGCATCGCCCAGCCGGTCGTATTCGTGCGCATCCCGCAACCTCGCGAACCCATCGCGAATCGCATCCGGCGTCAGCGAGGAGATCCAGAGCCTCCGCACCGTCTTATCGCTATGCGCGGCTTCATAGATGTAGCGGAAGATGAGTTCACCCTCGCGCCCCGCGTCTGTCGC
Organism: Bryobacterales bacterium; assembly: GCA_038322675.1. Lineage (GTDB taxonomy): Bacteria > Acidobacteriota > Terriglobia > Bryobacterales > Bryobacteraceae > TMP-7. Next base: position 19,919 of record JBBQGE010000058.1, read on the forward strand.
GCATACCACTTCGGAAACCTTCGGCGACGTGAGGATTCGCCGCACAACCTCAAACTGATCCTTGGTCTGCTCGCCCACCACCAGCGGCCACTCGTCCGGTAGCATCGGCAGCAGATCGCGCCGCCATGAGCGCCACTCCGGACGAATCTCATGCGGCTGCGCGAGCATCACCAGATGACCGATGGCCCACGTCACCACGTAGCCGTTGCCGTGCAGGAAACCATTGCCGCGAGTGGTGGCATTGAGAACTCGAGCAATGTCCCGAGCCACCGAAGGTTTCTCGGCGACCACCGCAATCGTACCTTGTGTCGCCATCGTAACTACAGAGATAACTCGAGCACTTCAGTTAGTTCGGCACGCGTCAGCGGAATCGGATTCGCCTTCATGCTGCTGGCTTTCGATGCCTTGCCGACAAGCTCCGGCACCAGCGACTGTGTAACTCCGAACGCCGATAACGGCCGAATCCCCAAGTCCGAGCACAATCGGCGGACCCACTCCGCACCATCCTCCGGCAGCGCGTCCGCATTGCCGGTCAGAATTTGCGCCACATCCGTGAACCGCTGCAGCGTCGTTGCCGAACGCTCCCGAGCCGCGCGGATGTTCACCGCCATCCCATGCGGAAGCAATGCCGCGCACACGGCCCCGTGCGGCGCATCCAACGTCCCGCCGATCGGCGCCGCGAATCCATGCACCACGCCGAGCCCCGCATTTGCCAACGCCAACCCGCCGAGCAGAGAAGCAAACGACATCGACTCCCGCGCTGCCCGATCGGTCCCGTCTCGATACGCACGTGCCAGACTCGCGGTGACGTGACTCATGCCCTCGACACAGAACAGGTCCGTCATCGGATTCGCGCGGCACGAAACATATGGTTCGATCAGTTGCGTCAGCGCGTCGAGCCCCGTGCTTGCGGTCACTTCCGGTGGCAACCCGATGGTCAACTCGGGATCCACTACTGCTACCCTCGGCAGCATCGGCGGGCTTCGCAAACTCGCCTTCACTCCATGCTCCGGCGATGCGAGCACGGCATTACGAGTTACTTCCGATCCGGTACCTGCCGTCGTCGGAATGGCGATGTACGGCAGCGGCGGATTCTCGAGAGAGCCGCCGCGCCCAACCACTTCGAGATAATCGAGCGGTTCGCCCGAATTGGAAGCGAGCGCCGCGATCGCCTTCCCCGCATCAATGGCACTGCCACCGCCGAGGCCAACGACGAAGTCGCACTCGTGCTGCTTCACGAATGCAGCGCCCTCGCGAACCATCGCCACCGTCGGCTCACCGCTGATCGCGAACACGAGCGCACCCTCGAGTCCCAAATCAAACCGCGAGCCATCCCGGCCGGTAACAACCAAAGCCTTACGACCGAAGTCTCGGGCTAACTCCGGAACCCGCGCGGCTGCGCCACTGCCGAACACAATCCGCCCGGCAGTCGCGAAATCAAACTGCATCACCAACCTTCATCATCCGGGAACAAATTGTGGTACTTCGTACTCGACCGCGGCTCCGCCATCATCTCCGCCACCGTGTCGCGCCAAGTCTCGTAGTGTGCCGTCGACTTGTGCGCGGCCGGAGCATCCAGAGTCCGGTACACCTCCACCAGCACGAACCGGCTCCGGTCGTCGGCCTGTTGGATCACATCGAACCGCGCAATCCCCGGCTCCTGAACGCTGGCGCGAGCGTTCTCCATCGAGGCGTCGCGAAACGCCTCGATGAACTCAGGTTTCACATGCACATGAACATGAACAACCAGCATGAGTTAGTAACTCAGTCCATGACCGAATGCGAACAGCGTCTTATGTCCCGCGTCGCCGAGGCGGTAACTCGTGGAATCGCCGCGCGGCCACGTGAACGACAGCTTACCCGTTGGCTTATAGTCGCCGAGCAAGACATCCGTTACGCCATCGCCTTCGGTACCCGGCAGCCATGCCGCGACGATCGCATCGGCACTATCCATAATGTCGTCGATCACCATCGGACGGCCCGACACAATCACCACCACCACGGGAATGCCCGCGCTCTTCACCTTCTTGACAGCCGCGACATCCTCAGCCGCTAAACGCAATTCCGTGCGGTCGCCGGACATCTCCGCATACGGAAGCTCGCCGATCACCACCACACCCAACTTCGCGCCCGCCGCGCCGCTCCCATCGCGCGAATACGTCACATCGCGGCCGGCTTTTTTCAAACCCGCCAGAATCGTCGTGCCCTTGGTGGTCTCGCCGCTCTTGCCCTGCCACGTGATGGTCCATCCGCCACACTGATTGCCGATATCGTCGGCGCTCTTCCCCGCTACATGAATGCGCCCCGAACCTTTTGCGATCGGCAGCACCTTCTTATCGTTCTTCAGCAGCACCAGCGACTCCCGCACGCACTGCCGCGCCACCGCGCGATGATCCGCCGATCCGAACGACTTCTGCAAACCCCGATCCGCGAGCGGCGACCGCTTTGCATTCATCAGCCCCAGCGCGAACTTCACTCGCAGAATCCGCATTACCGCGTCGTCGATTCGCGCCTGCGGCACCTTGCCCGACCCGACCAACTGCTTCAGAGTGTTGAAGAACAACTCGTACTTCTCGGGAACCATCACCATGTCCATACCGGCGTTGATGGAGCGCTCCACCTGCGCCGGATAATCCCCGGGCAACTGATTCAATGCGGCATAGTCCGAGATCAGGAATCCATCGAAACGCATCTCATTCTTCAGGATGTCCGTCAGCAGTTTCTTGCTGCCTGAACATTTCTCGCCATTCCAACTGCTGTACGAAGGCATGATGGAGGCAACGCCTGCCGCGATGGAAGTGACGTATCCGGGCAGGTGCAGCTTCCGCAGCGTGGCTTCATCCACCTGAGTGTCGCCCTGATCGAGCAGTTTCTTCAGCCCCGTCCCGAAGGTGGTGCCGCCATCTCCCGCGAAGTGCTTCGAACAGGCCAGCACCCCCACGGGATTATCCAGCGATCCTGTCTGCAGCCCGCGGACGGCCGCCTCTCCCAGCATCTTCACCACGTCCGGCGATTCGCTGAATCCTTCGTACGTGCGGCCCCAGCGGATGTCCTGCGGAACCGTCACGCACGGCGCGAATGCCCAATTGATTCCGGTGGCGCGAACCTCATGCGCGGTCACGACGGCTGCGCGCTCCACCAACTTCGCGTTGCGCGTGCAACCCAGACCGATGTTGTGCGGGAACACGGTGGCGCCGATCACGTTGTTGTGCCCGTGCACCGCATCCACGCCGTACACCAGCGGAATGCGCAGCTTCGTCTTCATCGCGCGGGCCTGATAGTTGTCGTAGAGATCGGTCCACGACTTCAGGTCATTGCCCGATTTCGGATCCGAATCGCCTCCACTCAACAGCGACCCGAGATGGAACTTGTCGATGTCGTCGAGGCTCTTCAGGTACATCTGATCCGGCTGGGTCATCTGGCCGATTTTGTCGTCCAGAGACATTTGCGACAGCAGTTGGTGGGCCTGTCCATCGAACTTCGCGAGTCCGCGGCCCTTCGGTGCGGCGTTAGCACCCGTGACGGCGAGTCCACTCAGGGAAGTAGTCAGGAAATGACGGCGGGATGTTGACATGGATAACTCCGCCTCCAGTTTATGACGGGACGGACCTCCGTGCGATATTCAACTGAGGCCCCATGCTCATCCGTCACGGCATCGTCATTGTTGTCTGCACCATCATCCTGTTCGCCGCTCCCGCTGGAAACCGCACCGCGCACCGCGCCGATAGCGGTGAAAGCGTACTGCCCGGCGGCCGTTTGATCACTCCGTTCGGCGATCAGTTCTTCACGGGCTCCGGCCCGTTCGGACTCGCCGTGAGCGACAGCGGCCGCTGGGTGGTTTCCGCTGATGGCGGCCCGCGATTCGCCATCACGATTCTCGACACCTCGAACAACCGTACGCGCCACTTCGTTCCCAAGCACGATGACGAACCCGGCGATGCCGACGACGAGTGGCGCAGCGTGTTCATGGGTCTCGCGTTCGATGGTGAATCGGCAATCTGGGCATCGGAGGGCGAATCGGGCCGCGTGAGGCTCATCGATCTTGCGACCGCCAAACGCCGCAAGAGCGTGGATCTGAACCAGGGCGGCTATCGCGATAGCTACACCGGCGACCTGGCGTACGATCCCGAGCGTGGCCTCCTTTTCGTGGTGGATCAGGCCAACTTCCGCATCGCGGTCATCGACACGAAGAATGCCAAGTTGCTGACGTCCATTCGCACGGGCCGTCTGCCGTTCGCGATCGCGTACGATCCCAAGCGCCGCGAAGCATACGTCACAAACGTCGGCATGTTCGAGTACAAGGTCGTGCCCGGTACGGATCCGAACAAGCCCGAGCAAACCGGCCTGCAGTTCCCCGCGTACGGATTCCCATCGAAGGAAGCGTCCACCGGGGTTCGCCGCGCCACCGAGGCCGCGATGGTGAACGTGCCGGCACTCGGCAATCCAAACGCACCCGAATCGAATTCGGTCGCCATCATTCAACTGCAGGATCCGGCTGCACCGAAACTGCGCTCGCTGGTCCGCACGGGTCTGCCGTTCGGGAAAGGAATCCACGGCGGCAGCAGTCCGTCTGGAGTCACTGCCTACAACGGCAAGCTGTACGTCAGCAACGCGAATCAGGACACCATCACGGTTATCGACATAGCGTCCGCGCGATCGGAAGGCGACATTCCGCTGCGGATTCCCGGATACGAGAACCTGCGCGGAGTGCTGCCGATCGGCCTCACCGTGGACCCCGCCACGAACCAGTTACTCGTCGCCGAAGCCGGTATCAACGCCGTCGGCATCATCGATCTGAAGACCCGCAAACTCGTCGCTCACATTCCCGCAGGCTGGTTCCCGACGCAGGTGCGCGTACATGACGGCACGGTCTACGTCACCAACGCGAAAGGACACGGCACCGGGCCGAACAGCGATCCGGCGATCGTGGGCAAGAACAGCTTCCAGGGCGTGCTGCGGCGCGGAACCATTTCGCGATACCCGATGCCTCGCGCCGATCAACTCACTGCGCTGACTCGCACCGTGAGGACCAACAACGGCTTCGACAAGCCGCCCGCGCCGCGCCCACAACTGCCGGCCGATCTCGATCACGTGATCATCATCGTGAAGGAGAACCGCACTTACGACGAGGTGTTCGGCGATATTCCGAAAGGCAACGGCATCGCGGGTCTCGCACGGTTTGGCCGGACAGTCACTCCGAATCACCACGCGATGGCCGACCGGTGGGCCATCAGCGATAACTTCTACGCCGACTCCGAAGTCAGCGTCGACGGCCACCACTGGATTATCGACTCGTATCCGAATGCCTGGACCAACTCGACGCTGATGGCTTCCTACGGCGGGCAGAAGTCGTTTCGCACCGGCGCGCCCGGCCGTCTGCTGTTTCCCGAATCGAATTCGTCCGTGCATCCGGAAGAGCAACTCGAGGCGGGCTCGCTGTGGCATCACCTCGAGCGCAATCACATCAGCTTTTACAACTTCGGCGAAGGTTTCGAACTGGCGGGCAACAACGAAGGGGCGGGACTCGCGCCCACGGGAGGCCGGCTATTCACGAACATCCCCATGCCGGAGCCGCTGTACCGGAACACCTCGCGCGTGTATCCGGGCTATAACACCAACATCCCCGATCAGTACCGCGCCACGCAGTTGATCGGCGAAATGAAGCGGATGTACGGCGACGGCAAGCGCCCGTTCCCGCGGCTGATCTTCATCCACCTGCCGAACGATCACACCGACAAACCGCGGCCCGGCGACGGGTATCCCGCGCGCGAGTCGTACGTCGCCGACAACGACCTTGCGCTGGGCCGCATCGTCGAATATTTCTCGACTACTCCGGCCTGGAAGCGGACGGCGCTCTTCATCACCGAAGACGACGCACAGGGCGGCGTGGACCATGTCGATTCGCACCGCACGGTGCTGATCGTGGGCGGCCCGTACGCCCGTCCCAATTACGTTTCGCACACGAACGCGAGCTTTGTATCGATGCTGCGGACTGTGTTCGAAGTTCTGCGCCTTCCTCCGCTGAACCAGTACGACGCGGCCGCGCCGAGCCTCGCCGATTGCTTCCAGGACTCTCCGGGCCTCGAGCCGTACCACGCTGTTCCGTCGGACTCCCACATCTTCGACCCAGCGAAGGCGAAGGCAGCGCCGGGCCGCTCGAAGACACCGATGGACGATCCGCGCTTTCTCGAGCGCGAACACCGGCGCCGTTAGCTCGAGCTCCCCTCCCGCTCACAGAGTAGCGGCGGAGACGGATGACTACCGAGGGTCGCCGGCCGCCGGCGCGCATGAAGCTCCGGAGCTAACTGCCTACCGGTTCACGAGTTGTTGGCCGGCTTGAAGCCGCGAAATAATTCCGGCGAATTTGTGAACGCTTCGAGCGCCCGTCTAAGTCGCGACCGGCACTGAGAAGTAGAACGTCGAGCCCTTGCCTAACTCCGACTCCATCCAGATGCGGCCGCCGTAGCGCTGCACGATCTTCTGGCAAATCGCGAGTCCGATGCCTGTGCCGGGAAACTCGTCGCGATGCAGCCGCTTGAACATCCCGAAGATCTGCTGCTGATAATCCGGAGCGATCCCGATGCCGTTGTCCTCCACGCGGAACACCCATTCACCGTCCGACCGCTCGACTCCGACGTGAACCTGGGGCGGCCGGGCGTCGCGGTACTTGATCGCGTTGCCGATCAGATTCTGGAACAGCCGGAGCATGTGCGCCCGTGCCACCGGTACCTCGGGCAATGGGTCCGTCTCCACTGATGCTCCGCTCTCCGCGATGGCCACTTGCAGATTGCCGAGCGCCTCCTCGAGCGCCGACGCCGCGTCCACTGTCTCGCGCGCTCCAATCTCCGGGCCCATCACCTGCGTGTAGGCCAGCACGTCGCGGATCAGTGAATGCATCCGGCGCGCGCCACCCACGATGTATCCGAGAAAGGTATGAGCATCGTCGCGGAGCAGATGGCCATAGTTCCGCTCCAGCAGTTCGCTGAAGATGGATACGTTGCGAAGCGGCTCCTGCAGATCGTGCGACGCAGCGTAGGCGAATTGTTCCAGATCGGAGTTGGCGAGCCTCAGTTCTTCTTCCACGCGCTTCTGATCATGGATGTCGGTACAAGTGCCGTACCAGTGTTTGATGCGGCCATTCGGATCCGTGCCGGCCAGCGCTCGGACCAGCATCCAACGATGCTCCCCATCATGACGGCGCGCCCGGCAGGCCCACTGGAAGGGCTCTCCTGTCTCCATCGAGTGCCGCCACCCGGATTCGGCTCCAGCGCAGTCCTCGGGATGCAGCATGGAAAGCCATTCGCGCCCATCCACTTGGGACGAATCGAGGCCAGTGAAATCGAACCATCGGAGGTTGAAGTACTCGACTTGGCCCTGCGGATTCGCCACCCAGACGATCTGCGGCATGGCGTCGGCTAACTGCCGGAGCCGGGTTTCGCTCGCGCGAAGGGCCGCCTGCACCTGCAACTGCTCCGTGATGTCCGTATTGGTTCCGAACCACTGGACCACCTTGCCGTTCTCGTCACGAATCGGACGCGCGCGGGAAAGGAACCACCGCCACTCGCCATTCTTGCTGCGCAGTGGGAACGTATCCTCCCAGGGTTCGCCGATTTCCAACGAACGGCGATAGCGGTCAACCACGCGATTAAGATGGCTGGGGTCGTGCACCGATAGCCAGCCCCAGCCCTGCATTTCGTCGAACGTGGTGCCGGTGAAGTCGTACCAGCGCTGGTTGTACCAATACAGCGAGCCGCTACTATCAGCCATCCAGGCCAATTGCGGAATGGAATCGGCCATCGTTCTGAACCGAGCCTCGCTTTCGAGAAGCGCGCGCTCGGCTTTCTTGCGCTCGGAGATGTCGCTCACCACCGCAAGATAGCCGGTGGCCGCACCAGCAGGCGATTCCAGAGCCGCGACGCTGAAACTCACATCGACCTTTGCGCCCGACTTGGTCAAACGCTGAGCTTCGCGGCCGATAATTGGCTGGCCTCTCAGAACCTCGGCATACCCGGCTAAGACCTCCGGGCGCTCGTCGTCCGCTACGGTCGGAAGCGGCCGACCGACCGTCTCGGCGCGCGTCCACCCATACAGTCTCTCGGCGGCGCGATTCCAAAAGGTAATGTTCCCGTTCAGATCGCAGACCCAGATGGCGAGCGGTGACGAGTCGGTGATAGCGCGGAGACGCCGGCTGGTTTCCTGCAACTCCGCCGTGCGTTCGCGAACTCTTGCCTCGAGTTCGGCGTTGAGAAGCCGAACCTGCTCTTCGGCGCGTTTGCGCTCGGCCACTTCCGACTGCAGTGCCTCGTTGGCGGCTCGCAAGACGCCGGGACCTGGGATGCGCACGGCCGCGGGAACGAGGTAGATTAGCGCAATTGCGGTGGGCAGCGATGCCACGGCTGTAATGGCTTTGATGAACGCCTCCAACCGGTACACCGGATCCCACAGCGTGATTACCGACATCACGTGCGTGGTGCCGCACGACAGGATAAAGAGCCCGAACAGATAGAAGATCCAGGAGAACGCGAGATCGCGGCGCTTGCGGACCAGATATACGAGACCGATTGGAATGATGTAGTAGGAAAGCGCGATCAGGCTGTCGGATAACACCGACATCCACAAAATATCCGCCTTCCAGAAGAAGCAATGCCCATGGGGCATGAATCGCGAATCCAGAAGGCTCTGAAAGAAATGCAGCATGGGCGGTAAGTCCGTATACAAAGCTTACCGCCTCAGTAATGCCGGACCGAGTTAAAGAGTTCGGCCGGAACTGCTGTGCAGCCCAATGCCGCCGTTGACAGTGGTCAGTTTCAACGCCGGGCCTCCCGTGCCGATACGGCCATTCATGCTCTTGGGTCCCCAGCGTCCACTGACCGTCAGCGGGAAATCGGTGCTGATGTCGCCGTTGACAACGCTCGCCTTCACGTCCGTATTGATGCCCGCCGGCATGGTGATGTCGATGCTTCCATTGACGGTGGTGAACTCCAGACGATCCGTCCACGAAGATCCGATCGACGCGTTGATGCTGCCGTTCACCGTATGAGCCGATGCGGTTTGGCTGGTGGACAGGCGCACCTTGCCATTCACGGTCGCGGCCTGAACCTCGGACTGCAGGTTCGTCAGCACCAGGTCGCCGTTGACAGTCTTCGGCACAAATCGCACACCCTTCGGCACGTGCACCGTGAAGTCCACCCGGACGTCGTTGTCGCGAGTGCTCATGTGTCCTTCGCTGCCGGGCTTGCACTCATTGGGACGGTTGTCGCTGGACGGATACACTGAGCAGATAGTAACCCCATTGGAGTTCGGAACCACCTGCACGGTCACGGTCTTGATGTCGCTGCGCTTCGCCGACTTGCGGGCATCCACGCGTACTTCGGCGCCTGGTGCGAGATCAGCCTGAATGCCGCCGTTCACACCTTTGATCTCGAGGGTTTGGCCGGGATTCAGTTTGCCGGTCCAATGAAAGTCGCCTTCGACGGCGAGTGCCGTGTAAGGCAGTACCGCAGCTACCGCGATGAACAACCACTTATGCATAGAAACTCCTGTCTATCTTACTGCCGGTTGGATGCGAGGTTACTCGTATCGCAATGCCACCAGCGAATCGATTCTCGCCGCCCGCCGCGCCGGGAGGATAACGGCCATCATGGCCACCGACGCCAGCATTACAGAGATAACGCAAAATGTTGCCGGATCGTTCGGTCTGATTTCGAACAGGAACGACTCCAGGAACGAAGTAAGCGCCATGGCGTCTGGTGAACAACGGGGACTTCCGCAATGAGCGGAGACCGAAGCGGATGTCGGAAAGCATGGCGGGTTTGGAGTCACGGAGGGCGGTGTCCGGTGGTGGGACTCGGCTGGGCGGTTGCGCGCCTGTTGTTGACACGAGTGGTGTTGGCTGCTGGCGGCTTGCGCTTTTCGTGCCGGCCGGTTTAGGTGGATGGCGAACGCCCGGGGTCCGATTTGTTTCATGCCATGGACATTGTTCTTTGGCGGCGGCGTTCGCGGCGGGTCAGGCGCTTGGGGTGCTGAGTCGCGGCAGGTGCGGTGGCTGGATTGGGTTCGTTTTGTACAGGGGGTTCGGGGACGGGTGCAAGTTGCTGTTTCAGCCAGACTTGCGCGTCGTTGGCTTCGTTTCGTTTTTCGCCGGCGCGGGCTTGGGTGAGTTCGCGATGGGCTCGGTAGTACGACTTTTCGGCGGCCGCGGCCCAGCGGCTCAGGATGGTTAGAGCATTGGGTCCGAGGTGAGCCAGGATGCGGGTGTTTGGGTTCGTTTCGTCAGAATCGCCGGTGACGATCTGATCGAGCGCGAGCGCCTCGAGCGTGCGAGCGCGTTCGAGGCGCCAGCGGGATCCGGCGAGTTGCTCGACGAGGAACTGCTCGTGGGTCGTCGCGGGTTTGAATTCGGAGTTGTAGCTTTCGAGCAAGCGGTCGAAGGCGGATTGGTTGGAGTCACTCATTTCGTCTTCAAGGTAACGGAGGGTGCGTGCAACGCCGGTGGGTTAGAAGTCGCGGAGTTGGCGGCAGATGTTTGTAATACTGGCACTTAGTCGGCCGAGAATCTATTTCTGAGTGGTGTGATTGCGGTTGATGGCAATCGGAAGCCGGTGCGGCGCTCGTAATCCAGAGTGACGGGCGGTTCGACGCGTGGCACGAATTTCACCATCGTGCTACTGTGGGAAAGAAGCCGCTCCGAGCTCCCATCCATGCATATTCCGGACGGATTTCTGACGCCACCGGTCTGGGTCACCCTGGACGCCGCCGCTGTTCCCGCCATTAGTTATCTCGCACGCCGCGCCCGGACCGAGATTGAGGATTCGCGTATTCCGCTGCTGGGCGTGATGGGTGCGTTCGTGTTCGCGGCGCAGATGATCAACTTCCCGGTGGGACTCGGAACCAGCGGCCATCTGGTGGGCGGTGCTCTTTTGGCGTGTCTGCTGGGCCCGGCGCCCGCGGCGATGGTGATGACCGCGATTCTCGCTATTCAGGCGCTGGTTTTTCAGGACGGGGGGATTCTGGCGCTTGGGGCGAACGTGCTGAATATGGCTGTGTTTGGGGTGTTCGTCGGATACCTGCCATACCGCTACTTCGCTGCGCGGCACCGTCGGGCGGCCATTTTCGCGGGGGCCTTTCTTTCGGTCTCCGTCAGTGCGTCGATGGCTCTCAGCGAGTTACTGCTATCCGGCGTCCGCATGGGTACGGGCATCATCCTGGTATCGCTTGCGCTGTTTGCCGCGAGCGCCATTATTGAAGGACTCATCACGGTGGCCGCCATCGAGGCCATTGAACGTCTGCATCCGTCGTGGGTCCGGTCGAATGAGAGCACCGGAACGCCCGCGTTCGCGGCCGTGGGAGTTGCGGCGATTCTGCTGGCTAGTTTCGGCGTGGTGTTCGCATCGGCATCGCCGGATGGCATCTGGAAACTCGCCGAGCAAACCGGTATCGCGTCGCGCGCCGCATCGCTGGTGGAAACCCCATTCTCCGGTTACTCGTTGCAGGGGATTTCGAATTCGTGGATGGCGAAGGCCGGTGCGGGTGTGGCCGGCGTTCTGCTGATTTTTGGGGTGACGCTGGCGCTCGGACGATTATCAAGGCGCCGTCACGTCGTTGGCGCGGAACGCAAGGGAGCCTGACGTTGCATCACGTGGTGGTGGAGCGCTGGAGCCGGCGCGAGAGTCCCATCCACCGGCGCGATGCCCGCGCGAAGTTAGTGGCCGCACTGGCGATGATTGTGGCCATCGCGACGACGCCCGCTACGCATGGCATCTCCGCCGCGGCTTATTCCGTAGTTTTGTTAGTGGCTGTATTTGTAGCGCGATTACCGCTGGGCGCGCTGGTTTGGAGGGCCGCGCTCGTCCTGCCCTTCACAGCGGTGTTCGCGCTGGCGAGTTGGTTGTCCGGCGATCCTTTGCGAGCCTCGGCGCTGGTATGGAGGAGTTACTTATCGGCCTTCACGGCGCTGCTGCTCATCTCCACAACACCGCTCATCGAGCTACTTCGAGCACTGGAGTGGATGCGCGTGCCAGGGTTTGTGATACTGATCGCACAATTTCTGTATCGATATCTGTTTGTCATCTCGGAGCAGGCGCAACATATGCGTGTGGCGGCGCGATGCCGCGCGGGCGAGGGACATCGTCTCACGTTTGGCGGTGCGGCCGCTGCGCTCTCCGTTCTATTTCTCCGGTCCTATGCGCGCGCCGACGGCATCCAACGAGCGATGTTGGCACGCGGTTTTTCCGGGCACTTTCCCACGACGATCCCGACGCGGTTTACCTACAACGACGCGTGCTTCGGCGCCCTTGCGGCCGCCATTTGCATGGGGATCCGGTTCGCTCAATGACTCCGCTCATTGAAGTGGACGACCTCCGGTTCCGGTATGACGACGGTACGCAAGCGCTGAACGGAGTTACTTTCCGGCTGTATCCAGGTGAGTGTGTCAGCTTACTGGGTGCGAACGGGTCGGGTAAGACGACCTTTGCCCTTCATCTGAATGGATTACTAAGCGGGACAGGACGCGTAACGGTGTGCGGCCTTGAGATTTCCAAAGATACTTTGCCGCAAATCCGCCGTAAAATCGGGGTTGTTTTTCAGGATTCCGACGAACAATTGTTCATGCCGACGGTACTGGAGGACGTGGTTTTCGGACCTCTGAACATGGGCCTGACTGCGCCCGAGGCTACCAGCCGGGCGGAGGAAGCACTCGAGCGAGTAGGGGCGGCGCACTTACGAGCGAAGGCGCCGTATCATCTCAGCGCGGGTGAAAAGAGGCGAGTCGCCATTGCCGGAGTGCTGGCGATGGAGCCTGAGATATTGATTCTGGACGAGCCCACAACGTACCTGGACCCTCCCGCGGAGCGCGAACTGGCGCGGCTATTACACGAACTGCCCCAGGCTAAATTGCTGATCACTCACGACATCGCATTCGCGGCCGCCCTGGCTACGCGCGCGGTCTTCTTCGAGTCCGGACGGATTGTTTGTGAGGGCCCGGTAGACGAAGTAGTGGCCCGTTACGACTGGAACGTGCGCTTGTAGGCGTGCGCGTTTATTCCGCCGCGGCGGCGACGGCTTTGGCGGCGCTCTTTTTACCTCGTCCACCTTCTCTTTTCGCCGTTTTTCCTTCTGAATTCTGCCGAAAAGCGGCCCAGCGCTTCTTTTGAGCAGCGGCAATTCGCTTGCGGGCGGCGGCACTGAGGGGCTTTCGCGCAGTCTCGTGTTTCGGGGCCGAATCCTTCTGAGCCGGCTGTGCGGATTTCGCGCGGTGCCCGTCGCGCCCTAGCCGGCGGCGAACTTCGGCGATCTGATCCTCCAACCGTGCCTTCTGCAGTTCGAGACCCTCCAAAGCAGCTTCCAGGAGGGACGAATCGTTGATTGACTTAGCTGTTCGTGGCATGCCTAGCTCAGATTTATATCACGAGAGTAACTAAGAGTAAATCATTTTCTTGCGGGCGACTCGCAAATCAAGGTGACTGGGCCATCATTCTCTAAGTGGACCGACATAGCGGCCTGAAATACACCGGACTCGCAGGGAACACCCTGCTGGTGGGCACGAGCGAGGAAATACTCATATAAGAGGCGTGCGTGGCCGGGCGGCGCGGCGGCAGCGAAGCTCGGACGGCGGCCACGGCTGGTGTCGCCATATAGGGTAAACTGCGAAACAACCAGCAGGCTTCCGGCTGCATCCAAAATGCTGCGATTCATCTTCTGCGCCTCATCCGGGAAGATTCGCAGATGTACGATCTTGTCCAAGAGATAGTCGGCATCCGATTCGGTATCGCCGCGGGAAACGCCTAACAGCACCAGTATCCCGGTCTGGATGGCTCCGGTTACCCGCCCATCTACCTCCACCCTGGCCTGCTTGACACGCTGTAACACGGCACGCATATAGCCAGTATGCGGCAATCGTAAGTGGCCCATTGACGCGAGGAACACCCAATTGTCAAACTGGATGCGAACAACATGATAGAGACTTACGCGTATGCACGCGCCGGATTGCTAGGCAACCCCAGCGACGGCTATTACGGCAAGACCATCGCGCTCATAGCCAGGAACTTCCGGGCCAGAGTGCTGGTGTATCCCAGCGCAAGGCTGGAAATCAAGCTCTCAAAGGCCGATATGCCTGTGTTCGAGAGCCTGGATGATTTATATGCCACCACACGCTGGCGCGGTTACTACGGCGGAATCCGGATCATTCAGGCTCTTATCGTTCGTTTCATGGATTACTGCCGCGAACAAGGGTTCGAACTGGAGAATCGGAATTTCACGATCGAGTATGAGTCGACAATTCCGCTCCGGCTGGGAATGGGGGGATCGAGTTCCATCATCACCGCGGCTCTGCGCGCACTCTGCCAGTATTACGGTATCGACATACCTTTGCCGGTGCAGGCCAAGTTGGTACTCGACACTGAAACAGAAGAACTACGGGTTCCAGCAGGTCCGCAGGACCGGGTAATTCAAGTCTACGAGGGCCTGGTATTCATGGATTTCAGCCGGGAGCTGATGGAAAGCCGGGGTTACGGTGAGTATCAACCGCTCGACCCGGGGTTACTGCCGAACCTGTACCTGGCTTACCGGACGTCACTGAGCGAAGGTACTGAGGTATTTCACAGCAATGTTCGTGAGCGCTGGAATCGCGGGGATGAGGACGTGGTCTCAGCGATGTCACGATGGGGTGACATAGCGGCCGAGGGTAAGTTGGCGCTGGAGCGCGGCGATAAGTCGCGGTTGAATGAACTGATCAATGAAAATTTCGACTTGCGCGAACGGATTTACGATGTCGGGAGGGGGAATCTCGAGATGATTCACGCAGCGCGGCGGGCCGGGGCATCGGCGAACTTTGCAGGATCGGGCGGCGCGATCGTGGGGGCTATTGAAGACGACGGCATGTTCGAACGGCTTCAGGAGGAGATGCGGCCGCTCGGGGTGGCCGTGGTACGACCCGTCATCGTACCGGGTAAATGAACTTACACTGCATGGACAGGTATTTGTCCTATGTGCTGTGATACCGGCGCTGTCGATCGTGTTAGGTAGATGATATACCAGCGCTCCAGCAAGTACAGTCATGGATCTCTGGCCTTCCTGGTCCTAGAGCAGGAAAAGACGAAGCGGCGGATTTCGGGCTTCGATTCCGGCGGCTGCGTCAAGCTGAGAGACGAAAGCGGCAATACGTGGAACGGAACCGCGGAATCAGGTCCCGACAACATCGTGTACTACCGGCTCACGGACGGGGAGGGCCGCAGACTCACGGGACTCGCGACTCAGTTTGTGATCGTGTTTCGCGATGACGGGGGAAACACCTGGCGCGGCTTTGTCGAGTAGGTGCACGAGGAAGAAGGGCCACGGATGAACGTACGCGGATCGGAACGGGACCTGACCCAAATCGTAATCGGCGGCGCCTGGGGGTTTCCACGTCCTGGCCGACGGGACTCACCACCACCATCTGGCCGGGCTTTTCTCCAGCGAGATCGATGATGGCGCCCTGTCCCGCGAAGATGCCGCGGACGGGGAAGGTGGCCGCGGTGTGAATCCGGCGCCGCGGAAGCTTTCGATGCGGCGATCGGTGGTCTGGATGAGATCGGCGGCATTCGACCAACTGGTGGTGGCGGGACGATCCTCAGGACCTTCGGATCGCGGTAGCGGAGGCGTCGCAGGGGCCGTAGTGGGAGCCCTGGTAACGCCTCCGCTGCGTCCGGATGTTGGGTTGGAGGGGGAACCGCATCCGGAATCCCGATGGTACTGAGCGCGTCGAACAGCCCCGGGTAGACCGTCAGACCCCGACCGTCGATGGTCCAGGCGTCGGGCGGTTACTATGACGTTCGCTCCGACGGCTTCGATGTGACCATCGTGGACGACGGTTCCTTTCTCGATAACCCGACCGCTGACGGTAACGATGCGCGCGTCTCGAATCACAATTCTGCCGGGCACCTGCGCGTAGACACAAGTGGAGCAGATCAGGGCTACCCTGATGAGCTTGGTCATGGTGAATCGCCTATTATAGAGGTTCGGAAGGTAACTTTTGTAAGGCGCAGAAACAGCGCCCAGGTTACCGAGCCTCAAAAATGCCTCGATCAGAGAAGAAACCGGTCGGCTACAAGGATGCCGGTGTGGACATCGACGAAGCGGACCGGGCCGTTCGATCCATACGAAAACTCGCGAAGAAGACTTTCAGCAGTGCGGTACTCACCGATATCGGCAGTTTCGGTGGTGGGTATCTGCTCAAGGGCTGGAAGAATCCGGTTCTGGTGAGTTCGGCGGATGGAGTGGGCACGAAGCTGAAGTTGGCGTTTCTGACAGGCCGCCACGACACCATCGGCGAGGACCTGGTGAATCACTGCGTCAACGATATCGCGGTGCAGGGCGCATCGCCGCTGTTCTTTCTGGATTACTTCGCGGTGGGGAAACTGGATGCGGCGGTTGCTTCGAAAGTGGTGGAAGGAATCGCGCGGGGTTGCGAGAAGAACGGGTGTGCGCTGATCGGCGGCGAGACGGCGGAGATGCCGGGGATGTATGCGGCGGGCGAGTATGATCTGGCGGGATTCATCGTCGGGGCAGTGGAGCGGCGCAGCATGATCACTGGCGAGCGCATTCGCGTTGGCGACCGGCTCATCGGATTGCCATCGAGCGGCTTGCACACCAATGGATATTCGCTGGCGCGCAAGCTGTTATTCGAAGTCGCGGGTCATGATGTGGGCGCCAGCCTGCCGGGATTGCAGGGGACGGTGGCGGACGAGTTACTCAAGTTACACCGGAGTTATCTCAAGCCGATCGCGAAGCTGCACGGAACGGGGATTCTGAAAGGCGCCGCGCATATCACGGGCGGCGGAATTACGGAGAATACGCCGCGCATTCTTCCGAAGGGCCTGGCGGCGCGAGTGCATCCGGATCGCTGGCCGGTGCTGCCGATTTTCGAGCTGTTGCGGAAAATCGGCGATATTCCGGAAGACGATTACCGGCGCACTTTCAATCTGGGCATCGGCATGATTCTGGTGGTCGGGCGGCGGAGTTTTGATAAGGCTTCGAAAGTGCTGACTCGAATGGGCGAGCAGTTCTACGAAATCGGCGAAGTGATCGAAACACCGCGGCGCGGCCCGCGCGTGGTTTACCAATGAAGCGGCTCGGGATTCTGCTTTCGGGGCGGGGCTCGAATTTCGACGCGATCGCCGAATCGATCCGGGCTGGGAGACTGGAAGCGGAGATCGCGGTGGTGGTATCGAACCGGCCGGAAGCGCGGGGACTCGAACGAGCGCGGGAGTTGGGATTGACGGCAGTGTGCTTGCCGTCGAAAGGTATTGACCGGCAGGAGTACGACCGGGCGGTGGTTGCGGTATTGCAGCAGCACGCGGTGGATCTGGTTTGTCTCGCCGGATTCATGCGCCTGCTGAGCGGTTACTTTATCCGCGAATTTCCGATGCGAATCCTGAATATTCATCCGTCGCTGCTGCCCGCGTTTCCGGGACTCGACGCGCAGCACCAGGCACTCGAGCACGGCGTGAAATATAGTGGCTGCACGGTGCATTTTGTCGACGAGCAGTTGGATGCCGGGCCGATTGTGGCGCAGGCCGTGGTTCCGGTGCGGGATGACGATACGGCGGAGACGCTCTCGGCGTGCATTTTGGCCGAGGAACATCGGATTTATACGGAGTCGATCGCGCTGGTGTTGTCGGGGCAATGGCGTGTCGAGGGGCGTCGAGTGTTGCGACTCTGCTAACCTGAATCTGGCGGGTTTTCCAGGACTCTAGTTTGGGCAGAATGGTTTTCCAAGGAGAAGACGAACGGTTAACTGTGGTGTGTTGCGACTGAACGCGGTTCGCCGTAGGACCGGCTGCTCGGAGTCTACCTGAAAGACTCTATGGACAACCGCGCCCACTCCGTTTACACTGAGGCTATGTTAGCTGGCTATTCGCCTCTTTATTTACCCCTCGCTGGTACCTTAACTTCTCGATGATTCCACACAGAGGTTATCCCCCCCGCCGGCCCCGAATTCGCGAAAATGTAAATGAAGCGATTCGCGCGCGTGAAGTCCGGGCTGTGTTTCCAGACGGCTCCGTCGAAGTGATGCCGACTCCCGCGGCCGTTCGCCGTGCGCAGGAATTGGGTCTCGACCTGATCCTCATTGCCCCGACCGCCGAACCGCCCGTTGCAAAAGCGATGGACTACGGCCAGTGGCAATACGAGAACAAGAAGAAGCAACACGAAGCCAAGAAGAAGCAGCACGTTATCCAGGTGAAGGAACTTAAGTTCCGTCCGAATACCGACGATCACGACTACGACTTCAAGAAAAATCACGCGATCCGGTTCCTGCAGGAAGGGAATCGTGTGAAGGCGGTGGTGCAATTCCGCGGACGCGAGATTGCTCACACGGATCTGGGACGGAAGTTACTGCTTCGGTTCGCTCAGGACTTGGCGCAGTACGGGACTGTGGAGAGTCAGCCGAAATTGGA
>JBBQGE010000059.1:0-37341 GCA_038322675.1 Bryobacterales bacterium
AAATGCGGTTCGCATCGCTGCAGGATGCCGTCGGCGTCCGCGCGCCTGGCCTGCGCGGCGGCGCGCAACTCGCGGGCCTCGATCTCACGCCGTTTCCGGATGGCAGCTACACGGCGCAGGCGAACGAGCGTGATGGCCTACTCAATGGCGCGAACCTCTGCCTCCATCTGGATCGTGCGTCCCGCGCGGCAGGGATGGTTACGGTGAACGGGATGGGATGTAGCCGGTTGAAGGTGGCCTGATCATCGGCAGCGCGGATGGTGGGCTTGCTGTTGGTGTCCAGCCACAGTTTGTGCGACTCCCAAAACTCGATAGGATTCTCGTACTTTGCGTACGGCCTTGATCTTGCCCATTCCCTGCGTGATGCGCTTCAACTTACTCTGTGAGAGTCGCTGGCCTTCTTCGGTCTCCGACGTCATCACGAAGCGGGCGCCTCGCAGGTCGGCCAGGTCTGCCTAGGTGTTGTTGCTTTCCTGGCGCACCATCAACGTGTCCGCCTGGAGCAACACGGAGTATTCTTCGAGCAGGTGCAGGAAGGTCGCCAACAGCGTGGTCTTGCCATTGTTGCCGGAGCCGAACGGCACGATCACGGCCTTCTCCTCCGTAGTGGCGGTGAGAGAGTAGCCGAGGGTGCGTTGGAGGTATTCGACCATGCGCTCGGCCCGGTCTAGTTCCGGTTCGGAGGCGTCCGCGTGGTTGCCCATGATTCGGGCGATGAAGCTGAGGAACAGCGGACAGCCGGCACCGGGATTGTAGTCGTAGTGCACCAGCTTCGTGATGAAGCGCTCGGGATCGTGCGGCAGCAACTCGCCGGATTCGAGGTCGAGAGTGCCGTTCATGAAGTTGAGCAGAAACGGATACGTGTCGAGTTGGTCTGGCGTGATCACCACCTCGCATTCAGCCATGGTGAGCATGTTGCTGATGCGCCGGGCATCCAGAGAGCCGTACGCGAACGCCTGGTGGTCTCTGTCGGCGGCATCCACGGCGTGCTCAAGGTACTCCAGCATGGTTTTCTTCGCCATGCGGCGGGCGGCGCCCCGGCCATCGACGGCCCAGCGGCGGCCGTCCCATACGAGCCACTTGCGAAATGCCGGGCAATAGCGAAGGCGGTCGCCAAATTTCAGGATCAGGCGGTCGGCATTGCCGGTGTCGTTGCGGAGTTGCTTGAGAACGCCGCGCTCCGTGGCCAGAGGCGGCCCGTGCTGCGCCGGTGACTCCGGTGTGGCGGTTACGCCGGCTCAACCACCGGCGCGTTGGCGACGATTTGGTTGAGTTGCTCGCGCGTGCCGCCGGCCTCGATCCAGTCCCACAGATCGCCCTTCGGCGGAAGTCCTGGCAGCCGGACGATTTTCACTTCGGCCGCATGGGGCGCAAGGGCTTCGGAAACGACCTTGCCGTGCAGTTCGCCCTTCTCGTCGCGGTCGATTACGATGCGGACGATCTTACCGATGAGCGCCTTGGAGTACTGGCCCAGCCACTTTCCTTCGCCATCCGGCATGCACGTGGTGGCGATGCCCAGTTCGCCGGTGCCGCGGTCGGCGGCCTTCTCGCCATTCACGATGAAGATCTCGGTGGCGGCGACGAGTGCGTTCAAGCGGTAGAGGATCGGCTTTTTGCCTGCCTGCTTGCGGGACTTCCACCCCAGTTTCGAAGTGGGGCCGAACTGCCGGAAGGTCTTGTCGTTCTGCTTATCGATGAAGCGGACCTTCACGTACGACAGGCCGCCGTCGGCATCAAAGTAAGGATAGACCGCCGTATGTTTCCAACTCTGTTTCTGCTCGACCGCTTCGATTTGTTGGCCCAGGTAGTTATGCGACCATCCCGGCAGACCCCACTTCATTTCCGGTTCCCTGTCCACTTGGCGGAGCGCCGGCCGACCAACAATACGGCGTGTTTCGTTCGCCGCCGTCGGGAACTCCGTGTTCGTGAGCGCCATCTCCAAATCGAACATCGACCCACCCCGACCGCACTGGCTGTGGCAGTACCACATGCCCGTGCCGGCGTTCACGGCGAAGTTGTCGTTCGTGCCCGCGTGGATGGGACATGGGCCGCGCCATTCGTGACCGCACTGGCGCACCTTCGGCGCACGAGCCGCATAGTAGACGGACACTTCCGACGGGGAGAAATCACCACACGACTGGGCCGAGATGCTCACTGCTTTTCTCCGATCACCCCGCGCATGGTGCTTCCACGGTTCATGGATTCGACCTCACAAAAATATGGCCCGCCAGCGTCGCTACGCCGGGCGGGCCTGTTGGGTTGTTCTGGATTACGTTCTACTGTTGCGCGGGCGGGAGAATCCCCACCTCAGTCAGAATCCGATCAAAGAGTGTGAAGACGATGGAGTTGATGTCCAGCACCACCGACGACTCGATGTACCGCTCGCGCATCCACCGTTGGAGGCCGCCCTCAGGAATCAACTCACCGCCTTTGATGTCGAACCAGTGGTGGTGCCACATCCCGTCCATGCGGTACAGAACGACGGAGCAATCCGGAAGTTCGCTGAAGTCCCTGCCGGTCTTCCACTGGAGGCAAAACGTCTCCGTCACGGCATCGACCATGTCCGACGCCAACAGGGAAGCCTGCTGGAGGGGCGCATCCGTTTCGGCCAGAATTCTAACCGTATTGATGTAGATGGCGTCGCGCACGGAGTACAGGCGCCGGTGGCCCCGGCCTCTGGCTCCGGCCCTCGCGTCCGGGATCACTTCGCGCCGGTGCCAGTCCAGGAGATTGTCCCGGTCAACCCGGCAGATCCGCAGTACCTGAGGCGGGCGGAATCGCGGTTCCCGGAAGAAATCTTCGTCAAGCTTAAAGGTTGGTTTGGCGTTGTGATCAGCCATGTGCGCCTCCTGTCACCGCGCGACGAACAGCGTCTCGTGCGAGCCGAGCCGGCCAGTTTGGGCCCGGTCAAGCCTCTGGACCCACCGTTTTGCGCCGCTTCCCTGGCGCTTCCGCGTAATCACGTTCGACTGCTGCGGAATCTCGGCGGCCTGCTGCACGCGTCGTGCGGCACGGACTGAAACCAGCAGCCGCACATATTTCAAATAGTCGCGCCTGTTCAGTTCGCCGTTCACCATGTGATGCCGGCATAGCAGTCGGATTGCGGCGGGTTCGACAGTGAACGCCAAGCTGCCGCCAGGATAGACAACTTCGATGCGGCTCCGCGAATCGACGTCGAGATGCTTTGGGATTTGGCAGTCGGGCATTGTCATACGCGCTCTCGCGCTCCAATGCTCCGGAAGAGTGGCCGGATCCAGTGGGGCTCCCCAGGTCGTCGAGGGTCTAGTCAAAATGATAGAGTTTCCTCATTCAATTGTCAATGGACACATCCATCGCACTTTCAACATCTTGCCCGGGAGGGAATTGACGGGAGGCGGAGACCTCCTATCGTGGGAGGGTCGAATCTCCGATATACTGGTTGTGCCACTTGTAGCATCTGTGGCATATGTTGCGTCTATCGTATTAGAGGGAACCATGCCCCACAAAGAGCAGATACAAGCGCCCATCGCCTTGTCGGAGAGCGATCACCGGCAGGTCCTGGAACTCTATCAGAAGATCCAGCGCAGCCGCGCCAAACTGGTCGGGCCCGACGGCAGAACGCAGAGCCTGCCGGTCTCGCTGTACGAGTTCCTGGTGAAGCTGATCGCAGACCTCTGCGAGGGCCAGTCGGTAGCCATCGTGCAAAACGACGCTCAACTGACCACGGTGGAGGCGGCCCGCATGCTCGGCGTGTCGCGACAGTTTCTGATTGGCCAACTGGAGAAGGACGAGATTCCTTTTCACATGGTGGGCACGCATCGGCGCGTCTACGTGCGGGACGTGCTGGCGTACAAGATGCAACGCGACGGCAAGCGGCGCCGGATTCTGGACGACCTGACCCGCGGAAGCCGAGGACGGCCTCTACGACCGGGAACCGTCTGATGATCACGCAGACTAACGCATTCGTCATCGTCCTGGATACCTGCGTCTTGGCTCCGATGCCGCTGTGCGACACGCTGTTGCGGCTGGCCGAGGATCCGGCGTTCTACATGCCACGGTGGAGCGCCAGCATCCTCGACGAACTGCGCCGCGTCCTGCGCAAAATGGAGTATAGCGAAGCCCAGGCGGAGCGGCGGATCACCGCCATGCAGTGCGCGTTTGAGGACGCCTGCGTCACCGGCTATGCCAGTTTGGTTGCATCAATGACCAACGACGAGAAGGACCGCCACGTGTTGGCGGCCGCCGTCCGCGCCGGCGCGCACGCCATCCTCACGGAAAACGTGAAGCACTTACCCGCGGAGTCCGTCGAGCCGTACAAGATCGACGTGCTCACGCCCGAGCAGTTTCTCGCACACCAATTCCATCTCGACCGGGAGTTACTGGAAGAGAAACTACGTGGGCAGGCGGCGGCGCGCGGGATGCCCTACGAGAATCTGATTCACAAATTGGCGAAGTGGGTGCTGTCGCTGCCCACGCTGCTGTTGACGGCGTAGCTACCCGAGGTACAGCGATTTCCGTTTCTGTTCAACCAGTTTGATGAAATTGCGCTTGATCTTGTATTTCGCGCGAAGCGCTTCCAGGTGGCGCACAAACTCGGCGCTGCGGTCCATGCGCTTCATGACGGCCGCCGCCTTCGCGAGCAGGCTGACCGGATCCTCGTAACGCCCGTTGCTGGTGGCGGCGACACCGGCCTCGGCGTATTTCAAATAGATGGGCGCGGCGTCTTCGGGATGTTCCTTCTCGCGCTTTGCGGCAAGCCGGAGCCACAGGCTGTCCGAGCATCCTCCAACGCCAGCTTCGCGCCATGCATCTTCGTCTCTGCCTTCGTACAGGAAGATCTCCACCAGGACGGAATGATTGTCGTCGGCTTGCATCCAGCGGGGCCGTGTCTGGCCGCGCGCCTTCTCCTGCGCCTTCGCGATGCGCAACCGGATCTCGGCCAGCGCGCGCTCCCGCCATTCCGGCCATGCGCCCGCTTTCTTCGCGTGCTTCTCCAGCGTCTCGTAGGCCTCCAGGAACGGCCGTTCCGAAAACTCGGCCCACATCAGCTTCATTGCGTCACCGTGACGGCGGCGCCGGTGATACTCTTCGGCGGCGAATTCACGAAGCCGGGCATCCGTGCGTTCAGGGAACGCCTTCAGCCCCTTTTCGGCCCAGACCAGTGCGCTGTCGTGTTGCGCGGCTTCGCGGTAGACCTCGGCGATCTTCCAGTAGCTGTACGCGCTGGACAGGTCCCGGCTCATAACCGCCACGAGTTCTTCGATATCGCCCGACGCCTGCGCCAGTGATTCCATGATGTGCGTGATGCGGAAGTGCTGGCCAAACTCGGACCGCTCATGCTTGGCGGTGCGAGCGGGCACCTTCGCCCACTCAGCCTCGGCGAGTTCCCGGTAGACCTTCAAGCCCTTGCCTCCGAGGATCTTCGCGTACTGCGCCGCGGCTCCGTAGAAGACGTCGAAGTCGCTGTTCAGCTCCCACCGGAAGAGCCGCCTGGCCAATTCCGCGGGATCGGGCCTGACCTCCTGGCACGCCCGATGGTGAATGCTCTGGAGCCGGTCCCGAAGCGCGCCGAAGTGGCCATCGGAATCGTCTACCGCCTGGATGGCGCCCAACAGAGATTGCAGGGCCGACTCGCACAACCCGATCACGGCGGCGGCCTGGCCGTCGTTCAGCGACTGCTCGATGGAATCGATGGCATCATCGACGCCGCGCGCCCAGCCGCCGGCCTCGCGGTAATGCACGAAGTCGTGAACTTGCACAGCTCGCTCGAATGCCCGCCGAACAGCGGCAGCGCCGGTATCGGGCCCCGAGCGGCGGGCCGCATACAGGATGAGCCGTTCGTGCAGGCGATCATCGTCCTTCGCCCAATCGACCACCATCTTCACCAGGGTCTCTTTGTCCTCGGCCTGGAGCATCTTCCCGGCGTCGGACAGCGTGAGCTCTTTCGCTTTGCGGCCCGCCGTCGACTTCGCAGGGACCGTCCCCCGGTTCAGCCATGCCAGTGCCGCCGCGACGCAGTGCTTACAGAAAGCGCCATCGCTGCCCACGGGACAGTCGCAGGAATAGTCGAGCACGCCGTCGTCGGATGTCAGAGTCACGCAGTAGTCGTGGTTTCCGCGCACGACCGCGCGGACGCCGTTGTCATCGTCTTCGAGCGATTCCACATGGCCGTGGGAAAAATAGTCCAGTCCCCGCTGGTAAAACTGCGCGCCCGCCAAACGGCGGACCACCGCATCATTCATTACCCGCGAGGGTTCGGCTCCCATGCTTCTGATTATCCAGCAAACCGAAAGCGCCGGCACCGCTATAGGCCCTGCCTTGATTCGCTTCCCTTCTCTCGATACAGTTCAGAATCCTTTCTGGAAGAATGGCTTACGGCGATTCGTGGGATAATTGTGCCGAACCTATGGAGCACTTGGGCAAGAAGGTGTTTCTGGCTGTTGCTCAACAGCCGTTTGAGCATGTCGGTGAATCCGGCTTCGCGAACAGTTTCGCAACCCTGGTGCCACTGTTGACGACCGATGGGCAGGTGCTCGATCAGGCTGATTTCAGGCACTATGGGCTGGTGTTCTGGATGGTACGCCAGCATGCTCTAAGATTTGCCGACCCCGGGCGACTGATTGCCGGCAAACTGGAACAAGCCGTCAATCCCCAGCGACTGGAGTACCAACTCGCGCCAGATTCGGCCGAAGTGGTCCAGTCATCTGAATTGATCGAGATCCTCACCGTTGAACACTCTCAAGTAAGGGAGCCGCGAGATTTGGTCAATGTTGAATCCGTGCTGATCATGGACCACCCACCCACACCGTTGGTCTTGGTGCGATGGGGAAGCGAGGTTTACGGCCCCTTTCGGACGGAAATGCGCGCTCAGCAGGCGGGCCGCGCGCCGTGGTCAGTCGACCTAAGGACTAACCGCACTGATCAGACGGTCTTCAGAATCCCTGCTGTCGATTTAGAAGCGGACTCCCCTCTGTGCCAACATGAGTGAGACACCTACCCCGCCCGCAATTATTGACCTTTCAGGGGGCGGCGAGATGAGACATCATGGTCGCCGATTTGAAGCTCAATGGAGATTCCCGCATGATCGAGTTGGCAGCGCCGGAGCGGAGGGAGGGCGAGCGGAGCGAGCCCTCCCGTAGCGCAGAGGCTACCAACTCGAGGCGAGCCGCTGGGCCACCGGCCCCCGATCCTGAAGTCCTGGCCAAGGCACAACGTCGCACTTTCACCGCCGAGTACAAGCTGGACATTGTCGAGGAGGCCGACCACGCTACCGAGCCAGGCGCAATCGGAGCCCTGTTGCGGCGCGAGGGGCTGTACTCGTCCCACCTGGTAGAGTGGCGGCGACTGCGCGAAACGGGCGCTCTCGGAGCGTTGTCCAAAAGGCGCGGCTGCAAGCCGACCCGCAACCCTTTGGCCGAGGAGAACTCCAAGCTGAAGGCCGAACTGGCGCGGGTGAACAAGAAGCTGCAGCAGGCCGAAATCATCATCGATGTTCCAAAAAAAGTTTCGGCCAGCGAGGGGAGTATTGCCCCATGGGACGAAGCTGTGGAGTGGACAGATCTGGGGCCCAACCGACCGCAGAACGAGAATATCAATGGTACTCTCGGTGTCATGCCGCCCACCGCGGCAGTAGCCGAAGACAGCGATTCCGCCGTGAACGAAACGCTGCTTGATTTCACGAGGGGCATATTGACTTACCTCGGGATTGTCCGAACCGAGGATGGCAAGCAGCACGCGCTCGCGTCGTGAATTCGTCCCTGGTTCCGCAAATCGCCTCCCCGCGGCAGGGTTCTTATCGAGGGTGCCACGGAGAATAGCGGCAGGCGGCCCTATGCAGTGCCGCGAGCCATCGAGGAAGGCTGCCCGAGGATCTGATACTTCTCGGTCGGGTACCTTTCTGGACTCACCCAATCGGTGGCATGATGGATTCATGGCGAAGTCTCCAACCGGCTTCTCGCTCGCCATCGAGTATTTCCGCGAAGAGGATGGCCGCTGGCTGGCCGACATTGCGGCGCTACCGGGCGTGACGGCATACGGACGGACCCGGAAGCAGGCGACGGCGGCCGTGCAGGCGCTGGCATTGCGATTGATCGCTGATCGGCTGGAGCATGGCGAAACCTTGCCGGGCCCGATGAACGTCTCCTTCATTGCCGCCTAAGAATCCATCCCAGAACTGGCCCTCTACGAAGGCGAAGCAGGCGCTGGCCGCGTTGTTCCGCATCGGTTGGACCATCAAGCGTCAGGGCGGCACGTCGCACCGCATCCTAGTGCGGCCGGGTTGGCCGGACGTGTTGTTCGCCTATCACGAAAGGGTCACGCTCGGCCCCACGGCGATGAAGGTCCTGGCCAAGAAGACCGGACTGACGCCGGAGGATCTGTAGTTGGTGGAAAGGGCTTCGAATGGCACTGGGGAATTTCCCCAGTCAAAACGGGCGGAGCCACCGTTGCTTCGCCGAAGACCGGACTCACGCCAGGGGACCCATAGTTTCGTGGACTGGATTCGAGGGGCACTTGGGAGTTTCCCAAGTCAAAACGCGCGGGTCCGCCGTTACTCCATTTACTCCATTAAGGACGGCGGCGACAGACGGACACGAGGAATCAGTGAGTTACGTTGCCAAGAATCAACGCCTTGGACGCATAAGTCTTTAGTTTTCAAACGCCAATTAATTTCCCAAGCTGGACGTCGCGGGTTCGAGTCCCGTCTCCCGCTCCAACTTCTCAAAGAGTTACGAGCGTCACCACCTTCCCGGGCACGATTAGAGCACTATTTGGCGTTTCCGCGCCTGCGCTCCATCGGGTTGGCGCTTTGCGCTTCGCTGTCCGCGAGCTGTTTTACCATGAAATGCCTTGACTGGTCTGCGCCCTCACCTGCAGAGTTTCTTACGTGAGAGGCACGTTGGAACTACTGTTGCATTGCAGCGATTTCGGAGCAAGGGTGCTGACGGTCTGGTGGCCCACGAAGTCTCCAGCGTACATGTCCCGTGCGTCCGGCAGTGGATGAGAAATGTTCGTTCCGCGGCGAGAATATAGTTGGCACGTTGTGCCATTATCAACAGACGATGCCGTATTGGGCGGAATGGGCCATTTATGCTATTCTGCCTATGACGCATGCCAACTCCTATCGACACTATCGAGGCAGTGCAGGACGGACTCCTCGCGATCTCCAACCTGAAAGCGCGGAAGCAGCACGCGGTGAGGGGCGCAATCTGGGAGGTTGCGACGAACCTCTTCGCGGAAAAAAGTTTCGACGAGACGACGGTTGACGACATCGCGCAGGCGGCAGGCATTTCGCCGCGATCCTTCTTCCGGTACTTCGCATCAAAGGGCGACTTGATGGCTTATGCACTGGTCAGCTTTGGTGATCAATTGATCGCCGCCATTGAGGCCTGCCCGGACAGCTATCAACTGAACGAAGTCTTTCGGGAAGCGGTTCTCAACGTCGTGCGGGAGGCCGTCACACAACCTCGTACTCGAAAGGTCTTCGAGATTTTGAGGGTGAGCCCAGCCGCGGCAGCCTCCGAGATGTCACGCCTTTTAGAAGTCCAAGGCCTGATTGCGAGAGCTTTTGGCAGGCGGTTGTCTGGGGGTATCGATGAGGATCTAACTGCCGGCGTCCTGGCGGGGCTGACTCTCCAACTCGCGGGTATGTCGGTCCGTTGGAGCTTCGAGCACGGCAAGGCGGACGTCCCGGCTACCGTAGACCGGCTACTCGGGGCAATGGAAACGGCGTTCTGCAGAAAGCGTCGCCCGTTCGCAACCGGCGGACGGGAGCGGTCAACACCGCAGGAGAGGCCGCGTTGACGACTTATTCTGATCGAACACCAGCCAGCAGCATTCGGGGCAACGGCGCACTTATCCGATTCGCGAGCCTCGTCGTCCCGATCGCGTTGGCGATGGGCACTTGCCTGGCCCAACAGGCTCCGTTGCCCCACATCCGTCAGAACGGTGCAGCCAAGCAACTATTTGTCAACGACAAGCCGTTCATCATGTTTGCCGGTGAACTTCATAATTCGAGCGCATCCAGCATCGAGTACATGAAGCCCCTCTGGGACAAACTTGCGGCGATGCACCTGAACACGGTAATCGGCACCGTCAGTTGGGAATTGCTCGAACCGGAGGAGGGGCGGTTCGATTTCTCTCTTGTCGACGCCCAGATTACGAGTGCGCGCCGGCAGAACATGAAGCTGGTTCTGATCTGGTTCGCTACGTGGAAGAACGCAGGCTCGAGTTATGTGCCCGGCTGGGTGAAGGCAGACCGGAAGCGATTCCCGCCCATGGTCTTGAAGATCGACCCAAAGGGTGGAATGTCCACAGCCCTCGCCATCTTCATGGAACAACAAGGCAGCGGACCGATCACTCCGTTGTCAGACGACGCGCTTAGAGCAGATGCCAAAGCCTTTCGCGCGCTGATGCGCCACATCAAGCAGGTTGATCCACAACATACAGTCATCATGATGCAGGTGGAGAACGAGGCGGGCAGCCTTGGCGACAGCCGTGACCGATCCGCTCTCGCCGAAGCCGCATGGTCAAAGTCCGTGCCCGCCGCTTTGATGGACTATCTCGTGAAGAACAAGTCCGCACTTCTGCCCGAGATGCAGGAGGTCTGGGGAAGGAACGGCTACAAAACAAGTGGCACTTGGGCCGAGGTCTTCGGAAACGACGTGTGGGCTAATGAAGTGTTCATGGCGTATCACATCGGCCGCTTTATCGGCGAGGTAGCGAAGGCAGGGAAGGCCGAGTTGGACATTCCCATGTACGCAAACGCCTGGCTTGGCCCGCAACCCGGTCAGGATGTCCCCGGCAAATATCCGAGTGGTGGCCCGGTCGCGCGCGTCATCGACATCTACCGCGCGGCCGCGCCGGCAATCGACGTGATCGCCCCGGATATTTACGTACCGGACTTTAAGGGCACGTGCGCCCTCTACGCCAGGTCCGGCAACCCGCTGTTCATCCCCGAGGCCCGCGACCAGGTGGGTAACCTCTTCTGGGCCCTCGGCCATCATGCAGCGTGGGGATGGTCGCCATTCGGCATCGAGAACCTCAATCCCGAAGGTCAGGTGGCCCAAGCCTACAAAGCCCTTTCGGGGATGCTCCCGCAATTGGCCGAGTGGCAGGCGGCGGGCAGAGTCGCGGGCATTCTCGCGATCGATGGGGAGAAGTCGGATTCGGTCTCGTTGGGCGGCTACAAAATTACCCTGGCTAAGAGCCGGGTGATGGGTGCTCCTGCCGCAGCCACCGCGCAGGAACTTCCGGGCAATGTTACCGCGGCATCTCGAGCGATGCAGAACGACTTGCGGCCGTTCGCTCTTGTCGTGAACACCGCACCCGACGAATTCCTCTTCATCGGAGCCAACGGAGATCCCGTTTTTGCAGTGGATTCGCCAGGGCTTCCCCGCGTCGCCATCTCGGCTAAGGACGAGGGCCGCTATGAGAACGGCAAATGGGTGCGGGGCCGCCGGATCAACGGCGATGAGGTTTTTCAGCCTGCGCTCCCTGCTGCAAGAATCGGCCTACTCAAAGTGCACTTGTTCCGATTCGAATGAATCAGCTGCAGCCGAATCTGCTTGTGATACGGAAGGGGACTCAACGCGGTCAGAGCCCGGAAGTGGTGGTGCAGAGTTGATACTCCCATGCTTGCCATATCTGCGAGATCTTCCACCCGTAACGGTTTCGCGTAATTCGCCCTGATCCAGGCGATCTCTCTTGCGGTCCGATGGCTTTGGTCTCCGAGCGTGGCAATCGCACGAAGACGGGCGCCCTCGGGTCCGCGGAGTACTCGATAGATGATTTCCCGTTCGATCAGACCACTGAGAAAGAGGATGTCCTTCTGGTTATTCAGCAGGTCCATGAGCCTGCAGCATGCGTCCAGAAACTCCTCCGTGGTCTCGCCGGTCGTTATGCCTGGACCGTCGGACGGCGCTTCAGCTACCTCGATTTCTTCCCGGCTGACCGATTCCAGGGACGACTAAGCTACATCGCCTGGAGGAGAACATCGGGGCGCTCTCGGTTGAGCTCAGCAGGCTCGAGAGTCCCAATCGAGGATGTGGCCGGCACCGTGAAGCAGTTGATCAAAGAGGGGAAGGATCGACACTTCGGACTCTCGGAGGCTGGCGGCGCCACAATTCGCCGCGCTCACGCCGAGCAGCCTGTGACGGCGCTGCAGGACGAGTACTCCATTTGGACGCGCGATCCTGAGCCCGAGGTGATTCCAACCCGCGAAGAGTTGGGAATCGGCTTTGTTTCGTGGGGGCCGCTTGGCAAGGGCTACCTGACAGGCAAATTGCCCGCGACGGCCAGTTTCGCCAAGACGGATCTGCGCTCGACTATGCCCCGCTTCACGAGCGATGCGATGACCGCGCTAGCTTGGCTGCTCGCGCGCAAGCAGTTTATCGTTCCCATTCCTGGAACCACGAAGGTGGGTCACCCGGAAGAAAATTTCGGTGCACGTCCAGTAAAGGACCGGCCGCGTACTCCACACCTTCTGCGCTGCATCATTGCACTTCGAAACTGCACTGCAAGAGAATCCGGTCAGAAGAACTGCCCACCATCACATGAAACATGCCGGGCTCCACGCGGCGCACCAACTGCTGGTCATAGAAACCGAGTTCGTCCGGCGTCAGCGGGAAGCGGACGGTTTTCTTCTCGCCGGGCGCGAGCGAGATTTTCTGAAATCCCTTCAGCTCTTTCACCGGCCGGGTCACGGAGCTGATCTCGTCGTTGAGGTAAAGCTGCACTACCTCGTCGCCGGCCCTGCCGCCGGTGTTGATCACGTCGGCGCTCGCATGATGCTGCCCCGCCTCCCGATGGTCCTCGCTCTGAGCTTCAGGTTGGCGGGCTGCTCAGCGCCGACGGAACCGGGCGCAGGCCCGCGGTGTCTAAGGCCGCGCGCCGCCTGGGATGGATTCGTTCAGGACCTTCGATACGCTCTACGCGGCCTGCGGCGCGCGCCTGCCTTCACCGTGACTGCCCTGCTGGCAATTGCCGTCGGCACCGGGGCCGCGACGGCTGTATTCAGCGTGGTGGATCACATCCTGTTCCGCCCGCTGCCGTACGCCGATGCCGGCCGGCTGGTGTCGTTCGGCATCTCCGCGCCGATTGTCGACGACGGCGAGTTCATGCTCGGCGCCGATTACTACGAGTGGCGAGACGAGCATTCATGGTGCGGGCGTGCGACCTCACGTCCGAGCGGCCGGCGCGGCTGAACTGCGCGCCCGTCGAAGCGACCGAGCTGCAGGTGCTCGGCATTCCGCTTCTGGCCGGCCGCGATTTCACTCGCGACGACGCGTCCCAATGGGGGAGCCGCCCTTGGTGGTAGCACATCCATAAAGTCGTGCCCGTCGAAAGAAGGTTTTCTCGGACGACCGGGGCCGGCCGGCTGTCCGGATCGGATGGCCGCCTAAAAAGGCGGCTGCGGCCTGGATAGACCGCCCCACATTTTGTGACCCAGTAGTACTACCGGCCCGGCCGCACTTCCACGTTGCGATAGGTCTCCTTCACCTGCGCCAGGCTGGCGAATGCGATTCCCGGCATCGCCGCCGACGCCGTCCCCGCCGCAACGCCCCATCGCAACGCGTCGGCAAACGGGCGCTTGCGCTCGATCGCCCATACGAAGGCCGCGGCCAGAGCGTCTCCGGCGCCGATCGGGCATAGCGCATCCACGCGCGGCGGCAGCGCCTCCCACAGATCCTTCCCATCGCTCGCGACGACGCCGCGGCTGCCCAACGACAGGATCACCCACTCCGGTCCCATCGCCTTGATGCGCTGCACGGCATCAATGAACTGGCTGCGAGTCAACAGGGCACGATTCAACAACCGCTCGGCCTCCTGCTGGTTCGGAGTCACCACCGTCGGATGGCCCTCCAACCCGTGCACCAAAGCATCGCCGTCGGTATCGAGCAGCGTTTGCACGTTGTGCTGCCGCGCGATGTTGATCAACTCGCAATAGAAATGCGAGGGCACGCCGGGCGGAATGCTGCCGCAGATCATCAGCCATCGCGCCTTCTTGATTTTCGATTCTACCGTGCGCTTCAACGCCGCGAGTTCGGAGGCATCGATAGAAGGCCCGAATTCGTTCAGCTTCACCGTGAGCCCCTGCTTATCCGAAATCGTCAGATTGCAGCGGCTCTCCTTCGCGATCTTCACCACTTCGCTGGGAAAACCATCCAGTTGCAGCAGTTCCTCAATCTTGGCTCCGGTCTCACCGCCCGCGGTTAGGATCGCGGCGGTCTTGGCGCCAAAGGCGTGAAGGACGCGAGAAGCATTGATGCCGCGGCCGCCCACTGCTTCTGACCGCGACAGAATGTACGCCCGATCTTCGAACACGAGGTGGTCTACCAGGACCGTCCGGTCGACCGCTGGATTGATGGTGAACGTGAGGATCAAATTCCATTGTAGATGGGACGGGATGCTAATCTGTGCATTGCGGGATCACCCACAATTCACCGCCTACCTGGCGCTGGCCGCTGTGTGCTTTGTCTGGGGCACTACGTACCTCGGCATTCGCATCGCGCTCGAATCGGTATCGCCGGCTGTGCTGATCGCGTCGCGATTCACACTATCGGGATTGATACTGCTGGTGGTGGCGGCCGCGACGGGCACGAAGATGCCGCCCAGGCGCGAGTGGATTCGGACGGCGGCGAACGGGATCGTGATTCTCGGCATCGGCAACGGATGCCTTGCGTACGCCGAACAGTGGATCCCCAGCGGACTCGCCGCCTTATTCATCACCACCTCGCCATTCTGGATGGTGGGAATCGAAGCCGCCATCCCCGGCGGTGAACGGCTGCACGCGCCCACCATCGCCGGCATGCTGATCGGACTCTCCGGCGTCGCATTGCTGGTGGCGCCGTCGGCCACTGGTGGTTTGCACGGTCCCATCCTGATCGGGTTCTTGATTCTTCAACTGGGCGGCGCAGGCTGGTCGCTGGGATCGATTGCTCAGCGTCGCACCAAGGCCACCGCGCATCCCGTGGTCAGCGGAGCCATCCAGCAACTTGCCACAGGACTCGTCTACGTGGTTCCGGCGATTCTCCTCAAGGGACACGCGATCCACTGGTCTACGCGCGGAATCCTCGCGATCGTTTACCTGATGGTGTTCGGCTCCATTGTCGGCTACAGCGCCTACATCTTCGCGCTGAAGGAACTCCCGGTGGCCATCGTGTCCATCTATAACTACGTGAATCCGATCGTGGCCGTGTTCCTGGGATGGCTGGTGTACCGCGAACCATTTGGATGGCGGGAGGCAATGGCGATGACCGTGATTTTCGCGGGAATCGCGATCGTCAAAACGTACGGACGCAAACCGGTTATCGCGACCGCGCGCTAAAGAACTTGGCGCCGAGCACTCCGCCCACCGTCGGGAACAGCGTGAAGAAGACGAAGTACACCAGCAGAATCTGAACGATTCCGGCGGGCGTGCGGAATACTTCGAGGAACTTCTCGGGATCGCCGCTCATTCCCCTGGCGCGAATCTCCTCTACCATGCGCGATGCGAAAGTCTGGTCGGAGACGGCCCACACCACCGTCGTCAGCAGCACCAGCAGAATCAGAAACGCGAACATTCCGGTCATCCAACCCATGCGTGCGCCGCTGCCCAGCGATAGCGACTGCCCGGTCCGGCGCCGGTACAGGTACACGGAGAGGAATCCCGCGCCCACCATGCAAAGGAACGGCAGAATCGCGATGGGCACGGTGAGTCCCGAAGCGAAGAGGCTCAGCACCGCGACCAGCAGTCCGATGCGAACCGCCTGCGGATTCCCGAACCCGACGTCCGGGATGGGTGGCGGGGCTTTCGCCAATTCAGCGCGAAGAACCTCTATGGGAAGCTCTTCCGGTTCAGGTTCCGGCATCTCAAAGAGCGGACGGCCGCACTTATGGCAGAAGCGCGCGTCTGGCGGCAACTTGGCGCCGCATGTGCAATGCTCGGGCACTGCTTTTAGTTTCGCATACGCCCATACGGCTATCCTGGTGATTGCGTATGAATGTTCTCGTACTCTCCAATCCCACTGCGCCGCACATTCACCTGCTGGAGCCTTTGAAGGACCGGGCCAGGTTCACGATTGGCACCGATCCGGAAATGCTGACCGCGGCCGCACCCGAAGCCAACGCCATCCTCAATGGAATGTTCACTGGGGATCTTCTGAAACTCACTTTCCCCTTGGCCAGGCAGGTTCGCTGGGTGCACACGCTGTCTGCCGGAGTGGAGAACATCATGTTCCCCGAACTGATTTACAGCCACGTTCCGCTGACCAACGGGCGCGGCGTGTTCCGGCGGTCTCTCGGCGAGTTCGTCATCGCCGCCGCCATGTTCTTCGCGAAGGATCTGCGGCGAATGGTGCGGAATCAGGAAGCCGGTGTGTGGCAGCAGTTCGATGTCGCGGAGTTACACGGGCACACGTTGGGCATCATCGGCTACGGCGAGATTGGAAGTGCGGCAGCGGAGCGCGCGAAGCCATTCGGTATGCGCGTGATCGCGGTGCGCCGGCGGCCGGAACAATCGTCGAGCAATCCATTGCTGGATGCCGTCTACCCGCCGTCGAAACTGCACGACCTGCTGCGCGAGAGCGACTATGTCCTGGTTGCGGCGCCGAACACGCCGCAGACTCGCGGCATGATTAGCGAGGCAGAACTCGCGCTGATGAAGCCGACCGCGGTGATCATCAACGTCGGCCGCGGGCCGGTGATCGACGAAGCGGCGCTGGTGCGGGCTCTGAAGGATCGCGTGATCCGCGGGGCGGCGCTCGACGTCTTCGATGAGGAACCGCTGCCCGCCGGTCACCCGTTCTACAGCCTCGACAACGTCCTGCTCTCGCCCCATTGCGCCGATCACACCGAAGGATGGCTGGAACTCGCGGCATCGGTGTTTGTCCGCAATTTCCAGCACTTCGTCAATGGCGAACCGCTGGAGAACGTGGTGGACAAACAGGCTGGCTATTGATGATCTCCGTCGAGGATGTGCTGCAAGCGGCGGCGCGGATCCGCGGCGTTGTGCATCGGACTCCCGTCGTCACATCGCGCAGCGTCGACGAGGCGAGCGGCGCGTCGGTGTTTTTGAAGTGCGAGAATCTGCAGCGCGGCGGATCGTTCAAGCTGCGCGGCGCTGCCAACCTGATCCTGTCGATCCCGAAGCCGGATCTGCGGCGCGGCGTGGTGGCATATTCGTCGGGGAATCATGCTCAGGCGGTTGCCATCGCAGCTCGAATCGTCGGGACCAAGGCCACCATCGTAATGCCGTCGGATGCGCCGGAGTCGAAGGTGGCGGGGACTCGGGCGCATGGGGCGCACATCGTCCTGTACGACCGCCTTCGCGAGAATCGTGAAGAGATCGGCGGCCGCATCGCGGAAGAAACCGGTGCGACGCTGGTCCCTCCGTACGACCATTGGATGATTATGGCGGGACAGGGAACGGCGGCACTGGAGTTGATACAGGAAGTGCCGGATCTCGATGCCTTGGTGGTGTGCGTAGGCGGGGGCGGGTTGATCTCCGGATCCGCGACGGCGGCAAAGGCGATCCGGCCGTCCATCCGGATCTTCGGCGCGGAACCGGAGTTGGCGAATGACACATTCCTGTCGATGCGCGCGGGCGAACGGGTGGGCATCCCACCATCGGAGACCATCGCGGACGGACTGCGGTCGCCGATGCCGGGCGCTCTCACGTTCCCCGTGGTGCAACGGTTAGTGGAATCAATCGTCCTGGTAAGTGAGGACGAGATTCGCACCGCCATGCGATTGCTGCTGTTCCGCACGAAGATGCTGGTGGAACCGAGCGGCGCCGTGTCCGCGGCGGTGGCCTTGTTTCGCAAGCTGCCGGCGGGTTTGAAGCGTGTGGGCGTGGTCCTGTCGGGCGGCAACGTGGATCCGCTACCGCTCAGCGAGATCTTGAGGGGTTGAACCAATGCGACTTTGGCCGATTGCGATTCCGGCTTTGATGATGGCGGCGGCGGTGCCGTTCTGGGACGCGAAACCGGCGGCGGACTGGACTCTCGATGAGGTGCTGACGCTGCTCCGCGACTCGCCGTGGGGCCAGATGGCTGGACAGTCGAACAACGCACCCCCGGTGCAGATCTACATCGCGAGCGCCGAACCTGCGATTCTCGCCGAAGATCGTTTGCGCGTGGCGCGCCGGAAGCCCACGTCGGATCCGGCCTGGGAGGACTATCGGGCTTACCTTGTGGAGAACACGGGTAAGTACATAGTGCTCGCCATGTCGGTACTGAAGCCGGAGGCTTTTCTTGATAACGGTGAGACCAGTAAGATGGAAAAGGACAGCCACATGAAAATCGGAAGGCGTAAGTACAAAATCGAGGGACATTTTCCGCCGTCGAGTTCCGATCCGTACGTCCGCCTCGTGTTCCCGAAGGATGTCCGCGAGGATGACCGGGCTCTGGATTTCGAAGTATACGTGCCCGGATCGGGCAATCCGTACCGGCAGGTGCGCTTCGAACTCAAGGACATGATCTATCACGGGAAGCCCTCCTACTAGCTTCATGAGTAACTCGTTGTAACTCGCCTCGGCAGTGCGGCGGGACTTTGATTCAACTTACATCTGCAAATAGCTCCACGACTCAGGTGTGCTGAGAGCTCCCCTGACGTTGAATTACTAGTGAGCGTGAGCCATCGCCAAACTGCCCCGAGTCACCGGAATTTGCTACACGCAGTTGTGCGACGTGGATCAGGAGGTCAACGGCATCCTGACCCACGACCGGCGCCCCAAGTTCGACGTGCGGGAAATCCGGCGCATGAATGATCTGCTCACGGTCGCGGCTCAGACTCAATTAAGAGCCGTGCGCGTCAGCAAGCGGTAGATCGGGGCCAAACGCGTTGAATCCGGGGTGAACGCGTTCGCCTATCTTTCCGCGGCCACATGCGCGATAACAAAGTAAATGCCCCAAAAGATCCGCAAGTCGCGTACCCTCGCGATCTTGGCCGTCTTCCTCCCGTGGACGCTGTTCGGGTTGTACTCGGGCTTGCAGACTCATTACCGAAGCGCTCTATGGGGGCGGCCCATGCCATGGGGTCGCGCGCTTTTTCTCGAAGTCACCTATACGTGGATCTGGTGCCTGGTGACGCCGCTGGTGTTGTGGTTAGCCCGGCGCTTCCCGTTGCTATCCCGGTCGTGGCTCAGGAACGCCTGTATCCATGTGTCCGCGATGTTCTCCATCGCCATCGTCACCAAGCTGCTGTGGGACGTGATTGCGCATCCACCCTCGGAGTTCTACGCCAGTGGCTTCACCTTGAATTCGATTCTCAAGTCGGTCAGTTCGGCGCTTGATTTTGGAACGATGCTCTATTCCGTTCTGGTGCTGGGAGCGTACGCGTACGATTACTATCGCGAGTTGGAAGAGCGCCGGCTGCAGGCATCGGAGTTAGAACGCCAATTCACCAATGCACAATTGCAGGCACTGAAAATGCAGATCCACCCGCATTTTCTGTTCAATGCCCTGCACACCATCTCCGGGTTGGTGCACCAGGATCCCGATACGGCGGAACGAATGATTGCGCGGCTCAGCGATTTCCTTCGACTGTCGCTAGAGGATTCGGCTGTGCAGAAAGTGCCGCTCGATGAGGAGTTGCGCTTCCTCGATCTCTATCTCGACATCGAGCGGGTTCGTTTTGAAGACCGCTTGACGGTGCGCTTCGCCATCGACCCCGATGCTCGTGAAGCGCTGGTGCCGAACCTGTTGTTACAGCCGTTAGTCGAGAATTCGATCCGGCATGGCATCTCCAAACGGTTGGCGGATGGACTGATCGTAATTCGAGCGACCCGCATGGGCGACACGATGCGGATCTCCGTTCTCGACAACGGACCGGGTCCCGATCTGTCGAGTACTCTTCCTCTAACCGAGGGTGTGGGACTCTCCAACACGCGAGCACGGCTCGAGGGCTTGTACAACGGCCGGCAGCAATTGATGCTTCGGAGTCCGGCGGGCGGAGGCTTGGAAGTAGAAATTGTAATTCCTTTCGAGACCGCCGCCGTTGGTGTACGTCTAGAAGAGAAATATGCGGGTCTTGGTCGTCGATGATGAGCGAATAGCCCGGAGCCGGCTGTTGGCGCTGCTCGCCGAGGAACCGGACGTCGAGATTGTGGGGGAATGCTGCAACGGCAAGGAGGCCATCGAATTTCTGGCCGCCAGCGATGTGGATGTACTGTTTATCGACATCCAGATGCCCGGAGCGGATGGCTTCGGCGTATTGCACAGTTTGCCTCAAGACCGGATGCCGATCGTGGTATTCGTCACCGCCTACGACAAGTACGCGCTCGATGCCTTCGAAGTCCGAGCGTTCGATTACCTGCTGAAGCCGTTCGACCGCGAGCGATTCCGGCGGACACTGGCGCTGATCCGGTCCGAACTCGCTCGGCCGCGGACCAACGGCACCCGCAAGCACCGGATCGACCGCATTGCGGTTCGCAACAAAGGGCACGTGACGTTTTTGCGAACCGATTCGATCGATTGGATTGAAGCGGCGGATAACTACGTCTGTCTCCACTGCGGCGGCGCGACCCACGTGATGCGCGAGACGATGAACGCTCTGGAATCGCACCTGGATCCGGCGAAATTCGTGCGCATCCACCGCTCCACGATGGTGAACACCGACCGGATCCGCGAATTGCAGCCGTGGTTCCGGGGCGATTATCGCGTGATCCTGCACGACGGAACGGCGCTCACATTGAGCCGGAGCTACCGCCAGGTTGTAGAGGACCGGTTGTTGGGCGTTTAGGTTCGCAGCAGGTAAGCCGGCGTGCAACTCCACGCATGGCAATAGCTGTTGATCAGCACGTTACCATACGGCGAGAGCATTGGGTTCGGAGGATCGTACACTTCCCAAAACGTGTCCGCGCCGGCCTTCACCATGCCACCCCAGTAGCTGACGATCAGATCCTGGGCCTCCCTGCTTCATATCGCATTTCAGCAGCGCTCGGTCACGTAAGGAAGTGGTTGCGGATTGAGTTCGATCTGGTGGCTATAGTCTTCGTGGTGGCGTCAATCGTCCTGGCACTGGACGGCCACCACCGTCACGCTCATCGAGGCTCGCAATTCCACCTGATGTGTCACTGGCAGTTCTTACCGGAACAGAGATTCTTCGCGAAGAACGGCATAACGTGGTTCTGAAAGCGATCGGCCACTGCGCTGGTATGAGTGCCCCGATAGATCTCGAACGTGTTGGCGATTCCGTAATTGTCGAGAATCTCGTGGAGTTTGCCCGCACCGGCGCGCAGCCCATCCTGATCGCCGACATCGATCGCGATAGCCCGGTACTGCCGAAGATTCCTAATGTACTGGTCAACGAACGCCAACGGAGAATTCGCAGCCCATTTCGCGAGCACGTCCCGTTGAACAACGCCGTCCTTCGTCGGCAAATCGAGATAGAGCGGCGGATTTTTCGGATTCGGCGACCATGCGGCCGCGGTCGCAAGCTGAGCGCGCAGCATGAATGAGAGCTTGGCCGAATCGTCGGCGGTCTTCACGGCCGCCAGAGCTTTCTCGGTCTCCGGATTCACAGGTCCGGCTCCTCGCGCCTCCATGCAGCAGGGGCTCATGATATACAAACTGCCGAAAACGTCGGAGTGCTTCATTCCAATCCGCGAGGCGCCATAACCGCCCATCGAATGGCCTACCAATCCGCGACTGGTCCGCTTGGCGATCGTGCGGTAGTGAGAGTCGATGTACGCAACCACGTCGTGCGCGATGTAGTTCTCAAAATCGCCGGTGGTGACGGAACTGGAATACATCGACCCGTTGTGCATCGTCTTCGAGTCGGGCAGCACGACGATCATGTCCTGAGCGCCGTTCGCGAATGCGCCCTCGACGGTCTGCGGGACGTGAATCTCGTGGGACCACTGCTCCGCGCCGATCGAGTACCCGTGCAGTGCGTACACGACCGGGTAGCGGCGATTCTTCTGGTTGGCATAGCTCGGCGGCAGCACCACGATCACGTCGCGATCGACGGCGTCGCCCTCGAGATTGCCCTCCAGTGCGGCGCCGTGAATCCTCACGTGCTCCATCGTGACAGGCTTGGCACCGGTTACTATCGCAGGCACCTCGGTCTGTACCTGTGCCCCCAATTGAGGCACCAGCGCAACGCAGACAGCCAGGCTCAACAGACAAGACGGTTTCATGTTTCTTATCGTCTACCTTAGCCTGGTCACGGCGCCACCCCGTCGATCCGCGCAATCTCTTTCTGCGTGCGCCCGAGCCGCACATTCAGATCCTTCAACTGCCGCACATCCTCATCCGCCATGCTGATCGCCGTCTGAATGCGCGCCATCTCCGGACCGCTGCCGCCGCTGTTCCGCGCGAATTCGCCCGCCGATGGAAGCGATCGCAATAGATCCGTCACCTCGCGATACCGCCGCAAAATGTTCGCCACGTACACCTGCTGGCGCTGCGACAGCTCCTGTAATTCCCGCGCAATCCCCGCTACCTCCGACTGTTTCTTGTCGCCCGCCGAATCCCGCGTACGCAGGCGTGCCACCTCGGTCTCCAGATCCCGAATTCGCTTCTCCCGCGTCGATCGTTGAGTGTTCGCCTCTTCGACCTTCCGATCCAGACTCGCCGTCCGATCCTGTGCTGCCGACTCACTATTCGCCAGCCGCGCCCGGTCCGCCGACAGGCTCAGAACCTGCGTCTCGAGTTCATTAACCCGGCCCTGCATGCGCGCCACTGCCGCATTCGCCTCACTCAACCGGGCGCCCAATTCCTCGACTTCGGCCGAAAGCGTGGGCCGCGTGTCTGCCTTCTCCGTTTTCGTTGTGGGAGCCGCGGGCAGCGGGACTGATGGCTCCATCACAACCGCCGGCGGCGGCACATGAACCGGCTGTGCCGCACGCGACCGCGCCTCCGCTAACTCCGATTCAAGACTCGCGATGCGACGCTGCTGCCCCGACGATCGCCACGCCATCCACACAAACGCCGCCAGAAGCGCCGCGAACACCACAGCTACTCCAATACCCGCACGAACTCTGACCGGCATCATTTCTCCTTTACCATCAGCCGCGCGCGGTACATCAGCGGCAGATCCCCCGCCGACACCTGCACCTGCACCGTATCTTTCGCGCGTCCCGGCAAGGCCACCAGCAACGCATATTCAGAACAGACGGCGTGAAACGCGCGATCGATCTGTTCCGCGATTTCGCCCTGCGACCGGCACAAGCCCATAGTCCCCGCCATCGACTCCACCAGTTGACGCAGACCGTTGTCATAGGCCTCGTTCAACCGGTCGCCGTGATTCGCCAGTTGCACAACGTGGAACGGAGTCCGGTATTGCGCGAACAGGGTCTGTAGCTTCGAGATTTTTTCCTGAATCAACGCCTCGGGGAAGCGGCGGCTCAAATCGTGCGGGTCGCTCGAATTGATTACCGGATTAGTGAAATCCTCGCGATATTCGCGCACATTGCTGTCGGTTATGAACAGCACGCCCACTCGAACCTCAGCCTTCTGACTGATGGAATCCGCCAAACGCTCCACCGGTTCGAGCGCTTCCAGCAGGCCCGGACGACCGCTGACTGTCAGACCGGCGATGGCACTGGTCACCAGCGACCGGTCGGCCGTCGGATCCACCAGCACCGCAAGGCCATCCTGGGCACGCAGGAGTCCTACATACGTGCTGGCTGGCAGTTTGGCGATTTCGGCCGAAACCGCCGCTTTCGCCGCATCAATGACGGCCAAATCGCCGCTCAGGTCCAGCACTACCAGGAGCATCTGCGGATCGTCAGGCGTGAGCACACCCACCACCTTCGCCGTCTTCTGATCGAGAGTGGCTTGAAACGAATTGGCATCCGGCGTCTTCCCGCTGTTTACCCGCACCGGAATCCGGACGATCTTCGATGGAGCGGGCGCGGGCGAAGCGGGTGCTGCCACCGCCGCCAGTGTCAAACACAACCATAGGAAAGCGTTTCTCAAAAGCTCAGCCTCAAACCCAACTGGATCACGCGCCCGCCATGCGATCCGATAATTTTCCCGGCGTTCACGTTGGGGGCGCTGGCCGGACCGATGGTAGTATCTGGAGTCTCCCAATCGGCGTGGTTGAGGAAATTGAAAGCCGCCGCGCTGAACTCCAGTACGCGATCCGCATCCAGCGGCATCCGCTTCGTCAGGCTCATATCGTAGTTCTGCGACGACGGGCCGCGAAGCACCGGATGGGTGCGCGGCCCGTCCCCCAGCGTGAAATCAGGCGGTTGATCGAACGCCGCCGGATTGAACCACAACTCCGGACCCGGATTGGGAACCGATGGGTCCACACCTGGAACCACGTTCACCCGCAATGACGAGATTACGTTGCCGGTGTTGTTAAACGCGGGCCTCAACACCAGCGGAAGCCCTGACGCATATACTCCGCTGCCGGTCAACGACCATCCCTCCACCAGGTGCCGTCTCCAATCCCAGTAGTTCAGCAATGGCTTGTTAGGACCAAGCGGCAGTTCGTAAACATAGGTCAGGTTCAGATACTGCGGGTGCGAGTAAGGCGTCAGCGC
The DNA here is from genome assembly GCA_038322675.1 of Bryobacterales bacterium. Taxonomy (GTDB): domain Bacteria; phylum Acidobacteriota; class Terriglobia; order Bryobacterales; family Bryobacteraceae; genus TMP-7. The sequence goes on from JBBQGE010000059.1 coordinate 24,452, forward strand.
CCACTCGTTGCGGCGGTTGAAGAAATCCTGGCTGCCGTCCGGCCCCGAGTAATCGTCCAGTTGTTTGGAGAACTCGTAGTACGCAACCAACGAAAGCCCCATCGATACCCGCTTTTCCAGACGCAGGTACGCCGAGTCGCGCTGATACTTGCCGTATGGATACAGCCCGTACAGGTTGAATCCCTTGTATTGCGGATAAGGGCGAAGCGACCGGTTGAAGGCCTCGTCATTGAGCTGGTCGCGGTACCGAAGAGCGTCGGGCGAAATGGCATTCGGATTCGCCGCGTCGCTACCCACCAGCAGATCATGCCCGCCCTCATACCGCCCACCCGCTGTAATGACCGCGGCGCCCGGCAATTCGCGCTCAACCGATAACTGCGCCGACTGGTACACGGGATCGCTGCCGGACAGGTCCATCAGATCGGCCACCGTATCGTTGCCAGCATCCGGCCGCAGATCCGGCAAGGAGAACTGCGGAGGCGGCAGTGATCCAGTCAGCGGCACGGCAGGATCGAGTTGCACGTTCGGCGAGATGAAGCTCTGATAGCCGTTGAAGCCCTGCGTTCCCCACTGCCCGAACCGCAGTGGAATCGGCGAGTGGCTCCGTGAATACGACACGCGCACCACGGTCCGACTCTTCGACCCAGGACTCCACGTGATGCCGATCGACGGGTCTAACCGCACGACAGGCGGGCGAAATCCAGGCGATTCGCCGTTCTGGTCCGCGGCAATGAGGGCACCGGGACGGCCGTTCGCAGGGTTGATGGCGGTCAGATCGACGGTGGATTGGCGGTCGAACTTCTCGATCCGCGGAGTCCGGCGCGCGATCATCGCCGATACTGCGATCGTCAGATTGGGGCGCAATTCGTACTGTTCGCGCACGCTGAAATTCAGGGACGTCCGGCGGAAATAGGAAGGGGCCGTGACGATCGTCTTCTCGGCATAATCGGGAAGGCCGAGCAGAAAGCTGGCGAATCCATGCCCGGTGTTGACGATTCCCGGCAGGCTCGTCAAGCCCGCTGAGAAATTGTAATAGCCCGCCGGATAGCGGCCCCACATCGTGTTCACCTGGAATTTCGTGTAGAACAACTGGAATCGCAGCGAGTGCTTCCCGTTGCGAAGCGAGGTTCCGTCGCTGATTCGAAATTGGTTGCTGACGTTGGAACTGAACGGCGATGGCCGCCCGAGATTCAAGTAATCGTGCAGGTCGTAGACCGGGTACGCGTGGTCTTCCGACCCCAAATTCCATCGTTCCGAACTGGCCTCCACCGACGCCGTATTCACGAGCTGCGAGGCAGCAGTGAACGTGTGTTCGATCGAAGCCCGGCGGGTCGACGAATCCGTATCCAGCGGCCCCGGGTTCGCCGCGGAATCGAACCAGCGAGAGGCACCCAGCAGTCCATTCGAGTAGTTCACCTCCGCCGCCAGACGATGGTGATCGTCGATCGTCTGGTCCACCTTGGCGATAATTCCGTTGGCGATATTCGTCTCCGGTGAGTTGATGAAGAAGTTGTTCTGAAAGAACGGACCGACCGACGTGTTCGGCAGCGGATACAACTCCATGGCCGCCATTGCCACTGGATTCAGGCGCGCAACTGGAATCCGGTTGCCGGGGAAGGGATCCCGCGAGTACTGCAGGTTGCCTGCCGACACAGGCTGCGCGGGATCGAATGCCGGATTCGTCCGCGTGGTGCCAGGATCGTAGATCGGGAGCAGATTCCCGGCCTGATCCACGGTTGTGGAGAAGTCGCCGGTACGCTCCGGTATGGTGGGAACGGTGCGCAGGCGGGTTCGCGAAATGCGCTCGCGGACGCCCTCGTAGGAAAACGAGAAGAAGGTGCCGGACCGTTTCGAGAATAGTTTCGGAATCTCCAGTGGACCCGTAATATTCAAGCCGAATTGATTGCGGCGCAGCACCGATTTATCGCCACCTCGCTGAACGATTTCGTGCGGAACGGCATCGAGAAAATCGTTGCGGAAATTTTCGAAAAATCGGCCATGCCAGGGTGGCCCCGAAGCGGCCCGGGACTTTCGAACTCCCGGCGAATCCGCGCGAGCGCCCATCGCCGCGGTTTCAATCTTGAACTCATGCAGGGCCCGCTCCATCTCGCGATCGGCCTTCTGCGTCGGTTGTTTGTCGGCCGCCAGGCACTCCGCACACAACAACAGCACAATGGCACACCACGCCAACATACTTTTAGTGTATCGAGGCGCACTGCGGAAACCTAACGGAACCGCGCGGTATCTCTAGTACAGAGGCCATATTGCCCCACACCATTTCGCCACGCGTGAATCGGGATCGTCCGCCGGAGGCGTTGATTCCGGAAGTGGTGGACCCTCGTCTCGCCGACGTTGAGGCAGTGGCGCGGTGGTTCGACTATGCCTTCGAACTGCCCGGCGGCATACGCTACGGCTTCGCCGGTCTGATCGGCCTTATCCCTGGAATCGGCGATCTCATCGACGCACTGATCTCGCTCTACATCGTGTTCAGGGCCGTCCAGTTGCGGCTTCCTCGGGTCGCCATCGCCCGCATGCTGCTGAATATCGGACTCGAAGCCGGAGTGGGAACCATTCCGCTGCTCGGCGATGCGTTTGTGATCGGGTTCAAGGCGAATCGCAGAAACTATCATCTATTGCGGAGTCACTTGCTCGACGGCCCTCGCCAGAAGTACCGCGATTGGTGGTTTCTCGCACTGACGATCGTGGTGCTGTCCGTGTGCCTGGCGGTGCCGGTTGTCCTGATGGTTCTACTGCTCCGGCACCTGTGAGCGCTCTGGCGATCCCGCAGGATCAGGTGAGGAGGTGGCTCCCCAGGGCGGACTTCAATCCCGCTCGTGTGAATTCGTTACTTGTGCTCAGAACCGGTTGGTTGTACCGCTGCGCCAAGGCGTGCACCGGACAGTCCCCGAGATTCAGCCCGACAGGACTCACCCCTTTGCCGAACCGCTCGTAAACGTCGGTCGCCGCAGAGGCATCGGCAGAGTCGAATGCCGTAATCGCGACTCCCGATTCTTCCAGATACTTCAACATGAGCGTGACCGCGGCACGGCCCTTTCGCAATAGCAGCACCACACCCGCCTCGTAGACGCTGACAGCTGAAATGCGTGGCTGTGCGGCTCCGGCGATTGCCGCCTCATAGCGTTGGTATTCCGGTTCCCCGAGAATGATCGCCACGACGGCGGAAGCATCCAGAATCATTTCCACAATCCACGCTGATCGTACAGATCCGCGAGAATTTCCGCAGTGGATCGAGCATCACGGTCGGGGAGGGCGTGCGCTTGCCTGAGAGTCTTTCGCAGTTTGACCCGGTCCGGTTTCCGCGGAACCACACGAGTCTTCTCCGCCCGGAGCGCATCGAGAACGACGCGGGTGAGACTTTTTCCAGTGTGCTGGGCGATTTCACTCGCGAGGCGGTAAGCCTCGGCGTTCTTGATGTTGAGGGGCGTTCCGTCCATGGTTACTCCACGTCCTCTATTTTACTCCCATTCCTCCAACTTGGCCCGTCGACCTACGACGGCTGCTCCTTCTTCCGCGTAGCCTCGCCCCGCCGCCCCTCCAATTGCTTCCGTCCCCGGCCCACCACCGAACCCACAACCGCCCCCGCGAATCCCGCCACCTGAGCCAGCAGCGGCGTCAGGTTCGCTTTGTCCGCCACAAACGATGCCGCGACAAATCCAGCTAATCCCAACCCTGCAATCTTGGTGATCCTCGACGCCTTCACCCTGCCCCTCCGTTCAACCGGTCCGTCCGCGCCAGCCAATCCCGGTACATCCGCGAAAAATCCCGCGCGAGCGGATTCTCCCGGAACTCCTCCACCGTGAAACGGGTCTTGTGACGCCAATTCGGATACTGCTCGGTCGTGCCCGGCAGATTCTGCTGATCGTCCCGCTTCGTCAAGTCCTCCTCGCTCAGCAGCATTAAGGCCGATGGCGTCGAGGCCAGGAATCCGACAATCGCGTAGTGAAGCTCCGATGTCAGTTCCGGAATCTGCGCTGCATCCCGCTGATGAGTTGCCGGCATCAGCCCCGACTGGAACAGCACATCCAGGATCTTCTGCTTCTCCCGCATCCGATCCTCAATCTGAGAACGGTACCCGGCTTCATCGGAAAACATACCGGCCGCTCGACGGGCCTCGATGTCGCGATTCTGCCAGAAGCCGGTCAACGTCGGCAGGTCGTGCGTACTCGCCGATACCAGCGCATTCTTCGGATAATCTCCCGGCCGCTTGAAAGTCCGGTCCTGCCACCTCTCGAAATAGAACAGGCGGTAGCTCAGAATGCCGAAGGTCGCCAGCGTCTCGCGAATCTCGTCGGCCACCGTGCCCAAATCCTCACCGACGATAATCACCTCATTGCGGACGCTCTCCAGCGCCAGGATCCGGATTAGGTCCAGCGCCCGGTCCTTCACGTAGAGACCGCGGCGCGCGTCTAGTTGGTCCGGAATCCAGAACAGGTGAAAGAACCGCATCACGTGATCGATCCGCAGCGCGCCACCGTGCTTCACGTTTTGCCGGATACTATCCGAGAACAGACGGTACCCGTTCCGGTAATGCTCCATCGCGTTCGGCGGTGGAAACGACCAGTCCTGCCCGTTCGGCGAGAAATCGTCCGGCGGTGCTCCCACCCGGCAGCCCTCGACATAGAACTTGCGATGCGCCCACAAATCCGCGCCGAAGCGGTCCGTCGCCAGCGCCAGATCGTGATACAGTCCGACCGCGAGCCCCAACTCCCGAGCCCGCCGTTGCGCCGCCGCCAGTTGGATCTCGAGCTGCCATTGTATGTACTGAAAAAACAAAACCCGCAGCCAGTGTTCCTCAGCGAACCGGCGAGTCTCCTCCGAACGCGGGTCGTGATACGCGGGAGGCCAGTCGCGCCACAGCCACACGTCCGGGTTCCCGCGGTGAACCACATCGTCCAGCGCGCTGTAAACCGCAAAATCCTGCAGCAACTCGCCCTCGCGTTCGACGTACGCGCGGAACTCCTGTGCCCGCGCGGTCCCAGCCCGGTACTCGCGAAGAAATTGGCGGAACAGAACCTTCAGCACTCTTAGCTTCAGCCGCTGCACCTGCTCGTATTCGACGTACTCAGAATTTCTCAATCGCCTGATCTGGGACTGCACTCGCTCGCCCGCGACAATCCCCCGCGCGCACTCCGAATACCGGAAATCGTCAATTGCCTCGAGATCCAGGTAGATCAGGTTCTTGTAAAACGTGCATACCGGCAGATAGGGGCTGGTATTGTAGGGCTGACGATTCGGAATGGCGTGCAGCGGATTCAGCCCGATAAACGACGCATCCAGGTCGTGGGCCACCCATTCGGCTAACCGGCTCAGGTCGGTGAAATCGCCACACCCCCAGTTGCGTTGCGAGCGCACTCCATACAGGCTGAAGAAGATGCCGCCGGCGCGCCCGTTCTTGGCGAGTCGCGGCGGAAAGTACGCACGATCCGGGCAGACGATCAGCCGCGATTTCGCCGTGATGCCGGCTTGAGGTACGGTCACGCGCAGGTGATGATACCCGAGCGTGCGCTCAAACGGCCAGGCGATTCGCCGTTCGACAAAATCCGTATTGCGAAGATGCGCCGCCGACGACTCGGTGCCATGCTCGAGTCGTACAGTAGCGCGGTCCGTGCCGCCGTCCTCGCGCTGCAGTTCGATCTGCAGGTCGCCCGTCGCGTTCCGAGGCGTTCGAATCGAGACGTCGCCGTCGTGGATGCTGACGACGAGCGTGGGAGGGAGTGCGCGAGACCAGTCCTCCCACAATCTGGCCTCAACCGACCTGTCGATATCGTCCTTCGAGCCCGTGCCAACGCCCATGGATTCGAGGACCGCAGTGATCCCCTCCATCGAGGCCTCGTGATATTTGCCGAAGATATCCCAGTAGGAACGCTCGATTCCAAACAGGTCGGCGGCCCGCGCCGCAGCCTGTTCATAAGTGTCTGAAGGCGTAAACGAAATGAAAGAATCAGCCATTATGCGTCATCTTCGATGGTACCGTGAGCATGAGATAATAGGACCGTGCAAGCCGACGACAAGTTTCATTTGAGCCAGCCGCCGGAACTCTTTTCGCGCGTGGACGAGCCCGCCGTCGAGGATTTCTCCGACACCGTATTCACGACCACGCTCGATAAAGCAATCAATTGGGCGCGGAAGAACTCCATTTGGCCGATGAGCTTCGGTTTGGCGTGCTGTGCCATCGAGATGATGTCGATGATCGCGTCGCGCTATGACATTTCGCGCTTCGGCGCTGAGGTTATGCGCGGATCGCCGCGGCAATCGGATCTGATGATCATCGCTGGCCGCGTGTCGAACAAGATGGCTCCCGTGATCCGGCGGTTGTATGAGCAGATGCCCGAGCCGAAGTGGGTGATTTCCATGGGCGCTTGCGCCACTTCCACCGGAGTGTTCAGCAACTACGCCCTGGTCCCCGTCAATCAGGTGATCCCGGTGGATGTATATGTGCCGGGATGCCCGCCGCGGCCCGAACAGCTCATCTACTCGATCATGCTTCTGCAACAGAAGATCGAAAAAGAACGCGGTACCATTCAAAAAGTTCTGAACCTCGCGTAAATCCTCAAGAAGTCGCTTTGCGGTCCGATATGTGTCATTGGAGATGCTGACACGCTCTCCATTGAGGTGGAAAGTATGGATATCGGACGCATTCAATCAGCCATTACCAGCGGCGTAGGCGTCGACCATGCCACGACCCCTCAGGGGCCAAAGGAATCGGTCGCCTCACAGCGGGAACTCATCAAAGCAGTCAAAGCGCTCAACGGGACGGAACTGTTCGGCTACAATAGCGAGCTGACTTTCGTTTTCGACCGCGAAACCCATAGAGCGCTCGTGCGGGTAGTCGACAAACGCACCCGCGAAATCATCTTACAGATCCCGGACGAGGACGTGCTCCGGATGGCCAAAGAACAGAATCTGGGATAGCTAGGAGAGTCGATAACAAATGTACGACGAGTATCTGGACAGTGAAGTTCTGACCGCTGGACCCATCAAGCTGGTCCAGTTGATGTACCGCGGAGCGCTAGGCGCCGTCATCGAAGCTCGCACGGCGCTTGCGGCCGGCGACATCGCCTGGCGCTCGAGCAGAATTTCCAAGGCTAACGCGATTTTATTGGAATTAGCGTTATCTCTCGATCACACACAGTATCCCGAATTCTCGAGAAATCTGGTCGAGTTATACGATTACATGATGCGCCGCCTGAATGAAGCGAATATCCAACAGGTGGCCGCACCGCTCGATGAAGTAGCGAAGCTTCTCGGGGATTTACTCGCAGCCTGGCAGCAGGCCGGCGAGGCGGAGCAGGCAAGCTATGCCCCACCGGCAGCCGCCTACGCCACTGAGCGGACACCCGAGTACCAGAGCATCAGCTTCGCCTACTGATCGGTTCGGTCCGCCTCGTCGAATCTCCCGGGAGTGGCATCCGCAAAAGAGACCTCAAGCTTTCAGGAATGCGTCGGCATCGACCTCGGCCTGCTTCAAAATCGCTCGAAGGGTCCCCTCTGGCATGTCGCCGGGATGGTTTGGCACGGTGGTATATCGGTTCGTTACCGGATTGAACCAGATTTCGTGGCTTCCGGCCGCTTGGCGGTCGAACAGAAATCCGCACGCTTTCAGCTTCCGGACAATCTCCCGGTATCGGAATCCCGCAAGCCGGCCCATCAGGCAGCCACGACAATGGTGAAATCGCGCCGCTCGCTCGTAGTTGGCAAAGTAGGCATGCCATCGCGTTCGCGGCGAGCATCGATGAGCTTACGCGCCACATCGCGAGCGATGTCCAGCGCCTCTGCGACGGTGCGGCCTTGCGCTATCAGGCCAGGCAACTCATCCGAGGTCGCGAGATACACGCCTTCGGGCAACTCCTCGACTTGAATTCGGATCGCCAACTCCATGGGTTGATCCTACCATTCGGACGATGGTCCAGCCGGTCCCTTGCTTCAGGTATCAGAATTCAGCTCACGTTCGACCGGCGGCGGGCCGAAATGGTCCGAGGTCGAGAGCGAAACGAGTTTTTCGGTCTCATTGCGGGAATCCAGGACGGCCGTGCGTGCCCACATCAGGTGGAGAACGTCGTCGGCGGCAGCATCACGTCCGAAATGCGCTCTCTTAGCCCGGCCGCGGGCCTCGGCTCGCTACTCCCCAGCCTTCAGATGCTCGTCGATTAGCCTCGCGCTGATCTCAGAAGCCGGAACCGAATACTTCCCCTCGCGAATGGCCGAGCGCAACTGCTCAAGCCGCTCCGGGTCGGCCTCGGCCTTCACCGATATGCCGCTGGTCTCGACCGCATCCTCTTTACTGCGGTCCGGTGCCGCGGCCTTCTCGTTCGAGACCCGCTGCCGGATCAGGTCGTGCGTGATCGATGCCGGAGCCGCCGGTTCGTTGTGAATCTTCATTGCACCTACTCTCGCTTCAGACCGCTCACCACCAGTCTAGCTAAACCCACTCCGCCGTTCGACGACAGCAACTTCGAGAACTGCTGCTCGGCCATGTCCGTCATCACCGATCCTGCCTGGTCCTCCCCCTCATCGCCGCCCGCTCGCGCCGACTGCAGCATCTGCTGGATCAGCATCGCCTCGAATTGTTCCGCCGCTTCCTGGATCTTCGCCGGATTCCGGTCGTCGCTCGTCTTGCCCTGTGCTGTGATGATGGTATTCAGAGTGATTTCGCTCATCAGATCACCTCGATCTCTGCATCCAACGCCCCCGCGGCCTTGAGGTTCTGGAGAATGGCGATGATGTCGCGAGCCGTCGATCCGATCGCCGTCAGTCCCTTCACCAGGTCCTCAACCGTTGCACCCAGCTTCAAACTAATGCCCTGGGCCTTCTCTTCTTTTGCCTGCGTGACTTGCTTCTCCACGACCGCCGTCTCACCACCGCTCGACAATGCCGTCGGCTGCGACACCTGGAATTCCGACTTGATCTCGACCGTCAGCCCACCATGCAGGATCGATGCTGGGGAGATTCGGACGTCTTTCCCCACCACGATGGTCCCGGTCCGTTCATTGATCACGACCTTTGCCTGGGTATCCGCCTCGACGCTGACGCTCTCGAGTTCCGCGATGAACTCCACTCGCCGTGAGCTATATGCGGGCGGAACACTCACTACCACCAGCGCCGCATTCTCCGCGTGAGCCACCTCGCCGAAGCGCTTGTTCAGCACTTGGACGGTCCGGGCCGCCGTAGTAAAATCGGCACGGTGCAGTTGTAGCCTCACCGAGTTTCCCGGCGGAGTCGATGGTGGGGAACGTTCAACAATCGCCCCGTCCGGTATTCGCCCGACGGTCGGGTGGTTCAGCGTCTGCGAACTGCCACCCCGTCCCGCCACGAACCCGCCCGTCACCACCGGTCCCTGCCCGACGGCATAAACTTGCCCATCGGCCCCTCGCAGCGGTGTCATGATCAGAAGTCCGCCTTGCAGATTCGGAGCGTCGCCCACTGCGGCCGCCGTCACATCGATCCGCGTCCCGGGCTGGGCGAATGGAGGCAGATTCGCGGTTACCAGCACCGACGCCGTGTTGCGCACCAGAATCGCCGTAGCCGGCACCGATACGCCCATCCTCACCAGCATGTTGGTCAGACTCTGCGCCGAGAATACAGTCTGGCGCTTATCCCCCGTTCCGTTCAGCCCGACAACGATCCCGTAACCGACGAGTTGGTTGTCTCGCACACCCTCGATCGACGCGATGTCTTTCAGCCGCACGGATCCAGCCGCGCTCGACAGCACCAGGAGTCCGGCGATAATGCACTGAAGCGTCATAGTCTAGAAAGGCAGTAACCCCAGAAGAATCCGGTAGAGGATGAACGGACGCCGCACGGAATCTCCGACTACTCCCTTCCCTGCAATTCGAACTTCCAAATCGGCCAGACGGTCCGACTGGATTATGTTCCCTGAACTGAGGTCGGCTGGCCGCACGATTCCTCTCACAATCACCGATTGGCGCTCGGAATTCACCCACACCTGCTTCTCGCCTTCCACCACTAGATTCCCGTTTGGTAGCAGATGCGTCACCCGGGCCGAGAGTGTTGTCGTGAAAGTACTCCCGCGTGTAGTGGTGCCCTGCCCCTGCAGTTGCTGATCGCCGCTCATCGCCCCCATATTGGGCCACGGTCCGGTCGCATTCAGCACTCCCCCGAGCGCCTGTACACCCGCCTTTGCTGACGACTTCCGACCCGTATTCGTCGTGCCGGTCGCGCTCGCAGACGCCCGATCCGATACCAAAATCGTGACGATATCGTCCACCCGGCTGGCCCGCAGATCCCGGACAGCATCGGCCAGAGGCGCTGAGGCCGAGAACAGCGACCCCGGCGATGGAGCATCCGCAGGCGATGGCCGGCTCGCTACCTCATTGAGATACCGGTCCAGCGGCGACGGCTGCTGCGCTGTCCCCGGTTTCCTGCCCGCCATCGCTGGATTGAACATCGACAACCCGGCGAGCAGTACGACTACCGCTCTGATCTGCATGAATGATTACCTTCCCTTTCGCAATTACTTCGGCGCGCAACCGCTTGCCCGCCTGCGACGTGACCAGTACCCGGTCGTTGCGCCGGCCCGAGGTCTCGGCCCGGCCCGGAAGGCGCAGACTCACCCCGGCGCTCACCACCTCGATCTCGACGGTATCGCCGTGCTCGACTTCGAGCGGCGCTTCGAGCATTGCCGGGACAATCGCCTGGCCCGCGGCAATCGTCCGAGCCGCCTGTTTCCCCTCAAGTTCATTAGCATCGGTCAGCGGCGCGTGCTCGAACGGGAATCGCCACCCTGATTTCACTGCCACCTGCTGGGCCGTGATCGCCGTATGGGCACGAATCCCGGACACCGCCTCGATCCAGCGCTCGAATTTCAGAACCCGTACTTTCGCCCAGATGGTCATTGAGCGCGGCCCATACCGAACGCGCCCCCGCCAGACTACAGGCTCTTCCTCGTGTCCCGCGCGCGGCCGGGCCAACTCGCGATCGACAAACTCGATGTCACCCGGCGGCACGGCATAGCGGCTGAACTCCAAGATCTCCAATCGGATGTCTTTGCCGAGAGCAGCCTCCAGTACCGGCTGTAACCGCTCCTTTGTTAAGGCGATTGCCCGCCGTTCGAAGCACACCGGACCCGCGGCCGCGGTCACTCCGTACCGCCGCCCGACCGCTGCCAGACTCCCCGCGTCCATCGATCGCTGCACTCCCGGATTCGGCGCAAGCGCAACGAAGGCATCGGCCGGCAACGCTGAGTACGCGGCATCCGCACGCGCCAGATCGGCCCCCGTGATTCGATCGCCCTCCACCACGGTGCAGGCCAACGCGCACCGGGCGGTGAGCAAAACCACCATCCACCGCATCACGGCCTCAGGTTGTTGGCCTGCCCATACATCTCATCGGCCGCTTTCACCACTTTTGAATTCGCTTCGTAGGCGCGCTGGCTGACGATCATATTAATGAACTCCTCCACTACGCTCACGTTCGACTGTTCGAGGTAGCCCTGGAGCAGCGTCCCCATGCCCTCCTGACCGCCCGGATTGCCGATCGCCGGCTCCCCGCTCGCGTCGGTGGGAGTAAACAAGCTGTCGCCTACACTGTTCAATCCCGCAGGATTCGTGAAATTTGCCAACTGAATCTGCCCGGCCACCTGCGCTGCCGTCTGCCCAGGCTGCACATAACTCACGGTGCCGTCGCCCGCGATTGTGACCGACTGCGCCTCCTGCGGAATCGTGATCTGCGGTTCCAGCGGATTGCCCTCGGCCGTCACCATGTTTCCATCGCGATCCACATGGAACGCGCCCGACCTCGAGTACGCAATCTCGCCGTTCGGCCGCCGCACCTGGAAGAATCCCCGGCCCTGAATCACGACGTCGAACGGATTGTCCGTCGATTGGAAATTCCCCTGCGAGAAGATGATCTCGTTCGACGAGGGCCGCGTCCCGAGCCCGACCTGCAGCCCGCTCGGCACCACGGTCTGAGAACCCGCCGCCGCGCCCGGCTGTATGAGGTTCTGATACAGCAGATCCTGGAATTGCGCGCGCCGCATCTTGAATCCTGTCGTGTTCGCATTCGCCAGGTTGTGCGCGATGTTGTCCACGTTCATCTGCTGGGCCGACATTCCACTGCCCGCGCTGTACAAAGCTCGAATCATTCTTGCTCTCCTTCTATGAAACCTTTGCGACTTCTTCCACTGCATAGCGGTACATGTCGCTGCCTAGCGCAGCCGCCTTCTGCAGCATCTCGAACTGCCGCATTACACTCACCAGCCGCACCGCCGATTCCGCCACTGGAACGTTTGCCGATTCCAGACTTCCCGAATGCACTTCGGGTGCCGTCACCAATTGCGGATTCGGACCGTCGAGTTTGAAATAGGTACTGCCCGCTTTCATCAGCCGTGTATTATCGCCGGGATCGACCACCACCACGTTCCCCACTGTCTGCCCGCTCTGCTGAATGCCGCCCTTCGGATCGATTTCAACCGGAAGCGCCGGATCGAGCTTCGCCGGTTTTCCATCCGGGCGCACCACTCGTACCGGCTGACCGTCCTGCGTGATCACATCGCCCGAGGGCGACAGCCGGAAGTTGCCGTTCCGCGTATATAAAGGACCGCTCGGAGTGTCGACCACGAAGAAGCCCTTGCCGGACAGCGCCAGGTCGAGCGAATTCCCTGTGTTCAGCATCGTGCCCTGAGCGAAGTCGGTGAAATGCTTCTCGACTGTCGGCAGTGTGCTGTCCTGCTCCTGATACACGCTGTAGAACTCGTGGTCGGCCTTGAAGCCGGCCGTGTTCGAGTTCGCCACGTTATTGGCGATCAGGTCAAGGGATTCCATGCGTGACCGCATTCCGCTCGCGGCCGAAATCATCAACGGGTCCATGGCCTGGCTAATGCAATTCGAGGACCGGGAAAATAATCCTATAAA
>JBBQGE010000060.1:0-36523 GCA_038322675.1 Bryobacterales bacterium
ATGCGCGTTGCGCTTCGAGAGCGGGCAATGGTTCCGACATGGTAAACCTGCCTCCTTTCAACCTAGCGTATCACTACGCTAGGTTTAGCGTGACGAAAAAGAAGACCCTCAATCGGTCTCACTTTGAAGTCGCGCACCCGGGAGGAGAGGCCAACTTGACAGTGGTGTTGCGACGTTATATGCTCCCACCACGTGCAGTTTGGAACGTTTCGATCCGAATCACCGGATCTCGCTTCCCTGTATGACAAGGGCGGACACGGGCTTCGTGTCTGCAAACCAGTGTCTGAGGTCTCGCTAGTAGTGAACAAGAGGGTCAAATGAAAATAAAAAAGGTGCGACAGCCGATCCCTGTTTCGGCGCCGCGCAAGCATAGGACAACGTCGTTACTATCAATTGGGCTGCTGATGGCAGTTCTGTTTCTCTGTCAGATTCCCGCGGGCGCGCAAAACGCCAGCGGCACCATCACCGCGACCGTTGCCGACAACTCGGGCGCGATCATTCCGAACGCAAAAGCCGTACTCACCAACGAAGCCACCACCGCGACGCGTGACACCGTGAGCAACGGCTCCGGACTGTTCAGCTTCCCGGCGGTACAGCCCGGCACCTACACCGTCGCAGTGTCGGCGCCAGGGTTAATGACTTGGGAACGGCGCGGCATCACGATGAACCAAGGGTCCGTGCTGACTCTCGGAACCGTGACGCTGCAGGTCGAGTCCTCCAAGCAGGAAATCCAGGTGGTCTCCGCCGCCGATGTAGTCCCCGTCGATTCTCCGCAGGCCAGCCAGACTCTCAACAAGAGAATGGTGGAAGACCTGTCGATCGTCGGACGCGACGCCGCCGAACTGATCAAGATCATGCCCGGCATGGCAATGGCCACGGGACTTGATCAGAACATGTGGAACAGCTACACCACTGCGAGCAACACAGGCCCGATCGGTTCGTTTTCGGCCAACGGCACCCAGCCGAACGGCGCGATGACGATGACCTCGGACGGCGCGAACCTGCTGGATCCCGGCAACCAGGGAACCCAAACCGCGAACATCAACCAGAACCAGGTTCAGGAAGTATCGATTCTGACCTCGGCGTATGGCGCTGAGTTCGCAAAGGGCCCGGTTACCTTCCAGGCGTATGGGAAGAGCGGCGGCGCCCAGTTCCATGGCAGCGCCTACCTTTACGCGCGCGACGGCTCGTTCAACTCCGTCAATTCGTTCAATAAGAACCAGGGCGGCAAGCCGCTGGACGACAAGTTCTACTACCCGGGCGGCGATCTCGGCGGCCCGGTTGTCATCCCCGGCGTGAAGTTCAATAAGAACCATGACAAGCTGTTCTTCTATACCGCCTATGAGTATATGAAGCAGCAGCCGGCGGGCAACCTGCAGAACTACTTCGTGCCCACCGACGAGATGAAGGCCGGCAATTTCAGCCCATCCTATCTCGCCAGCCTCGGCTCCGGTTTCGCGAATGCCCGCAGTTCAGGCGCTGTGGCTCCTGGCGGCAATGCCACCAGCGGCGACGGTATTGCATTCCCCGGCGGAATGATTCCCAAGTCGATGATCGACCCGAACATGGCCGCTTACATGGCCCTGTTCCCCAAGCCAAACACCGACGCTTCGAAGAACTCCACGGGCAGCAACTATCAGTATTTCGTTGGACCACCCCAGAATCGCTGGGAGTATCGTGTCCGCGGCGACTGGAACATCAGCCAGAACATGAAGGCCTTCTTCTCCTGGAACCGCCAGGAAGAAGGGACCTCCAGCCCGATCAGCATCTGGTGGCAGATCGGCGGTTCGCTGCCGTATCCGTCCGCCCAGACTGCAACGCAGAAGTCGGACATCTACAGCGCAAACGTGGTCAATATTCTGAGCCCGACGCTGACCAACGAGTTCGTGTTCGCGAAAGCGAACTTCCTGAACCCGATCACATTGACGGACCCGTCGGCAGTTGACCCGGCAAAGGTCGGTTTTGCCATGACTGGATTGTTCCCGAACAAGTACACCCCGCAGATTCCAAACGTGTGGAGTTGGAGCAATTCGGCCGTCGGTTTCGCCACCTACCCTTACGGTTCGCCGTGGGCCGCCGGTGGTCAGAATGCTTTCGGGAAGCTGTCACAGACCCCGAACATCAGCGACAACGTCACCAAGATTCTCGGCAATCACACTCTGAAAGCCGGCGTTTATTGGGACTTTGCGCGGAACAACCAGACGGGTGGCGGACTCAATATTTCGACTCAGGGCGCCATCGAATTCGAGAACTGGGGCGCGCATAGCACAGGCAACCCGCTGGCCGATATGGTGACGGGACGCCCAACTCAGTTCGGACAGATGCAGGATGCGCCTGTTACGGACTTCAAGTATTACCAATACTCGTTCTACCTCAACGACCAGTGGAAGGCGACACGCCGGCTCACGCTGACGCTCGGCATGCGTTTCGACCACATGGGTAACTGGTTCCCCTCCGACGGTCCCGGCCTCGCTGTGTGGAACCAGGCACTCTACAACAATACGTCTGCTGCCGGCGCCTGGACCGGACTGACCTGGAATGGTATAGACAAGAGCATTCCGGTGTCCGGATTCGAGTCGCGTCCATTCTTCTACGAACCCCGGTTCGGCGCGGCGTACGATGTATTCGGCGACGGTAAGACGGTGCTCCGCGGCGGCGCGGGCCTCTATCGTTACCAGCTTGCGTATAACAGCGTCAGCGGCGATGCGTATAACGCACCGCTCAACATCCCGCAGTTGTACACGACATGGGGCTGCTGCGTTGGCATGAATCAGTTCAACCAATACTCGCCCTCGCTCGGGACTGCAGGTCTCGGCTCCGGCCCCGGCGGCATCCTCACCATGGGTGACGATCGGACTCCGTATACCTGGACCTATAACTTCACGGTCTCCCAGCGCATACCGTGGCGCTCGGTGTTGGAACTGCAGTACTCCGGAAATCGCTCCGAAGACATGATGCTGCACGGCCCGCTTTCGAACGTCAACCTGATTCCGCAGGGCGCGTTCTTCAAAGCTGACCCGAAGACGGGTGTCATCAACAATCCGGCCGATTCCGGGTTCCCGCAGAACGACTACTACCCGCTGGCGAACTACACCGGTATGACGCTGATCGGTCACGGCAGCTATTCGAACTACAACGCCTTCATGGCGTCGTGGCAGAAGCAGAGCGGCCGAGTCACATTTACGACGAACTACACGTTCAGCAAGGTGCTCGGTATCCGCGATAACCAGACCGACAACGGCGCCGGCGCCGGCAATTCGCTGGATCCGTTCAACATTCGGAACAACTACGGCGTCCTGGGTTGGGACCATACGCACATCTTCAACGCGGCGTATGTCATCAACCTGCCGAGCCCCGTTCACGGCAACAAGCTGCTGGGCGGCATCGCCAACGGCTGGGTAGTCTCGGGCATCACGCAGTTGCAGAGCGGCGCACCCATTCAGAATGCGACCGGCGGCACACTCAACGTGACGTGGCCGGGCACCTTCAGCAATTCGCGCATCCTCGGCACTAACGCGATCACGATGGTTCCGAAGGTGGTCTGCGATCCCCGCAGCAACCTGCAGTCAGGGCAGTTCTTCAACCCGAGTTGCTTCGCTCCCCCGACCGGCGGTCAGAACGGCGACGTGATCTGGCCGTACATCAAGGGTCCGAAGTTCTTCAATAGCGATCTGGCTGTGTACAAGAACTTCTCGTTTACCGAACGCCAGAAATTGCAATTGCGGTTCTCGGCGTTCAACTTCCTGAACCATCCTCTGTCGGATCTCTCCGTCGGCGGAAACAGCGCTCTCAACCTGAACTTCCAGAACAGCAACGGCACGCTGTCGCAGACCAACGTCAATGCGTTGACCGACGGGTACGCGCATTACACGACTGGACGCCGCGTTGTGGAGTTCACGGCCAAGTACACCTTCTAGAACTCCCTCCAGAAGGCTGCAATGAAAAGGGGACGGTGCAAACCGTCCCTTTTTTGTCGATTATCCTGGTTGCTAGATGTCTGTTCTTCCGCGGTTGGCTGGACTTGTATTGCTCGCCGCAACCGCATCCCCTATTCGCTTTGAATACAAGCCGGTCCCGTTCCAGCTTGAGAATGGCGAGGACAAGCCGCGTCACGTCCCCGCCACCATGCTGGGCGGGATCGCGGTCTTCGACTACAACAACGACGGCCGTCCCGATATTTTCTTCACGAATGGCGCCGACTTGGTCACGTTGAAGAAGGACTCGCCGAAGTATCGCGACCGTTTGTTCCGGAACGAGGGCGGCGGCAAGTTCACGGATGTGACGGATGCAGCGGGACTCGCGGGCTCGGGATACGACGGCGGGGCCGCTGTCGGCGACTACGACAACGATGGCCATCCCGATCTGTTCGTCGCCGGAGTCCACCACAACACGCTCTATCACAACAACGGCGACGGCACTTTTACGGACGTCACCGAAAAGGCGGGGATCCGCAACGCGCCCGATCCGCAGTTTGGGCCGATGTGGGCCATTACCGGCGTCTGGATGGATGTGAACAACGACGGTCTGCTGGATCTGTTCGTCGTGAACTATCTGCAATGGGACTTCGCGAGCGAACCGCTTTGCGAGTACAAGGGCGTCGCGGACTATTGCGCGCCGCGGTCGTACAAGGGGCTTCCGAACATCCTGTATCTCAACAAGGGCGGCGGCCAGTTCGAGGACGTGTCGGCAGCGTGGGGATTGCGCGCGCATGTGGGCAAGGGCATGGGAGGAGCGATGGCCGACTACGACCACGATGGAAAGCCCGACATCTTCGTCACCAACGACGGCTCGTACAATTCGCTGTTCCACAACCTGGGCGACAAGTTCGAAGAGGTGGCCTTCCGTGCGGGAGTCGCACTGGTGGAAGACGGCAACTTCATCTCGGGAATGGGGTGCGACTTCCGCGACGTCGACAACGATTCGTATGCGGACATCGTGTTCGTCGCGCTCGAAAAGCAGACCTTCCCGCTGTTCAAGAACACCGGTCACGGCCAGTTCCGTGAAGTCACCTTCCCCAGCGGGATGCGCACGGCTTCCATGTCGAAGGCTGGCTTCGGGCCGGGGCTATACGATCTCGACAACGACGGCTGGAAGGATCTGTTCGTCACGCGCGGCGACGTGTTGGCGCGGCCGGTACCGGGGACGGTGACGAATCAGCTCAACACGGTATTTCGCAATCCAGGTGCGAGCGGTAAGTGGGAGCCGCTTATCGAGGAGGCGGGATTCGACGCGGCGCCGCCGGCCCGGCATCGCGGACTGGCGTTCGGCGATCTGGACGGAGACGGGCGGATGGACGTAGTGACCACCGCGCTGGGTGGTCCAGCCGAGATCTGGATGAATCGTAGCGTGGCGGCGGGCCACTGGCTGGCGATCAAACTGGAAGGGACCAAGAGCAATCGTGACGGCATCGGCGCGCGAATCCACGTCACCAGCGCGAGTCTTAACCAGTGGAATCACATGACCACCAGCGTGGGGTACGCTTCGTCGAGCTACGGGCCGGTGTGGTTCGGGCTTGGCCCCGATGCGAAGGCGGACGTGGTGGAGATCCACTGGCCTTCGGGCGTGGTGCAGACGTTCAAGGGCGTGCAGACAGACCGCGTGATGGAAGTGAAGGAGCCGAGTGGTTTGCAGCCTGTGCCGTGAGCCTGCCGCGTGCGTCCAACCGGCAATCTCTTCCTTCACCTTCAGCTTCCATCAACTGACCGCACCGGAGTGTCTTGTGCCGACGGTGCATGACCACACGGCCGCAACGCATCTGGCGTGCGTTGTCTCCGTTTGCGCTCCAGGGACGACTGGGGAGACGAGGGCGGACGAAGTGACCGGGGCCGCTTACCCGCGCGAGCCGGCGTCAGTCGCGCGGAGCTATCCCGACGTCCAGAAGTCTCTGCTCTTCTGCCGTTGCCGCTGTGATGAACCCCTGTCGTCGACAGAACGCGAGGAACTCGTCGACCGGCGCCAGGTTGGAGCTCGCGACCTTACCTGGATCGTGCCGCGCGGGTTCGTTATTTGACGCCGGTGTCCACATGTTCGCTCTCTTCCACGCCGGACATCCGCATCACCGGGCGGATCAAGTTCAGGAAACGGGAGTACATGACGGGTTGTTTGTAATGAATCCTGCAACGGAGGCAGTGTCCCCGCTCATCGCGTGGAGACTCAGAATTGCAGTGCGGGCAAATCGAACCGATATCTCGGACCATTCACACTCTCCAAACTAATAGTGCGAATGCTGCCAATGGGCTCTCACCGATCGTGGTGGTGACGCCTACCGCTTCGGCGTCAGCGCATTGAGCCGGTCGAAGGTGGCGCGCTCGCGTTCGCCGTCTTCCTGCCGGTTCATGCGGAAATACAAGGCCGACAGTTCAATGTGCGGCTGCGCCCAGTTCGGATTTTCCTTGATAACCTTTTCGAAATCGCGGGCCGCATCTTCGAGTTTGCCCTCGGTTCGCTCGAGCCGCGCCATCTCGTACAGCGCGAGGTTCGACTTGGGATTCAATCGCAGCGCCAGTTCCAGATGCTTGCGTGCGCCCTCCAGATCGCGCTCGGTATTTAGAACGGCGCCGAGTCCGAGGTGTGCTTCGAAGTCGTTCGGGTTGGTAGCGAGCGCCTTCTTCAACGCTTCCACCGCCGCGGGATTATCGCCGATATAGAGTAGCGCGGTGCCGCGGACGGTCGACGCGCCGGCCAACTGGGGATTCTGGCGAAGGGCCGCATCGGCGTCATCGCGCGCGCGTTCGAATTCGCTCAGATTCAGGGCTGTTCTTGCGGCCATGAGCCAGGCCTCGGGGTTGTTGGTCTTCACGGCGACACGCTCCACGCGCTCGAGTCCGCCGCGCTGGCGGCCCGCGCCGATCAGGGCTGAACCGAGCACCCACTGTAAGCCGAGCTCCGCCGGATAGGAGCTTTCGAGCGGCGCCAGCAACGCGACCGCGCGATCGTATAGTTTCAGCCTGGTGTAACTGTCGCCAAGCAGCAGAGAGACACGCAGATCCTCGGCGTTGGCCTTGTGAATCGCCTCCAGTAGTTTCGCGGCCTCGGCGATATCGCCCTTCTTGTAATAGGCGAGCGCGAGATTCATGCGCAGTGCGGGGTTGGCGGGGCTTTTCTCAATCGCCTTCTGGTACTGCTCAATGGCTTCGTCGAAGCGGTTCTGCTTCGAAAGAACGGCACCCAGATTCGCCCGCGCCTCGGCGACATCCGGCCGGATTTTCAGGAGCTGCTGGTATTTGCGAATAGCCACGGCATCGTCGCCGCGTTGTTGAGCGGCCACGGCATCGCGAAAGAGTTGTTCGGGGGACGATGCCTGTGCAGCGGCTGCGCAGGACAGCACCACTGCTAGAAGAACTACCCGCATTTACCTCCAGGATAACTGGCGAGTGCGCTACTGTAGGGGTGAAAGCCAAATGTTTCAATCGGCAGTACTCAGGATTGCGTTGGCCGTGTGCCTGCTATCCGTCGCAGCCCTTGCTCAAAGCGAGAGCTTTGGCGATCTCTCCCGCCGTGCCGAATCGGTTCTCGACAGCCGTCCCGCCGAAGCTGCGGGTCTGTATAAACAGGCCCTCGCCATTCGACCCGATTGGGCCGAAGGGTGGCTGTACATGGGCGGCGCGTTGTATCAAACCAATCGCTATGCCGAAGCGAGCGACGCGTTTCGTAGAGGAATCGCTCTGGAAGCACGCCAGGGCACCGCGCATGCATTCCTGGGATTGTGCGAAGCGGAACTGGACAGCCCCGAGCAGGCGCTGGCCGATATTCGCAAAGGCGAGCAGCTCGGACTGGGTGAGAATCTGCAGTTTGAAGTGGCGGTGCGGCTGCGCGCGGCGTTGCTGTTGATCCGGTCATCGTCGTTCGATGAGGCGTTGAACCAACTCATCCCGCTGGCGAATCGCGGAGTGAATCCCGCGATGATGGCCGGCACGATGGGTCTGTGCGCGTTGGGATTGCGAGTGGACAAGTTCGCCGATCTGACGGCGGAGCAGCGCGCAATGGTGAATCTGGCGGGCAAGGCGGCATGGGCCGGTGCAAATTCGCACCCCGAAGAGTCGATCGCCTCTTACAAGCAGTTGCTGGAGCAGTACCCGTCTGGACCAGGCGTCCATTACGCACACGGCTTGTACCTGATGGAGACGGATTTGAAGGCCGCACTGGCCGAGTTTCAGGCCGAGATCAAGAATACGCCGAACCACTGGCCCTCGCTGCTGGTGTACTCTTCGCTGCTGATTCGCGAAGGCTCCACCGATCAGGCGATCGAGGCACTGCGGCAGGCGCTGCGCATTGTGCCGGCGAAGTATCGATGGCTGTGCCACGCCGAGATCGGGCGCGCCAATCTGAATGGCGATCGTCTGGATGCGGCGATCGCGGAGTTGCGGATCGCGATCAAGGGGATGCCATCGATCGCGCAACTGCACTTCTTCCTGTCGCAGGCATATCGACGGTCGGGGCAGATGGACGAGTCGCAGAAGGAGACCGCGGAGTTTCAGCGGTTGAAGGTGCTGCAGGATCCGCTGGGCGTGCCTGCGCTGCAATCGGTGTACTCTAACGTGCGGGCTCAGTAACGGTCACTACGCGATCCGCCTTCACGTTCTGCATCACCTGCTTCACGCCGGTGGGCCACGTGATTTCGATCTCCTTGGCTGTATCCGACGCGCCGAGTCCGAAGTGAACGCGCGAGTCGCTGGAAGACGCATAGCCGTTGGCGGTGCTGACGTGGTTATACTGCATGGATCCATCGGGAGCCGTCACTCGGATCTTCGCACCGATGCCCATCCGGTTGTCGCGAGTGCCTGCGAGCTTCAGCGAAAGCCAGTGGTTCGAATTGCTGGTCGTGTTGTGAAAGACTTTCGCCGGTCCGTTTAACTGCGTCACGACGATGTCCACGCGGCCGTCGTTGTCGAGATCGCCGGCGGCGAGTCCGCGATGTGCACCGGGCTGCTGGAGATCGGCACCGGCGGTTGCGGTGACGTTCTGGAAACGCCCGGTTCCCAGATTGCGAAATACGGTGATGGGCTCTTTGAACTGGCGCGGCGAATAGGTGGCCACGTTCTCCTGCACGTTCGAGCGTCCAACGATGAGGTCCTTCCAGCCATCGTTGTCGAGATCGACAATCGCGTTCGACCAGCCGGACATCTGGTAGGTTTCGAGCGAGAGTCCCGTAGCCGCGGTCTTTTCGGCAAACTGCCCGTGGCCCACGTTCACAAATAGTGGGAACGTCTCCTTCTCGATGGCGGTGACCCAAAGGCTGGGGAGCCCTTTGTTGAAGACGTCGCGGAAATCGGCACCCATGCCGGAGATGACATTGCCGTTCTCCGGAAACGCCACGCCGACGTTTGTCGCGATCTCTTCGAAATGTTTTCCACCCAGATTGTGGAACAACTGGAATGGCGCATCGTCGTTGGCGACGAAGATGTCAGTGTAGCCGTCGCCGTCGTAGTCGCCGATCGCGACCCCCATACCACGCCCGAAGTACTTCGCGATTCCGGTTTCTTCGGAGACGTCGGTGAAGGTGCCGTCGCCGTTGTTGTGATACAGCGTGTGCGGCAGCGGCTTGTAGTGGCGCGGGCTGCAGTAGACCACGTTGCCGTTCATGTTGCACTCCGGTCGGTTGACCGGATTCCACTGGCAGTAGTTGGACACGAACAGATCGAGCTTGCCGTCGTTGTCGTAATCGATCCACGCCGCCGACACAGACCACATCTTCTTTCCGTCAAAGGCTCCGCCAGCGACTCCGGCCTTCGACGTTACATCGGTGAACGTGCCGTTGCCGTTGTTGTGGAACAGTTGATTGCTGTTCAGATTCGAGATGTATAGGTCGGGACGCCCGTCGTTGTCGTAATCGCCCACCGAGACACCCATGCCGTAACCGGCGCCGCCCACGCCCGCTTTGTCGGTGACATCCGTGAAGGTGAGATCGCGGTTGTTGTGAAACAGGCGGTTCTTGTGGCGCGCGCCATCCTTCACCAACGATGGCATGCCGGCGCCGTTCACGAAGTAGATGTCGAGATAGCCGTCGCCGTCGTAGTCGAACAGGGCGACTCCGGCCACGAGGCTCTCCGGCTGTTCCTTATGCGGCGTCGCACTGTTGTCGGTGACGAACCGCACTCCGGCGCGGGCGGCGATCTCTTCGAACGCGATGGGGCCCAGAGCGGTGGCGGCAGCGGCGAGACACAGCACAGCCACGCAGAGAAGTACGACAAGACGCATCACCTCTATAATGCCAAGTAGGTGAGAGTCGTCGCGCTTTCTTTGTTGCTGTTGTCGGTGGCCGGCGGGTTCGCCCAGGAGTCGACGGACTTGTTGCGCGACGCGGCAGCGGCGTATCAGGCGGGGGATAACGCATCGGCGATCCGCCTGTATCGCGAGTTCTTGAGCGAGCATCCGAATGCGGCGGAGATCCGGTCGAACCTGGGGGCGGCGCTGGTACGGGACGGCCGCATCGACGAGGCGATCGACGAATATCAGGCAGCATTGAAGGACGTCCCGAACAATACGCGCATTCGGACGAATCTTGCGCTGGGTTATTACAAGTTGGGGCGTATTTCGGAGGCGGCGCATGAGTTCGAGTTAGTGAACGAGAAGGATCCGCTGGAGTTGAAGCCCGCGCTGCTGCTGGCCGAATGCTTCCTGCAATCCGATCAGGCGGGGAAGGCGGTGGATCTGCTGACGCCGTTGGTGGACGTGTATCCGGACGAGCGCGCGGTGTCGTACCTGCTGGGCGCGGCGCTGCTGCGATTGGATCGGACCGAAGAAGCGAAGCAGGTGTTGGACCGCGTGCTGAAGGGCGGCGAATCGGCGGAGGCTGAGTATCTGCTGGGCCAGAGCGAGTACGCGCATCAGAATCCGGTGGCGGCCGGGGAGCACCTGTCTAAGGCGGTTGCGTTGAATCCGAAGCTGCCGGGCCTGCATTCGTTGTACGGTCAGGTGCTGCGGAGCGTGTCGAAGTTGGATGAGTCCTCGGCGCAGTTTCACAAAGAGCTGGAGGTGAATGCGTTCGACTTCGTGGCGAATACGGAAGTCGCGATGGAGTTGAAGCAGGAGGGGAAGCTCGATGAGGCGCTAGAGCACATTCAGAGAGCGTTACAGGTGCGTCCCGCCGATCCTGGGGCGCTGTATCAGCGGGCGTCGATCCACATTATGCAGGGGCATCTGGATCAGGCTCGGCAGGAATTCGAGCAGTTGGTGCACGATGTTCCGCTCTTTGCGGAGGCGCACGCCGGATTGGCGACGGTCTACTACAAGTTGAAGCGCGTGGAGGACGGGAATCGCGAGCGGGATGCGGCCCGTAAGGCGCAGATGGAGACAGAGAAGAATCTGGAGGCGGGGCGGGCTGGGGCTCGGCGGTGAATCGCGAGTTATTCTGAAGGTATGACTGGCACCATCCCCACGCAGGAACAAATCGATCGGGTTGCGCTGGAACTCGCGCCGGATGTGGTGCGTATCCGCATGGAGGAGGACCGCGACTGGACGGATGATCCGGCGTTGTATTTCCGAGTCGTGCTGTCGGATGAGGCAAGCCGGCGGAAACCGCTTGGGGACGTGACGATGCCGATCAGAGAAATACTCCGGAGCCGCCTAGGCCTGGACGAATTGGAGCCTCATTCCTATTTCCGGTTCAGGGCACTGCGGGAATTGGCTTACACGAACGACGCCGGATGGGACTAGCCCACGATCTGCTCAGGCAGGCGGAGCACCTCATCGGTTACGAGGTTCCTGCTCCGAGCCAGGCGAGTCTGCGCCGGGCGGTCTCGACTGGCTACTACGCACTATTTCATCTCCTGCTAGAGGATGCCGGATCGCATTGGACCGGCGCCGCTGAAACGCGAAGGGCCATTGAGCGCGCCTTCCATCACGGATCGATGAAGAGCGTTTCACTTCAGTTCGCAAACACGACGTGGAAGGACTGGCATGGGCAGAAACGGGTGATTCCTCCCGATGTTCGGCGTGTGGCGCGAGCATTTGTCGAGTTGCAGGATGAACAGCAGTCAGCGGATTACGATAACCACAGGGTCTGGACTGACACCGAAGTGAAGAACCTGCTCGCAGCAGTTGGGAGAGCCTTCCGGGACTGGGATGCGATCCGAACCGACCCAATGGCCGGCAACTACTTATTGGCGATGTTGCTACAGAAGCTTCGGTGAGGATGCCTGATAGTGAGTTGGAGATCCCAGCCACCAGTTGCGTCCGGCTACGCCCCTACACCGCCGCTGACGAGGACGCACTCTTCGGAGTATTCGCCGACCGGTATGCCCGCGCTTTTTATCCAGAGATGGCGGATCGGGCCAACGTGCGGCGGTGGATCGATTGGAACCTCTCTAATTACGAGAAATTCGGACTCGGATTGTGGGCGATGGAAGAGAAGACGGAAGGGCGAATGATCGGCGACTGCGGACTTACTTATCAGCCGGTGGAGGGCCGGATTGAACTCGAGGTCGGGTATCATCTGCTGGAACGCGAACGCGGGAAGGGCTATGCAACAGAGGCGGCACGCGCGTGCCTCGAGTTTGGATTTCTGCACACGGTCAGCGAGAGGATCTGCTCCATCGTACGTCCTTCGAATACACGATCGTGCGCCGTAGCGCGGAGGCTGCACGCGCAGCAACAGGAGTTCCTCCACAAAGGGCAGGCTTGCCTGTTCTTCTTCACGACGCGCCGCGAATGGGAGGCCGCTCGCTAAGGCTCTCGGACTTCGACGATCCGGTCCACCTTCACATCGCTCAACTTCTGAACCACACCGCTCGGCCAGATCACCTCGACCTCTTTGATCCCCTTCGCCTTACCTAACCCGAAATGTACTCGGGGGTCGCTGGAACACGCATAGCCCGTACTCGTGGTCGCGTGGTTGTACTGAGTCACGCCGTCGTCCGTTGTGAGTTTGATACGGGCTCCGAGCCCCATACGATTGCTTTTCGACCCCACTAACTTCAGCGACACCCAATGATTCCCGCCTGGCGACGTGTTGTGGAAGTACTCCATGGGACCGTTCAGCACGCTGACCACCGCATCGATGCGGCCGTCGTTATCCAAGTCGCCGAATGCGACGCCGCGGCGCGGTTTGGGCTTCACGAAATCGGGGCCGGCCTCCGTGCTCACGTCCTGGAATTTGTCCTTGCCCAGATTGCGAAACAGGCTGTTCGGCTCCTCGTATGTCCGGAACGACATCTCATGCACGTTATCCTGCACATTGCCGCGGACCACGAACAGGTCCTTCCAGCCGTCGTTATCAAAGTCAACGACGCCGTTCGACCATCCCGACATGTTGCGCGTCGCATGACCGAGACCCGCGGCTGTTGTGATCTCGTCGAATCCGCCGCGAGCGCCGGCGTTCCGGAATAGTGGAAACGATTCGCCCTCGATCGCGGTATGCCAGATGTCTGGCCAGCCGTCGTTGTCGATATCGCGGAAGTCGGCGCCCATACCGGAAATGAAGGCACCCGATTCGGGAAACGCCACGCCCATCTGCAGCGCGACCTCTTCGAACTTCTTTCCGCTCAGGTTGTGAAACAGCAGGTTCGGCGCGTTGTCGTTGGCGACGAACACATCCGTGAAACCGTCGTGATCGTAATCGGCAAACACGACGCCCATCCCTTTGCCGTAATGTTTGTCGATACCCATCGCCGCCGAGACGTCGGTGAACGTGCCGTCGCCGTTGTTGTGATACAGAGTGTTGGGCAGCGCGGGGTAATTCTTCGGATGGCAGTAGGCGCGCATGCTCGGGTTCGGACCGCAGAACGGATCCTGGTTGACCTTCCACTTGCAGTAATTCGACACGAACAGGTCGAGCTTGCCGTCGTTGTCGTAGTCGAACCAGCCCGCCGAGATCGACCACATCTTCATGCCCTCGTGAACCCCGCCGGACATATGCGCCGACGCCGTGACATCGGTGAAGGTGCCGTCGTGATTGTTGTGAAATAACTCATTGGCGGTGACATTCGCCACGAACAGGTCCGTCCAGCCGTCGTTATCGTAATCACCCGCGGCGACTCCCATCCCATAGCCCGCGCCCTTCACGCCGGCCTTCTCGGTGACGTCCGTGAACGTGCCGTCGTGATTGTTGTGGAACAGCCGGTTCCAATACTTCGGCGAGTTCTTCGTCAGCGAAGGAATGTCCGCGCCATTGACGAGATACACATCGAGATAGCCATCATTGTCGTAATCGAACACCGCGACTCCGGCCACCATCGTCTCCGGCTGATTCTTGTTCGGCGTCGGCGAGCTGTCCGTGACAAATTTCAGACCCGCCGGGCCGGCAATCTGTTCAAACGTGATGGGACCCAGGGCTGCAGCGGCCACTGCCAACAGCACCACTGCGAGCAGGGAAATTCGCCAGTACATCTGATTCGAGGATAACCCGTGTCACTGCACGGCTTCGCACAGCGATAGAATAGATTCCGATGTCGAAGTCTGGTTTTGCTTTACTCCTCTGCTTCGTGCTCGCGCTTCCCGCCCTGCTTCGCGCACAAAACCCGCCCCCAACAACCCCCACCATTAAGGCGACCGCAGCGGAGGTGGTTCTGGATCTTGTCGTTCGTGATAAACACGGAAAGCCGGTGAAAAATCTCAAGCCCGGCGACGTGTCGATCTACGAAGACGGCGTAAAGCAAGACGTCAAAAGCTTCCGATTCGTTGGCACTCGCGAAGTGAAACAGGAGCAGAAGGCAACCACAGCCGCCACACCGACCGCGACCTCGGGTGTTCAACCGCTGCGGGCCGTCAACGTGATTTGTGTCGTGTTCCACAATCTCGACCCTGTGTCGAGACGACGCGGAATCGAAGCTGTGCAGGAGTTTCTCAAGACCGATCTGCCTCCCAACACCTACATCGGAATGTTCACGCTGGACGACCGGTTGAACGCCGTCTACCCGTTCACCAAAGATCGCGCTGAGGCGCAACAGGCGCTGCAGAGCGTCTTCAGCGGCCGGGTACTCGATTTCGGTTTGGCTTCCGAAGCAGTGCTGACTGCCAATCCCAACCAGTACACCGTGACGGCGACCATCGACGGCTCGGGGCGCGGGGCGACGATCCTCGCAAGACTCACGGGAGGAGAACTCGCCAAGACCGTTGTGAACGGCGCCGAGGTTTCCAACGGCACCGGCGCGAACGTGCAGCGAGGCAACCAGGTTCTGGAGCGCCGCGACTTCAGCAACATCAGCGGAATGCGCGCCACTGACAGCATCATCACGATGATCGACCGGCTGGGGACTTTGCCAGGCCGCAAGATCGTGCTGCTGGCCACCACCGGACTGGTTACCACCGGCGATCCGGACCGGTTCGAATCGATTGTGGAGAAGGCTAACAAAGCCGGCATGACCATCTACTCGCTCGACGTCACCGGGCTCGACGAGACCTCCTCGGCGCAGGCCAGCAACATCGCGCTCGGCCGTGTAGCCGACGTCAGCCGCTCGCAAACGGCGGTGTCCACCGATCTGTCCGCCGCGAAAGAGAAGAGCCGCCAAGGCGACACGATGATGGATGCAGTGCGCTCGTCGAACGTGCAGTCGGCACTGCGCGCCTTGTCGGAAGGCACGGGCGGATTCCTGATTGCGAACACGAACGACTTCCGCAAGCCGTTCCAAAAGATTCTCGACGATGTTGAATGGCACTACGAGGCGTCGTATAAACCGAGTTCAGACAAATACGACGGGCGGCTTCGCAACATTGAAGTAAAGCTGGACAAGCCCGATCTCAGCGTGGAGAGCCGCACCGGCTATTTCGCAATGCCGGAAGCAAAGGTTCTGAAGCCATTCGAAGTGGCGGCGCTCGCCGTGCTGAGCGTCAATCCGAAGCCCAAGGCATTCAACTACGAAACGGCCGTCTACCGGTTCCGCAACGACGGGACTAATTCGCACGACGCGCTCGCGGTGGAGATTCCAGGTGCGACACTTGCGGCTGCGCCGATCCCCGCACGCCAAACCCATTCCGTGCACACTTCGCTGATGGCACTGGTGAAGGACTCATCCGGCCAGGTGGTGGACACATACAGCGTCGATGCCCCTTACGAGATTCCCGATGCCAACATCAAGGCCGTGTTGGCCACGCCGCAGATGTACACGCATCCGTTGATGCTTCCCGCCGGGCGCTACACCGTCGAGACGGCGGTGCTTGATCGTGAAGCCGGACGGTCCAGTACCAGCGTTACCGAGTTTGTGAATCCTGAATCGCAGAATAAGGTCGCGATCAGCAGCGTTCTCCTGATCCAGCGAATCGAGAGCGTTCAGACGCCTGACCCGGCGGATCCGCTGATCTTCCAGGGCAAACGGCTGGTTCCGGTAGTGGGGGGCACTCTCCCGGCCGATGCGAAGCCGTACGCGTACTTCGTGGTGTACCCGAATCATTCGAATACCGAGAAGCCGAAAATCCAGGTGGAGTTTCGCGTCGATGGGCAACTGCTGGCGAACCAGACAGCCGACTTGCCGGCGCCCGATGCCACCGGCCGCATTCCGATGATCATCAAGGCCGCGACTCACGCGGGTACCTGCGAACTCAAGATTACAGCCGTCCAAGGGAATGAATCGGCCACTGAAAGAGTGACTTATTCGATCCCAAAGTAAATGGATTGCATCCAGGAAGAAGACAGCGATTTCCTGGAAGTTATGGAAGATGATTAGGGTCTGGCTGTGCTTCGGCGCGGCATGTGTGTCCACGCTGTGCGCGCAGCCGGCGTTGGATTTGAAATCAGCGGTTCAGACCGCGCTGGAACGTCATCCGCTGCTGGCCGCCGGTGGCGCTCGGATCGTATCGGCGCGGGGTATCGAGATACAGGCTTCCCTGCGTCCGAATCCTCGCGCATACCTGCAGACCGAGAACTGGCGGTTCCGCGGATCTCCCGAATTCCGACCTTCCAACGACGTCGACACTTTCGCATACGTCAGCCAATTATTCGAGACGGGTGGAAAACGCCAGCGCCGCACCGATTTGGCAGCGGCGGCTGTCCGGCGTTCGGAACTCGACCGTGAACTGATCGCGCGGCAAGTAGCCGGCCGGGTGAAGATCGCTTACTGGAATGCCGCCGGCGCGCAGCGCGTTCATGAACTGCTGCTCGAAAACGTCGTCACCTATGACCGCATCGTGCACTATCACGAACTCCGCGTGCGCGAAGGAGCGATGGCCGAAGCCGACCTGCTGAAGGTCCGTTTGGAGCGTGACCGCGTGGCGATTGCGGCCAACTCGGCGGCACTCGAAGCCGAGCGTGCGCGCATCCAGCTATTCCGCGAAATGGGGCAAGCCGAGTTTCCCGAAGTACGGCTGGCGGACTCGCTGGAGCCGCTGGTGCCGCTTCCGGACGCGTCCGAGGAGATTGCGCTCGCGAATCGTGTGGAGTTGCAGATCGCCGAAGCCGCCGTGGCCCAGGCGAACGCGAACGTTCGATTGCAGCAAGCGCTGGTGAGGCCGGATGTTGAAGTACTCGGCGGATTCAAGCAGACCGCGGGTGCCGGAACGGTAATCGGTGGCGTGCAGATTCCGCTGCCGTTCACGAATCGCAATCAGGGGAACGTGGCGAGTGCGGCCGCGGATGTGAAAGTGGCCGAGTCGGAGGTGGCGGCGGAGAGGGCGGTGATTGCGGCGGAGGTTCGTGCCGCGCTGGCCGAGGCGAAGGCCCGTCGGCGGCAGTTAACGGATCTGTTTCCGGGCATTCTGCGGCAGGCGGCGGAATCGTCGCGCATTTCGCTGGCGGCCTATCAGGAAGGCGGGTCGGACCTGTTGCGTCTGCTGGACACCGAGCGCGTTCGGATCGAAACGCACGTGCTCTACTACCGGACTCTCTCCGAGTACCGGCAGAGTCTGGCGGCGCTGGAGACTGCGTTGGGAGTAGCACCGTGAGTCGAAATCTTTTGCTTGTTGTTTGTGCGCTGTTGATTGCGGCGTGCGGAACCAAAACCCCCGAGAACGCCCAGGCCGATTCGGGACCGAAGAAGGATGCCGCCGCAGCGGGTCCTGTGTTTGTGAAATTGGGACCTGAAGCGCTGAAGGACGCGGCCGTTGCCACCGAGACGGTCGCCCTCCGATCGCTTCCGCAGGTGATCCGCGCCACCGCACGGGTGGTAAACGACGAGAATCGCTCGTGGCGCGTCGGCGCGATCACGGAAGGCCGCATCGTCAGCGTCGCAGCGAATCCGGGAGACCGGGTTCGCGAGGGTCAAGTGCTGGCGCGCATGCACAGCCACGACATTCACGAATCGCGAGCCGAGTACCGCAAGGCCATCTCCGAACTTTCCCGTTTGAAGATCAACGAAGCCTTTGCGGTTCGCGTGCGCGATCGCGCCAAGAGGCTGTACGAGTTGAAGGCTGGTTCGTTGGAGCAGTTTGAGCACGCAGAGACCGAGTACCGCAACGCGCAGACCGCCGTCGATAACGGCCAGGTGGAAGTGGACCGCGTGCGAAACCACCTTGTTGAGTTTCTCGGAATCGCGCCCGACGCGGTCCTGCACGAAACCGGAGTGGACCACGAACACGATCCGTCCGAATTCATTCCGGTGAAAGCACCCGCGGCAGGTACGCTGCTCGCCCGCAACATCACGCCTGGAACCGTCGTGACGCCATCGATGGATCTGTTCGTGATTTCCGATCTCTCGCATCTGTGGGCCATTGCCGAGGTGCAGGAAGAGAACCTTCCGAAACTGCGCAAAGGCTTACCCGCCAAATTGACCGTTCAGGCATACGGCGACCGCACGTTTTCCGGACGCATCGGCTTGATCGGCGAAGCACTCGATCCCGCCACGCACACGGTGAAAGTGCGAATCGATCTGCCGAACGTTGGCGGCGCGTTGAAGCCCGAGATGTACGCCACCGCTGATATCGAAACCGGTGGTTCTGTTCCCGCGTTCTTCGTCAGTCCCGATGCGGTACAAGAGGTACGCGGCGCTCCGGTCGTGTTCGTGTCAGTGGGCGGAGGCCGGTTCGAGGTGCGTCCGGTGCAGCAGGGACGCACGCTATCCGGCATGGTGGAAATCCAAAGCGGACTCCGCGCGGGCGATCGCGTGGTGGTGCACGGCGGCTTCATTCTGAAGTCGGAATTTCTCAAATCGTCGCTGGCGGAAGAATAGCCATGCTGGGACGCATCATCGATTTCCATCTGGAGCACCGCTGGTTCGTGCTGATCGGCGTGGTGGCGATCGTCATCGCGGGAGCATGGGCAATTCTGCAAATTCCCATCGACGCCTTCCCCGACCTCACGAATAACCAGGTGGTCGTGATCACCGAGTGCCCGGCGATGGCTCCCGTGGAAGTGGAGCAACTCGTCTCCTTCCCCATCGAAACCTCGCTGATGGGAATCCCGAAGACCCAAGGCATTCGCTCCATTTCAAAGCTCGGGCTCTCGATGGTCACCATCGTGTTCGACGATTCGGTGAACACCTACTTCGCCCGTCAATTGGTGAACGAACGTCTGCAGGAGGCGCGCAACCGCATGCCCGCCGGACTCGAGCCTATGCTCGGCCCGGTCGCGACGGCCTTCGGCGAAGTGTATCAATACACCCTCGAAGGCGGCAGTTACTCGGCAATGGACATGAAGACCGTCCACGAGTGGCAGATCAAGAACCAATTGCGCACGGTGCCCGGCGTGAACGAGATTAATACCTGGGGCGGCGAAACCAAGCAATACGAGGTGGAGGTGGATCCGTCGCGCGCGATGGCGTACGGACTCACGCTGCGCGATATCTTCGATCGCGTCGAGGCCAACAACGCGAACTTCGGCGGAGGATTCATCGAGCACTCGGCGGAGCAGTACACGGTGCGCGGATTGGGCCGGGCGCAGTCGATGCACGACCTGGAAGAGATCGTGATGGCATCGAAGGACGGAACTCCGGTGGTGCTTCGCGATATTGCGCGAGTGACCGAATCGGCGATGCCGCGGCAGGGCGCCGTGTCGCGCGACGGCAAGGGCGAGACGGTCTCGGGCATGGTCATCATGCTGAAGGGCGAGAACGGCAAGCGCGTCATCGAACGAGTGAAGCAGAAACTCGCGACTCTCCGGCTGCCGCCTGGTATGCGAATCGTGAGTTTCTACGATCAGTCAGAGGTGATCGATCGCACCATCCACACCGTCGAGCGGAATCTGCTGGAAGGCGGCGGACTCGTGGTTCTGGTGCTGCTGCTGTTCCTTGGCAATGTACGCGCGGCGCTGATTGTGGCGGCCGTGATCCCGTTGTCGATGCTCATCGCGTTTATCGGTATGCAGATGTTCGGTGTCACGGCCAACCTGATGAGCCTGGGCGCAATCGATTTCGGCATGATCGTCGATGGCGCGGTGGTGATGGTGGAGAATTCCATCCGTCGCCTGTCGGTGCCCGACCGCGATCCTGACTTCTCGGCATTCGATGCGATTCGCGAAGGCGCGCATGAAGTGGCGAGGCCCATCGTGTTTGCGGTGGCGATCATCGTCGCGGTCTACATGCCTATCTTCTTCCTGGAAGGCCTGGAAGGGCGCATGTTTCGGCCGATGGCGATCACGGTATGCTCGGCTCTACTCGGCGCGCTGGTGTTGGCGTTGACGGTGGTGCCCGCGGCGACGACGGTGCATTTGAACAAGCCGCTCAAAGAGCATCACGACGGCTGGTTCGAAGCGATCAAGCGGCGGTATCAATGGCTGCTCGCGATGCTGTTGCGCAATCGGATTCCGACTGTCGCGGTTGCGGTGTTGCTGGTGGTGGTCAGCATTGGGTCGCTGGCATGGATCGGCACGGAGTTCATGCCCAAACTCGATGAAGGGTCCATTCTTGTCGAGACGCGCAAACTCCCCGGCATCTCGCTGACGGAATCTATCGACATCAGCAGGCGGATCGAGCAGACCATCCGGCAGTTCGATCAGGTGGACAGCGTCGTCACGAAGATCGGCCGGCCCGATCTCGCGACGGAGGCGATGGGCGTGTATCAAGGCGATGTGTATGTGGTGTTGAAGTCTCCATCCGACTGGCGCAAGGGCCAGACGAAGGAGAGCCTGATCGAGAACATGTCGGTGGCGCTCGAGAAGATCCCGGGCGTCGCGTACAATTTCACGCAGCCGATGGCGATGCGTCTGGACGAAGTGGTGTCGGGTATCAAAGCCGATGTTGCGGTGAAGATTTTCGGTGAGGATCCGGCGATGCTGGAGCAGAAGGCCGAGCAAGCGCTGAGAGTTCTCTCGACGGTGCCCGGGTCGGCGGACGCGCAGATGGAAGTGACTTCGGGGTCGGCGGAGTTGCGCGTATCGGTGAACCGCCACAACCTGGCGCGCTACGGTCTGAACGTCACCAATGTTCGCGAAGTGATTGAGACGGCTGTAGGCGGGCGCCATGTGGCGGATATGATCGAAGGCCAGCGGCGATTCGCGATCGTGGTACGCCTGCCGGAACGATTCCGGCGCGATCCAGACGCGCTGCGCAATCTGCTGCTGCCGGCACCCGGCGGCGAACGCATTCAACTTCGGCAGGTTGCCGACGTCGAGGTGGCTCGCGGACCCGAAGTCGTGTCGCGAGAGGACGGCCAGCGGCGAATCGTGGTGCAGTGCAACGTGCGCGGCCGCGATCTCGGCAGCTTCGTCAAAGCCGCACAGGAGCGTATGGACCGCGATCTCACGCTGCCGCCCGGATACCATGTCGAATGGGGCGGTCAGTTTGAGAATCAGCAGCGCGCGACAAGGCGCCTGATGCTGGTGGTGCCGGCGGCCGTGCTGATCATCTTTGGGCTGCTGTTTGCCACGTTCAACTCGGTCCCGCAGGCGCTGATGATTCTTCTCAATGTCCCGTTTGCGCTGGTGGGCGGTATCGGGGCATTGTGGATTCGCGGATTGAATCTGAATCTGTCGGCGTCGGTGGGATTCATCGCGTTGTTTGGTGTCGCGGTGCTGAATGGGATCGTGATGGTGAGCTACATCAACCGTCTCCGTTTGCAGGGGATGCCGGCGGCCGAAGCCGTGATGGAAGGTGCATCGGTGCGGCTGCGGCCGGTGCTGATGACGGCGATGGTGGCGAGTCTCGGATTCATCCCGATGGCCATCGCGACGTCGGCGGGGGCTGAGATACAACGGCCGCTGGCGACGGTGGTGATCGGCGGGCTGATTACCTCGACGGCTCTGACGCTGCTGGTGCTGCCGGTGATCTATCCGTGGTTCTCGCGCAAGATATCGGGCGAGTTGGAGGCTTCGGAAATTTGATTGGTGGCAGCTACGAGTGCTTATAGACCTGACCTCTCGTATCCACGGTCAGGATGTAGATCGCCTTTGCGTCGCGATCCACAGTGAACAGGATCCGCCAGTCGCCTACCCGAGCTTTTCGCAAGCCCGGGCGTTCAGTCAAAAATCCGGATAGGCGGGGGTCAAAAGGATCTTCCGCCAACGCGAGGATACGCTGCCGGATACGACGCTCTGTTGGCCGATCAAGGCGGTCCAGAACCTTCTCAGCTTCATGCGTGACGTTGATCTGGTAATTCACAGACCGCGTTCGCGCTCGTATTCCTCGAGCGACTTCACGCGGCCGGCCGCGACATCGGCAAGCCCGCGGTCGAGCGACGCGAGCGCCTCCGAATCGAGCGGAGGCCCGTCCTCGTCAGCCGCATGACGGAGATCTTCCAGCCATACGCGCGCCAATTCCGCTTGCCCTTCCGGTAGTTCATCAATCAGATGGTGGAGTGCTTCCCGTGTCGTCATGGGCGGAACCTAATGGCTTCCTAATTTTACACTCCCTGGCGGGACCTGAAGCGCGGCTATCGGCCCAACTTCAACAACTGCTCGGCATGCTTGAGGGCTTCCGGCGTCACACGTTCGCCGCTGATCATACGCCCGATCTCCTGGGTCCGGTCGGCCGCCCGTAGTTCCTCGATGCCCGACACGGTGCGGCCGTTCTCCTCGCGTTTCTCCACCCGGTAGTGATGGTCCGCGAAGCCCGCGATCTGCGGCAGGTGCGTCACGCAGAGCACCTGATTCGCACTCGCGGTCTGCTTCAACCGCCGGCCGACCGCTTCCGCGGCACCTCCGCCGATTCCCGCATCCACCTCGTCGAACACCAGCGTTCTCGGCGGTCCGGCGCTCTTCGTTGAACTCGCGACCGTGCAGGTCTTCAGCGCCAGCGCGACTCTCGACAATTCGCCGCCCGACGCGATCCGGTCCAAGGGCTTCGGCTCCTCACCGACGTTCGGAGCGATCAGAAAGTGCACTGCATCCGCGCCCGCCGCCGACCACGAAGCTGGCTCCACCGCCACCGCGAATCGGGTCTTCGCCATGGCCAGAGACTCGAGTTCCCTCTCGACCTTCGGGCTCAACTCCTCGCCTACATGGCGCCGCGCTGCGGTCAACTTCGCCGCCTCCGCCGAGAACTCCGACTCCAGGCGCGAGCGCTCCTGCTCCAACCGGGCTCGGCGCTCACTGGCATCCTCGGCCGACGCGAGATGGCTGGTCACCTCGCCCAAGAACGCGAGGATCTCCTCCACCGTCGCGCCGTACTTCCGCTTCAGCTTGTCGATG
This sequence comes from Bryobacterales bacterium, assembly GCA_038322675.1. Taxonomy (GTDB): domain Bacteria; phylum Acidobacteriota; class Terriglobia; order Bryobacterales; family Bryobacteraceae; genus TMP-7. The sequence continues at coordinate 23,426 of JBBQGE010000060.1, forward strand.
CTCGCCAGCCGGGACTCCACCTCGTCCAATCGCGCCGGGTCGGCCTCGAGTTTCCCCACATAATCGCGCAGCAGATACGACGCGTCGTCTGCGGCGAGCAGCGACGGCTTCAGCGCATCCAGCATGGCCGCCGCACCCTCGTCGATTCTCGCCAACTCCTCCAACTTTCGCGCCGCCAGCTTCAACTGGGCGCTTGCGCTTTGCGGAGAATCGTAAAGCGCGTCCCAAGCCGTATTCGCCGACTCCTGCAATCGCGCGACATTCCGCAACACCCGGCGTTCGTTCTCCAACTGAGCGTCTTCGCCCGTGTGCAGATTCGCGCTCTCGATCTCGCGGCGCTGGAACGACCACAAGTCAGCGAGCCGCAGGCGCTCCTGTTCGTGGCGGTCCACCTCTTCGAGATCGGCTGAACACTGGCGCCACGCCCGGTACAACCCCGCCACCGGACCCGTATCCAGATTGCCGAAGCTGTCGAGAATGTCGCGCTGCGATTCCGCGCTGAACAGCAGTTGCTGATCGTGCTGGCCGTGGATATCGCCGAGATGTGGGGCCAGGTCGCGTAGCATCGCCGTTGTCACCGGGCGGCTCGCGGCAAATGCCCGCGACTTGCCCGACGACGCGATCTCGCGCTCCAGCAGCAACTCGCCGTCCTCGCATTCGATCCCCGCCTCGTCCAGCAGTGCCCGCGCGCTCTCCGGCATCTCGAAGATTCCGGAGATCCGCGCCTTAGCGGCGTCGGCGCGCACCATCTCCGAGGACGCCCGGCCGCCGAACAGCAGCGCCAGAGCATCCACCACCATCGATTTGCCGCTCCCGGTCTCACCCGTCAGGACGTTCAGTCCCGGGTGAAAGCGCACGCGAACCCGCTCGATGACGGCGTAATTCTCCACCAGGAGTTCCACCAGCATCCAGAGCCAGTCTACCAGCCCGCGCCTCGGAACAAGGGGAGAAGAAATTGTTTCAGAAGTCCCTGAATGGCGCCCCCTTTACATACAATGGAACTTAGGCGAGTTGGCGCTCGAGGGGCGTCGCGGCCGCATATCTGCAATGACATCAAACTTCACTCCGGCGCTTCTGCAGGTCAGCCTGTGGGAGATGGTGAAAACCTCGCAGCCTGTTCCCATCACGGTGATGGCGCTGCTGCTTATCCTGTCGCTGCTGTCCTGGGCGATTGTATTCTCGAAGTACTCCCTGTTTCGCAACGCCAACGCGGCGAACCAGCAGTTCCTGCGTGCGTTCCGAAAGGCGACCGCGCTGGAGCAGGTGGCGCTCGCCAGCGAACAATTTCGCGACTCGCCGCTGGTGACGGTATTCGATTTCGGCTACAGCGAAGTGGACCGCCAGCGCAAGGTGCGCGGCCGGCTCACGAATCCGCTGGCTCTCGAACGCACTCTCCAACTCGGAATCAGCGAGGAAATCGCCAAGCTGGAACGCAACATGAGCTGGCTGGCCACCACGGCCACGGTCTCGCCATTCATTGGACTCTTCGGCACTGTCTGGGGTATCATCGACGCCTTCCAGGCACTGGGACTCGCCGGCGCCACCAGCATGCGCGCCGTCGCACCGGGAATCGCGCACGCCCTGGTCGCCACCGCACTCGGACTCGCAGCGGCGATTCCGGCCGCTGTGTTCTATAACCACTTCGGGCATATTCTGAAGGAACTCGGCGCCCGCATGGAGGATTTCTCGCTCGAATTCCAGAACATGGCCGAGCGCGATCTGGAGGAGTAACACTATGGCCTTCTCCATGAGCAACGGGACCGGGGGACGCGGACGCGGCCGTTATCGCGGCGCATCCGGATCGCTGGCTGAAATCAATATCGTGCCGCTGGTGGACGTGGTGCTAGTGCTGCTCATCATCTTCATGGTCACCGCGCATGTCATGGAGTTCGGCATGGAAGTGGATGTCCCGAAAACGAAAACGGTCCGCGACACGGCGGAGATTCTTCCGGTGGTGAATGTGTCGCGCGACGGCAGGTTGTTTCTGGTGGACCAGCCGGCCAACATCAACGAATTGCCGGACATGATCGCGAAGAAGTATCACGGTGCGAAGGCCGTGTACGTCCGGGGCGACAAAGAGGTGCCGTGGGAGATCATGGCGCAGGTTTTCAGCGAACTCGGTGAAGCCCACCTCGACGTGAGAGCCGTCACACAGCCAGAGGAAACTGTAGGACCGCGGTCGAGACGATGAGCGCGCATGCCGACATTCTGGATGAACAGAGCGCATCGCTCCGGAGACCCCTGATCGGGTCCTTCGCGCTGCACGCCGGAATTATTGGATTTCTGGCGCTGTTCACCTGGTGGTCGAATCGCGGCCGGATTCAATTGGGCGATCCAAACGCGATGGGTGGATCGGTGGGCATTACGCCCGTGTCCAGCATTCCCCTGCCGAAGCGTAGCGGCGTAACGAATCCTGTGGCGAACGATACGGAGTCGCAGGTCCCGGCGCGATCTAAGCCCGTCGAACGGGAGCGCGCACCCAAAACCGAGCCCGACGCGATCCCATTGGCCTCCAAGAAGACCCCGAAGCGGCTGTCCGAGCAGATTGCGAAGAACCAGAAGTTTCGACCGGTGGATTCGGATCGTCCCAACCAGGTCTACTCCAGCACCGGTTCGGCGGTCTCGTCCCCGCTGTACGGCGGCGTTCCCGGAGTGGGCGGCACCGGAATTGGGAATAGCGTTTTCGGAGAGCGGCTTGGATGGTACGCGCAGTTGCTCACGCAGACTCTGGCAAACAAGTGGGCCGTTGAAACACAGCGGATTCCCGGGAGCACCCGTAACAGCAATCGAATAACTCTGGCGTTCGAGATTGCGCGCGACGGCACGATTCAGAACGTGCGAATGCTCGAGTCGAGTGGTAACTCGCAGGTGGATTATGCCGCGCAGCGTGCCGTGCTAAGTGCAAGTCCGGTGCGGCGGCTGCCCGAAGAGTTCGAAAGAAATGTAGCGAACGTGGAGTTTTGGTTTCAATTGCAGCGATGAAAAAGAAATTGTTGTTCATAACGGCCGGAGTAGCCGGATTGGCGGTATTTCTCGCGGCCCAGCAGCCCGACATCAACTCGGGCGTCGCGGGCGGCCAGCAGCCTGGCATCGCGATTCCCGATTTTCGCGGTTCCGGTGAAGCGCAGCGTTACATGACGGTCTTTAACGAGACTCTGTGGAACGAGATCCGTCAAGCTGGGCTCTTCAAAATGGCGCCGAAATCGATGTACCCGCTGCGCGTCCCGCAGACGCCCACCGATTTCAAAGCGCCGTCCACTGCCGCGTCCAGCCGCCGCGACCGGAATCCGAAACCCGTCAGCAGCAGCCCATGGCTTTCCGACTGGTCGTCGCCGCCCGTCAATGCGCAATATCTCGCGTTCGGCTACACCGGAATCCAGAACAACCAGATCGTTCTGTACGGATGGCTGTACGATGTGACGCGCCCCGATACCGGCAGCGCCCAGGTGCTCGGAAAACTCTACTTCGGATCGGTGGATGAGAACGGTGCTCGCGACGTGGCCCGCCAGTTCGCGTCCGACATTCTGGGACAGTTCGGGGCCAAGAGTCTGATGGGCTCGAAGATTTATTTCGTCTCCGATCGCACCGCGCATAAGGAAATCTGGTCGATGGATTATGACGGATCGAACCAGACACAGCTAACTCACTACAACTCCATCTCGACGTTCCCGTGCGTATCTCCCGACGGCAGTAAGATCGCGTTTACCACCTGGTATCGCGGCAATCCGAGTATCTTCGTCCACTCACTTGAGACCGGCCGCAAACTGCCTTTCTATAACCAGGCGGCGTCGCTCAACGCACCCAGCGACTTTACTCCGAATAGCAAGCAGTTGCTGCTGTACTCCACCGCCGGAGGGAGTTATTCGCAGATTTTCATCGCCAATATCGACGGCAGCGACTTCCGCCGCATTTCGTCCGTCCGCGCCATCGAAGTGGAACCGAAGGTGAATCCAAAGACCGGTGCCGATCTCGTCTTCGTGTCCGGTCGCGGTGGACCACCGCAACTATATAGAATGAATATTGACGGAGCAGACATCGTACGGCTCACGACGGGTGAGGGTGAGGCGGTCAATCCGTCATGGCATCCGGATGGCCAGAAGATCGCGTTTGCCTGGACAAGAGGTTTCGAGCCCGGAAACTACAACATCTTTATCATGGATGTTGCTACTCGAACGGTCACGCAACTTACGCACGGCGCAGGACGGAACGAGAATCCGGTGTGGGCGCCGGATGGTGTTCATATCGTGTATTCTTCCAAACGAGGCCGTACCATTCAGATCTTCACGATGCTGGCCGACGGTTCACAACAACGACAACTCACCACCAGCGGCAACAATGAAAAGCCGGTGTGGAGCAAAGCAAGTAAGTAGTTCGATTCAACAGGAGGCAATTTCAGGATGAGCAAGCGCACGCAAGCCTACATCAAGGCCGGCGCAGTACTGCTGGCCTGCATGTTATTCGTTTTCGCGGCAGGCTGCAAGAAGAAAGTCCCGCCACCAGCACCCCCACCTCCGCCCAAGACTGAGGCGCCGAAACCGCCCCCGGAGAAGCCCGAAATCACCAGTTTCACGGCGGAGCCGCGCAGTATTGAGCGAGGTCAGGCCGCAACGCTGCGGTGGTCGGTGAGCAACGCAACCGATATTAATATCGACAATGGAGTCGGCGCCGTCCAGTCGAGCGGTAGCCGCCAGGTGTACCCCAGTTCGGGAACCACCTATACGCTTGTCGCCAACGGCCCCGGCGGGTCGGAAACCCGCAGTGTCACTGTGGATGTGGCCGCTCCGGCCGCGCCGCCGCCACCGCCTCCCGCTAAGGAGCCGGGCCGCAGCGCCACCGACATCCTGTCATCGGATGTCCAGGATGCCTACTTCGATTACGACAAGAGCGACATCCGGCCCGATGCCCGAGCAACCCTCAGCAAGGACGCGGAGGTGTTGAAGCAGTTGTTCAATGAGAATCCGGGATTCAACGTCATGGTGGAAGGCCATGCCGATGAACGCGGCTCCGCCGAGTACAACCTCGGCCTTGGCGATCGCCGTGCCAGTTCCGCAAAGGATTTTCTGGTGGAACAGGGAGTCCCCGCCGACCGTCTGAAGACCATCAGCTACGGTAAGGAGCGTCCGGTTTGTACGGATTCCACCGAAGACTGCTGGCAGCGCAATCGCCGAGTGCACTTCTCACCGGCGCAGTAACTCGATTCACCAAGACAGGGGGCCTCAACCGAAGGCCCCCGTCGTACGGAGTTTTAGTATGAAGCCGATCTTAGTGGTTCTTCTCGCCCTCACTCCTCTGGCGGCCTTCGGCCAAAAGAAGGAAATTGTGGAACTGCAGAGGGATGTCGCTCTTCTGCAGGATCAGATCCGCACTTTGCAGCGGACCCAGGACGAACAACTCGCGCAAATCAAGCTGCTTGTCCAGCAGGCGCTCGATGCCTCCTCGAAGGCCAACACATCCATGGCGGTACTCCAGAGCGGGCTCACCGAGCGAATGGGGGAACAGGCCAAAAACGTGGTGGCACCCATGCAGGGCGTGAGCACGAAAGTGGATCAACTGGCCGACGAATTCCGCTCAGTCCGCGAAGCTGTAGCCGATCTGTCGGCCCGCATGGGCAAACTGGACGCTCGGCTCACCGATATCAACAACGCCGTAGCTACCCTGCGCAATCCGGTGCCGCCGCCGTCGGGCGATGGAACAACACCCCAAGCTTCTCTCCCTGGAGGCTCGCCGTCCGGACCACCGCCGGGCACGTCCGCCGAAGCCACCTATCAGAATGCCTATCGCGATATGCAGGGAGGTCAGATGGACTTGGCGCTTCAGGAGTTTTCAGACTTCCTGAAGTACTTCCCGAACACCGAACTCGCGCCCAACGCGCAGTTCTATATCGGCGACCTGTATCTGCGCAAAGGCGATACCGCCAAGGCGATCGCGGCCTTCGACGCCGTGCTCGAGCGATACTCGGAAAACCCCAAGACTCCGGATGCGCGGTACATGAAGGGTCGCGCGCTGGTGCAGGCCGGCAAACCGACCGCGGCCGCTCAGGAGTTTCGTGAACTGATCAAACGCTACCCCGATAAAGATATCTCGGGAAAAGCGAAATCCCAACTGAAGGCGCTGGGCTACTCGACTTCGTCGAGTAAGCCCGCCGCCCGCCGCCGCAAGCGTTAGTCTGCTACTTTCCCTTCCCTACGGCTACCGCTACCGGAGCCGCTGCTGCTTCGGATTCCGATCCCTTCCCGAGTCCCAACACCCCACGCAACTCAATGTCCACCCGCTTCCGGATATCCGGGTTGTCCTTGAGGAACTGCCGCACGTTCTCGCGGCCCTGGCCGATCCGGTCGCCCTTGTAGCTAAACCACGATCCGCTCTTCTCCACCACGTTATGCGTGACACCCATGTCCAGCAGATCGCCCTCTTTCGAAATCCCCTCGCCGTAAAGAATGTCGAACTCGGCCTCGCGGAACGGCGACGCCACCTTGTTCTTCACAATCTTCACGCGCGTGCGATTCCCGATCACAGCCTCGCCGTCCTTGATGGCCGCGATACGCCGGATATCGGCCCGCACCGACGAATAGAACTTCAGCGCGCGTCCGCCCGACGTCGTTTCGGGACTGCCGAACATCACGCCGATCTTCTCGCGAATCTGGTTGATGAAGATGAGGCAGGTATTCGACTTCGATACCGTACCCGTCAACTTCCGCATCGCCTGCGACATCAGCCGGGCTTGCACGCCGACAAACGCGTCGCCCATCTCTCCGTCCAACTCGGCCTTCGGAACGAGGGCGGCTACTGAATCCACCACCAGCACATCGATGGATCCGGACGAAATCAGCGCATTCGTGATTTCCAACGCCTGCTCGGCGTAATCCGGCTGCGAGACCAGGAGGTTGTCGACATCCACGCCGAGCTTTCGCGCGTAGAGCGGATCCAGTGCGTGCTCGACGTCGATGAAGGCTGCCATCCCGCCGCACTTCTGCGCCTCCGCGATCACCTGGAGCGCGACGGTCGTTTTCCCCGACGATTCGGGCCCGAAGATCTCGTTGATGCGGCCCCGTGGAAATCCGCCGACTCCTAACGCATAATCCACTGAGATGGACCCAGTGGAAATGGAGGAGACAGGAATGATGGCCTCCTTCGAGCCCAGCCGCAGTATCGATCCCTTGCCGAATTGCTTCTCGATCTGGCCCATGGCGACCGTCAGCAGGCGCGCGCGTTCTTTTTCGTCCATTAGATTGTCTTTCTCGGAGTAATGCCTCGGGGGAGTGACTCCCATTATAACGGCTGTCCCGATTATATCGGAGTGGCGAACAGAAGGCGAATGAAATGTTCTACGGGTGGCGCGAGGCCTCCGCACTCCAGATCCGCGAGCGTGGCTTCGTTCCGGAATTCCTGGTGGATTCGCAGGTGCGGCAGAATGTGCTGGAGCGCGCGCAGGCGCCCCGGGTGGATGCCGGCGCCAGGATCGAATCGGACGCCGAGCGCCCCGGCGATTTCCGCGATCGAAATCGAACGATTCGGACCAGCGCAGACGTGGCGGACGCGCCCCGGTTGGAACGCATGCTGGTGCAGGTGATCGAGTGCGGCGATGGCCCAGGCGGCGGGGATCACATCGGCGGTGGCGTCGGGATGGATTCCGAGGTCAGGCCAGTTGGTGCTTTGAGCCAGTCGCAGCAACGGGTAGACGAAGGAGGCCGCGCCGAGCACAACGCTGAGACGGTAGAGCACCACCGGTATCTCGCGCATAGCCTCGAAGGCCAGCGCTTCGGCCTCGTGTTTCGATTGCTCGTAGGTGCTAGCGTATCCGCTGCTCTCGATGGGAGTCTCGTCGAACTCGCCGGGTGTCGTGCCCGCAACGTACACCGTGCTGATCTGCGCGACGCGTTCCAGACGAGCGCACCGGCGGGCGTGATCCAGCAGATTTCGAGTGGCGATAACGTTGGCGCGGCGGGCCTGTTCCAGAGTCAGCGTGAAGCGAACGTCGGCCGCGCAGTGGATGATCTCGGTGATGTCGAGTGGCAGGGTGCGGCAGAAATCAGGGTCGGCGATGTCGCCGTGCAGGATATAGTCAGCACCGTCGATGCACGCTGTCTTGCGGCGCGTAACCGCGATAACTCGTGCCCGACCCGCGAGCAACCGTGTCCAGCGACCGCCGATCAGCCCAGTCGCTCCCGTGATCAGGATGGTCCGGCTCAGTTCCTCACCTTGTCGATGAGGAAGTTGAACTGCGAGTAGTTGCTGCCGAGATCGGACGTGTCGTTAAGTCCCCAGCGATAGTCCTGATACTTGATCTTCATGGCTTTCGACGCGGGGACGTACTTCGCCAGCACCGCGCGGACGCCGCCGAGGCGATCGAAATCCTTGCCGTACCAGTCGAAGATCTTGCTGATATACGCCGTGTTGCCCGCCTTGTCGAAGCGGTTGCGATCGGGCATGGAGAGCCATTCGCGCATGTTGTCGTCGAGTTGCCGATTGACGCGTTCGGCAGAGTACGGCTCGCGGCGCAGCGGCGGGCAACTTCGCGCGGCGCACACCAGTGCAGCGTGAATGCGAGGGTCCTTGGAGCGCAGTTCGGTTTCAATGTCGTCGAGCGAGACCTTCTTGCCGTCGACGGTGTGGCGCTTGTCCGTGAACGGCTTCTTCGTGCGCCAGATGCTTTCGACCGGGTAGTTCTGGACGATCCACAAGATGGTGAGCGCATTGTAGGCGTTGATGAGTGCGGCTTTGCGCGCATCAGGGCTCATCGCCGGCCACGGTGCGGCGAGCGACTGGACATAGCGATCGAGCGCCGCGCGGTCGTGCTCCTTCAGAGCCTTGTAGTTGACACTGTGTTCTGGAGTGACATGCTGCTGGAGGATCGCCGCCCAGTCACTCTGGTCGCCAGGCATCGCGATGGCGCACGAAAGGCAGAACGACAGTGCGAGCCAGCGTAACGTCCTCAGGTTTCTGATAAGCGGGTACTCCAATCACCACCTCCTGCTGCGGGACACCTAAATTCAGTGTCCTATGCAGGCGATCCCAGATGCTGAGACCGCTCGACCAGTTCGAGTCGGTGTTCGCGCGCACCACGTCGTGATGAATGCCGTGCATGCGGGGCGTGACGAGGAGTCGCGAGATGCGGCGGTCCCAAACGGGCGACAGGTCGACGTTCGAATGATGAAACAGGATACACGCAAACAACAGCGTTTGCCAGAGAGTGTATTCGAACGCGGTGACGCCGAGCAGCGCAATCTGAGCGGCGCGGAACGGCACCGAGAGCAGCAGTTCGCCGAAGTGGAAGCGCAGCGCGGTGGACGCATCGCAATCAAGATCGATGTGATGCGGCAGATGGAAGCGCCAGAGGAACGGGACGCGGTGCGTCAGCACGTGCCAGAGATACAGCGTGTAATCGAGCCAGAGAATCGCGACGACGCTGCGGAAGGGAACTGCGTCCAGCAAGTGGTGGCCGTGGCGCGCGAGAGGGAGGATGAGTGGGCGCTCGGCCAAGCCGGCGGCGATGCCGGCGATAGCCGCGATGACCAGATTGCGTGCGATGTGTAGAGGCTTCGGTTCGCGCCGGCGGCGGAGAGCGCGCACGAGTTCGAGTCCAGTGAGCGTGACAAAGGTGGTAACGATCACGGCACCGGTGATCCAGTCGGGAACAATCTGGTCGTAAGATCTCATCGTACGTGACGATACCATCGCGCCAGGAGATTCGGAGACACCCCGATCCAGTAGAGCAGTTGCAGCATTGTCCAATGGGTCCATACGAGTGCAAAGTTACGATTTTCGAACCGGCGCGACGAAGTAGTGATCGAGCAGTCGAGATGCGCGAACCGGCCATGGCGTTTGATGCGACGGATCAGGTCGAGATCTTCGAACAGAGCATAGGGCCGGAAGCCGCCGGTCGCATCATAGACAGAATGTCGAACGAAAATGCTGGCGTCGCCGTACGACAGTCCCAGCAGTCGCAGGTGCGGATAGATGGCGGTGAGGCGCCGGGCCGCGCGACTGCCGCCGTCGAAAGTGAGCGCGAAACTACCGCCGGCGACATTGGGATCGGCCAGCGTGCGCCCGATCTCGTCGAGTGCGGCGGGCGGCGGCGTGGTATCGGCATGGACGAACCAGAGCACGTCGCCGCGCGAGACCGTCGCACCGGCGTGCATCTGCGGTCCGCGTCCGGCGGTTGACTCCACCACTCGTGTGGCCAGGCCTTGCGCGCGGTGCCGGGTGTCATCCGTGCTGCCGCCATCGGCGATGATGATCTCCTTGTCGCCGTGGAGGCGCGCAAGGGCCGCGATCGTCCGTTCGACGGTTACTTCTTCGTTGAGCGTGGGAACAACGATGCTCGTCACCGGAATGTGGACGCGAGCCGCCGCAGGAGTTGGTCTTTGAATCTTGGCGATGGAGTGTGACAGTAAGCGACTTGGCGGCCGGGACCACGCTGCACGACGAGCTTCGGCCCGGGTTCAATGCTCATCGCGCCATTAAAGCATTGAAGCGTGTCGCGGTCAACCAGGTAGCCAACGGCGAGCGTGTCGAAGGGATTAAAACCATTGGTTCCGAATTTTGTTTTCCAGAGCTTCAGCCAGTCGAACGCCGCTGGCAGGAGCCATTCGATGCCTGGATCTTTTGGAGCCAGCGTTTGCAGATCGCCGCGAGTGATCCACACCTTCGACGAGATCTCCCACGGCGCGAAGGCGAGCGGGACCTTCGAGTCGAGCAACACCTGATAGGCCTCGGGATCCTTTTCGAAGTTGAAATCGCGGAGGGGTTTGTCCCTGGCGTTGCCGGCGATGAATTGCTGCCCGGGGCGGCGACCGGCCACCGACACGATCACGTCAATTTGTTTTGCGAGTTCAGGGTTTCGTTTCAGCACAGCGGCGACGTTCGTCACCGGACCGATGGCCAGAATGCTGAGCCGCTCCTGCCGTAGGGCGTTGACCAGCGCGCGCGAGGCGGCAGTGTCGTAGTCGCCGGCACCGGATGCGCCGGTGTAAACGGTCAGGTTCGCGGGGCCAAATCGGGATACGATTTCGCGGCCAATTCGGTCCGCAGTAGGGAGATCGGCGTTCCCGAAAACGATGCTGACGCCGCGGATGTCGAGTTCGGGCGAATGAAAAGCCTGCAACAATGCGATGCCGTCGTCGATCTCGTGCCCGCCGGGGGCGACGGACGGATCGGTGTCGATCCAGACCGCACGTTTCGAAGCGCCGTGCGACAGGACGGCAATCACGGTCCAGATGAGGATCAGTCGCATAGGAGGGTGTGGGACAGTTCCAGCCAGGCGCGCTTCTGTTCGAGGCTTGCGCGCAAAGGTAATTGTGCCACGCCGATGAGGCGTCGCATGAGTTCGATGGCGGCGAAGGCCGAGGCGAGATTCCAGTCGGCGGAACGGGTGTAGCGCGACCGGACGAGCGGCCAGGCATCCTCCTGGCGAGTAAAAATCAAGTGCGCATAGAGAATTCCTAAGTCATATTCGGCACAGCCGAGAAAGCAGAATTCAGGATCGATGATGTAGAGACTATCCTGAGCCGATAGCCAGGAACCGGGGAAGTAATCGCCATGAACTAGCGTCGAGCTATCGGCAAGATACAGCCGGCCTAACTCGGAAGCGCGGCGGCAATAACTGGTGTCGTATTGTAAGTCGCGCGCCACTTCAGTCAGCCCGGGAGTAATCCGTTCGAGATCGAGGCCATTTTCACGCTGCAGTGGAATTTCGTATTGATGTGCGTAATTGAGCGACCGCATTTCGCGATTACGAAATATGGAATCGGTGGTCTGGAGCCCGTGCAGTTGCTCGAGATAGTGCACGAGTTGATCGCATTGGAGTGGCGAAAGCCGCGTACCCTGGTAAAGCACCGTGAGATCGGCTGCGTCGCGCAGGTCTTCGAGAAACAGGAGATAGGAGTTCTCATCGATACCCAGGAAAGCCGGCATGCGACCAGCGATATGTGGGTGCGGCTGCACCGCTTGATAAAACGCTGCCTCGACCAGAGCACGCTCAACGGGAGCGGGAATCGACGGGTACTTCTCCACCCACGGGCGCGCCTGCTTGAGGACGACCGTACGGTTTTCCAAGTGCACCCGAACGGTCAGATTCATGTTGCCATCGCCAATCCTTTCAGCCGATTGAACGGGTTCATCAATCCAGCCGAGAGCACGAAGATGGCGCTCGATGGAAACAGGATCGCCGGGGTCGAGAAGGAACTCCTGCACGACGTTTTAGCGTAGCAGGTCGTGGGGAGCAGCGTGCTATACTTGATCGTGCTAACGCGAATCCTGGGCGTTATTCCAGCCCGGTTTGCCTCCTCTCGATTTCCTGGAAAACCCCTCGCCACCATAGCCGGTAAGAGCATGCTTCAGCATGTGTATGAGCGCACGTCGATGGCGCGATATCTTACGAAGATAATTATTGCGACCGACGACGAACGCATCTATGGGGAGGCGCGGAGGTTTGGCGGAAACGTGCGGTACACGCGCGCCGATCACGCATCCGGAACCGACCGGGTGGCGGAAATCGCGTCGGCCGAAGAATGTTCTCTGGTAGTGAACATTCAGGGCGACGAACCGCTGATCGATCCGGACGCGATCGACGCGGCGGTGCTCTCGCTAGTGGACGAGCCCGACATCCCGATGGGCACGCTGAAGAAGCGCATCGAGCATGGGGCGGAGTTCACGAATCCAAACGTAGTAAAGGTAGTAACGGATGCCGCCGGCAACGCGATTTATTTCTCGCGATCGCCGATTCCATACGCTCGCGACGAAGCGGAGCGCGACGCCGTTCCGCGATTCAAGCATGTCGGCCTGTATGTGTATCAGCGCGAATTTTTATTGAGTTACTCCGACTTACTCGTCGGACCACTCGAGACAGCGGAGCGATTGGAGCAGTTACGCGCGATCGAGAACGGATTTACGATTCGCGTGGTGGAGACGGAGTACGACAGCCTTGGCGTGGATACACCCGAGGATCTGGAACGAGTGACTGGGTTGTTTGAAATGAGACCGGCCGGCGTGTAATTGCCGCGAAGCGAGGGATCATGGCGAAGTGTATTTTTGTAACTGGTGGTGTTGTTTCATCCCTGGGAAAGGGGATCGCGGCGGCGAGCATCGGGTGCCTGCTGG
>JBBQGE010000061.1:0-36368 GCA_038322675.1 Bryobacterales bacterium
CCTACTGGAGCGGGAGAAATTGCGTGGATCGGGACAGCGCTGTGCCAGGCCATTTGGCCGGCGACACACTCGGAACCAGCCGCGGCCGGGGCGTTGCCCTGCCGGGTCGGGAGCGCCCAATCGCTACCCCTCCGCAGTCGCCAGATTTCGCGGGCAGGCCAGGAGTCAAAACTCCGAAATACTTAGTTTCCATTATTGCCGCGGTTGACCAACTCTCCTAGACTCATTCGAAAAGAGGGGTTCTCAACGGCATGAACAAGTTCGGCCTTTTGACCGCGCTGTGTACGGTCGCATTCGCACAGGACACGACGGCGGTATTGGAGGGACAGGTGACGGATCCCTCCGGGCGCGTTCTTGTGGGCGCCATCGTCAAGGCGGTGAACACCGGGAACGCCTACATGCGGATGCAGCCCACCAGCGCGGAGGGGACGTACCATCTCATTGTTCCGGCCGGCGAATACGAAATCGATGTCGCTGCTCCGAACTTCTCGCATTACATCGTGCGGTCCGTGACGCTCGGCGTCAGCCAGAGTGTGCGGCTCGATGTCCAAATGCAGCTCGCGAAGGGGCGGGACACCGTCGCCGTGTCAGCCGAAGCGCCGCTGGTAGAAAGCGGCTCGAACGCCATCGGCAACGTGGTCACCGGACGCGAACTGGTGGACCTGCCGCTGAATGGCCGCAACTTCACCCAGCTCGGATTGCTCCAGCCGGGAGTCGCTCCCATGACCGCCGGTCTCGCTCGTGCCGGCGGCTCGCTTCGTGCGGGACAAGCCTATGCGGTCGACGGGCAACGCCCCGAATCGAATAACTATCTGCTTGACGGCTCCACCAACGTCAACCGCGTTGACGGAGGATATGCGTTGCGAACGCCCGTCGATGCGATCCAGGAGTTTCGGATCATCACCGAGACCGCCGCTCCCGAGTATGGCGGTACGAGCGGAGCGACAACCACGGTGGTCACGCGATCGGGCAGCAACGCGTTCCACGGTACGGCCTACGAATTCCTCCGCAACGACGCCGTTGAGGGGCGCAACTTCTTTGCGGCGGACGTAGAGCCGCTGAAGCAGAACCAGTTCGGCGGTGTACTCGGCGGACCGATCCGGCCGAACCGCGATTTCTTCTTCGCCTATTACGAGGGCTTCCGAAACCGTCAGGGCATCACGCAGCGCGCCACCGTGCCGAGCGATGCGGAACGGACCGGCGATTTCTCCGGCCTTACGGATCCGCAGACGGGCGCACCGGCCAAACTCATCAACTATTTCACCGGCGAGCCCTTTCCCGGCAACCAAGAGCCCGGGGCGTTGATAGACCCGCTGGCCCGCAGCCTGGTTTCGTTCTACCCGCATGCAAACGCGGGGCCCAATCTTTTCGTGACCACTCAAACCACGGTCAACAACACCGATCAGGGTGGGATCCGATTCGACCACACGTTCAGTGAACGCGATCAGTTATCGGTCCACTATGCGCACAGCGTGTCATCGAACATCGACCCGCTGTCGGTGGCCGGCGCCAACGTCCCCGGGTTTCCCGTCGGCGAAGACATCGGCACGCAGAACGCAAACGTCTCCGAGACCCACGTGTTCGGCGGGAATACCATCAACAGTCTCCGGATTGCGTTTTTCAGAAACGCGTTCGACACGGACAAGCCGCTGAACAAGACCTCGCCTGCGTCGCTCGGCTTCGGCTACAACAGCACGCTCGCAGCCGCACAGGGCCCTCCGTTTCTGATCGTCAGCGGCTACGCCAGCGTCGGCGACCCGATTACCGGACCGCGCACCTCCGCCCAGAATACCTTCGAAGTGTACGATTCAATCGCCCGCACGGCCGGCCGGCACAGCTTTAAGGCCGGCGCAGACTTCCGCAGGAATCAGATCAACATGACGGAGGGGATCGCGTCGAACGGATTCTTCGTGTTCGCTCCGTTCCCGGCGAGCGACTCGTTCGCCAGCTTCCTCATGGGCTTTCCAGTGGTCTTCTTCCAGGGCGGCGGCGATATGAACCGAGGACTGCGGAACGTCGACTTTGCCGCCTTCGTCCAGGATGAGTGGCGGGTCTCGCCGCGCCTCACTTTGAACTACGGAGCACGTTGGGAAGTGAGCACGCCCTTCGTGGACATTCGGAAGAGGATGAACGCCTGGGCTCCGGGCCGCCAGTCCGCCGTGTTCCCAAACGCTCCTAAAGGCCTGTTGTTCCCCGGCGATCCCGGCGTGCCGGATGGCATTGCGCCAACCTATTGGAAAGGCCTGATGCCGCGGGTCGGCCTTGCATGGGACCCGAGTGGAAGCGGCAAGACTTCCATCCGGGCGGCGTACGGCATCTTCTACGACAGCTTCACGAATGGCGTGGGCGGGCCGCTGCAAGCGCCGCTCAGCGCTCTTCCCTGGACGCAGGCGCGGCAACTCTCGCCGCCCATTGCCTTCTCGAATCCCTGGCAGGGACAGAATCCATTTGCACCGAACTCGTTCCCGCAACCGACCACGGTGCTCACTATCGAGAGCGGCATGCGGCCACCGTACGCACAGAACTGGAACTTCTCGGTGCAGCGTTCGTTCTGGGACCACTACCTGATCGACGTCCGGTACATCGGGAATAAGGGAACGCGCCTGCCGAGGATGACCGAGGCGAACCCGGCTGTTTATGGTCCCGGCGCCACGTCGAACAATGCCGATCAGCGGCGCCTGTACGCAGGGTGCCACGGTCCCAATGGCCCGTGCGATTTTGCGTCGGTCGGCCTGATCACAGATTCAACGAACTCTACCTACAATGCCGGACAGGTCGCCCTCACACGCCGGTTTTACGGCGGGCTTGCATTCCTGGCGTCCTACACCTATTCGAAGTCCCTCGATTACGTTTCGAGCTTCAATGTTGCCGGGTCCGCCCCTCGGCTTGTTGCCGGAGAAAACGATCTCGCACAGAACCCGTTCGACCTGAAAGCCGAGCACGGTCCTTCGCTGTTCGATGCGCGTCACAGGTTCGTGCTGAGCGGCAGTTATGAAATCCCATTCCCCCGCGATACAGAGCCCTTTGCCAGGGTCCTGTTGGCCAACTGGCGATTGAACATGATCGCCAACTTCTCATCCGGCACGCCGTTCACGGTCTATGACAGCGCGAATGTGGCATTGCAGGGCAGTTCACCTGAGATCACCGGCTTCTATTCCAGCCGTCCGGATCTGATCGCCGATCCGAATCAAGGACCGCATACGCCGGACCAATGGGTATCGCGCTCCGCGTTCGGACGGCTCGATCCGGCCACTCAGGCAGGCCAGTTCGGCAACGAAGGGAGGAACGTGGTCCGCGCAGCCGGTGTTGCGAACGTCGATCTGTCCCTGCTGAAGACGTTCGCGCCGGTGGAGACGGTGCGCCTGCAGTTCCGCGCCGAGTGCTTCAACGTCGCGAACCACGCGAATTTCGGCATTCCCGACAACGATCTCTCCTCGCCGAACTTCGGCCGCGTGCTGGAGGCTGCATCGCCCCGGCTGTTCCAGGCGGGTCTGAAACTGATCTTCTGAACCACAAACTCATGAGCGACAACCACTCGAAGAAGTTGGAACCGATGTTCCTGCCCGGCGTGGAGAACAACCCACAGCCCGGCCCGTGGGCCGACGCCATTCAAATGATGAAGGCCGCCGGCGCGGAATATCCGCAGATCTGGCACCTGTTCGCATTCCGGCCGCAGGCGACCGCGCACCTGGCCCACTCCACGCAGGAGATCATGCGCGAGCCGGGTCCGCTGACTCCTGGGCTGCGCGAGTTGATTGCAGCCTATACCTCGGCGCGCAATCACTGTCCGTTCTGACTGAAATCGCACGCCGCGGTCGCGGCGGTTCTGTTGGAGCGGGAGCGGGCAGCCGGCAACGTGGACGGGACGACGGAGCCCGGCTGGGGAGAGGCTCTCGTCGAGGAGGTGCTTCGCGATCTCGAAAGCTCCCCGCTGCCCGAACGAGAGAAAGCGCTGCTGCGCTTCGTCGACATGGTGAACCAACATTCGCCGGGCATCACTGCAGAAGCCATGCAGCCCCTGTATGCAGCCGGCTGGAACGACGACGCGATCTACTACGCGATCACGGTGTGTGCGTTGTTCAATTTCTACAACCGCTGGATCGACGCGAGCGGCGTGCATGCGCTGTCGGACGCGGCGCACCGTCAGGGCGGCGTGCGGTCGGCAAACTCGAGTTATGTCAGGAAGTAGCGGCGAATCCGACTGGCGCTATCCCGGCTGGCGGGTGGCCGCGGCGTCGGGAGCAGGCGTGTTCGTCAGCTTCTCGTCGCTGCTGGTCTTCACGTTTGGCGTGTTCCTGAAGCCGCTCACCGCAACTTTCGGCTGGTCGAGGGAATCCGCTTCGGCCGCGTTCGGAATCGCGGCATTGATGGTGGCGGCCTGTTCGCCGGTCATCGGAGCCCTGCTGGACCGGTTCGGCGCTCGGCGCGTCATCCTTCCGTGCCTGAGCGTTTTCGGACTCGCATTCGCCTCCCTCTCGCTCTTGCGCGGCCGTTTGCTGTTTCTCTACGCGACGTTTCTGGTTTTGGGGGCAGTGGGCAACGGTACGGCGCAGCTTGCGCACACTCGTGCCGTGGCGGGTTGGTTCTCGCGGCGCCGCGGACTCGCGCTCGCGCTGATTATGGCCGGCAGCGGGACGGGGGCGATGCTCTGGCCCACGGTCGCGCAGGCCCTGATCGATCATGCCGGATGGCGCGCGGCAGCCGCGATGCTCGGCGGGTTTGCGCTCGTTTTCGGATTACCCGTGACTGCGCTCTTTGTTCGCGAGAACCCATCCATGCGGCGCAAACAGCGCATCGCCGCGACGAGTGGCGTTGTGCGGGACGCGATCGGCTCGCGCCCTTTCCCGATCATTGTGGCGGTGTTGTTCCTCGGCTCGCTGGGCCAGAACGGTGCGCTCATCCACCTTTCCGCATTGCTGACGGATCGCGGCATCCCCGCGGACGGCGCAGCTCTTGTTCTATCGGCGCTGGGCGGCGCGAGCATCGCCGGCAGGTTCGTAGCGGGATATCTGCTGGATCGGTTTTTCGGCCCGCGCGTCGCGATATGGCTGCTCGGCGCGGGTGCACTTGGAGTCTTTATTCTGGCGGGCGCGCAATCGCTCATCTCGGGTGTGCTGGCGGCAACGCTGATCGGAATCGGAATGGGCGGCGAGGCCGATATCACACCCTACCTTTTGTCCCGATACTTCGGCCTGGATTCGTTTTCGACGCTCTATGGGTTCACCTGGACGGCGTATGCCGTCGCCGGTGCGATCGGCCCCGTCCTGATGGGGCGAGCCTTCGATCTCACTGGGTCGTACACGCTGTTCCTTATCGGCCTGTCCGGACTCATGTTGCTGGCCGCCGGCCTGATGCTGTTTCTACCGCCTTACTCGCGCATGGCTACAGAACCCATGGTCGCCGGAGAGCCGGACGCCGAGATGGCAGGGTAGGGGCGCAAGGCTGCGCTTAAGCCCGGCGGGAGCGGGAGAAATTGCCGGGATCGGGAGATCGCTGTGCTCCGGTCCCAGGGGTTTACGCTAAGCTCGCCGGCAGGTTCGAAGTCACGGATGTACCGTCAGGAGGGTGCCGGGTTGTGTGACCGCGCTACCGTAGGCCGCTCTGATTACCTGATCACCTTGCGGGGCTGGGTCCGGAACGATCATATTGAATCTGTGTGGGTGATCCGGCGGCCACGGAAGTCGAGGCGGGGCCGAAGCCATTCGCATAGATGGAAATTGTCTCTCCTGGCTTGGCCGGGGAAAAGGTATAGCCGGGCACGGAGAAACTAGCCGGGCCTACGAGAGTTCCATCCAGGTGGATGGCCGCTATATGTAAGCCGTCCCCGAAGACAAAGAAGGATGGCGCCAACGGTTCAGCGAGCGCAGTGAATAACGCGCCGGGCGGCGTCAAAATGTTGACCTGCGTTGGACTGATGTAGTAGACGTAGGCGCTCTGACCGTTCACGGTCACGCTGACGCCGTCCAGTTGCGTGGGCATGCTGCTGCCGACGAAATCCGAAGCCTTCCAGATGCGGGAATCGCCAGCGGGTGCCAGGCCCGTGCGTTTGATTTCGACCCAGGTGTTGGGTGCGATCGTGGCCGCCTCGCCTTCGGCATTAGCCACCAGGGAGATGATGGGTCCGGCCGGGGCGGTCACCGGATAGTAGACCATTACAAAGAACTGTTGGATGAGGGAACTAGTCGGCTGAAATCCAGCGTCAAGATTGAAGGTCCACTGCAACTCGCCGGGCGCGTAGCCAGTGCACGGCGATTGGCTGCTACCGGATTGGTCGCGTTGGCACCCCCCAGTAGTAGAAGGGCTGTAGATTCTGGAACCGTCCCAGTGTGCCCGTCGACATGAGCCTGCCATCGCCCTGCGCCAGGTTCACTCTGGATGTCCGGCTTGAGTTGACGGCGCTTCAGTTGAGTCCTGGGACGTTGGTGTCCTGAGGTCAGGCCGCGTCGCGCGCCTCAACGTGCAGTCGCTTGCCCAGCGCGGCAAGCCCTGCTTCGATCTGATCCAGGCGGGAGTGGTGCCGGAGCGAGAATAATCGTCCAATGTGCGTTTTGGGTATTCCAATACGGCGGGCGAACTCCGCTTTCTTCAGGCCCGATGACTGGAACGTCGCGTAGAGGTCGACTTTCGCCGACTGCAAAGCGGGCAGCGGTACGGGACGGAATTTGGCCCCTCGGCGGCGCGCCGGAGCGGGCAGCGGTTTACCTGCCCGGATGTAGTCGCTTATGGTCAACATCAGGAGATCTTGTGCCATCTCCATGGCTTCCTTGTCGTTTTCACCTTGCGTGACGCCGTAACCGAAATCCGGGAAAGTAACGACGTAGCCGCCAGCTTTCGAGTCGGGTTCGAACAATGCCAGATAATGTTCCATAGCGTCCTTACATGCTCAAGTCGAGATCTTTCAGAATACTTCGCAATGTACCCGCTTTGATTTCCTTCGCGGGATGACGGGGCATGCGCGAAATCTTCGATCCGAGAACAATTCGAGTGTGGCGAGATTCCTCCACGAACGTGCATCCCTGTCTTCTGAGCCACCGCCGTAGCTCGTTCGCCTTCACGTCTCAATGGTAACCAGTTGTGGTTACTCTGTCAAAGATCTGAAGCATGCCTGGCTCCGTCCAAAATGTCGCACCGACCACGGTACTGCCGCGATCCCGGTGCCGAGCGTTCGCGCACGAGCCCGATGAATACTTTCTCCGGCTTCACGCGGAACGCGTGCCCGCGTGGGCATGGATGCCGTCGTCACCCATCTGTTCGACACAGTGCGGGGCCGGCGCTTTGGGAGCAAGCAGATCGGTTGCGAGCCGCGGGAACGCTGAAGACCACAACTGCGTACCCGGCAACGAGCAATCGGCCGGATCGGATTCATCATCCGAGATCGTGATGGCATAGCAGTCGTCAGATCGTGGGTAAACGGCTCGCGAGACCGGCTATCCCTGGTGACGGGCCATGGCGCGCTCGATCCGGCGATCCGGTACGAGCCACAAGGCGGCGACTACGGTATACAGCACATTCGAGATCCACGGATTGACGAACGCCAGCGGGATCGCAGTCAGGTAGATGATGGGCGAGAGCTTGCCTTTCCAATCGCGGCCGAACGCCGACGCGAGAATGGAATCGCGGCCCTCGTTGGCCAGGATGGAAGACTGCAGGATATACCAGGCAATCGCGGCCATCAGGAGGATGAAACCGTAGAACGCGGTGGGGGCGGGAGAGACGTGTCCCTCGCCGAGCCATGTTGTGGCAAACGGGAAGAGCGAGAGCCAGAACAGTAGGTGGAGGTTGGCCCAGAGCACACCGGCGCTGACGCGCTGCGTGGCGTGGAGCAAGTAGTGGTGGTTGTTCCAGTAGATGCCAATGTAAATGAAGCTCAGGACGTAGCTCAGAAACACCGGGAGCAGGGCGCGGAGCGCCGCGAAATCTGGAGTCTCGGGCCGTTTGAGCTCGAGGACCATGATGGTGATGACGATTGCTAATACGCCGTCGCTGAACGCCTCCAGGCGATTCTTGTTCATTCGACTATTTTGAGCGTAGGTAAATAACTCAGGTGCGGCGGTGCGCGCCGGCGGCTGGGTCAAAGGCGCGACGCGCAGCCGCGCCCCCCACACGCTACTTCCCGAAATAGGCTTCGTCTATGGTCGACGGCACACTCTTGCGTACGTCCTCGATCGCCTTGCGGGCCATCTCCGGCTTGAGGCGCCCCTCAATTTGCGACTTCACTTCTTCGAACGTCTTCGACTTCCGGTCCTGCACCTGGATGAGGTGATAGCCGAACTGCGACTTCAACGGCTCACTCAACTGTCCGATCGGCAGGCTGAACGCCGCTTGCTCGAACACCGGAACCATCCGGCCCCGTGCGAACGTGCCGAGCGATCCGCCATTCGAGCCGCTGCTCGCGTCGTCCGATTCCGTCTTGGCGACCTCGGCGAAGTCCGCGCCTTTCGCAATCTTCTCGCGCACTTCCTTCGCCTTCGCCAGCGCCTCTTCTTCGGTCAGATCCTTCGCGCCTTCTTTCAGCGGAACCGGAGAACCCTTGAACCGGATCAGAATGTGACGCGCCGTCGCTTCCTCAAACTCGTCCTTGTGCGTATCGTAATAAGCCCGCTCGGCCGCTTCGTCCACGTTGACGCCGGCATTCAACTTCGTGTACAAGTCGCTGGCCAGCACGTTCTCGGTCTGCAGTTGGATGCGCTGCTTCACCTCCGGCGATTCGTCGAGTTTCCGGCGCCGCGCCTCATAGGCCAGCGACTTCAATTCGATTAGCTGTTCCGCAAACTTGCGCTTGTTCGGACCCGACGCGTTAGCACGCACCTGGTCGGGCAACGCGGCGACGAACCGCTCGAACTCGGCCCGGGTCATCTTTTCATCGCCGACGGAGAGGACCACCGCATCTTCCGGAACGGGCTTGGCAGCGGTTTCGGCGGCCGACGTTGCTGCCATCGGGGTACCAGTCTTCGGAGTACCGGCCTTCGGAGTTGCCATCGGAGTGGCAGCGCGAGGCCGGGGTGCGGCAGTTGGGGTTTGCGCTCCCGCGGCCGCAAGCGTACCGAGGGCTAAAGCATAGGGGAGGATCTGAAATTTCATTAGGTGCATCGACAGACAGAGGGCGCCCAGGAAACGGTACCCGTGTGTTTTTCCTATACAATCAGAATACCGCGAATTTTGCGCCGCCACGTCGCCGAAATTGCACCCCCGTGCCGGTGCACGCTACCCTGAAAAGGTACCTGGGAGACAATGCTCACAATCAAACCAGAAGCGGCTGAAGACTTGAACCCAGCCGAAACCGGCGAATGGATCGAGGCACTGGAGCAGATCATCGATGAGGAAGGTGCCGATCGCGCCTCCTACCTGATGCAGCGCCTGCTCGAGCGCGCTTCCACCTTCGGCGTTACCGCGCCGCTCCGCCTGAATACTCCGTATGTGAACACGATTCCAGCTAGCGAGGAGGTCCCCTACCCGGGCGACCGTGCCGTCGAACGCCGGATTAAGAGTCTGGTCCGATGGAACGCCATGGCCATGGTGGTTCGTGCGAACAAGTACGACCCCAACATCGGCGGCCACATCTCCACCTACGCGTCGCTGGCCACGCTGACCGAAGTCGGGCTCAATCACATTTTCCGCGCCAGCTACGGCGATCAACCGGGAGACTTCGTCTACTTCCAGGGCCACGCCTCCCCAGGCATGTACGCCCGCGCCTACCTCGAGGGACGCCTCAACGAACAGCACCTCGAAAACTTCCGTCACGAGCTTCGCGCACATCCGGGACTCTCATCGTATCCGCACCCGTGGCTGATGCCGAATTTCTGGCAGTTCCCCACGGTGTCGATGGGACTCGGTCCCATCAGCGCCATCTATCAGGCGCGATTCATGCGGTATCTCGAGAACCGCGGGATCATTCCCAAGACGGGCCGCAAGGTGTTCGGATTCGTCGGCGATGGTGAAACGGATGAACCGGAGACGCTCGGCGCGCTGACTCTGGCTTCGCGCGAGAAACTCGACAATCTCATCTTCACCGTCAATTGCAATCTCCAGCGCCTCGACGGTCCGGTGCGCGGCAACGGCAGCATCATCCAGGAACTCGAAGGCGCATTCCGTGGTGCCGGCTGGAATGTCATCAAGGTGGTTTGGGGCGCCGATTGGGACGACCTGTTCGCGCGCGACGAGTCCGGCCTGCTGCTCAAACGCATGCACGAGTGCGTCGACGGCGAGTATCAGGCGTTCAAGGCTCGCGGTGGCGCGTACGTCCGCCAGGAATTTTTCGGCAAGTATCCCGAACTGCTGAAGCTCGTCGAGCACATGAGCGACGATGAAGTCGGACGTCTTCGCCGCGGCGGACACGATCCCCTCAAGGTCTACAACGCCTATAAGCGCGCCGTGGAACATACTGGCTCGCCTACCGTGATCCTGGCGAAGACGGTGAAGGGCTACGGTCTGGGCGAGGCGGGTGAAGGCCGCAACGTCACGCACCAGCAGAAGAAGTTGAACGAGGACGAACTCGTTTACATTCGCCGGCGGTTCGACATTCCGATTCCGGAAGAAGCCGTCCACACCATCTCGTTCTATCGCCCGCCGGAAGATAGCCCGGAGATGAAGTACATCCGGAGGCGTCTGGAGGCGCAGGGCGGGTCCCTTCCCGCTCGCGACGTGCATCACGAGAAACTCGAGGCGCCCCCGCTCGAGACGTTCAAGGACGCGCTGCAAGGGTCGCGCGGGCGCGAAGCTTCCACCACCTCGGCCTTTGTCTCGGTCCTCAAGTCGCTGATCAAACTGCCGGACATCGGCAGACTGGTGGTCCCCATCATCCCGGATGAAGCGCGAACATTCGGCATGGATGCGATGTTCCGCGAGATCGGAATCTACGCGAGCCAGGGGCAGCTATACAAGCCGGTCGATAGTAATGTTCTGCTCTATTACAAGGAAGCGCAGAACGGCCAGATTCTGGAAGAGGGCATCACCGAAGCCGGCTCCATGGCGTCGTGCCTGGCCGCGGGAACCGCGTACGCCAATTACGGCGTGCCCATGATTCCGTTCTTTACTTACTATTCTATGTTCGGCTTCCAGCGGGTCGGCGACCTGATCTGGGCCTTCGCCGATTCACGCGGCAAGGGTTTCCTCATGGGGGGAACCGCCGGCCGCACCACGCTGCTCGGAGAAGGATTGCAGCACCAGGATGGACACAGTCTGGTACTCGCCAGCACGGTGCCCACTTGCGCCGCGTACGATCCCGCTTACGCCTACGAGATTGCCGTCATCATCCAGGACGGAATCCGGCGCATGTATCAGGAGAACGAAGACCGCTTCTATTACCTGACCATCTACAACGAGAATTACGTCCAGCCGCCGATGCCGGAGGCCGACATCCACGAAGGTATTCTCCGCGGAATCTACCGCTATCGCGCCGCGGCTGAGGGCAACGCTCAAGTCCAACTGTTCGGCAGCGGTACCATCCTCAATGAGGCGCTGCGCGCTCAGGAGATCCTGGCTGAGCGCTACAAGATCGCCTCCGATGTCTGGAGTGTCACCAGCTACAACGAACTCCGGCGCGACGCGTTGAAAGTGGAGCGCTGGAACCGCTTGCACCCGGCGGAGGAACTCCGGAGGCCGTACATCCAAAAGGCTCTCGACGGAGTCGATGGCCCAATCGTCGCCGCCACCGACTACATGAAGGTGGTCCCGGACCAGTTGGCGCCCTGGCTGAACGGCCGTCTGGTGACCCTGGGCACCGATGGATTCGGGCGCAGCGACAACCGGCAGTACCTGCGGCGGTTTTTCGAGGTATCCTCGGAAGCGATCGTGGCGGCCGCTCTCTCGCGGCTGGCGCGTGATGGGAAGTTCGATGCGAATCAGGCCGCACAAGCGGTCCGTGACTTGGGGCTCGATCCGGAGTCGCCCGATCCGTCGACCCGGTAAATATGCTCTATCTGACTGAAGAGGACGTGCGGCGCTTGCTGCCGATGGACGAGTGCGTCCGGCTGATGCGCAGAACTTTCGAAGCCCTTGCGGCGGGCGATGCCATCAACCAGACGCGGCGCCGCATGTTCCTCCCCACTACTTCCGTCCTGCATTCAATGGCGGGCGCGGTGGGACCCTACTTTGGCACGAAATACTATTCGGTCAACGTTAAGCACCACTCCGCGCACTTCTTCTTCACCCTGTTCGATGCCGCGACCGGTAAGCCGCTCGCGATCATGGAGGCGAATCATCTGGGGCAGATCCGGACGGGTGCCGCCTCGGGCTATGCCACCGATCTGCTGGCGCATCCGGATTCCACTCGCTTGGGAGTGATCGGCAGCGGCTTTCAGGCGCGTACGCAAATCGAAGCCATTTTGCAGGTCCGTCCTCTGAGAGAGGTCTTCGTCTATAGCCGGAACGAAGCCAGACGCGAGGGGTTCGCGCAGGATTGTACGAACGCGTTCGGTATTCCCGTGATGGCGCGCGCTACGCCGGCCGAAGTCATCCGGCACGCGGACATTGTTGTAACAGCAACGTTTTCAAAGGACCCCGTCATCGAGTCGTCGTGGGTTCGACCCGGGACCCACATCAACGCCATGGGTTCCAATAATCCGGAACGTCGCGAATTGCCCGCGGACCTCATTGCGCGTGCCGATCTGATTGTGGTGGATTCCATCGAGCAGGCGCGAATGGAATCCGGTGATCTGCTGCTCGCGTGGGATGAGGAAGATTGGCGGACTGGGCGCTTGATTGAATTGAAGGATGCGATGATGGTGCACCGGAAGGAAACCGGAATCACCATCTTCAAATCCAACGGCTTAGGCGTCGAAGATGTGGCGGCGGGGGCTTTTGTCTACGAAAAAGCCCGTGAGGCTGGAATCGGCCGTCCGATCTATTCCTGAATGGGAATTTGCTGGTCGGTATCGCGCCAGGCGCTGATCTTGAGGCGGCGGCAGACCCAGCAGAGTTGCTCGACGGCATTCGGGGTGCATTCGCTGTTGCACACGATACATTTCGCCGTCATCTTCAATCTGTCGGACTCAACCGACTTCCTTGCGAGTTCCAACAGGTCGGCGGATATGACCGGCTCAATGGGAGGTGCTGGCTTACGTTTCAAGAAAAATACCCCTCCTCCCTACTATACACTGGACCCTGCCGGATGAAGCCAAAAATGGGACTGATCACGCCGCGCGGTCGAATCGGAGAATGTAGGCTGCGTCCAGCGTGGACGAGCATCGCGGGCACTTCTGGCCTGGCTTCACGACCACGCGCTTGCCGGCATGAACCACTTCGGCGCTCACGGTATGGGTGCAAATCGGGCAGTGCACGGCTCCCGTGCTAGTAGTGGGCGCCCGCCCAGTTGTCTCTTGCTTCGTCATCGTCGTACCCCTTCGCTGCTACAGACGCGAAAGGTCCGCGAAATGATGCGTAAAAAAACGTGACGATTTCTTCAGAATCCAACACAGTTCAAGAGGGCAGGCGAGGGCTGGTGATGCGCCACCGCAAGCGCGAGATTCACTATGCTCTCGGAGGTGATGTTCATGGCTGGACCGGGGCGCCCAAAGTACCATCCCTGCATCAGATTCACGCCGGCGTCGCGCAACACTCTTGCCGTTTCGGCGTTCTCTACACCCTCGGCTACCAGATGCGTACCGATCTCGCGGCTCAACTCCACCAACTTCGTAACAGTCCGGAGTTTCGTCGGGCTCCGGACATCCGCCGCCAACGATTTGTCGAGCTTCACGTAATCGGGTTCGAACTCGGCGAGCAACTGCAGCGAGTTGGACCCCGTCCCGAGGTCGTCGAGAGCAAATCCAAACCCGGACGCATGGTAATGGTCGCGAATCCTCCTGAGATGTTCCGTACTGGTTGTCTGGTCGGTTTCAACTACCTCGAACACGATGTCTTGAGGGCGCAATCCAGACGCACGGACAGCATCCATCGTGGATTGCAGGCAGGTCTCCGGGTCGCCGATTGACGAGGGCAGAAAATTGATGAAGATCTTGGTCCCGACCTTCAGTCTTAGGGCGCCTTCCCGGATCGCCTTCGTTCGCAAGTAGGCGTCAAACGTCGAGGCCGTTCCGCGGCGTGAGGCGGCGTCGAGAATCGCGTCGCCTAAATACGCGCGATCGGCAAACAGCCGCACCAAACACTCGTAACCATGAACCGTGCCCGCCTCCAGATCAACGATCGGTTGAAAATGAAAAACGAAGCTGTCGCTCGCCAAGGCCGCTTCAAACCAGTCCGTCTCGCGCAGCCGAAGCACATCGCGGAATCGCGACGCACCAACCAGCCCGGATACGCTGGCCGAAGCTACCCGGAGTTGTTCCTGCTCGCAGGGAGCGAGTTTACTAGACAACACGGAGAATGCTCGTTCCCAATCATCCGCCGATAAGAACCAGAACAGGCCCCCGTCGACTTGGGGAGTTTGCCCGGCCCGGTTCAGAATCTCGCTGACATATGCAGTCAGCGCCGGCTCATTTGAGAACAGGAGCGGCTGTTCCCTGCCGGGCCCGGCGTTCACCTCGCACAACGGACAACACGATTGGGCCATCAAGAACTCATATCGGAGACCCCGGGCAGAATGTTAATCACCCGCGACCGAAACTTCGGGTTGAGCGTGAGGTTGACGCGCCAGCAAGCGTTTGGCATCCTCCACCAGGGAATACCCCACCGGGACTACCAGCAGCGTCAACAGCAGGCACAGCATCTGACCGCCGATGATCGTTACCGCAATTGCCGACCGTTGGGAAGCGCCCGCGCCGATGCCGATGGCAGTGGGAATCAGTCCCGCGACAATCGAGAACGTAGTCATGAGAATCGGGCGCAGCCGGACTCGATTTGCTTCGAGGATCGCGGGCCGCAACGGCACTCCTTCCCCGCGCAGCCGGTTCATATAATCAATCTGCAGAATACCGTTCTTCTTCACGATCCCGAGCAGCAGGAGTACGCCCAAGGCGCTGAAAAGATTTAGACTTCGGCCCGTCACAATGAGCGACAGGAGCGCGAACGGCAGCGATAGCGGCAAAGTCATCAAAATGATGAACGGATGCACAAGGCTCTCGAACTGCGCCGCCAGCACCATGTACATGAAGATCGAGGCCAGCCCAAATGCGAGAATCATGTTATTCGTGGTCTCCTCGAGAATCTTCACCTGGCCCGAGAAAACTGCGCCGTAGCCCGGCGGCATTCCGAGGCCGTCCAGAACCCTCTGAGTAGCGGTAGCCGCCTCACCGAGCGAGTGGCCGGGAGCGACATTACCGTAGATCCCCACCGCGAATTGGCGGTTATAGCGATCGATACGGCTCGGGCCAACTCCGCGGTTGAGCTTCGCCACTGAGTCGAGCCGGATCAATCCCAGCCTCGCCGATGGAACCAGCAGGCGGCTGAGCGCGAGCGGATTGTCGCGCTGGCCGGGCAGCAGCCGCATGGTGACGGGATATTGCTCCGAGCCTTCCTTAAAAGTCGAGATCTGATCTTCGCCGGACATCAGCAGTCGTACCGCTCCGGCGATGTCGGACACGCGGACGCCGAGGTCCGATGCCAGCGGCCGGTCGATTACTACTTGCAGTTCGGGAGTATTCAGGTTCAGATTCGCTTTGATGTCCGATACCGAGGGCTCCTTCACTAACTCGAGGTTCGCCTGTTTGGCATAACCCACCAGCCGGCGCATGTCGGGACCCAGCAGTTGGGCACGAATCGGCGAGAACGTGTCGCGCCCGCCGAGCGCGTTCGGGAACGTCAGCCGGGGACGCGCAAACGGGTACTCGCGAGTGATGGCGCGCACCTTCTGACCCATCACGCCGATGTCGTCGCGCTGGTCCTGCGGGCGCAGCAGCACGGTGATCTGCGACATGTTGACGCGTTCCATGAAGCCGTTATTCGTCTGCGGCAGCACCGCTGTGACCCCGTCGACCTTCTGCACGCGCCTTGCGATCTCGAGCGTCGTGTTGCGTGTCGCTTCGAGTGAGGACCCCTCCGGCATTTCAAGCTGGATGGACAGCTCGCTCTGATCCTCCTGCGGCATCCAGTCGCGCCCGATGAACCTGTTGAGGACGAACGTCGATCCGAACACCACCAGGCAGACCGCGATGATCACCCAGCGGTGGTTGAGAGACCACAAGAGGGTCGTCAGGTATCCGCGGTCGAGAAAGGTTGTCTTGTGCGATCCGTGCGGATCCTTCACCTCGCCCGGCGTTGCGCGCTTCAACAACCGTGAGCTGAGCGCCGGCGTCAACGTAAACGCCACCAGCATCGACACCATGATGGAAAACGCCATCGTCCAGCCGAACTGATTCAAATAGCGCTTCGCATAGCCGGTCATGAATGCGATGGGGACGAAGATGATCACCAGCGAAATGGTGGTCGCCAGAACCGCGAGTGCGATTTCGCGGGTTCCTTCGATGGCGGCCTGGATCGGTGGCAGTCCTCGCTCGTGGATGTAGCGGAAGATATTTTCGAGAACAATGATGGCGTCGTCGATGACTATACCCACCGCAAGCGTGAGTCCCAGCAGGGTCATCGAGTTCAGCGTGAAGTCCATCATCCGCATCAGCGTGAAGGTGGTGATGATGGACGTGGGGATCGCGATGGAGCTGATCAGAACCGTTCTCCAATCGCGAATGAACAGCCACACGATGATGGATGCGAGGAGACTGCCGAGCACCAGATGCTCCTCCAACGCTTCCACCGAGTTCTTGATGTAGGTAGCCTGTTCCTTGATGACGTCGAGCTTCACGCCCAGCGGAAGCGTCTGGTTCATTGCCGCGAGCTTGTGCTGTACCGCTTCCACCACGTCGACGGTGTTCACGCCCGTCTGCCGACGCACGTCGAGTACGATCGCCGGTTTGCCCTGAAAGAACGCAAAGCTGCGATGCTCGGTGGTGCCGTCCTCCGCGTATCCGAGGTCGTGCACCCGAATCGGCGCGCCGTTCACGTTTTTCACGATGATGCCGCCGAACTCGGGAACCTCGTCGAGGCGTCCCATCGTGCGCACGCCGACTTCCGACAGCCCGCGCACAATCCGGCCGCCAGGCGCCTCCACGTTTTCCGCGATCAGCGCCGCTTGAACGTCCTGCGGGGTAAGGTGGTAGGCATTCAGCTTGTCCAGATCCAGCATGACGTTGACCTGGCGCTTCAACATGCCGCTCATGTCCACCGAGGCCACTCCGTCCACCGCTTCCAGTGAACGCCGGACCTGCTTGTCGGCGATTTCAGTCAACTCCCGGACGCTGCGATTGCCGCTGACAGCGAGCGTCAGAACGGGATCGTTATCCGGATCGGCCTTGGCGACGGTGGGAGGAAGCACATTCGGCGGAAGCTGCCGCATCGCCGCGCTTACCTTCTCGCGCACGTCGTTGGTCGCCTCGTTGATATCGCGCTCGAGGACAAATGTCACGATGATGTTCGCGTTGCCCTCGGCGACAATCGCGCGGAGTTCGTCGATGCCACTGACGGCGGCAATCGATTCCTCCAGCGGCAGCACCACTTGCGACACCACCTCTTCCGGACTCGCCCCGGGCAACTGAACCTTCACGTAGCAGGTGGCCGCGTCGCTTTTCGGGAAAAGATCGACGCCCAACTGCCGGAAGC
Organism: Bryobacterales bacterium; assembly: GCA_038322675.1. Taxonomy (GTDB): domain Bacteria; phylum Acidobacteriota; class Terriglobia; order Bryobacterales; family Bryobacteraceae; genus TMP-7. Next base: position 17,542 of record JBBQGE010000061.1, read on the forward strand.
TGAAGATGCCCATCACCACCAAAAACATGATGAGCATGAAGGCGAACACCGGCCGCCGTACGCAGATCTCAGATAATTTCACAGAAGTGCTTTCCTTGCTATGGAGATAAGATGATTTTATCCGTTTCCGAGGTTACCCGTTCCAACCCTGCATTGACCCTTACAATGAAATGAGTAGTGCCAAAGCTCTTCGTTCATAGCTTCGGATGTCGGGCCTCCCAGGCCGACGGCGCCGCCATCGAATCCGCAATGGCTTCGCGCGGCTGGAACTCCGCGCAGGCCGCCGGCGACGCCGAGTTGGTGGTACTCAACACCTGCACCGTTACGCAGGCGGCGGATCACGACCTGAAACAGACCGTCCACCGGATCCATCGCGAAAACCCCGAGGCGCGGATTGTCGTCACCGGCTGCTACGCGCAGCGGGCACCCGCCGAAATCGCCGCTATTCCCGGCGTCAGCATGGTGGTCGGCAATTCGCATAAGGTCCAGATTCCGGACCTGGTGGGCGGCCTCGACTATCACGGCCAGATCCACATCGGCGACATCTTCGAACAACAGCAGTTCCTGGCGGCGCCGGTGGAGGACGCGCTCGGCGACCGGACGCGGCCGAATCTCAAGATTCAGGACGGGTGCAACAACCGCTGCTCCTTCTGCATCATCCCGTTTGTGCGCGGCCGCAGCCGTAGCGCGCCTGGCGATGAAGTTGTGGATCAGGTGCGCCGATTGTCCACCAAATACCGCGAGGTGGTGCTCAGCGGGGTGAATCTGGGCCGGTGGGGACGCGAGTATGGGTTCACGCAGGACCCGGTTCGTCTCGTGAACCTGCTGCGGCGCCTGCTGAACGAGACGGAGGTGGAACGGTTACGGCTCAGTTCCGTCGAGCCGATGGATTTCAGCGATGAATTGCTCGGGCTGATGGCGGAATCGGCGCGGATCGCCAGGCACGTGCACGCGCCGCTGCAGTCGGGGTCGGATGCCGTACTGCGGAGGATGCACCGCAAATACCGGCCGAGACATTATGAGGACCGGATTCGAAAGGCGCGCGCGTTGATGCCGGATTGCGCGGTTGGGGCGGATGTCATGGTGGGATTCCCGGGCGAGACGGATGAGGAGTTCGAGCAGAGCCGGGCATTCATCGCGAGCCTCCCGTTTACGTACCTGCACGTCTTCACCTACTCGGCGCGTCCAGGCACCCCGGCGGCGGAATCGGCGTTACAGGTTCCGATGCCGGTTCGCAAAGAGCGCAACCGAGTGCTGCGGGAACTGGCGGCGGCGAAGAATCTTGAGTTCCGGCGCGCGATGGTGGGGCGAACGGTCTCGGCAGTGACGCTCGATGGCGGCCCAGCGGCGCTCACGGACAATTACTTGAAGGTGGAACTCGCGGCGCCGCGAGAACCGAACCGGCTGGTGGACCTTCGCATCGGCGCCATCGGGGACGGTACACTGCGGGAATACTCGCCGCTGCAGGTGCTGGTCACATAGCGAGCAACGCGGCCATCAACTCGATGCCATCCCACAGGTTCTGAATCCGCAAATTCTCGTTCGCGGCGTGCTGGTTGTTGTCGTGATTCGCGATCGGCACCGTAATGGTGGGCGTATGCAGAATATCCTCGATGGCGTACAGCGGGACGCTGCCTCCCATCGTCGGTAGTTTTACGATGGGCGCACGGGCGCTGGCCGCGGTTTCCAGCACGAGGCGCGAGATCGGCAGATCCATCGAAGTCCTGACGGCGCGATATGCTCCGGTTCCACCACCACTTTCGCGACCTTTGCATGCGCCATGCGAATTTCCGCGCTCGGCTCGCGATCGACCACGAAGTAGCCCTGTGCCCGGATGTGCTCGATGAGCCGGGCAGCCGCCTGTTCCGGCAGAATCGATTTCACCAGGCGGATGTCGAGGGTCGCGGTGGCCGTTGACGGGATCACGTTGCTGGCCTGCTTGCCGACGCGTGCGCTCGCCATTCCGCGGATGTTCAGCGTCGGCAGGTTTAGCGCCTCCAGGATGTTCCGGCCGCCCTCGCTGCCGTGAAGCCATAGCTCCTGCTTCAGATCCGTCTCGACATCCGGCGCCTCGGCAATGGCGCGGCGCTCGGTTTCGATCAGCGGCTCGATTCCGTCGTAGAAGTTGTGGATCAGCACCCGGCCCTCATCGTCCTTCATCGATGCGAGCAAGCGCGCCAGCATCATCGCCGGATTCTGCGCCCAGTTGCCATAGTGGCCGCTGTGCAGTTCGCGCTTCGGACCGTAGACCGTAATATCGACGATCTCGATACCGCGCGCCCCGAACACGATCTGCTGGCGGCGGCTTTGATGCACCGGGCCGTCGCAGATCAGCCAGACGTCTCCGCGGAGTAACTCCTGGTTGGCTTCGATGATGCGCGCGAGATGCGGCGAACCAGCTTCTTCCTCGCCCTCGAAAACGAACTTCAGATTCGACCGGATCGGGAGGTGACGCGCATGGATGGCATCGAGCGCCGTCGCGATGGCGATGATGGGTGCCTTGTCGTCGGAAGCCGACCGTGCATAGATGCGGCCGTCACGAATCACCGGCTTCCACGGCTCTGTCGACCACTCCTTCGGGTCCAGCGGTTGTCCGTCGTAGTGGGCGTAGAACTCAATGGTCCGCTGCGCGCCGGGTGTGCGGATTTCTCCATAAGCAACCGGAGGCGCTCCTTCGGTTTCGAGCAGCCGCGTCGCCACGCCACGCTTGCCGAGTATCGCCGCAACGGCATCCGCATTCCGGCGGATATTGGGGGTGTCGCCGGCGATGTTCGGGATCGAGAGCAGATCGGTGAACTCGCCGAGGATGGCCTGTTCATGCGCCTGCCGCCAGTCACGGGCCGCGGTCGCCGCGGGATTCTGAGCCATCACGAGGACAGCCAGCAGTAGGCCGCTGGTAAGTCGGAATAGGGCAGTCATTCGCTTTTAGGGCCACGGTTTACCCATCATATGGGGTTGCGGCCACGGAGAGCACCAGATCCGCCAACTCGTCCTCGGTGAACTCGGGTTCCAAATCGTTGATCAGCAGAGACGTGATTGCAGCGTTGGCGCCCGTCCGTTTGTCGCGCCATCGGTGTCGCGACCGCCGACTCCATGGCTCCCGGGTCGCGTACTCCCCCCAAGCCGCCGTAGAACTCGATTTGCTGTGCATGAATTTCGAGCACGTCGTCCACCGTCACGAAGATCGGCGTCATCTCCGGCGATTACTCGGCGAGCCGCTTGAACGCCCTGCCGTAACGCTTGTGCGCGGTGCGCTGTGCCGCCTCGGACTTCTGGCCCATTTCCGACTGCTCGGCGGGCGGACACGCGGGCGCCAGACTGTTGCCGTGCTTCGTCTCAGTATCACCCCACCAACCGCCCGACGTGCGCCGACACGCCCGCGGCGAGTCCCTCCAGACTATAGCCGCCCTCGAGCACCGACACCACCCGCCCGCCGGCGTGCCGGTCTGCCATTTCCATCAGGACCCCAGTCAAATCCGCGAAATCGTCATCGGTCAGTCGAAACCGGCCCAGCGGATCGCCGAGTCGCGAATCGAAGCCGGCCGAGATCAGCACCAGGTCCGGGCGGAAATTGTCCATGGCCGTCACCAACTCTCGCCGGAACGCCCCCTCAATCTCCTCGCGTCCCGAACCGGCCGGAAACGGGAAATTCAGCGTCGTGTTCCGGCCAGCGTCTTCGCCCGTCTCGTTCGCCGCGCCCGTGCCGGGATACCACGGCGATTGGTGCGTGCTGAAGAAGTACACCGACCCGTCGTGGTAGAAAATATCCTGCGTGCCGTTGCCATGGTGGACGTCCCAGTCGGCGATGAGAACCCGCTCGACACCGTACTTCCGCTGCGCATACCGGGCAGCGATCGCGACGTTGTTGAAGATGCAGAACCCCATCCCACGATCCGGCGTTGCGTGATGGCCCGGCGGCCTCACCGCGCAGAACGCATTCGCCGCCTCGCCCGCCATGACCAGGTCCACGGCATTCAGCACTCCGCCGGCGGCATCTAGTGCCACCTCCAGCGACTTCGACCCGACCGCCGTGTCTCCGGTGCTCAGGTCCCGCAGACCCTTGGCGATGTCCGCTTTCACCACTTCGAGATACTCCGGCGTGTGGCAGAGCGCGATCTCGTCTGGAGTCGCCGTGCGCCGGGCGATTCGCGGCGCGGTGTCGACAAAAGGCGCCAGTGCACCGGTCACCGCCTCGTACCGTTCCGGACTCTCGGGGTGGCCCGGACCTGTCGTGTGCCGCTCGTAGTACCGGTCCAGCAGAAACGCCGTCTTCGTCATCGGTTACCACAGTAACTCAGGCGCCGCTAAAGATCTGCGCGCCATCCGCCGATTCTCAAATTGAGGCCAGGGATACAGTGCCACCAGATCGCGTACTCTCACAGGAAGAAATCGACAGTGTATTCCGCAATTTGCGCGAGAATGCGGAGGGCGAAGATCCCGCGCTGCGGGCGCAGCCGTACGATTTTCGCCGGCCGGATCGCATCGCAAAGGACCAGATCCGGTCCATTCACGTGCTGCACGACAACTTCGCCCGAAGTCTGGCATCCAGCTTGTCCGCCTACCTCCGCGCCTACGTCGTCGTGAACCTGGTTTCGGTGGAGCAACTGTCGTTCGTTGAGTTTTCACAGTGCCTGCCGTCTCCCAGTTGTATCGTGTCGCTCGGGATGAAACCGTTCGACGGAAACGCGCTCCTGGAGATCAACCCGTCGCTGGTCTTTCCAATTCTCGAAATGCTGCTCGGCGGCAACGGCAAGGTAACGACGCGGCCGAATCGCGAAGTCACCGAGATCGAGCAAAGCATCCTCGAGGGGATCTACCGGATCATTCTTAACGACCTACGGTCTGCATGGCAGCAGGTTTCAAACATCCAGTTCGCCGCCGAGAGCTTTGAGACGGAGCCACAACTCCTGCAGATTCTCGCGCCGAACGAAGCCGTGGTCGCCATCAGCATGGAGGTCCGCATCGGCGAATGCTCGGGTATGATGAATCTCGGTGTGCCATCGATCATCATCAAAATGCTGCGGCAGAAGTTCGATCAACAGTGGTCCGTCCGCAAGTCGCAGGCCACCGAAGACGAGCACAAACGCTTGTTCCGGCTCATCAAGCCGTCGCACATCCGGATCGACGCCCGGCTACAGGGGCCGACCCTGCGTGTGGAGGATCTGCTGAAGATCGAGGAGGGGCATGTTCTAGCCTTCGATTTCCCGGTCGAGAAGAAACTCGACTTTCTGATCAACGGCAAATTGAAGTACACCGGCGAGGTGATTAGCACCGGCCGGAAGCGCGCCTTTCGGATCAAAGATCCTTTCATCGCCTTCGAATAAAATCAGGAGTGCAGGATTGTCTCCGCTTCTTCGGTATGCGGGCCTTTCGGCAGGCGCCGATACCCGGTAATCAGCCGCGCGCCGCGATTGAACGTGAGGTATTGGAATCCCCACTTTATAAAGACCAGCACGCGATTCTCGAACTCCACGATGTACATGAGGTGGACGAACAGCCATACCAGCCAGGCGAGAAATCCTGAGATTTTGATTTTGCCGCGAAGGAAGTAGGCGACCGCGGCCGCGCGACCGATCACCGCAAGGCTCCCCTTGTCGACGTAGTGGAACGACTCCATGGTCTCGCCGCGCAGCCTTCGCTCGATCAATTTCGCGACGTAACGGCCTTCCTGCATCGCCACGGGAGCGACGCCGGGAAGCGGCTTGCCGTCCTGCTGAATCGCCGCCAGATCGCCGATGACGAAGATCTCGGGGTGCCCGGGAACCGACAGATCGGGGTTGACCAGCACGCGTCCCTGGCGGTCGAGCGCGGCACCCGCGCGATCTGCAATGACTTTGCCGAAGGGCGTCGCGGTCACACCGGCGGCCCAGATGACGGTCTTCGCCGCGATCCGCTCGTCGCACTGTTCGCCATGCAGCGTCACGCCGTCCTCGTCGATTCCGGTGACACGCACATTGTTTCGAGTTCGCACGCCGAGCGAAATCAGAAGCTTTTCCGCGGCCGCCGACAACTGCTCCGGATACGGCGGCAAGACCCGCGGCGATCCGTCCAGCAGCAGGATGCGCGCGTCCGCCGGCTTGATCGACCGGAACTCGTTCTTCAGGGTGTCGTTCGCAATCTCGCCGAGCGCACCTGCCAGTTCCACGCCGGTCGGACCGGCCCCCACCACCACGAACGTCAACCAGGCGCGCCGCCGCTCCGGATCGCTCTCCCGTTCGGCGGCCTCGAACGCAAACAGGATCTTGTGGCGGATCTGGGTGGCCTCTTCGATGGTCTTGAGTCCGGGAGCGAAGGATTCCCATTCGTCGTGTCCGAAGTACGAGTTCTGCGAACCGGTGGCCACGATTAGCGTGTCGTATTCGATCTCACCGTCGTTCACGATCAGCCGGCGGCGAGCGGGATCCAGATCGTAAGCTTCGGCGAGCAGCACCTGCGCATTCTTCTGGCGAGCAAGTACCGCGCGCAGCGGAGACGCGATCTCACCCGGTGAGAGCGAGCCGGTGGCTACCTGGTACAGCAGCGGCTGAAACAGATGGAAGTTACGCTTGTCCAGCAGCGTCACCGAAACGTCCGCTTTCTTCAACGCCTGGGCTGTATACAAACCGCCGAATCCGCCCCCGACAATCAGAACCCGATGTTTAGCCATCGCATAATAGATGCACCGAAGTGCTCAGTAGTACTTCTCAGGATTTACGGGCGCGCGGGTTCCATGCCGAAACGGCGCAGCAGGAGAAACTCCGACAGATTCTCAGTGGTCAGAAGTCCTATCAGTTCATCGTTTTCCATGACGAGCGCGCACGATCCGGCCTGGGTCATCGAGGGCAGCGCTTCGGCTAAATCCATCTCCGGGGAAAGCCGTTTGAAATCGCGATCCATAGCTCCGGATACGTAAGAGTCCGGACCTTCGGCGGCCAGCGCGCGGAGAAGTCCGTTGCGGGGCAGCAGACCGATGACGGTGGTACCGTGCATCACCGGAAAATCCTGTTGCGATGTCGCGAGCAGGAGATCGGCCGCGTCGCGAATCGTGCTGCCATGCGGGAGAGTGTGAAACTCGCGGACCATCGCCGCACGCACGGGAATCCCGTGAGTGAGTGAGCGGCCCATGGCTGCTGCGCCCTCCTGTGCGGCGCCGAGATAGACGAAAAACGCGATGAAGACCAGCATGAACTGCATGGAGAGTAGTCCATAGAGGCCCATGCTGATGGCGAGCATGCGGCCCGCCCACGCCGCTATTCGGGTGGCATCGTCTTCGGATCGATACCGCGCCAGGATCGCCCGCAGCACACGCCCGCCGTCCATCGGGAATGCGGGCAGCAGGTTGAATGCGGCGAGAATCAGATTGCCGAGCGCGATTCGCTCGGCCAGATTCGCGTCGGTGGGGTTGAACAGAGTCTCCACCGGTACGAACTGTCCGCGGTAGAAGACCCAGACGAAGAGCGCGGCCGCGAGAATGATGTTGACGAATGGACCCGCCAGCGCAATCCACAACTCCTGATTCGGCTTTGGATTACTGCCCAGTCGCGCCACCCCGCCGATCGGGAACATCACGATTTCGATCGTCTTCACGCCAAACTGGCGGCCCACCCACGCATGCCCCAACTCGTGCAGCAGCACGGAGGCAAACAGCCCCAGGATGTAGAGCACGTACATCCCGGCGGATTGGCTACCGCCCAACCCGACCACGATGAGAAATACAACCAGCAGGACGAACGTGAAGTGGAAGCGAACGGGCACTCCCAGCAACCGTATGGTGCCGATGGTGCCCGCGATACCTCGCTCATTCGCCGCTGTGGACTCGGGTGATGGCACGGACGGATCCTCCCAACTTTAAACTACCAGCCTACGGGCTTGTTTGCGTTCTGCTCGTCGAGCCACTCTTTCAGAGGCGCGAAATACTCGAGCATCGCCGACGCGTCCATCTCGCGCTCTCCCGTCACGGCCTTCAATGCCTCGGGCCAGGGACGGCTCAGGCCCATTTCGAGCATCTGCGACAGTTTCTTTCCGGCTTCGGGGTTGCCGTAAATCGAACACCGGTACAGCGGATCCTTGCATCCGGCCGTCCGAGCAAGCGCGCGATGAAACTGGAATTGTAAAATATCGGCGAGAAAATATCGCATGTAGGGTACGTTCGCGGCCACGTGATACTTCGCTCCGGGATCGAAATCCTGCTCCGTGCGAGTTACTGGCGGAGCGACTCCCTGATATTTCAGCTTCAAATCCCACCACGACTTGTTATATTCTTCGGGCTTGATCTCGCCGGCAAATACTTTCCAGCGCCACTGATCGATGAGCAATCCGAACGGAAGAAACGCGACTTTCTCGAGCGCCTTCTGCAACAGCAGACCCATATCGTTCGACGGATCACTCGGCGCCTTCAGCAGGCCGACTTTCACGAGATACTCCGGAGTAACACTCAGCGCGATGGTGTCTCCCACCGCTTCGTGGAATCCGTCATTTGCGCTATCTCGAAACAGAAACGGCTGGAAGTTATAGGCGCGCTGATAGAAGTTATGGCCGAGTTCGTGATGGATGGTGGTGAAGTCCTCGGCGTTGATGTCGATGCACATCTTGATGCGCAAATCGTCTTGCGCGTCCACGTCCCATGCGCTGGCGTGACACACGACGTCGCGATCGCGCGGCTTCACGAACATCGACCGCTCCCAAAAGGTGGCAGGCAGCGGCGGGAATCCAAGCGACGTGAAAAAATGTTCGCCGTATTGGACCATCTGCTTCGGCGTCGTGTTTCTCGACTTGAGGATTTCCGTCAGATCGAAACCCGGATCGGCTTTCGGCGGGGATACCTGCGCATAGATGTTATTCCACTCCTGCGCCCACATATTGCCGAGTAGATGGGCGGGAATTGGACCGTTTGCGGGCACCACGCTGTCGCCGTATTTTTCACGCAGGCGATTTCGAACATAGGCATGCAAGGAGAGATACAGCGGACGCACCTGCTCCCACAACCGGTCGAGTTCCTTCGCAAACTCGTCGGGCGGTAGATCGTATTTCGAGCGCCACATCGCGCCGGTGTCGGCGAATCCTAACTCTTTCGCGCCTTTGTTGGCGAGCGTGACGAAGCGCTGGTACTGCGGCCGCATTGGGTTTGCGATAGCGTGCCAACCAATCCAGGCTTCCTGCAATTCTTTCGGGTCCTGGCTATGCGCGAGGATCTTGCTGAGTTCTTCCAGATCGAGACACGGCTTGCCGGCCGGGCAATACTTACCTTTGCCATATTCGCCTTCCATCGCCGATGCGATCCGTGTGAGTTCCGTACTCTCGGAGGGGTCGCGAGGCGCTGCCATCGTCAGCGACAGTTTCAGGAGCTTCAGTTTCCGCTCCTGGTCGGGCATGAGGACGAAGCGCTCGTATTCGGTGGCTTCCTTGGCCAATCGCATGGTAGCTTCAATGAGCTTCTGATTCGCCTCGGCCGACAGGATCTCCGTATCATCGGTAATGTACGTCGACTTGACCCAATCGGCACGGCTGGAATGAACTGTCAGGTTCAACAGTTCGGATTCAGCCTTCTCCAGGAATTCCTTGGCGTCGGACGCGGTCTTGCGCGGAGCTGAGATGAGGAGCGTCGATGCACAGAGCGTCAGAACGCCGGCCGAAATAAGCGTGAGCCGCGAGGTCATACTTCTATAATAGGAGTTCAACGTGAGAGCAGTCTGTTTACTGAGCGGTGGCCTGGATTCATCCACCTGCCTGGCGATCGCGCGGCGCGACGGTTACGAGTGTTTCGCGCTGTCGTTCGATTACGGCCAGCGGCATCGAATCGAGATCGAAGCTGCGTCGCGGGTAGCCGCGGCTCTTGGTGCGGCGCGTCACCTGACCGTGCCCATTAATCTGCGCGTGTTCGGCGGATCGGCGCTGACGGACGACATCGATGTTCCGAAGTCGCGGACGGGCGATGAGATGACGCAAGGGATTCCGATCACCTATGTGCCGGCCAGGAACACTGTGTTTCTCTCCATCGCGCTCGCCTGGGCCGAGGTCCTGGAGGCCTCGGATATTTTCATCGGAGTAAATGCTATCGATTATTCCGGATATCCGGATTGCCGGCCGGAATTTATCGACGCATTTCAAAAAATGGCCAATCTCGCGACTAAGTCCGGCGTGGAAGGACGCACCAACCTGCGGATTCATACGCCGTTGATCGCCATGACAAAGTCCGATATTGTGCGGACTGCGAGCGAACTCGGGCTCGATTTCCGGCTCACTCATAGTTGTTACGATCCCGATGCGGCTGGCCGCCCGTGCGGTCAGTGTGATTCCTGCATTTTGCGGCGCAAGGGATTTACCGAGGCGGGCATCGCCGATCCGCTGGATTACCGCGCATGAACATCGCGGAGATCTTCTACTCCGTACAGGGCGAGGGCATGCTGACCGGCGTGCCCAGCGTCTTCATCCGTACCAGCGGGTGCAACCTCCGCTGCACCTGGTGCGATACGCCCTATACATCGTGGACGCCCGAGGGCAATCGAATGAGTGTCGCCGATATTGCCGTGCGGGTGGCGGAGTTTCCCGCGCGTCACGCGGTAGTCACCGGCGGCGAGCCGATGTTGTTCGACGAGACAACGGAACTGACGAGCGCGCTGCATGAGCGCGGTATGCACATCACCATCGAGACCGCGGGGACAGTGTCGAAGCCGGTTGTCTGCGATCTGATGAGCATCAGCCCCAAACTCGCGAACTCAACTCCGTACGATCGGGATGAAGGAAGATGGGCAGCCCGGCACGAGCAACTGCGATATCAGCCCGCGGTGTTGCGCGATCTGATGAGCCGGTACGAGTATCAGATGAAATTCGTGATTGCCGATCCTTGCGACTTAGCCGAAGTGAAGCAGATCATAAGAGAAACGGGGGCCGCAACGGATCGCGTGGTTTTGATGCCGGAGGGAATCGACCGCGACACACTCGCCGAGCGCGGCCGGTGGCTCACGCAGATCTGCATGAGCGAAGGATTCCGGTACAGCCCCAGGCTGCATGTGGATTTGTGGGGATCCGAGCGCGGCCGCTAACTCTCACCACGCCGAAAGCTCGTAGCCGTGATCGGCGATGTGCGCCTGCAGGACTTGCGATTCGTGCCCTTTGATCTTGAAGATCTGGCGCACGAGGTCGCAGACTGGCTCGTAACCGCGCTGGTAGAACACGAGAATCGACGGCCCGGCGCCGCTCAGCGCACATCCCAACAACCCCGGCGCTCGCAGCTTCACAATCTCGTCCAACCCGGGAACCAGCGGAGCGCGGTACGGCTGATGCAGACGATCTTCGAGTGCCGCGGGAAACGCCCACGTGGCGCCCGTCGCGAGTGCGGCAATCAGCAGTGCGCTGCGCTGCACATTGAATATGGTGTCCTCACGCGAGTAATGAGCGGGCAGCACCTGCCGTGCCTTCACCGTCGGCAGATCGAAATCCGGCACCACTACCGCGACTCCGTACCGCTCCGGCAACTCGAGCCGGACCGCGCGCGCGACACCACCCGAATCAATCGCGCTCGCGACAATCGAGCCGAGCACGCAGGCCGCGACATTGTCGGGATGTCCCTCGATTTGCGCCGCCTCGTCCAGCACCCGCAGCGGCTTCCAATTCAGCCCCAGCAACTCGTCTGCGATCACCACCCCGGCGGTGAGCGCCGCGGCACTGGAGCCGAGTCCCTTGCCGATCGGAATGTCGTTATCGATTTCGAGTTCAATGTTCGGCAGCGTGCCGCCCACATCGCGAGCCACGGCCAGCGCGGTCTGCCAGATCAGATTATCTTGGCCGGTGGAGATGCATTCGGCGTCGCGACCCTTCGCCGAAATACGCAACGACTCCGCGGGACGGAAGCGGCACTCGAGATAAATGCCGAGCGCCATCCCCAACGCGTCGAAGCCCGGGCCGAGATTCGCACTCGACGCCGGCACTCGCACCCGCCACCCGGGGGAGGCTTCAGGCATTCACCTCAACCTTGTGACCTTCATGGCAGGCCGTGTAGATGGAGGTTACCAGTTCGAGCGCGCGATAGCCGTCGATACCCGACACCAGGGGCGGGCGTCCAGTCCGGATGGCTTCGCCAAAATCGAGGAACTGCCGCTCGAAGGGCGCCAGCGAGATCGCCATCGGATCCGACGCGCCGGACTTCACATCACGATCCACCGGCGCGGGTTCGCCCTCGTCGTCCTGCACATCCCAAGTGGTCAACTTGTCGCCGGAGATAATGGCGGTTCCCTTTGTGCCGTGTATTTCGAGACGTTCAGTGTATCCAGGCCAGAACGCCGTCGAGGCCTGCAGCACGCCCGTCGCCCCGTTGCGGAACTTCATCAGCGCCGAGATCACATCTTCCGATTCGATGCTGTGCAGCGCGTGCAACTGCCAGTATCCGAAAACTTCTTTCACCCGGCCTGCCAGCCACAGGAGCACATCGATCTGATGGATCGCCTGATTGATCAACGCACCGCCGCCCTCGGTCGCCCAACTGCCTTTGATCGGCCGCGAGTAATACTCGGCCGTGCGGTGCCACTTGACGTAGGCATCGGCCTGCAGGATCTGCCCGAGCCGGCCGTCCTCAATCGCTTTCCTGAGAAACTGCGTGGAATCATCGAAACGGTGCTGGCTCACTACGCCAAGCACGATGTTCGCCCGGTCCGCCGTCTCCACCATACGCCGCGCCGTGTCCAGATTGGTTGCAATCGGTTTCTGAACCTGGATGTGCTTCTTGGTCTCGGCGCAGATCTCCAGCGGTTGCAGACGGAAATCGGGGAACGTGCACACATCGACATAGTCGACCCGAGGATGGCGGCAGACCTCTTCATAAGTCGGCACAAACTCGCATCCATACTGATCCGCGAACTTCTTTCCGTATTGTTCGCTGATATCGGTACAAACCGTCAGTTCGTAACCAATGTTCTTGTACGCCTGGGCGTGCTTGTGGGAGATAGCTCCCGTTCCGATCATTCCAACTTTCATGTTATTCAGTGAGTCCGTTGTGATTGCCGCAAATGCTGACTTCGATTCCCATATCCCGGAACGCCGCGGCCTTGGCTGCTAATGCCAGGTTCGCGCCTTCCGCATCGGGCGCATAGGCCACCTGGATGTGATTCGCCTTGTGCCGCGCCATGAACTGATTGCGAGTAACTCCGTAAGTTACGGCGTGCATCATCGGCCATTGCGGAGTCGTGATATTCCAGCGCCGCTGCGTCTCTTCTTCCGGCAATTCGATCGCTTTCGCGCGGCCGATGTCGGCCTTGAGTTTCCCGCCAGCGACGAAGATTCGGCTCCACACGATCTCGCCGGGCTTGCTGATGCCCTTGACAGTACCGCCGCCGAACGGGAAGTACATCGGCGGTTGCCGCTCGCTCACCGTGCCCGAGTATCCGCCGGTAAAATGATTCGGCGGCGCCGCACCCGAGATTTCGTAAACCCAGACGAATTCGCCGCCATACTGCTCGCCGTAGCGCACGTCGTGCAGAGTGTTTTCCGGATCGAATCCCAGGGCACGCCATACACGGTTTGTCACCAACGCGTCGAGTCCGGCGCATTCGTCCACTTCGTTGAAGTGCGGCAACGCCTGACCTTCGTACAGCACACGTCCGTTGCCCTCAGCCTTCACAGGTGGGCGATCGACGTTGTTGAGCAAACCTTCCACCAGGTCCGACGCGGGCGCCAGGTCCTTCAAGCCCTGCTGGTATTGGATCCCGATCGCATCGCATCCGAACGCGTCCGCGATCCGGACGGCCGAGATGTACATGCGGCACTGATCCAGAATCTGACCGTCGGTAAGTTCAGTCTTCGGATTCGATCCCGTGATGAATCGCATGCCGCGCGCATCCAGCCAATCGCGAACCTGCTGCGCTTCGTCATCGGAGACCGTGCGCATTGCGGCATACAGCGCCGATTGGCTCAGCCGTTCTTTGAATACTCCCGTCTGATGAAGCAGTTCGTCGGGGATGATGGCGTTGTACATGCCCATGCATCCTTCGTCGAAAATGCCGAGAATCGCTTTGTCGCGTTTCAGTGTCGTCGCGATCTCGGACCCGATTGCTTCCGCGCGATCCGGCAGGTGCATGCCGCCGAGCGCAGTTATGTGACTCACGTCCTGCGTGACACGCTCGCCGCGCAACCACTGACGCAGTCCGTTCAGGAAGAAATCGTCGGTGAAATCGACGGACCACAGCGTGTCATAGGGAACGCCCGCCTTGGTCAGCGACGCGTTGAGATTGAGCATACCCACCAAGCCGGGCCATTCGCCGCTCCAATTGGCAACGGTGAGGATGGGGCCGCGATGAGTGTACAGTCCCGCGAGTACGTGATGACTGTACTGCCACACGGCCTCCACCACAACCAGCGGCGCGTCGGATGGGATATTGCGAAACACCTCCATTCCATACTTCTGGCTGTCGATGAAGCCGTGGCGCTCCTCCGGGTTGTAGGGATGGCCGCGGCGGACCGTGTGGCCTTCGCGTTCGATGGCCGCAATGACAGCTTGCTCGGTCCGCTCTTGCGCGGGCCAGCACTCCTGATTAGCCGATAGGCGAAGGTCGCCGCTCGCTACGAGAAAAATAGGATCTAGCATGATTATTCCATCACCGGCTTGGGTGTCTTGTCCGTGCTCGGCGGCAGTTTCGGTTCGCGGATGTAGTCGGTGGGCAATGGTCCTGTCAACGAACCGAGCCACGTTGCGACGAGTTTCACGTCCGCCGGCGTCAGCGGCTCACCGAGTTGATACTCCGCCATGGCCGTGATGGCCGCATCCAGCGTCGGCACGGAGCCGTTATGGAAGTACGGACCAGTCTGGTTGATGTTGCGCAGCGAGGGCACCTTGAACACGAACCGGTCGGAGGATTTCTTGCTTATCCTCGCGAGTCCGGAATCGTGCGCATCGGGCCACTTCTTCGCGACGCCGAGTTTCTTAAAGCTGTTGCCGCCGAGCAGCGCTCCATTGTGGCACGCGGGGCACCCGGCGCTCGAGAATTTCAGGAATCCCAGCTTCTCTTCATCGGTGAGAGCGGCCTTATCGCCTTTGAGGAAAGCATCCCAACGCGACGGCGTCATCAGTTTGCGTTCGAAAGCGCCGATGGCCAGTGTGGCGTTGTCGATCGTCACCGGATTCTTCTCGCCGGGAAACGCCTTCGCGAACATCTGCCGGTACTCGGGAATCGAGTCTAGCACCTCCACTACGAACTTCTCCGACGGCATCGCCATCTCCACGGGATTCATGATGGGACCGGAAGCCTGCGCCTCGACATCGCGGGCGCGGCCGTCCCAGAACTGGACGAAGTGCGCAGCCGCGTTGTACACGGTGGGAGAATTACGATCGCCGTGCTGGCCTTTGAAACCGGTGGAGGTGGCCTCATTGTCGACTCCATACTTGGCGAGGTCGTGGCACGAATTGCACGAGACTTTCTGATTTCGGGAGAGGCGCGGTTCGAAGTAAAGGAAGCGGCCCAATTCAATTTTGGCGGGCGATAACGGATTCGATACCGAATTGGCAACAGACGGGAGTGGCGCAAACGGGCGTAGCTTATCGGCCGGAATATCGACTGCGAAAGCCGCCGCTGCGACTGCAAACGTCAGGATAATGGCGCGGGCGGTATGATTCAGCATGACCGTTTTGATTGTATGCAAACGCGCCGCCCCACGTCACGCGCGCGCGTCGCGATTCGTTACAGGAACAACTCCACTGGCACGTGGAAGAACTCCGCCAGCCCCTTTGCCTGGTGCTTGCTGATGGTGCGCCTACCGGCCACAATCTCCGAGACGCGGCTCTTCGGTAACACCGCTCCGACATCCGAAGCGTTCAGACCGCGTTGTTCCAGCAGATACGCGAGCATCTTTCCCGGGTCGGTCTTTGGCAGCGGGCGGACGCGATCCTCATACTCCTCCAACAGCATGGAAAGCAGTTCCAGCAGCCGGCCCTCTTCCGGTGTCAGTTTCTCCCCAGGTCTTATGATGAGTTCCTCGACGGCCTTCATCAGGCGGCGGTATTCCGTCTCGGAGCGGATGACGACGGGAAGCGCCTTCCCTAGCAGCCTCTGATATTTCCGATCGTCAATAGTCGCAGTGCTCATTGCTTCCACCTCCCTCTGCGTGAGGATCGCCCTATGTAAACCACCTGCCAGCGGTACTGATTGCCCCGGATAGTGAAGACCGTGAGGATCCCCACTGTATCCGCATGTGGGAAGTCCGACCGAACTTCTGTAACATTCTTGCAGGTCGCGCGCTTGGCGATGTGCAACCAGTGCATCAGAGGCTCGACAGCCTCCGGCCGGGTGCACCAGGCCGCCCCGCCGACACACGTCGGAATGCCGGCGCCGGCGATTATTGCTGCGACTGCAGTTGCTGGACCTGCTGCCGGATGTCGAAATCGTTCTTGAACCAGGTTGGCGTCCGCTTGGCCCAGGTCGTTCGGCCGTAGCGCTGGTGCAGCAGGCGGAACACGGAGCGCGTCGTCTTCCAGGTGTTGACGTCCGCGCATCCATAATGCCCGGCGCGAACCAGCCAGTAGAGCGATTCCGGCACGCGCGCATCCCGCGGGTGCGATTTGGCGTAATCGAAGACGAGGCCGCCCAGGAAATCGGTGGCAGCGGACAGCTTCCCGAGCCGGTCCGCTTGCTGTGTGGCCTCCGCCCCCACGCTGCCACCGAGGAAAGCCGGCGTCACCCCCGCGACGGAGTTCTGCAGCAGGTTCGGGTTGGGATCCTGCTCGGTGAAGAGGGGTTCAATGTGGCGTTTGAGTGCGCCGCTGTGGAGGCCTCTCTCGACGATGCGGTTCAGAACATCCAGAAGGGCGGCCTCATCGTGGTGCTCGCCGTTTATGGGGAGCGCCCGCGCGTCGACATGGCGGTTGTGAACGACCGCGAACTCACTATCACCGGGGACTCTGATGTACCAGCAGGATGACTACCAGCAAGCCGTCGCGTGGATGGCCGCGGGCCAGGTCAAGGTGGCGCCGCTGACCACCGGACACTTTTCATTTGACTCTTATGCGGACGCCTATCAATACATCGACAAGAACAGCGGCGGGTGTTTGAAGGTGATGATCGATTTTTGATGCTATGAGGAACGTGACGATGCATCGATGGCTGACGATCGGCTTCGCCCTCACCGGCGTACTTCTGCAAGCGCAAAGCGGGCCCCCGCTGGCAAAGTGGAGCTTTGATCAGACCAAGAGTCCGGCGGAGCAGGACAGCGCGGGTAACTCCGCCGACCTCATCTCAGGGTTCTACAAGTTCGTCCCGGGCGTGGCGGGCAATGCGCTCCAGTTCGACGGCTACACGACCCACATCCAGCGGCCCGCCAACAATCACCGGCGGCTTCACCGTGGAGGCGTGGGTGGCTCTGGATGCTTATCCCTGGAACTGGGTCCCCATCGTCGACTGGGAACGCGACATGCAGTCAGGCTACCTGTTTGGCATCGACCCGTACGGCCGGATCGGGCTGCATGCGGCTATCGCCGGATCGTGGTACGTGCTGAGTTCGAGCGCCAAGGTTCCACTCAAGCGGTGGACGCATGTCGCGGCCGCGTTTGACCCGGCGCGCGGCATGACACTTTACATTGACGGCAGGAAGGCGGGAGAACTGGCGGTGACCGGCGCCCTGACGCCGCCGGAGAAGACAGACCAGCTGATCGGCCGTGTTCGCGACAAGATGATGCCGGTGCCCTCAGGGTTGATCCATCCCAAACACACGATTTACTACTCGCTCGAAGGTGTCCTGGACGAACTCACGATCCATGGCCGCACACTCGACGCCGCCGAGATCGGCGCCAACGCCGCCGCCGTCAAGATTGCTGACGGGATGTCTTCTCCATGGCCGGTGATGCCGGCGGGCGCCGCCGGACCTGGCCGGTTCGGCGCGTATTACGAGACGCTGAAGTTTCAGGACACGTGGGACCGGCTCCGCCGTATCGGGCCTGAGCCGGACGTCGTAGTGCAGTTTCCCCAATCGGGAATGAGACTCGTGTTCTGGCAAGGAAACAACAACGTACCGGCCTGGGATACCGAAAACGGCAAGTGGTACACCGACCAGTTCATGGAAGCGTACGGCAAACCCAATGCCCCGACGGCGAAGACTGCGAACCGATGTCCGACCGCCAAAGCCGCTACTCGCGCGCGCGCATTCTGGAGAGCACCGATGCACGAGTCGTGGTCCACTGGCGTTACGCCTTGTCGGAGACGGAGAATTACAAGGGCGCCTCCGCCGATCCGATCACCGGCTGGTTCGATTGGGGCGACGAATATTGGACGGTCTATCCCGACGGTGTTGCGGTACGGAAACAGGTTCTGTGGAGTTCACACCTCGACGGCGTTCGGCCTGGCGATCCGGTAGGCCGCGCACCCCATAACTCGTATCGGGCAGATCGCCACGTGTACTGCCGTGCGTGCAACCAACTGGCATAGTTATCCATGAGAGGACCCAGTATCGGTAACGATAGGTACCGCTGAAAACCTCCGGGAAAGAACTTCGTAATCATCAAAGAACTCCTTGCGGAAATCGGCGCGGCGTTTCCGCCGGTGCCGCCTCTTGATCCTACTCATTAATGTGCAGTGATTCTTGAGAGATCCTCAGCCCTGCACGATCGACAGCAAACGACTGCACATTACTGAACACTCAACATAAGTCATAAGCCAACAATTTTAGGCTCTGAGCAGGAATCTGTAAGACCTCTCGGTTTTATTGGGTTTCCGCGGTTTGGGGCCGACGAACTGACCAGGTTCCACGGGCCTGGAAGTGAGTCGTCGCCAATGTTCACCGACCTTTCGGCCCGCTCTTGCCTGGATCGGCGCGGGCGTCGGAAATCGCCCGTTTCCGTCTGGGTCGACGGCCGCCGTGGTCCAGCACATCGG
>JBBQGE010000062.1:0-36282 GCA_038322675.1 Bryobacterales bacterium
CGCTTCGTCCGCAAACCTCCGCGGCCCGCTCCGCTCCCGGACGCGGTCTGGATCAACCCTCCCAAGCCAAGTCCGCCGCAGGGAGACGAAACTCACTAATTTATGCGGGCAGGTGTCTCAAAGTCGTTGACAAGTTCCGGACTCGCAACGAGTTGTGTTGTTCTGCATCTCGGGTGCGAGTTTCCCGAGCAAAATACTGGGCTGTAGATTACCTTGCATCCTGGCAAGAGCAGTTGCCCGCTTTGGCGGCGAGTTCCCATTCTTCCCCGTTTCGGCCTTCTTCCTTTTTTACCGGCACCAGTTGCTGCGCAACATTAAATGGGTGCCACGTCCAATTCGACCGATTTCAGCCGAAGTCGTCTGTTTTCAGCAAGAGTTTAAAGCAATTGACATGAAGAGAAAAAGATTGCAATTCCAGGGGGGGGCGGTAAAATCAGGTGTTCTCTCGCTAGGCCTCGCCTATCGGAGCTGAAATGGGCTGTGGAGGTTATTTCAGTGAAGGTATTTCTCATAACGCTATCAGTAATTTGTTCTTTGGGACTTTCGCCTTGTGCGCTGGCCCAGACGTCTACAAGTAGTCCGGCCCGGGCGACCGACCGGACTGGATACTCACGTCCGGAGCAGGTGCCGGATGTTGCAGCATGGCAGATCCTACTGCTTTGGGTGTCGGATTGCCAGACTTGTCCGTCTCGAGGCACTCGAGAGGGGTATCTCAAAGGGAGTGGTTTGACTATCGACGAAGTTGACGTTGTTATTCAGGCGGGCAATGCATATCGTCTAATCCAGGACGATGTCGTCCGGCGATTCAAGAAGTCAAAGGCAAGCATTCCTCGACCGATCAGCAAGGATACATGGGCACAGATAACAGCCCCGTTCGATGATCTTTATCCCGCGGTTGAGAAGCAGCGGATTTTTCTCCAGACCGAGCTTGGTCCCGTTGGGTATCAGAAGCTTACGGACTTCGTCAATACCAAGACGAAATCGGAGATAATTACTTCCACGGAGGTGAAGTGAGATGAGCTTAAGGCTTCTTTTGAGGGGCGCGATCGGGCTGCAGTTGACGTTTGTCAGCATCGGGCTAGTCCAAGTGGCTCGAGCGCAGGCAGGTGCAAATAATTGCGGTACACGACCGTACACTGCGAGTCTCTCCGTGGTCAGAACTGCGGATATGAATAATGTGCAAGCAAGATTTATGGTCAGCCCGTCACCTTGCGGAATGTACGGCGACGTGAAGTTAACGAGCCCGAGTAATCGCGAGAGCGGCCTCGCTAATACTTCGGCGACGCAAGACTTCAACGCCACGCAGATTGATATTAACGCTGCACTTCCCATGAATTTCGAGGATGGCATCTACGTCGGTCTTGCGCACTATAAGCTGGAAGATGAGACGACTAGTCCATGGAGCTATTATCCTGGCCCTGGGTCATCTAATCTAGCAACGAAGACGCTAAGTCCGAGTATTGCGGGATTCGTACAGCTCTATAGCACGGCGTGGTCCCCTAATCAAATCCACCAAGACAACAGTAGTTCCAGTTTTGTGGTAACGGCTCGAGCCACAAATAGCTGTCTCGGTACTACGACTGTACAAGCTACTGCTAATAGTATCCCAGCATTGTCAACTTGGCTGTTTAATGGTCAATCCGTTGCAACGACAGTCCTTGGATACTTGACCCCATCTGCGGCGGGTGCCGACGCAACAATTAGCTTTCCATTCACATTCCAACATGCTGCGCAGACTGGCACGATGAATGGCGTCGCCTTATTTTCCCAGCTACCACTGAACTGCGATGCCAAGACGGGCGGGTCGAATACCGCCTCGTTGCCGATAGTACCTTGAATGCAGTTCGTGCGGTTTTGTAACAGTCGTGAATAAGCTGTTATTTCTCTTGCGAAGGAGTGTTTGCATTCCTGTTGTTCAATTATTGACTTCTGCAAGCGAATGTGCTTTTGACCCTTGCTGAAGCAGGACAACCTTGAGCGCTCGCGAAGTAGGCGGGCGCTCTTCGTGTCAGACTCGGCACTCGGGACGGATCAATGGTCTTTCCAACACGGAATCATCGCGGCACCGCGCACGGTTCGACTGCCAGTCCTGTACGCGTCTAGCTAGCGCACCTTCTGTGTACCTGAAGTTTTACCAACTCGACCGCCGCTTGCAACATCCGCCGACCGTGGTCCGCAGCACCGAGCCCGACCGCTGGCCTTGTCGGAAATCATGTGGAGTACTAGTGGAATGTCGCGCGCTATGCGGCTAAGCCGGGCTTCACCAAACGGCTTGGCGTGGCAGCCATTGCGGTTCCAAACGGGGCGAAGTGGAACGACAAAGAACAAGGTAGTGGGCTAGCGTGACGACAAGAGATGTCCCCTGCAGGTCGTCGCCGGTCCGCTACAAGAGAACGCAGTTCCTTCTAGGCGCCAATTGGAGCATATCGCAGAATCCGCTTGAATTGTTTTCCGATACCGGTCGTTCACTATTCCACGATCGATTGCATCACAGCGTTCTCCACGTCACGGTCTAGCTGGCGGTCGGAATTATCCGTCTGGATCATCATGATGCCGGTGAGGTGCTCTACCGGGTCGACCCAGAAGTGCGTTCCGTAGGCTCCGTCCCACCCGAAGGTACCTTTGGAGACTCGCTGGCCGGCGGCGATGGGGTCGCTGACCACTTGCACGCTAAGGCCCCAACTCTTGCCGGGGGAGCGGCCGGCGAGGGTGTCGGGAATGAAGATGGAGCGCATGAGTTCGACGGTCTTCGGACTGAGAATCTGCTTGCCGTTGAGTTGGCCGCCTTCGGCGAGCATCATGCCGAATTGTGCATAGTCTTCCGCGGTGGACATAAGTCCGCCGCCGCCGGAGAAATAGGTCTTGCTGGCGATCCAGTTGGGATGTTCGACAGGTTTGAGCGTGCCGTGATCGCGATGATAGGCGGTGACAACGCGGGACCAATTCTGGTCGCCGGGGTGGAAGAAGGTCTCCTTCATGCCGAGGGGTTCGAAGATGCGCTCGCGGAGGAACTGATCGAAGGGCTGGCCGGAGGCGATTTCGACGATGCGGCCGAGGGTGTCGAAGCCTGCCAGTGGGCTATACGTCCAGCGCGAGCCTGGTTGGAAATCGAGGGGGAAGGCGGCGAGTTGAGGAATGAAGTGTGCGAGGGTCTCGGGATCGCCTTCCTTCCACATGATTTTGCGTATCCCGGCGCCGCTGGCAGGACCGCTGCCGAGTCCGGAGGTGTGAGTGAGGAGATCCTGCACCGTGATTTCGCGGGCCGCGGGCATATCGTAATACTGCAGTGGGGATGAATGCTCGATGGGGACGGCGACCTTGAGGTCTTTGAACTCGGGAATGAATCGCGAGACGGGATCGTTGAGGCGCACCTTGCCTTCCTCCATGAGCATGAGGATGGCGACTCCGGTAACTGGCTTGGACATGGACCAGATGCGGAAGATAGCGCCGGTGCTCATCGGTTTGTTGGATTCGATGTCCATGAGGCCGTGAGCTTCCAAGTGGACGATGTGACCCCTGCGCGCGACCACGGTGACGGCGCCGGAGATATCGTGGGCGTCGATGTGGCGCTGGATGGCGTCGTGAACCCGATGCAGCCGCTGTTCGGAGAGGCCAACGGAATCGGGTTTGGCGACGGTGGCGGCGAAGGCCGGGGCGGCAATTAGTAGTAGCGCGGCAAGGGTGAGCTTCAAACGCATGGGTGTACTGTATCGCAGTCGGCGAGTGCGGCGCACTCAGTAGAGAACTCGGGTGCGGATTGTGCCGGGCACGGCGTCGAGTTCCGCTTTCAGGGGCGCGGTGGCGGCGCGGTCGCGTGTTTCTACGTCGATGACAACATAGCCAATTCTCGAATTGGTGCGGAGATATTCGGCGCAGATATTCACGTGTTTGCCGGAAAAGACGGAGTTGACGCTGGAGAGGACTCCGGGCTGGTTGCGGTGGATATGGAGGAGCCGGTGTTTGCCCGAGTGCTCCGGGAGGGAGACTTCGGGGAAATTGACGGCAGTTAGCGTAGATCCGTTATCGCTGTACTTGACGAGCTTTTCGGCGACTTCGATGCCGATATTTTCCTGCGCTTCTTCGGTGCTGCCGCCAATGTGGGGAGTTAGGATGACGTTATCGAATTCGCGGAGTGGCGATTGGAATTCATCGTCCAGGCTTTTGGGCTCCTTCGGAAATACGTCGATGGCGGCGCCGGCGAGGTGACCGGAACGGAGTGCCTCGACGAGCGGTTCTATCTGTACTACGGTACCGCGCGACGCGTTAATGAGATGCGCTCCCGGTTTCATCGCGGCCAGGTGTTCAGAGCCAATCATGCTGGCGGTCTGTGGGGTTTCGGGGACGTGGAGCGTGACGATATCGGAGGATTCGAGCAACTCTTTGAGAGAGCCGGCTGGGCGGGCATTGCCGAGGGCCAGTTTGGTTTCGATGTCGTAGTACAGCACCCGCATGCCGAGGGCTTCGGCCAGGAGTCCGACCTGTGTGCCGATGTGGCCGTAGCCAACGATGCCGATGGTTTTGCCGCGGGCTTCGTGAGATCCCGTGGCCGTCTTGACCCAGCCGCCTTGATGCGCTTTTGCATTGCGTTCGGGAATGCCGCGCATGAGCATGACGGCTTCAGCCAGGACGAGTTCGGCGACACTTCGGGTGTTGGAGAAAGGCGCGTTGAACACGGGGATGCCGCGGTCCTGGGCGAAGTCGAGATCTACCTGGTTGGTGCCGATGCAGAAACAGCCGACGCCGATCAGCCAAGGGGCGTTTTCGAAGACTCGCGCCGTGAGATGCGTCGCGGAGCGAAGGCCGATGAAGTAGGCGCTTTTGGCGGCGGCGATGAGTTGGGGCTCGGCGAGCGCTTTCGGGTGGTAGTCGATGTTGGTGTAGCCGGCGGAGAGGAAGGATTCGACGGCGCTGCGGTGGGTGCCTTCGAGCAGGAGGATTTTGATTTTGTTCTTGGCGAGGGAGGTGTTTTTCACGGAGTTTTAGCGTTTGTCGAGATATTCCAGCCAGCCGTCCATCATCTCTTCGTTGCTGGGTTCGCCCCAGCGGATGGTTTTGGTGGCGTCGGGATTCCAGGTGTTATTGATTGAGTTATCGAAGTGTGCGGTGATGATGAGTCGCGAACCCTTTTCGATGGGGTGAGGTTGAGCCAGACGATAGATGGTCTGCCAGGCAAAGCTGTAGTTCGGCACCGATAGCAGGGTTTCGCGAGTGCCGTCGGGATGGATGAGATCGAAGCGCATGTCCTTACCGCGGAAGTGCATGTGGGCCGTCATGGAGAGCAGTTCGATGTCTTTGTCGAAGGTGTGGCACTCGGAGACTTCGTGGTTGGGCTCGCCCGCGGGGATGCGGAACAGGTAGTTGGAGATATCCATGCGCTTGAGGGGACGTTCGGGGGGCGCGGGAGCGAAGATAAATCCGACTTGAGAACGGTCGAATTCAGTTTTCCCGGTGGTGCGGGAGTAATGAATCTGGAATTTGAGTTTCGCTCCGGCAGGGATACGTTTGGCGGTGCCGGCGGGGTAGTTATCGGGACCGCGGCCTGGTAGATAGGAGCCAAGGATCCCGTTCTGGCCTTCGCGGCGGCCGTTGTAATTACCAGCGTCGATGACGTCGCAGCCGTTGTCGTGGACGGGTGCGTCGGGCTTCATGTGGGTGAGTTTGCCGTCGTGATACATGAAGGTAGTCGCGATGTCCTTGGGCTTGGAGGACTGTTCGGCGGCGCCAGGAGGCGGGTCGACTTCGGACCACACGTGCGAGTGATGCACGATTTTGCGATTGCCCGGGCGGAGTTCGACGGCGGAGACCCATTTATCTTCGGTGAAGTTGGTGGGGACGGTGAAGTAGGTGTACTCGTCGGGTCCGATGGCGTCGACGCGATAGTCCTGACCCATGTCGATGACGAGATCGGGCTTGCCGATTTTCCAACCGTCGGGGAACTCGGGTTCGCGGGGGAGTTCGGCGGGGTCGCCTTCAGGGGCGCCGCTGTCGACCCACTGGCGGATGGTTTCGATTTGCGCGGCGGAGAGGCGGGGATCGTTGACGAAATGGCCGTAGGCGGAATCGGCGTGCCAGGGAGGCATGGTGCGGGTAACTACGGCCTGTCGGATAGATTTGGCCCAAGGACGGGCTTCGCGGTAGGTGATGAGCGACATGGGCGCGATGTCGTGGGGGCGATGGCAGCCGGCGCAGGTCTTGTAGAAGATGGGTGCGACGTCGCGAGTGAAGGTCGGGGTGGCGGCGGTGGCGGTCAGGGCGAGGGAAGCGACCAAGGACGCGAATTTCATAGTCCGGGTTCGCTGATTTGCATGATGGGTTGGATGTCGGTGTAGTTAGGGATGTCGCCGAGGATTTCGTTACCGTGGGTGGCGAAGGCTTTTTGGAAATGGTCGAGGGATTCGAAATCGAGCGTGCAGATGCAGGTATACGGGGCGGGGGTGCCAGGGGTTATGCACGCAATGCCCTTGTCGACGTTGGTGCCGGTGAGTCCGAATTCGGCGAGGCGGTCTTTCACCATCGGCATGTGGTGTCGGAGGTAGTAGTTGAAGTCGAAGCGCGCGTTGGGGTGGCCGGGGTAGAGCACGTTGATGCGAATCATGGTGATCTTGGAATTATACGCTAGCTCGCGATCACGTCCGGGTAGATTTCGGCGAAGGGCATGCGGCAGGCAATGGACTCGAACTCACAGGTGGCCTCGCTGCCGGAGTAGGCGCTCAGGAGCCAACGATCTTCGGGCTGCCGTCGGAAGACTTCGATCTGGGGCCTTTGTTGGGACACGAGCACGTATTCCTCGAGGGAGTCGACCATGCGGTACTGCGCGAATTTGAAGCCGCGATCGTGGGCTTCCGTGCTGTCGGAGAGAACCTCAATGATCACGGTTGGGTTGGTGAGGCTGTCTTTCCGATCTCCGGCAAATTCAGGAGGGCCGCAGGTGACCATTAGGTCGGGGTAGACACATGCGTTGCCGTTGGCAATTCGGAGGCGCAACTCGGGATTGAGGCTACAGCGGCGCCCTTTTAATGCGGCGTAGAGCATCCCGGTTAAGATCCCAATGAGCTGCGAGTGGGCGTAGGTGCCGCCTGCCATCGCATAGACTGCTCCGTCGTAATATTCGCTCTTGTACTCGGCGGCCCGGTCGGCGTCGAGGTACTCCTCGGGAGTGACGTGCGGGAGCGGTTGGGCGGACATGTTTACTCGATGTTATCGAGATTGATGCCGACGTAGATGTCGCTGAGGGGGATGGTGCAGTCAATCGATTCCAAGGGGCAGTTCGCGTCGAGTCCGGTGTACGTGGTCAGCAGCCAACGATCTTCGGGTTGGCGGCGATAAACTTCCACCCGCGGAGCGTCTTGCGACACGAGCACGTATTCCTGGAGCGATTCGGCCGTTCGGTAGCGGATGAATTTCAGACCGCGGTCGTGGGCTTCGGTGCTGGGTGATAGCACCTCGACGACGAGTACGGGGTTGAGAATGATGTCTTTGCGATCGCCGGCGAACTTTGGTTCACCACCGATGACAACGACATCCGGATATACGTAAGTGGATGGCGTGACCCGCACTCGTACGTCGCCGGATGTGACCGTACAGCGTTGGCCCCGCAACGCCTGCCAAAGTGCTCCACCGAAATTGTTCGCAATCAGCGCGTGCGGGTAGCTGCCCCCGGACATCGCGTACACGATTCCGTCGTAGTATTCGCTCTTATACTCCGCGGTGCGATCGGCCTCGAGGTATTCTTCGGGAGTGACGTGTGTGAGCGGTTCGGCGGACATGACTCTCTATTGATTGTAGCGCTACGCTTTCGGCGCAATCACTCGGACACGCGCGGGTGTTGTATCCGGCGGGGGCTTCATAACCTTGCACGTCAGATTCAGCGACTCGGCCGGCAGGATCACTCGAGTTACCAATTTCTCCGTGTCGATGCCGGTTAGCACAGCGACTCGCCACACGGGTATGAATATTTCCAGAATTCGCAGCGTCTCGACCCCGGTGTTATAAAGAACCACTAACTCCTCATCGTCTTTCACCGCCTTCTGCATCGCCTGGACCTGGCCGATGATGACGGCTGCGACGTTGTCGGTCTGCGAGGGCGGTGGCGGCTTGGTGCCGATGATCGCGTCCGCGATGGTGGACAGGTCGGGTGGCCGGAGGGAGTCGAGTACGAGTTGTTTAGTGAGATCGCCGAGGCCCATCAGGATCGATGCTATCATGCGCGCATGCACGCACGACTGCTGATTTTCGCCGCCTGTGCGGCTGTTCTGTGGGGCCAACCGGCGGACCTGATTCTTCGCAACGGCAAGATTGTCACGCTGGAGAGCGCGACGCCGGTAGTGCAGTCGCTGGCGGTGCGGGGAGATCGGATTGCGGCGGTGGGAAGCAATGCCGACATCGCGAAGTTGGCGGGTCCGCGGACGCGCGTGTTGGATCTGCATGGACGGCTCGCGATTCCGGGATTCATCGAGAGTCACGGGCACTTCACGGGGATCGGCGAGTTTCGAAAGAATCTGGATCTGCGCGAAGCCGGCACTTGGGGTGACATCGTCGCGATGGTGGGACGTGCGGCATCGAAGGCCAAGCCGGGAGATTGGATTATCGGCCGGGGGTGGCATCAATCGAAGTGGTCGCGCGTGCCGGAGCCGAATGTGGATGGATTCCCGGTACACGATTCGCTGAGTCGCGTGTCGCCGCGGAATCCGGTGCTGTTGACGCATGCAAGTGGTCACGCGGCATTCGTGAACCAGGCGGCGATGACGGCGGCGGGGATTACTCGCGAGACAAAGGATCCGCCGGGTGGGGCGATTCTGCGAGATGCGAAAGGGAACCCGACGGGATTGTTGCAGGAGCGCGCGGCAGGACTGGTTTCGAAGGCGATGGGCGGGCGGCGCGTGGATGTGCGCGAGTTAGTGGAGTTGGCGACCGATGAGTGCTTATCGAAGGGTCTGACAAGTTTCGAAGATGCAGGCTCGCCACTCGCGACCGTGGATGTGATGAAGCAGATGGCGGATGCGGGCGAGTTGCGGATCCGGCTGTGGGTGATGCTGCGGGCTCCGAACCCGGTGCTGGCGCCGGCGTTGGATCGATACCGGGTGATCGGGGAAGGGAATAACTTCCTCACGGTGCGGGCGATTAAGCGGCAGATCGACGGAGCACTTGGATCGCGCGGGGCGTGGCTGCTGGAGCCGTATGCGGACTTGCCCGCGGATGCGGTGAATCGGAGTGGGTTGAATACCGAGGATCCGGCCGACATCGCGCGCACGGCCGAACTCGCGAAGGCGCACGGCTATCAATTGTGCGTGCATGCGATCGGCGACCGCGCGAATCGCGAGACGCTGGATATTTTCGAGAAGGCGCTCGGCGGGCGCACCGCTCTGCGGTGGCGCGTCGAGCATGCACAGCACTTGAACGCGACGGATATTCCGCGGTTCGCGAAGTTGGGCGTGATTGCGGCGATGCAGGGGATACACTGCACGTCGGATGCGCCGTACGTGCTGGCGCGATTGGGGGCGAAGCGTGCCGGAGAGGGCGCCTATGTCTGGCAGAAGCTGATGAAATCGGGTGCGGTGGTGAGTAATGGCACGGATGCGCCGGTGGAGGATGTGAGTCCGATTGCTTCGTACTACGCGACGGTGAGCCGCAAGTTGAAGGATGGGTCGGTGTTCTTCGGCGATCAGCGAATGAGCCGCGAAGAGGCACTGCGGAGTTACACGATTCAAGGTGCGTATGCGGCGTTCGAAGAGAATCTGAAGGGCACTTTGAAACCGGGGAAGTTGGCGGATATCACGGTGCTGTCGCGGGACATTCTGACGGTGCCCGAAGAAGAGATTCCGTCGACCGACGTGGTGTACACGATTGTCGGCGGTAAGATCGCATACGAAAACCGGGCGCGGACTGCTGTGATAAATTAGGATTTACGAGTCTTCAATCAATTTCATAGCAGGAGAAGCAACACACATTATGCCAATGGTATCGATGCGGCAACTACTTGATGAGGCGGCGAAGGGCGGATACGGCGTCGGCGCTTTCAATGTCAACAACATGGAGCAGATTCAGGCCATTATGGAAGCGGCGCGAGAGACGAAGTCGCCCGTCATCATCCAGGCGAGCCGCGGCGCTCGTTCGTACACCAATGACCGGTTTCTGTATCATCTGATGATCGCGGCGACTGAGGTTTATCCCGAGATTCCCGTCGCGCTGCATCAGGACCACGGCAACAGTCCAGCCACCTGCAAGTCGGCGATTGAGATGGGCTTCACCAGCGTGATGATGGACGGATCGCTGATGGACGACGGCAAAACTCCGGCGAGCTTCGATTACAACGTGAAGGTGACGCGCGACGTGGTGGACATGGCGCACGAGCGCGGCGTCACGGTGGAAGGCGAGTTGGGCTGCCTGGGTGGAATCGAGGATGGGCATGGCGCGGATCTGGATGCGCTGGCGCATTTGACCGATCCGGTGCAGGCGGTGGAGTTTGTGGAGCGCACGGGCATCGACGCACTCGCGGTCGCGATCGGCACGAGCCACGGCGCCTACAAGTTCAGCAAGAAGCCGACGGGTGAGGTGTTGGTGATGACTCGGATCGAGGAGATCCACAAGAATCTGCCGACCACGCACCTGGTGATGCACGGATCGTCGAGCGTTCCGCAGTATTTGCAGGACATCATCAACAAATACGGCGGCAAGATGAGGCCGACGTTCGGCGTGCCGGTGGAAGAGATCCAGAAGGGTATCCAGCACGGCGTTCGCAAGATCAACGTGGACACGGACAATCGCATGGCGATGACGGGCGCGATTCGCAAAGTGTTCGTCGAGAAGCCCGAAGCGTTCGATCCGCGCGATTACATGAAGCCGGCGCGCGACGCGATGAAGGAAGTGGTGAAGGCTCGCATGCTTGCATTCGGCCAGGCCGGACACGCGGGCGACTATGAGCCGATTCCGCTGGCGGAGATGGCTCGCCGGTACAAGAGCGCGCTGGTAGGAGCGTAGTTTTCACGATGGGGCGCGGGCGGCATAGGCGGCCCGTGCTTCTTCAGACCAGCCGTTTCAATTCCCACGGTCGCGGTGGCACACCGCGGTCGCGATTCACCAAGCGATCGTACATGTGCTGATCGAAAGTCGTGCCCAGCGACTCGTTGTATAAGCTCGTCAATCCGAGTGTCTCCTTCAAATCTTCCTCGAACGCGTGCAGAGCCTTCAGATCGCGCGCCAGGGCCGGCTCGATCTTGCCGCTTTCGGTGCGCACGAACGCCTGGTATCCGCCATGCACTGCATACCCGATCTCAGTGCCGACCAGGATGCCGGCCTTGTTCACGTGCGGATGGGCCTCGCCGCGATCCTCGATGACAGCAGCACAGCGTCCACGGGTCACACGGGCCGTCGAGCCTTGCGTGTCAACCGTGAATCCGGCCGTGCGAAGCTGATCCAGTCTCTCGGAGAACGTGGGTAGTTTTATTTTCTCGCGGCGAAAGAACATTCGTGACTCCATTATAATCGGCGGATGGCGTGTCACCCGACCAGGCGCTCGATGCTCGCGATTTTGCCCGCCGGCATAGCCTTGGCGGCCAAGCCGTCGTACGAGTATTTCGATCCCGCCGCCGCGGCCGATATCGAGTCGATCGCTGCGCTCATCATCCCGGCCACCGATACTCTCGGAGCGCGCGAAGCCGGCGTCATCCACTTCATCGATCATGCACTCGCGACGGTGGATCGGGATCAGCGCGCGGTGTATCGCGCAGGGCTCGCCGATTTGAACGTCCGCGTCAAAGCGCGCCATCCCGCCGCCGCCAGTTTCTCCAAACTCGACAAGTCGAGCCAGACGCAACTCATCCACGACATCGAAAACACGCCTTTCTTCGAACACGTCCGCACCCACACGATTCTCGGATTCTTTGGCGACCCCTCCTATGGCGGCAATCGAAACGAGGCCGGCTGGAAGCTGATTGGCTTCGAAGGTGCGCACGCGTATCAGCCTCCGTTCGGCGTCTACGACGGGCGGCCGCGCTGATGGCGGTTCAATTCCGGTCCGCGGATACGGTCGATTTCATCGTCATCGGCGCGGGTGCCGCCGGTGGCGTAGTCGCGAAACAGCTATCCACCGCCGGGTTCACGGTGGTCGTCCTCGAACAGGGTCCATACCTGCGCGAGCGCGACTTCCGCCACGACGAGATCGGCGTGATCAATCGCGCGGCGATCACCAACGATCCCGCGCTGCTCCCCAACACGTTCCGCCGCACGGATTCTGAGCCCGCCCGCAAACAGCGCGCCGTCGAATACGCGCGGCTGGTCGGCGGAGGGTCGGTTCACTTCACGGCGAACTACTGGCGATTTCACGAATCGGACTTCCACGAGCGGAGCCTCTACGGGCCGATCGCCGGCACTGGATTCGCCGACTGGCCGATCACATACTACGATCTGGAGCCCTACTATACGCAGGCAGAGGAGGAAATCGGTGTCTCCGGACTGGCGGGCTCGAACCCCTTCGATCCACCGCGATCAAAGCCGTATCCGCTGCCGCCAATGCCCGTGAAATCTTCTGGCGTGTTGTTCGACAAAGGCTGCGCGAAACTCGGTCTGCATTCTTATCCGGCGCCTGTCGCCATCCTGTCGCAGCCGTATCGCGGCCGCGGCGCCTGTACGCATTGCGGATTTTGCGAGTACTTCGGTTGCGAGATGCGCGCGAAGTCGAGCACGCTCGCTTCCGTGATTCCGGTTGCCGAAAAGACCGGACGCTGCGAGATCCGCCCGCTGTCGTACGTGCGCCGCATCCAAACCGGCGACGACGGGCGCGTGACGGGAGCTGTCTATTTCGACGCGAATCGCCGCGAGATCTTTCAGCGAGCGCGCGCGGTGGTGGTTTGTGCCAACGGCGCCGAGTCGCCGCGATTGCTGCTGTTATCGAAATCGAATCGATTCCCTCGTGGCCTTGCGAATTCCAGCGGCGCCGTCGGACGTTATCTGATGTTCGATGTCGGCGCCGAGGCGTTCGGTCTGTTCCCCGAGCCTCTGAATGAGTACAAGAGCATCCAGGCGACTCGCGTCTGCCAGGACTACTACGACGCCGATCCGAAACGCGGCTTCTACGGCGGAGGCGGCATGGATGCTCGCTTCGATTTTTACCCCGTGCTGTTCGGGCTCGCCGGTCTGCCGCCCGATGCGCCGAAGTGGGGACCCGAGTACAAGAAAATGCTCGCGCGCAATTTCACGCGCACGATGACGATTCTGAATCACGGGACTTGTCTGGCGATGCCGAAGAACACCATCACACTCGATCCCGAAGTTCGCGATGCTTGGGGATTGCCTGCTATGCGCGTCACGTTTCAGAACCACCCCGACGATCTGAAGAGTCTGGAGTGGATGCTCGAGAAACAGCGCGCGATCCTGGACGCTGCGGGCGCTCAGAAGATCTGGTCGGCGCCGGTGGCCAACGTCGATTACTCTGTCCATCTGATGGGAACCTGCCGGATGGGTAACGATCCGAAAACGTCGGTGGTGAATCGCTGGAACCAGTCGCACGACATCCGCAATCTGTTCATCGTCGATGGCAGCAGTCTGGTTACGTGCGCGCGGCAGCAGCCCACCGCGACCATCCAGGCCCTTGCGTATCGGGCCGCGGAGAATATGGCGAAACTCGCGAAGGCCGGCGAGTTATGATGCGAGTTATGGTCGCGGCGCTTGTAACCGTCGCGGCAGCTAGCGCGGAACATCGGGTTGCTATCACCATCGACGACCTACCCCTCGGCGGCGGTTCACCCATTGGATGCGATACGGCGGCGATTCGCGATATGACCCGGCGGCTGCTTGCGCCCATCCGAGAGCAGCATATTCCGATAACTGGGTTTGTGAACGAAGGCCATTGCACCAAAGCGGTGCCGGAAATCCTGAAGGTGTGGGTCGAGGCCGGCGCGGAACTCGGGAACCACACGTATTCGCACGCGGATCTGAATCGCACTCCCGCCGCCGATTTCGAGCAGGAGATCGTTCGCGGAGAACCGCTGACCCGCGCCGCCACAGGGCGTAGTCCGCGCTATTTCCGCCACCCTTTTCTACACGTCGGACTCGATCTCGAAAAGCGCCGCACGATCGAGAAGTTTCTCGCTGCCCGTGGTTACACCATAGCGCCCGTGACTCTCGATAACTCCGACTATATGTTCGCCGCCGTTTATGCCCGCGCGCTTCGCACCGGAGATCACGCTCTCGCGGAACGGGTTCGCACCGCGTATCTCCCCTATCTCGAATCGGTCGTCGACTTTTTCGAGAAGCGAGCCGTCGACGTCGCGGGACATGACATTCCGCAGATCCTGCTGATTCACGCGAACGAACTCAATGCCCGGCAGATGCCGGACCTTCTCAACATGTTCCGCGATCGCGGCTACCGTTTCGTTACGCTGGAGGAAGCATTGCGGGATCCGGCGTACCAACTGCCGGACACTTATGCTGGACGGGGAGGTTTCTCCTGGATCCATCATTGGTCGATGACAAAGGGGATGCCGAACAAAGGGGAGCCCGATGAACCCGAGTGGATTCGCGAGGCGTATAGGCAGCCGCAACAATGACCGGCCGTGAACAGCCGGACGCGACCTTTGAGGGATGGGGAACCACCGAGCGAATTGACGACCTTCAATCCGAACCCGTTGAAGTTCATCGCCTTGATGCTACGTCCGTCCACAAACTCGGGCAGTGGAAAGCAACGGCTCTCTGCGGGAACGACATTACGTCCAGTTGTCTGTATGTGGCGGCGCTGTGTACCATCTCGGCGGGCCGGTACGCGCCGTTAGCGCTTGCATTGGTGGCAGGTGTCCTTTATCTGTTCCGCAACATCTATGCCGAGGTTGGCTCGGCGCTTCCCCTGAACGGCGGCGCGTATAACGTACTGCTGAACACGTCCACCAAGGCCAAAGCCTCCATCGCTGCTTGCTTCACCATTCTTTCCTATCTCGCTACCGCCGTCATCAGCGCCTATGAGGCCATTCACTACGCTCACAACCTCTGGTCGGAGATAAATATCCCGATCGCCACTATCGCGCTGCTCGGGCTGTTTGCAATTTTGAATCTTATCGGGATTGGTGAGTCGGCAATGGTGGCTCTCATCCTGTTCGCGTTCCATCTCGGGACGCTGACGATCCTGACGCTCACTGCCGGTTGGACGGTGGTGGCCGACCCCTCCATCCTTTTCAGTAACTGGTCTATTGCGCCCACCGGAGGAATCTTTTCAGCCTTGTTCTTCGGCTTCTCGTCGGCGATGCTGGGGATCAGCGGTTTCGAAAGTTCGGCGAATTTCATCGAGGAGCAGGAGCCCGGTGTGTTTCCCAAGACTCTCCGCAATATGTGGATTGCCGTGGCACTCTTCAATCCGCTGATTGCGCTACTGTCGCAGGGGATTTTGCCGCTCGAAGCAATCACTGCGCACCAGGAGGATCTGCTGGCTGAAATGGGGTTGCTGTCCTCTGGATGGTGGCTGCAAAAGATGGTGAGCGTAGACGCCGTGCTGGTTCTCTCAGGCGCCGTGCTTACCGGCTATGTCGGCGTCACGGGACTGATCCGCCGCATGACTCTCGATCGTTGCCTGCCCCAGTTCCTTCTGCAACAGAATAAGCTCCGTGGTACGAATCACTGGATTATCCTGCTGTTCTTCGCGCTGTGCTGTTCCATTTTCTTTATCAGCGGCGGGCAGGTTCGTACGCTGGCCGGCGTCTACACACTCTCCTTCCTTGGAGTCATGTCGCTATTTGCTATCGGCAACATGCTATTGAAGAGCAAACGAGCGCGGCTTCCGCGAGCGGTGCGCGCCAGTTGGCCGGCGGTCCTGGTGGGGTTGGCTGCCGTCGTCATCGGACTCGTCGGCAACATCCTTCTTTCGCCAGCAGACCTTCAAATATTCGGGATCTATTTTCTGGTGGCTGCTACCACCGTGGCTATCATGTTCACGCGGGTCCAACTTCTCAAACTGGCGCTCGCTACCACCCGGGCCCTTGTCGAGAAGGCTGACGCCTTGAATGTCGCTCTCAGCAGCCGCATCACCGGCGCCATTGATCGTATCAATCGTTTTCAGATTGTGTACTTCACTCGTGGAGACGATTTGGCGGCTCTGAATCGCGCCGCCATGTACGTTCTGCATAACGAACTGACGAACAGCCTCAAAGTGGTCCACTGCTATGAACGCGAAGGAGAAATCGCGAAAGGGCTCGCCGATCAGCTTCGAATTATCGATACATTGTATCCGGAGATCAAGGTCGACTTAGTGCTGGTACGGGGACGTTTTGGACCCGAATTGATCGAACGGCTCTCACGCAAGTTGAACGTTCCGAAAAACTACATGTTCATCGGCACACCCGGCGATCGATTCCCGCACAACATCGCGGATCTCGGCGGCGTACGCCTGATTATGTGAGAAGCTACGGAGTTTGCGAACGGACGGACGGGCGCGGTGGGCGGAACAGTCGAAATCCGGGCGGCGTGTAACCCTCCGGCTGATAATTCTCCGGGATCGCTATGGCATTCCCGTCGCGAACCGCGTTGAAATGGGGCGACATGATCTCGAGTCCGGCCTCATTGAACTGATCCTGAATGTTCTGATTCAACTCGCTGTAAATCACCGCCATCCGGCTGGGCTGGCCGGTGCAGGCGTTGATCTCGTAGGAAACATAGAAGTCGTCCAGACTCGTCTGCAACACGAAGGGTGCGGGATCCTGCAGAATTCCCGCCGTGCCATTCGCCGCTGCAATCAGAAGTGCGTGCACCTGCCGCCAGGGGGCATCGTATCCGATGGAAACGGTCGTATGAAGAATTAGAGGCTGTTCCTGGGCTGAAACGCTGTAGTTGATAATATGGCTGCCAAGCACGAGAGAATTAGGGACAGTGATGTGGACATTCTTAATGGTTCGCACATGCGTGGCCAGCAGCGTCTTGGATACCACGTCACCCACCGTGTCCGCAATCTTCACTCGATCCCCCACTTTGAACGCCCGGGTGTAGGTCAGAATCACTCCGGCCACGATATTTGCAATTGCCGAAGTAGAGCCCAGGGAGAAGAGAATGCCCAGGAAGATGGATACGCCTCGAAATGCCGGCGAATCTGAACCCGGCAGGTACGGAAACATCACCACCAGCGTGAACGCCAGAATTAGCAATTCGACAATTTTGAAAGTCGGCATCGCCCATTCCGGATAAAAGCCGGGCCACGTGATGGTGCCCCGCTCAATTTCTCTAAAGATGAATCGTCCGAGACGTATCACGAGATAGGCGAATCCGACAATGACAAACACCACCAGCAGATTCGGCAGGTACGAAATCATCGCGGCCCAACCGGCGCGGATAGGGTTCAGTACATAATCCAGAAGGGTGGCACCGAATTCCCGGGTCCACGGGAAGAAGCTGAAAACCAGAGGTATGTAAAAATACAGCAGCAGGATCGTGAGGGCGAGTCTGGCAAGGCGCACCGTTTGCCGGAGAATCGCCGCGATGCGGGCGGCCGATACTAACTCGAGCGACTGTATCCGGATCGTTCTAACCCGGGAGCGCCGGAACCGTTCAATCGCCGCGTAGACTCGCGGAGAAGCACGGCGGATCCCTATCAGCAGCAGCACCAGGACAAGAGTGGTGAGTACGGCATACAGCCCGTCAATGATCAGGCTCTTGTAGGTGTACTCGCCACGAAGGCTTGTCAGGGCGGAGCGAATCTGAGTGGCGTACTGGCTCGCGAGCGCTAATCGTGACTTCCCGGCAGCGGCGGCGTCCCGATCCGTAACCGTGGTAACGACGAGATCACCCGCCAGGATGTCCGTGCTGGATTCGTTGTCGTTGGTGGTGACAACGTCCGGACTGATGAGGACGTTCGTGACTAAGCGGTCCAGCCTGGCGCTAGCCGCAGCGGCCCGCTCCTCGGGCGAGAACGGACCAAGTTTCACGCGAATAGGAAAAAGAGTCTGGTTGCCAACAACGACATTGGCGATGGGTGGCGATTGTTTCTGCTGGGTTGCCGGCGGTTGGGCGCACGCGCACAAGGCGAACAGGAATATTACGAATCGCGGCGCTCGACTCGTTTTACCCTCCAGTGGTGCGGGTTGGCACGACCCATTGGTCATACTGGAAGTCTACGCTAAAGTCGGAAAGCCGCGGTGCGGTTGGTGAAGGGCCTCGACTCCAACTTGGAGCCGAGGCCTTGAGTTCTATTTATCTCTCGACCTGAAGATCATTCTCCACCGAGAAGACTCCCGGCACCGTCTTGGCCTGAATCCCTGCCACGTTCTTATCCGATTCGTTCGCCACCACGCCGACCAGGTCCACATGCCCGTTCTTCACGATGATGTGAATCGGCGGCACGGCCTGCAGGGCGTAGCGGTTCAGAGTCGCCTGCCCGTACACTGACCGATAGACGGCAAGACGAATACGGTCGTCGTTTGGCGAGACCGGAAGCACTTCGATATTGTTGATAACGCGCTGCACGCCCTCAACGTTCTTGACGACGTTCTCGGCGTCGGACTTCAACGTTGGCCGGCTTACCGATCCCATCAACGTTACGGTTCCGTTATCCACTCGGTATGACAGGTTATCGAACACTCCGTAGTAGGGCAACATTACCAACTCATGCCGCACTTCCTTCTCAAGCCTGGTCTGAGGGACGTTTGTCGCCATCGAACGATCGGAGTTTCCGCTCTGCGCTTGCGGCACAGGCGGAGTACGCATTGAAGAGGCCGTGGTGCTGCGATCTGAGCACCCCCCCAACAGAGCCACTGCCACCACCAGCGCGGAATTCAGAAGAACACCAGTTCTCATTCACCACCTCCACAATGAGGATGCTTGCCCGATGCGGATAGTTTCGTAAGTAGTTACTGCACCCGTTAGCCGTGTGCTGCCTGGTACGCCTCATCGAGTAACTCCACCACGTGCGCCACCCGCTGGCCGTGACCATGCTTCTCCACCCCGGCGCGAAGTTGCAGCAGGCAACCCGGATTGGCTGTCGCGATCACGTCCGCAGCCGTCGACTCGACGCTAGCCATCTTATTCTCCAGCAGCGCCCCGGCCATCTCCGGTTGCAGAACGTTATAGATCCCCGCGCTTCCGCAGCATAGATCCGACAGCGGCATCTCGCAAAACTCCAGCCCGGGAATCGAACGCAGCAACTGCCGCGGCGCGCTTTTGATCTTCTGACCATGGGCCAGATGACAGGAATCCTGATAAGTCACTCGAAGTTGTAACTCTCCCATCTCGCGACTCCAACCGATCGCCGCAAGGAACTCGGTTACGTCCCGCATTTTCGCGGAAAATGCCTCGGCTTTCGCCGCATAGGCGGGATCGCCGGCCAGTAACTCGCCGTATTCCTTCAGAGTCGACCCGCATCCCGCTGCATTCGTGATGATGGCATCGTAGCCGCCAGATGAAAGCGCGTCGATGTTGCGCCTCGCCAGTGCCCGGGCATCTTCCGCCAGGCCGGAATGGACGTGTAGCGCGCCGCAACATGTCTGATCGCCCGGAACCACTACCTCGCATCCGTTCTTCTGCAGGACGCGGACCGTAGCCTCATTCAGGCGCGCGAAGAACACGTTGGCGATGCAGCCCCCCAACATCGCCACTCGGTATCGCAGTTCACCTTCGGCCGGGAATACCTGCCCGTAACTCACGTAGAACGACGGCGATTCTACGGGGGGAGAAATCGCCTCGGCTTTCGCCAATCCTTCCGGTAGCAATCCCGACTTCCGGACCAATGCCTGCACGCCCGATCGCTGATAGAGCCACAGCCCGCGAGCCACCCACGTGATCGCGGCCCGCGACGGCAGAATCCTGCGGAACACGATATCCCGCACGGTCCGCGCGAGCCACGGCCGCTCGCGCCGCGTTTCGATCTCGGCCCGTGCTGCCTCCACCAACCGCCCGTACTGCACACCCGATGGGCACGCCGATTCGCACCCGCGGCAAGCCAGGCACAAGTCGATATGCTGCACGTACGCGTCGGTGATCTGCGCCGCCCCCGTGGCCACTTGCACCATCTGGTACACGCGCCCGCGCGGCGAATCCATCTCCAGACCGAGTTCGCGATAAGTGGGGCATGCGTTCAGACACAGGCCGCAGTGGACGCACTTATCGAGATCGAATAATTGCGGCGCGTCGGTGCGAGGAAGTGTTTCAGATGCGGCCATACAGGCGTCCCGGATTCAGGAGTTGGTGTGGATCGAACAACTGCTTCACTGATTTCATCATCTCCATATCGGGGCCCCCCGCGCCATTCAACCCCGAATCGCCGTACTCAAAGACAAACCGCCCTTCCGCTCGAGTCGCCCAATCCCGAGCCGCCTCGCCCGATTCGAAATGAACGTAGGAGACTCCCGATCCTGCGCGTGCCAGCACCGCACCCGCATCCATCTTCATGGCCGTCAGCGTAGTAGAAACTCGCGCGACATGCGCCGCTCGATGCTCATTCACGTACCGCGGCGTGAACTCGCGGATATTTTCCCACAACGCTCGTTCGGCATCGCCTTCCACTACCTCGGCGGCCGGCAACTCACGCTGGTATCGGGCTAGCACCGCCGGACTCCCGCCCGCCTGAATCGCCAGTACGAAACCGTCGAGCCCCACACGCGCGGCTCCGGCGGGATTCAGCGCGTCCATCGCCACCGGCTGCAGCACGCCTTGCAGCAGGCGATCGCGCTCGCCCAGCAACTCCGCGGCGTTCCTGAATCGCAGCACGAAGCTCCGCGTCTCCAGAGGCATCGGCGCGAGCTTGAAATTTACCGATGCGATTGCGGCCAGAGTCCCGAAAGAGCCGATCAGCAGTTTCGCCATATCGAAGCCGGCGACGTTCTTCACCACCATGCCGCCCGATTTCGCCATCTTTCCCTCCAGCGTCGCGAAGCTCATGCCGATCACGACATCGCGCGCCGTTCCGTACATCCGCCGGCGCGGTCCCGAGGCATTCGAAGCCACCGCGCCACCTACCGTCGTGTAATCGAAATACGGAGGATCGAGAGGGATCGTCTGGCGGTTCTGCTCAAGCAGCGCGCTGAGTTCGCCAAAGGGCAGCCCCGCCTCCACGCTGATCGTCAGATCTCGAGGCTCATACTGCAGCACGCGGCGCATGCAAGCGATGGATACGGAGACATCGGCGGGTGCGATAGCCCCGGCCATCGCCGCCTTCGAGTTCGCGCCACCCAGAGCGATCACCTTGCGCGCGTCCGCCGCGCCTGCGAGCAAGTCGCACAACTCGCGCTCCGTCACCGGCCGTTCGACAACCATCCTCTACAACGATATCGCGCACCGCGCCGCTATTTCACGGGCGCCGCGATCCACCACGTGATCCCGCAGGCATCCACGACCCCGGCGTTGCGGTGGCCATAAGGCTTATCCTCCGGCGCGCTTTGCGAAGTGGCACCCGCGCTCAGCGCCTTCTGGTACGTCGCGTCCACGTCGTCCACCCACAGGTAGAACGCGGCGGTCAGCGCTTTCCAATTCTCGCTGGCTTGCCCCATCATGACCAGGGAATCGCCAATCATGATCTCCGCATGCATGATGCTGTTATCCGCATTGCGCTGGCAACTCGATTCACTGGCGCCAAATGCTGCTTTGAGAAATGTGAGTTCCCGGTCGGCGTCGGGCACAACCAGGTAAGGAGTTACTGTCCGGTAAGTCTCCGGTGTATCGGCCATGCTGACATGATCTCACTGCTGGATCGCCTGGAACAGATGCTGCCGCCGCTCCGCCCATTCCTGGCTCGAGAAGATCTTCGGACCTACATCAATCAGGCGCGGGAGTAACTCGAACACGCTGGCGGCATTCCATTGCGTACGCGCCCGAGTCCTGTACTGACGGCGGTTCAACTCCACCGCGACCTGCGATAGCCGGAAATCCTGCACGATTAATTCGAGCGCCAGCAGAATTACCTCGTTCTCCTGGGTGTCTTCCTCCAGGTGCTCGCAATCCTGATCTACGCGGAGTCCGAAAGGTACCACTTCCTGGACGGGACGGCGAGCCACCGAGCCGGCTTCCGCATCGCGCTCCCAAACCACCGCCGCCAGACGCCAGCCTTCCGCTAACCGCAACAGCATCTCCTCATTGCTCGGCAGCGTGATCCGGTGCTCATGAATCCGATCCTTCATTCGCATATGAAACCCCCTGGCGCCCGAACACGCGACGGGCCGTTGTAACTCGAAGTATCTCAGCGGAAGCACGTGCCGGAATCGTCCATTCCTGCGACGACTCTGTCCATAACCGGACAGTCGGCGACGAGTTAGCGAAGTCGGCCCGGAAATCGAGTAACTGCACTCGGAAACGGACGCCGCCAGCAGGGGCGCCGCGGCTTCGGCGGAAGCTCGCCGGTCTGGATCATGCCGTTCAGGTTCGCGGCCGCAATCGATTCGCGACGCTCCGCCGACCAGCGATCCAGATCGTCGGGCGGACTCGCGGGTGCCATGTCCGTCACACCCGTCGCGAGATTCAGCCGACGGTGTTCGCCCACTGCCAGTGTCTCCTCGCCGCGAATCGCCGTCGCCTCGCCCTCCAGCACGGTCAGCGCAGGACCATCCGAGTCGATTCGATACAGCCCGTGTTGTGATGGCTTGATCTGCCAATCGCGAAACAGCAGCGTGACAACGGTATCCGGAGTCAGATCCGAGGACTGAATCACAGCCGGCCCCGCGGCTACCTCGATCAGCGCGTGTTCCAGCGTGTTGTCGTGCATTCGTACCGCTCCGCGCGTGCCAAGCCACAAGATCACTGCCGGGTTGAGCAGCAGTTCCGCTCGACCCTTGTCGATGCTGAGAACCGAGCCCTGCGACAATTCCTGGAATCGTCCATGGATGAAGGGCAGGGGTTTTCCGTCCACCAGCACGGTGCCATCGGACGACAGGATCAGACCGGCGTGCGTCGAGATCACCGATTGCGCCGGTGCCTGCATCGCTACCACGGCAAGGCTGACGAGGATGATGTGAATCCGCATCCGGCTATACTGACCAATAATAATATGCGAATCGCACTGGTGCTCTTGTCGCTCTTCACAGCCGCATCCGCGAGCGCCGCATCGAAGGCCGATCTCAACGCGAAGACCCTCGACGGCCACAAGGTCCAGTTGAAGGATCTGCGCGGCAAATTTGTAGTGCTGAACTTTTGGGCCACCTGGTGCGCGCCGTGCAAACAGGAGATGCCGGTGCTGGTGAAGACTGCCGCTCAGGCCTCCAAACCCGGGCTCGTTTTTCTCGCCGTGTCGATCGACGAACCCGGTACCCAGGCGCGCGTGTCCGATATGGTGAAGAAGTACGGCATCACCTTTCCCGTCTGGACCGGCGCGAATGGAGACGACGTCTACCGGCTGTCGAAGGGAGAGGCCGTCCCGGCCACCCTCTTTATCGATCGCGACGGCACCATTCTGGCACGCGTCTCCGGCCAGATCCGCGAGAACGAATTGAAGGAACGGATCGCTTGGCTTACCGGCGATCGGACCGGCGCACGGCCGAAGGAGTTCGTGTCGCACATCGAGTAGGGCTCCCCCCGTTAATAGCTTTCCATTATTGAGGCGCGCTTTGGAACGGGCTACTATCGCTCATTCCTGAGAACGTCTGGGACGTGCTCAAAAAGCCAGAGGGGGAGTTCCTATGCTGAAACCTATGGCAGTCACGGCGACGCCGCGTTCGCCGATTATCTTTGGCTGGCGAGTTATTCAGTCCACTTCGGCGGCCGCCACCAGGCGAACCACCACGACATGAATCACGCTGACATGCACCAGGGCGGAGCGGCAAATTAGTTACCGCACCACCGGCACCGCCGGTAACACATCCGGCAGACGCGACGGACGCTGCA
Source organism: Bryobacterales bacterium (assembly GCA_038322675.1). Lineage (GTDB taxonomy): Bacteria > Acidobacteriota > Terriglobia > Bryobacterales > Bryobacteraceae > TMP-7. Next base: position 23,773 of record JBBQGE010000062.1, read on the forward strand.
CACGTCCCGTCTCCGCCTCTGCCATCGTGATTCCGTTCGCCTGCAACGTGGTCCCCAGCGTCTGATTCAGTCCGATCCGGGCCGTGTTATACGACACCAGCGCCGATAACTCGTTCGCCTGCGCCTGCACCAGATCCCTCTGCTGCCGGATCACATTGAACGGCGTCGAGACTCCTAACTCGAACCGCCTTTGCTCCGCCGCGAATAACTGATCCTGTAGCACCCGATTCTGGTTGGCGGCATCGTACCGTGCACGAGCCTGTTGCATCGCGATCATCGAGTTCAGAACATCCACTTCCACCCCGTTCAGCGACTTACGCTGATTTAGCAGAGTTTGCCGTAACTGTAACTGGTCGATCGCGAAGTCCGCCTGCGCCTGCCGGTTCTTCAGAGTCTCCGAATAAAAGGCGCCGATTCGCTGAGTTGGGAAATTCCGCCGGAATACCTGCCCCAGTGCTGTCCCAAGTCCACCGTCGAAGTAGCTGTCGGGCGTCTGCTGAAAGCCGCCGGAGTTCACTACGCGCGGATTGCCGGCAAGGCCCGCCGCGCTCGCCGCTCCGAACACCTGCAGCGTCGGCAGAATCCCGTTGCGCGTTCCCAAGGCCGAGATCTCGGAGGCCTTCACATTCTGTGCCTGCGTCAAAAGATCTGCCCGATTCGCACGTGCTTGCTTCACCAGTTCTTCCAGCGAAGGCAGCGATTCGGGCGGTGGCATCACCAATGGATCCACCGGCACAATCCGGACTGACTTCAGCACCGGATCGAACGTCCCATTGCGGCTCAGCAGATTCTTCAAGCGAATCTCCTGCTGCTTCACGGTCGCCTCGCCATTCACCTGCGCCTGCCGGCTGGTCACCAGTTGTCCCTCCGCCGCAATCTGCTCTGGAGGCGCAACCGACCCGATTTCAATCTGCCGCTTCACGTTGTCCAGAAATGTCTGCGCCACGTCCGCCGCCGTTCGTTGGGCCTTCAAAGCCTCATACGCCGACGCCAGCGCGTAGTACGCGTTCAACACCTGGTTCACCACGCCGATCACCTGCGTCTTGAACTGAAGCTCAGAGGTCGCCAGGTTGAGTCGCGACACCGTAATTGTGCGCGCATTCACAGCAATTCCAAAGCCGCGTAACAGATTGTGCTGTGCCGAAATGGATAACGACGGCGCCACCGACGGATTTAATAAGTCGGTGGGCGAGTTTTCCTGCAGATAATTCTCGCGAAAGCTAGCGGTCACACTGCCGCCCGATATGAATCCCTGCTGGAAGCTGCCGGAATACACCCGGGTATCGTTAATCAGCACCGATGTCAGACTCTGCACCACGTTCGCCTGCGGAGTCGATGTGTGGCTGAACGAAGTCGCCTGCTGGAACGTCGGATCCAGATTCTGGGTCACCGGCCCGATTTGCGAAATCGACGCATTAGTGCCCTGTCCGCCGCCGCCTCCGCCACCGCCTCGCACACCCGCCGCGGCCTGGCTACCCGACACGCCCTGTCCGGCCGCGACCGTCCCGGCCTGCGACGCCACACTGGGAACGCCCGGCAAGGCGCCTCCGGCCTCCGCGCGCTCCAGCCTCCAACTCGCCATGATCGGGTTATACCGAGCGATCTCGATATCGATGTTGTTTTCCAGCGCGAGCGCGATGGCATCCTGCGCCGTCAGATACAGCGCACCGCCGCGCACCAACTCGGCCAGCCTGCCCGAGTTAGCCAGTCGCACCGGCGGCACATCGGGTGTCAGATACGGCCGCACGATCACCGATGTCTGCGGACGAACCGGTTCAATGGCGACTGTCTGCGCCTGCACCATCGACAACGGAAACAGTGCCGCCAATCCCGTTGCCAGGACGCGCCGGATGTCCGCGGTCACGGCCGGACCCCTTGCGGCAGATTCGCCGGAAGCGTCGAGCGGTACGAAACGTTGGCCTTGTACGCTTCCTGTATCGATACGTTGTTCTTCTCGAGCGTCTCTCCCATGGCCTCATCGAACGAAACGCGGGCATGCGTGTAGTTCGCCATGGCCTGCACTTCGGCGCTTTGTGCAGCCGCTAAGTCGCGCTGATCCTGAACTACCTGGAAAGCCGTCGATGCTCCCAATTGGTACTTCTTGCGATCGGCGTCCAGCGTCTGGTCGCTCAATTCGCGCGATTTCACCGCGGCCTCATATCTCGCACGAGCCTGTTCCAGACCGATCACGGCGTTCTGAACGTCCACCCGTACCTGGTTCATGTTCTTCCGCATATTCAACTCGTTCTGCCGTAACTCAAGCTCGCTGGTCACATAGTCCGACTGCGCGGCACGGTTGCGGATCGGGATGTTCAGCGAGAATCCCGCCGAGTAATTCGGATAATTGCGCCTGGCTAACTGACCTAGCAAGTTGCCGTAACCTCCCGCCAGGTAGCCGATTCCCGGAGCCGTCGCGCCCAGCGCCGTCAGGTCTCCGGTAAGACCGTTGTTGGTGGTCTCCACGAATGCCTGCAAACCCGGTAGCAGCGAGTTTCGGATTCCTTTCAGGTTGATCCTGTTGCTCTCGATATTGATCTTGCTCTGCGCGATCTCCGGCCGGTTCTCGAGTGCCTCGGCCACCAGATCGTCCACAGGACGGATTAACTCGTTCGGAGGAACGGCGATTCGCTCCAAGGGAATGATGTGAACTCCAGCCAGCCCCGCCGAAGCTACACCGTTGCGAGTCAGAGCATTCTTCAGAATCGTCTCCTGCTGCATCAGATTCGTGCGCGCGATCACTAAGTCCTGCTGCGTGGCATATAACTGCGACTCCGCGCGAGTTACTTCGATCTCCGCCAGCGTCCCAATTTGAACCTGGCGCTTGTTGTCGTCCAGTAACTGCTGCGCCGTTGTGACGGCCTGCTGCCGCGCCCGCACGTCCTCGTTGAATGCCACCAGATCCCAATACAGATTCAGGATCGCCGAAATGGTCGTGCTCACCTGCTGTTTGAATTGCAGATCGTTGACCTTAACGTTATTCTTCTGCACGCGGATGTTCCGCGCGTTCACCGATCGCCCGAAGCCCTGCAGCAGGTTCTGAGTCACCTGCAGATCAATCGATCCGATGGTGTACGGATTCAACGCAAAGAAGTTGCTGTTCACATTCACGTAGTTGCTGGAATAGGTGAGCTGAGCGGTGAGTCCAAAATCCCAACTCTGCGCGTATTGCGCCTGCACCGATCGCGTGTTCTGAATCAGCGCCGTCGTGCCGGTGAGGACGGTGTTGCTCTGCGGAATCGTCGCGTGCTGGAAGTTGACGAACGCCAGCAGCGTCGGATCCAGACTCGGAATCGCTGGTCCCAATTGCGTCACGATGCCGCCGCCCGAACTGACGCCGCCGCTCGATAGCGACAGCGTCCCCGTATTGTTCACCGACACACCCTGCAGGCTGACGCTCTGCGGACCCGCCGCCAGCGGCATTCCAACACTTCGAAGAGCGCCTCCGGCCTGGGCGCGCCGCAACACTTCCTGCGCCAGCAGCGGACCATACCGCTGCATCTCGATGTCGATGTTGTTCTCAATCGCCAGTGCGATGCAGTCTTGCGCCGTGAGATAGAGATTCCCGGCCCGCAGCAACTGGTCGAGCCTCGACGAGTTTGCCAGGTTGATAGGCGGAACGTTGCGCGCCGAGTAAGGCCGCGTAAACCGGCCGAAATAGCGCATGGGCGCCGCGGGTTCCACCGTGATTTCCGACGGCGCTGTCTGAGCCGCCGCAACGCCGGTCATGAGGAGTAGGACAGAGAGGAGCAAAACTGCAGTTGAGTGTTTTCTCATAGTCGTGCTGAGCCGCGTCCGCGGACGGAGCCGCAAAATGTTCGTTCGAGATGCCTGCGCCACCAATGTACTACGGACACGGTGGCCGCGCCGTTCCCGAATCGCCGAAAAACATCGGTCACAAACTTCGAACATTTTCTATTTTGCTGAGAACATTGCACTTAGACCGTTTCGACCCACCTCGGTAGTTCGGCCCTAAAGCTAACCTCAAGGCGGGAATGGGCATGGCGAACTGTGCCCTCCCCGAGGAGAAACGATGACCACTCAGTATGTAACCCTTGACGAAGCGAAAAAGATCGCCAAGGATATCGGCGAAATCGGCGGCGGCGTCCGTCCCTACGATGAGAACGACAACGACAACAGCGGGATCTACATCCCCGAATACGTGACCGGGCCGTTCCAGACTCCCTCTGACGGCGACCGGAAGTTCTTCCACTTCCGCTTCCAGAACGGCGCCGACGGTTTCAACGCGGGACTCATCAAGGCCACCATGGCCTACTTCCCGTCGCGCTGGCCCTTGATGCTCACGTTGGAAGTCGAGGCCGCGAAGAAGCACTAACGGCAGCGGGCCCGCGGCGGCAGTGCTTCCGTGGGCCCTTGGTTCCGAATACACTCAAGCCATGGACTTCCAACGCACATTCGAAGAATTCAAGGTACAGGCCAATGAACTGGTCGACAAGGTCAAGGAACTGATTCACGAAGGCAATATCCGCCGCATCATCATTAAGGACTCCACTGGACACACGTTCATGGAGATCCCGATGAGCGTCGCGGCCATCGGCGTCATCGCGGCGCCGATACTGGCGGCCATCGGCGCGCTGGCGGGAATGGTCGCGAACTTCACCGTCGTCATCGAGCGGAATCCTCAGGAACCGCCCCCGACGCCCGACGCGCAGTGACGCCCGCGCGCTACTTCGACTGAGGCTTCGGAATCGAATCCTCCGCTACGAACCACTCGAACACCACGGCCTCCACCAGTCCCGCCTTCGCCAGTGGATCCTGTTCTGCCAAGGCCTTTGCCTCATCCAACGGCATGGCCGACATCACCTCGACGCCCACCATCGAGGCGGTCTGGCTGGGGTTGCCCGACTCATCCAGGAACGGTCCTGCCGCGCGAATCTTGCCCTCGGCGATGAGGCTCATGATCCGCTGGCGATGCTTCATCAACACTGGCATCGCCGCGTCCAGGCTGAACCTGCTCGTCTTCTTCAGCACCACCAGCGGCAACTTCGTCATCTCGACCTTGGTATCCGGATCCGCCTTCATCCGTGCTGCGATCGGCTCGCCGATACCGTCGGGACCCGCCCACCGGTACGCATCCAACACCAGCCGGCGATTCTGTACCGCCGGATCGTGCGATGACCACTCCTCGGCCTGCGCCACCGATTCGCAGCGGTACACTACGATGCCCCGCGCACCGCCCGCCGTCATCACAGGACCCGCCGCCAGCAGATGCCCCGCCGCTGCCATGCGCCGCATATGATCCATATGCCCCTTCTGAATCTCTTCCCCTCGCGCCTCCGGAATCGGCTTCCGCTCCGGGTGCGAGTTCAGGAATCCCCAGCAATAAGTCTCCGCCCCGGCTGGGAGCGAAAGCGCGGCTAACACGAGTAACCAGCGAATCATGAGTTTCATCATACTCGTACAAGGTGAGCCAAATGTGCCACGGATTTCCGCTATCTCCTATAGCTGCACTGAAAGTTAGAGGAGAGAGTGGGAATGCAAGTGAGAGCAATAATGTTTTTGGGAGTGCTGGGCGCACTCGCCATGCAAGTGTGCGATACGCGCGGCACCACGCCGCTGATGTACAGCGCGTTACCGGCAGCGTCGAATGCATGCGCATGCTGCTGGACGCCGGCGCCGATGTGAACACGAAGAATGACTTCGATGCGACGGCGCTGCTGTGGGCCGCCGCCGATCCGATGCGCGTCTGCCTGCTTAACGACAAGGGCGCCGATGTCAACGCGAAATCGAAGATGGCCGTTCGCCGCTGATGATCGCCGCCGGAACCGAGGGCGCTTTCGATTCGGTGAAAATGCTGGTGGATGCCGGCGGCGATGTCAAAGCGCAGGACGGCATGAAGTCCACCGCGCTGCACGCAGCGGCCATGAACAACGCCACTGCGTCCACGAAACTACTGCTGGCGCGTGGTGCCGCCGCCGATCCGGCTGATGGCGCCGGAATGACCCCGCTGATGTACGCCGCCGCCACCGGGAACGCGGAAATGGTGCGGCCGCTGCTCGCCAAGGGTGCGCCGTCCAATCAGGTCGCGATGGCGAAGTAGTTATCGCTCGCTGTCGAGCATTCTCATCTGATGCTCGTCGTAGCGCGTTCTTGAAATGCGGGACGGATCGAAAATCGATTCGAGGCGCGCGGCTTCCTCCGGCGTCAGAAGTAAATTCACAGCAGCGAGGGCGTCCGCCAGTTGGGCGCGCTTGCGGGCGCCGATCACGGGAACGATGTCCGAGCCTTTGCTCATGACCCAGGCAATGGCCAGTTGTGTGGATGTCGTTCCCTTGTTTGCGGCCAGCGCGGCCAGTTCCTCCACCAGTTGCCGGTTACGTTCGTAATTCTCCCCTGTAAAGCGCGACAAATTCGCCCGGGAATCGCCGCTCGCTGCCACCGGCGAATCGCTCAACAACCCGCGCGATAGCACTCCGTACGCCGTCACGCCGATTCCTAACTCCCGCAGCGCCGGCAGTATGTCCTTCTCCACTCCGCGGCTCACCAGCGAGTACTCGATCTGCAGATCGCACACCGGATGCATCGCGTGCGCCCGCCGGATGGTTGCCGCGCCCACCTCCGACAGTCCCACGTACCGGACATAGCCGGCCCGGATCAGGTCCGCGATCGCACCCACGGTCTCCTCAATCGGGACCGCCGGATCCACACGCGAGAAAATTCCGCACCGCCCGCGGACGCGTATCCACCCCAATGAATGCGCCGCTCGGATCCCGCATCGCACCGAATTTCACCGACAGGAGCACGCGATCCCGCTTGCCTTCGATGGCCTGGGCGATCAGCATCTCGTTGTGGCCCATGCCATAGAAATCACCGGTATCGAGCAGCGTGATCCCGGCGTCCATCGCTGCGTGGATCGTGGCAATGCTTTCGGTCTCGTCGGTCGGCCCATACATGCCGGACATGCCCATGCAACCGAGCGAGATAGCGGAGACGGTGGGCCCGGCGCTTCCCAGTTGTCGAGTGTTCATTGTTCCTAGGATACTGACCTGTCCGATCTTGGGCATAGCGGTGTAAACTATTGCTAGATGGCTCTCGAAGATCAGGACAAGCAGTGGATACTGGAGCAGTTAGAGAGGGTCGAGACGAATCTGCTCACGGCCTTCCAACAGTTGGCGTCTCCGATGGAAGCCCGGATGCGCACGCATGCAGCTACGCTGAAGGCGCTTGATGCCGAAATGGAGTACCTGGACGGACGGATGAAGAAGCTCGAAGGAAACCGGCCCGCTCAGTAAGTAGCAAGATGCGGAACGAAGCGGTAAAGACATCCGGCGAATCCGAAGCGCTCTTTGAAATGGCAAACCTCTCACCCAAGCGCACCGGACTGCCGTTCGTGGTCTGGATTTCCCCGAAAGCTGGCGCACCCCATGAAGTTCGTGTCAAAATCTCCAACTCCCCCAAAGTTCATCCGTCTGAGCTGGTTTCTGTAGCTGTTCGGCCTGACGTTCACGTGGTGGGTGGCGGCAAGATGACAGCACTCGATCTGGACCTTCTTCGTAAGTGGATCGCCTTGAACTATGACGTGATCGTGAGGTACTGGAACGGCGACATTGAGTACACGGAAGACGCTATCGCTGAATTGAAACCGCTTCGTTAATGACGGCGAAGCCGAGTAATCGCGTCTCGCGGCCCGGCGCTATTTTCTGAACTATTCAGCCGCCCGGCGCGGCGGTTCGATCGAAGCACCAATCTCCATAGCTCCTGCACCGGCACCGGCAAACAGTAGAGGCGTTTGCTTCTTCCCCAGTTCTTTTGAGACAGCATTCTCGGTTTCGGCTTTCACCTGTTGGTACAGTGCCGACAGCGGGATCCGTCCCGAACTGTCACGGAGAGCCTTCATAATGAAGTAAGTGAAGAACCCATGGCCGAGCGTCGCGCTCTGATACGATTCTTGATCCGCTGTTCCGGCTGTGAGTACGGCCCTGCCTGCACCCGCGCGAAATATCCGCAGGGCTTCGCTGAAAGAGGCCTCACGGCTAACACTCAACTCCTGTACGCTATCCTGGCCGGCGGCTGAGCCTGCGTCGCCGCTGAAGCAGGTGTCGAGGATCAACACCACGCGCATGGCCTGGAGTTCACGCGTCAGATCGACTACTAGATCCACCATCTGAATCGAAGTCGCATATCGAGTTGCCGGGGTTGACAGATCGGAGTCGTATGCGGCGATATAGCTCACCCCGTTCGGGTCCTCTTGGCGCTTCAATCCATGACTCGCGAAGTACACCAATACAAGGTCATTGGCTTTAGCGTTCTGGCGCAGCCACCCGATCCCCTTTCGGATATTCTGCACCGTCGCGTGATCGTCGAGCAGCATCTGCACGTTTCCGTCTGGAAACCGGCCGATCTTCTTGTCCAACAGCACGTCGTCCAATTCGCGCGCGTCGCTCGCCGATGAAAGTACAGGCAGTTTCGGATCGGTGAACTTGCCCACTCCGACCACCAGCGCCCACTTGTTCTGTGGCGCCCCGGACAGGGAGGCGTCCGCTGCTTTGGACTCGGGCACCAGATCAGCCCAGTGGGCGTCCGATGCTCTCGACCACTTCAGCTTCCGCGCGGTGGCTAACGAGTATTCCGTTTCGGACGCCGGCGCTCCTCCCCGCTTTCCGAGGAGCGCCCGATAATACCAGAGCTCGCCGGAATCGGGGCAGTTACGTGTCGCAGTGATGAGGTTCGAATACGCCTTCCCGAAATCAAGGCTCTCGGCATCGGTGAAAAACGCTTCCTTGAGCCGGTTCAAGGTGTCCAGCGCGGAGTTGCATCCATCCGTCAATCCCTGTCCGCACAACAGACGGCATGCTACTAGAGGAAGAACCCATCGGATGTTCTTCATTTCGCCGGGCTCCCAGGCTTGGTCCGAACCGTCTTCGACCGGGCGGCCGAACTTGTCCGCCCCTTCGCTATCATTTTCGTCCGCATGGCTGCCACGTACTTGCTGTACGAGGTGCCGCAGGTGTTCTTCAGCGCAATTAGGGAATTAGCCGAAAGGTCGAAATTCGGCGCAGGAGCGTCCTGCACGAAACCCAGGACAGTCGGCTCGTCGAGATGGGCGCCACACAGTTTCAAGATTTCAGCGTTCGAAGAGCCAGCCTCGGCCGTCGTAGGTGCAGTCACGCCTTGATTGGGAGCCGGAGGCGGTCCTGCCGCTTTGCTGTTCTTGCGCGTGGTGCTGCGGGCCGCAGTTTCGGTCTCCGTTTTCTTCTTCAGGTTCGCTTCATACTCGTTGCGCTGCCGCTCGATCGTCGCATACAGACGAACGGCCTCTTCGATGCGGCCTTCGGGTTTCTTGAATTCCTTCTCTTTACGGTCGCCGGCTATGGCATCGCGGTAGAAACGTGCGGCATCCTCGAGATGGCCTTTTGCAGATTGGAATAACTTTCCTTCCTGGGTCTCTTCCTGCTTGGGGTCTCCCGATCCGGAAATCCGCCGGCGTTCGAGTTCAAAAGCTTCCCGCCGGGCGTCATAGGCCTGAGCCTCGTGCGCCACCGCGATCAGGTACAACCGCGAGGCATCGTCCTCCGGCTTGTCGAGCTTTGGCGTTTGCTCGGCCTTCTCCAGCAACACGGGCCACCGCTTGTCCAGCGCTAACAGAGAGAGGTCCTTGAGTTTGCCGCCAGGCAGGGCAACCTCCACTTCCTCGTCCACCGGCGCGGCTCGCTGGGTCATTTGATGCACCAGGTCGTCGTACAGTTCGTCGGTCGCGGCGCTCTCAGTCAGCTTTCCATATTGCTCGCAGGAAACCCCGCCCCTCGGGAACGAAAGCGGGATCCCCGGTATCTTCGAGTCCCTCACTCTGCCCTTCCCCAGATCGATCCTCGAACTGAGGTTCTCGGAATCCTGCGGTACTCCCGTGGCGACGTCGATCGCCTGATAGCTGACGTCCGCGCGCCCGACGAAAACGGTGCACGTCGTGGGCGGATTCGTGGCACTGCTCTGCACTTGCTGTCGCTCCACTCGAAATTCGGTGACCATGAAGCTCAGCCGGGTTTCGGGATTCTTGTCGTCGACGACAAAGTTCGGGTCCTTCTGGATAGCAGTAAGAACTCGTGTTTTCAGAACCGCCGCTACTGCTGGGGGAGCCCCGCCCTGCGCCTCGGATGCCACCCCAATGCGCTTGCGGTTGAGATTAACGGCCGGCGGGAGCAGGCGCTTGATGATCATCTTCTTCCCGCCCCGGAGTGACGAAAAGCTCTGGCCTCCGGCGATCCGTCCACTTGCCAGCAACGCCAACGCGCACAGCGCCGGCACGCTAATGCTTTCCATTCGAATGCTGAATTTCATGGTTTCCTTCTTGCTCCAACTCGGTCCTCATGCGGTTCGTATTTCTCAGTCCTCCGCTGCCTCATACATGCCGTGCAGCATCATCCCAAACACCATTGGAAATGGGTTGGCCAGCCAAACCCCGTATCGATAGAGCAGCACTCCTGGCACGAAGAGAATGAATGCGCATAGCAGCAGTGAGAGTGCCAGTTTGACTGTGCCGGAGATTCTTTTGCCATAAGCATAGATAGCGAAGATAGCTGCGCCTAAGGCAAACTCGACCGGCCATTCCGCCCACCTTTCCACCTTCGCCTTCCAACCCGGCTCATCGGCGGCGGCATACTGGGATTCGACCGCCGATCCGACAATCTCGACTCCATAGACTTCGCTGCCACCCCGAGTAGGATGAATATCCCTGTCGTCGTAAGTGCCCCCAAGGATCACGATTTTGTTGCTCAAATTGGCGTGCGCGTTTTCGGCTTCAGTCAGCGTCAACGTTTGGAACCGGTACGGAGTCAACGGAATTCGATACATCTCACAAACGGGCCCGGACACTTTCTCCGCCGCGACAAAGATAGCCCGGTGAAAGGTCCGCATAGTAGCGTCGCCCACCTTGATGCAAGCGTCCAATTTCCGGAGTGACCAGTCCGGATCGCGTTTGAATGCCGCAATCCCCGCCAAAGCGTTTTCGTCCGACGGATTGCCCAGAAATCCGCCAGGAACCGTAGCCCCGGCCTCTCGGGTCAGACCTCGTGCCCAGATTACCCCTGAATTGCGGAATTCCCTCGCCAGGGTTCTGAATCTTTCATCCGAAGTGTCCAGGTCGACGGCCAGCAGCTTTGGTGACAATTTTAGTAAATTCCTGACTGCTGTCCCCAGCCTGTCCGGTTTCAACGGCGAAATGCGTCCAAACTCCGTCCGGTATTCATCAGGTGTGATAGTGACTAGCACCGTGTGCTGTGCCGTCGGCTTAGGCGTTGCCGCATCCACGCCGTCCATCAGTAGAATCCCCGGATACTGCATCACCCATAGATTGGCTAGGAAGAAGTGATTGCATAACGCCAGAGGGATGGCGACAGCCCAGAACTTCATCCAGTGATGCCTGCCGAGGAAGTCCGGCGCCGGTTTCCACCACTTGGTCGCCACTCCTACCTCCGATTCTCGAGAATCCAAGCGCCGGTCATGAGCCGGACGTAAGGATCATGCTGATCCATGGCTGCCGCGGCAGCCGCAATAGGCGCGAACCGCTTCTGGATTTCCAGGTAAGATCCCGAAGGCCCGATCAGCGCGATTGCACTCCGATCTGTAGCTTGGGGACCTCGTGGGCTCATTTTCCACAACCGGACTCGGTACAACCCGATGGCGCCAGTAAAGGACATTGGCTCGGGAGTCCGATCGGGAGTGACAGTCAACGGAATTCGCGGCGCCTCGTCGCAATCCGCGTCAAGTGCCGGACCGCTGCGGCAAAACTCGAGCCAGAACTTGCCTGCGGGAATCGATCCTAGCAACGGCGTTGGGTCGAGCATCCCGTTATCGGCCAGAAGCACCGCATCCCGCATTTCCGGCAGATTTGCCGCACCCTCGCCACTGTCGCCGGCGCGCGACATGGTAATCGCCGTTGCGACATTCTCACCGGCGTCGCCGGCCAGAAAATGCTGCAGCGCCGACACCATTGCTTCAATTGCCGACCCCCGTTCCGGACGAACGCACTCGAGGTCCTTTAACCAATAAGTCTGATCACAGGACGTGCTGCCGCTACATGTCAACTGCCGATCCTTGCTACACCCAGGCATTCGAATCGTGATACTTCCACTGCTGGAATCTTTAGCCATCCGCACGCCGCTGTCCAGCCGGAGTTGCTCGCTCACCTGCAATTCCCGTCCGCTCTTAACCTCCACCCAGTGGCCTTCGATTCGGACGGGGTACCCCGCGAACGAATTCTCCTGGGCTATGCCAGGCAGCACAAATACCAGCCATATTGTGAGGCGAAGTGGTACGGGCATTACTCCGGTCCCTCTGAATAGGGATCAGCATACCACGCTTGTCGCTGCCACAGTCATGAATTAGCCCACATAAAGCGGTCCAGTCCTGAAAATCCGGCTCTGCGCAGGAATCCGACAACCTATCCGAAGGCCAGCTACTCAGAGCGGTAGCCTTTGGCTAGCCTGAGAGGGTGAAGGAACAAGACTGGACGAGGGTTCTTGGATGGCCGGGGTATAGGGTTTATCGCATGGATAT
>JBBQGE010000063.1:0-35495 GCA_038322675.1 Bryobacterales bacterium
GATCGACATCAAGCCTGACGATGTGAAGATCGATGTGTTCCGCGCGAGCGGTGCCGGCGGCCAGCACGTCAACCGCACGGAATCCGCGGTGCGCTTCACGCACATTCCCACCGGGCTCGTCGTGCAGTGCCAGAATGAGCGGTCGCAGCACAAGAACCGCGCGAGTGCGATGAAGCAACTGCGCGCGAAACTCTACGAGTTCGAGATGGACAAGAAGAAAGTGGAGCAGAGTAAGTTGGAGGACTCGAAGCTCGACGTCAACTTCGGGAGTCAGATTCGCAGTTACGTGCTCGCACCTTACCGGCTGATCAAAGATCATCGCACTAAGCTCGCGGTGGGCGATGTGGACCGCGTGCTGGATGGCGATCTTGAAGAGTTCATCCACGCTTACCTGGTCTGGCGCAAAACGGGCCGGATCGCCGGGAACGGTAAGGACGACTTACCAGAATAAAATGGTGACGCCCGAAGAGCTGGAGCGTGCGGCACAAACCATTCGCGACGGTGGAGTGGTCGCGTTCCCTACTGAAACCGTTTACGGCCTCGGCGCGAATGCACTCGATGCAGCGGCGGTGCGGCGCATCTTCGAATTGAAAGGGCGCCCGTCGACGAGTCCGCTGATTGTCCACGTGGATTCGATCGAGATGGCTCGATCGCTGGTGACGGATTGGCCGGCGCGTGCTGGGGAACTCGCCGCGCGGTACTGGCCGGGTCCGCTGACGATGGTGTTGCCGAAACGCGCGATTGTGCCGGACGAAATCACAGCGGGCCTGCCGACGGTCGGCATACGGATTCCCGCGCATCCCGTGGCGCTTAAACTGATTCGCGCCGCCGGTGTTCCCATCGCCGCGCCCAGCGCAAACCGGTTCACGGAACTCTCGGCAACCACCGCCGAACACGTGCGCGCGGCTTTCGGCGATTCGATTCTGGTGCTGGACGGCGGACCCACGAACATTGGAATCGAATCGACTGTGATCTCGCTGGCCGGTCCGGAACCGGTGCTGCTGCGTCCCGGCATGATTGCGTTCGCCGGTATCCAACAGCTTACGCATACGAAATTCGCCGCGCACCCGGCGCCCGGCATGCACCATCGCCACTACAGCCCGCACACGCGCGTGGTGCTTGTGGACGATCAGTTGCCGCCCGGGCGCATCGCGTACCTGTGGTGGCGCAATTTCATGAACGCCGCGCGGAATGTTAGGATGCCTGCAAGCCCCGACGCTTACGCGGCGTGCCTGTACAGTATTTTTCACGATCTCGACAAGGAGCAATGGGACGCTATCGCTGTCGAACGGCCGCCTTCCACGCCTGAGTGGGCCGGTATCCTCGACCGCCTTGAGCGCGCATCGAAATGACTGAGTTCGCAAACTCCGGCGAAGACCTCGCCGCGGAAATCGAGAGCACCGAAACCGCTTCGCCGACGCTCTGGTGGCTCGGCCATAGCGGCTTCGCGATCAAGTCGTCGAATATGCTGTTTCTGGTGGATGTGTGTCTGTCGGAAGTGCCTGGGCGCGTCCGCGTCATGCAGGCGCCTCTCTCGCCTCGACAACTCCACTCCGCTGATCTCATCCTGTGCAGTCACGCGCATCCGCTGCATATGGATGCGGGGACGTTGGTGCCGCTATTGCACGCGACCACGCGTGCCAAGGTCGTGCTTCCGAAGAGTGCCTCAGAGCACGCCCGTTCTATTGGAATCCCATACGAACGCATGACCACTACCGACGCCGACCTCCGCGTCGAATACTTCAAAGACGGCCACTATGGACGCGTGTATGCGGTTCCGTCGGCGCACGAGCGGCTGGACTGGACTCCGGCCGGCGGATATCCGTACCTCGGCTATCTCATCCGATTCGGGCGCGAGACAATCTATCACGCGGGCGATTGCGTTATGTACGACGAACTCGCGCAACGCTTGAAGCCCTACAATGTGACCGTTGCGCTGCTACCGATCGCGGGCCGCAACTTTAGCGTTCAGGACGCCGCCCAACTGGCTGAAGACATCGGCGCCCGCTGGCTGGTGCCGATGCATTACGGAACATTTTCGGGGGATGTCGGAAACGTCAACCGCTTCATCGAGCACATGCTGGGCCACCGTCCCGAACAGCGTTTCAAGATCTTCCGATGCGGCGAGAAGTGGACGATACCGGGCGAGTAACTACTCCGGCCAGAACGCGACCGATCCGCCGACCCACTCCATGCCGCGGTTGTGATCGACGCCCATCATTTTGCCGCGTCCCATGCGGACGATGGTAGTGACGGCCTGTAGTTGTTCGAGCCAGATATACATGATCCGGATCTCAGCCTGAGTGGGACCGTGTGGTGTCTCCACCAACGGGGCGAAATCGATCCGCTCCTGCAGAATCCACTGCGAAGGGTCGCTTACCTGCTCGACCTGTTTGCGCGTGGGACCTACCGATACACCCAGTCCCGCGAACGAGTACAACGGCTTCAGTACCCAGCGTTCTAAGTCGTCCGGAATCCGGCTGACCTGATCCAGAAATTGGGTACGCGGCACGCTCGGATGGTTGAGAAACGGAATGGAGAACTTACTGATACGGAAATACCAGTTCGGATGACCGGCCCACTCCACTTCCACCGGTTCGCGTAAGTCGAACTGCAGTTCTACGCCGCGCCGATCGAGTTCATCGGCAATCGCGCGATTATAGATTCGCTCAATCGGACCATCCGGGCCGAAGAGTTTACGGCCAAAGCGGCGAATTTCGCGGATGTCCACGATGCGGATTCCGAGGCGGCGCGCGGTGATCAGAAAGTCGGCGACGGTCTTCTGGTAATACGGATCGATCTCCACCAGAGCCACCTCGTGTGGCGCCCAGTTTCCGACGATTGCCTTCGCGAGTAAGTCCCAGTAATCTTCGATCAGGAGGGACTGCGGGGACCCGTCGAGGCCGTATGCCTCGCGGTACGCCTGAGCCACAACCGGCTGGAATCCGTAGAGTGAAGGAAAGGCTTGTATCTCAACCAACTTCGGTTGTAAGTCGGCAGTAAGTCCGAAGTCCACCTGCACGAACATCGGATGGTCCGGCTCACCGGGGACGTTGTACTTATCCGGAACCGCTTCAGCCGATTTCGGATTCGCTACGGACTGGTGGATCAATTCCGCGCCGTACTCGACCATTTTGGCGACGAGCGAACGCTCGATAAATAGCGGCGTTTCGCACTGGCGGAAATGGATGGGTCCGGAAGCGACCTGGGCACGGCGCAGCATATCGACATACTTCTCGCGGGTGAAGCCCGCGTTGAAGCGCCTCCGCAGTTCGGGGATCATATGGTCAGATGACGAACTCGCCCGCGCTCATGATTTGGCGGTCGTCGGCCCAGATATCGAATTTACGGCCCACAACGTCGATGTGTGTGGATGAGTACCAGTCTGCGCCAGTGTGCGCGCCGTAGGGGTTGCCGAATGCGATGTGCACACCCGGAATCTTTTCGTCCTGCAGAATATTGCCGATCACGTCCCGCACCGCCAGATTGGTGCCGATGGCAAACTCGCCCACACGATCGCTATTCTCGTCGGTGTGTGTGTACTTCCAGAATTCGTCGCGTAACTCGCGATTATCGCTCTGCGCGCCGGCCAGCCGGTTACCTTCAATGCGGATGGTGAGCGGATGGTGTTCCAGGCTTCCGTACTTGGCGCATAGATAATCGCCGACCACGCCGTCGATGACGAACGTTCCATTCACTTCGCCGGGAGTCGTGAAAATCTCGCCGCCCGGCAAGTTACCCCACTTATTCGGACTAATGATGCCGCTGGTCTTCAGCCACTTATAATCCGGATTCATCGCGGCTGTAATGTCCGTCCCCACCGGCGTGCAGGCTCGAATCGTCTTTGCTTTCGACGCGATGTCGAATACGCGAACGCTCAGCGCATCCACCTGCTCGAAATCCGCGCGCATGCCCTCCAGCATGATGCGCCGCTCAATGTTCACCATGTGCGCGTGCCGCATCTTCCGCCGGTTGACGACGTCGGTCATCTGCATGCGAGTCTTCAACTCGTTCGGCTGCGCCTGCACCGCGAAGATGCTGACCTGGCTCGATTCCATGTCTTCGAGCACCGGCGCCGGCATGTTGGCCAATGGCCTCGACGCGAGATCCTCGAGCACGAAAGGCGTATATCGAATCCTCAACTCGTCGAGTTCGTGCGCAATGCTGGAAGCGATCTCGAGGCAGGTACGATCGGTGATCAGCGTCACTTTCTCGTCGGGTTGAATCCGCAGACAGACCCTGACGGCATTCCGGGCGCCGGGAGTAAATTCCGGATCGAACGGGATCATGTGGCCGCCTGGACCTCTTCGGCCGATTCGAGCGACGATCGCTCAGTCTCGTCGACGATGTAATCGACAACCTTCACTAAATCGCCGGTCTCTTTGTACACCTGCAACTGCCGGTCCGCCCCGGAGCCTTGTTCCAGCATCTGATAGATGTACAGAATCTCCTCGCGCGAACCGAGTTCATCCACGACGTCATCGATCAGGCGAAGATACTCGTAAATCAAATCGCGAACGGGAACCTCGGTCTGCTTGCCGAAGTCGATCATTTTGCCGTCGAGCCCGTATCGCAGCGCACGCCATTTGTTTTCCATCAGTAACGCGCGGCGATAGAGACGGAACCCGGTGTTGGCGGCGTGCAGCTTATACAGCTTGGCCACAGTGGCCTGAATCAGCGCCGCAATCGCGATGGTCTCGTCGAGGCGCATCGGGATATCGCACATCCGGAACTCCAGCGTGCTGAAGTGCGGATGCGGACGGATGTCCCACCAGATTTTCTTGGCGTTGTCGATGCACTTAGTCTTTATGAGTAAGTTGATAAAGCTCTCATACTCGCCCCAACTCGGGAAGTAGTCGGGGATGTTGGTCCTGGGGAACTTATCGAAGACCTTACAGCGATACGACTTCAAGCCCGTATCCATGCCGAGCCAAAACGGCGAATTGGTGGAGAGCGCCAATATGTGCGGAACGAAATAGCGCGCCGCGTTCATGATATGAATCGCCGTCTCGCGATCTTCGATCCCCACGTGAACGTGCAGCCCGAAGATCAGATTCGCCCGCGCCACCATCTTCAAGTCTTCGACGATGGTCGCGTAGCGAGGATCGGGATAGATCTCCTGTTTGCGCCAATCGGCGAAGGGATGAGTGCCGGCGGCGGCCACGCGAAGTCCGTTCTCACGCGCTAGGCCAATGATGGTTCCGCGCAACTGCTTGAGGTCGCGCCGCGCTTCCTTGATGTCCTTGCAAACGCCAGTGCCGACCTCAACCACCGATTGGTGCATCTCCGCCTTCACTGCTTCCTTCAGGCGGATCTTGCCCTTTTCGATAATCTCGACATCGATGTGCGACCGGAGATCGCGAGTAACCGGGTCGATGGTCTGATACTCTTCTTCGATTCCGATGGTGAAACTAGGCGTCATGCATTGCCCTTCAGGAACGCTGCCCAGGTGTACTCGGGCAGTACCGGCTTGCGTTGGGCTTCACTGATAGCGTATTTCGCAACGGCGTCCACGATCCACTCAAAGTTATCCGCACCCACCGAATTCACGTCGGCATCCGGGGCGGGATTCAGGAAATCGATCGCGTACGGAACTCCATCCTGCACCGCGAACTCCACCGTGTTCAGGTCGTACCCCAATGCCTTGCATAACGTGAGGCAATCGCGCTCGACTCTCGCCAGCAAGGCAGGATCCACCGCCGGCCGTTCCGAACATACCGTTCATGAAACGGCCGGCGCGGATCGTACTGCATAATATGGACCCACTCCCGTCCCACCACGTAACACCGGAAATACTCTTTGAAGTCGATTCCCTGCTGAAGGGTCATGCAGAGATCGCCGGTATCGTTGTAAGCCGCGAAGAACTCGTCGGGGTTATGAACCTTGTAGACGCTCTTCCAACCGCCACCGCTGTGCGGCTTCAGAAACGCGGGGAAGCCTATGTACTGAAATATGTCGTCCCAATCGAGTGGATACTGCAGATTCCGCATCGACTGGTCGCTGGTTCCTAGAGGATGCTGTTTGTGCGGCAGCAACGCCGTCCGCGGCACGGCCACCCCGATCTTTGAAGCCAGCGAGTAATTGAAGAACTTATCGTCCGCGCTCCACCAGAAGGGGTTGTTGACGACCGTTGTTCCGCTCAGCGCGGCATTCTTCAAATAAGCCCGATAGAACGGTATGTCGTGCGATATACGATCGACGATCACACGGTAAGGACATAGTTCCGCGAGCTTTACCGCGCCGAGTTTGATATGTTCGGCAGTAACGCCGGAAACACCAATTGCATTGATCCGGTCTACCAACGCCGGCGGAAATGTCTGCTCCATTCCGTAGATAACGCCGATCTTCATTGAGTGCCTATTGTAGTACTACAGGAACTTGCGGGTTTGACCCTCCCACACGGGCCACTCGTGCTGGGCGCCATCGCCCCATATGTCGAGCCAGTGCGGAATTTGCCTTTCCGAAAGAATGGCACTCAACCGGCGGTTCTCGGCCACGCAGATATCGTGCTCGCCACTTGCCAGGATGATGCGCATACGGCGGATTTTATCCAAAATGGCCGGATCGTTCACGCCGGGCAGAAAATCCGCGGGACAGTTGAAGTAGCAGTTTTCGTCATAGTATCCGTCCAGAAACTGCTTGATATTGAACGCACCGCTGATGCTCACCATGTGGGACACCAACTCCGGATGCCGGAATGCGAAGTTCGCCGAGTGGTAACCGCCGAAACTGCACCCGGTAACTCCCAATGGAGCCTGGTTCCGGCCGCGGATCAGCGGCAGCACTTCATTCAGCAGATAACTCTCATACTGCATGTGGCGCAACACGCGATCCCGCGGGTGAACGCTCTTGTTGTACCAGCTTTCCGAATCGACGCTGTCGACGCAGAAAGCCTGTAACTGGCCGTGTTCGTACTTATCGGCCAGCAAGGAAATCATGCCGCGGTCCTCGTAATCGAAGAAGCGGCCCATGGAGGTGGGGAACACAAGGAACGGCGTTCCCGCGTGTCCAAAGACGAGCAGCTCCATGTTCCTGCCCAGGGCAGGACTGTACCAGTTATGATATTCGCGATTCAAAGTTTGAGTAAGGCCCGTAGGCGTTTCGTTTGTACACGGCTGACCGGAACTTCGGTCTGGCGCTTATCGTCCATGCGAAGCTGATAGCTCGATTTGAACCAGGGAATCACTTCCTTGATCCGGTTGATGTTCACCAGGAACGAGCGGTGAACGCGCCAGAATAGCTCGGGATCGAGGTTCGACTGTAACTCTTCGATGGTCCGGTAATTCGATTGCCCTTCGACGCTCGTTGCGACAATCGTAATCAGTCCATCGTCGATGGTCGCGTAGATGAGGTCGCTCGCGTCGATAATGAAGTTGCGATTGTTGCTCTTCACCAGCAACTTAGTCCGTTGGACCGCGGGCGAGGGCGCTTCGGCCAGCGGTGTCCGGGTACGTTCGGAGATCGCACGGCGGGCACGGTCGATGGTGAGCGCGAGGCGATCCTTTTCGATCGGCTTCAGCAGGTAGTCCATCGCCTCCAGCGTGAAGGCCTCGATGGCGTACTGATCGTAGGCGGTGGCCAGGATGAAGTACGGCAGCGGCACTTCCTTTTCACGCAGTTTGCGGATGAGCGTAAGTCCGTCCATGCCGGGCATCTGGACGTCGAGGAATACCAGATCGGGCTCGAGCTTTTCGATGAGCTCGAATGCATCGAGACCATTCGCACCTGTAGCGACTACCTCCACGTCCGGGAAGTCCCTCAACAAATACAACAGTTCTTCGGACGCCAGTTGCTCATCGTCAACGATGACGGTGGACATGGTCGTCGTCGCGCGTGCCGCCATGAAACTGATAGTATAGCTGAGGATCGGCTGACTTGGCTTAGCTGTAATCATATCAATCATTTAACACAACTGTAATCGAAGGAGTAACGGTCTTGTCCATCACGAATCAGAACGTGCGCATTGCGCCCGCGGACGGGAAGTTGGGTGTCCTCATTCCCGGAATTGGAGCGGTCAGCACAACATTTATCGCCGGGGTGGAAGCTGTCAAGCGAGGTCTCGCACAGCCCATTGGATCCCTCACTCAGCTCGCCACCATTCGCCTGGGAAAGCGCACGGAAGGCCGCACTCCGCTGATCAAGGACTTCGTTCCGCTGGCGGGACTCGACGACCTCGTGTATGGCGGTTGGGATATTTACGAGGACAACGCGTATGAAGCGGCTTCGAATGCAGCGGTGCTCGACCGGGCACTGCTGGAGCAGGTGAGAGAACCGCTGTCGGCGCTGCGCCCGATGAAGGCCGTCTTCGATCACGAGTATGTGAAGCGGATCAATGGTCCGAACGTCAAGCAGGCAGCCAACAACATGGAAAAGGCCGAGATGCTGATTCAGGACATCGAGGACTTCCGCAAGAACAACGACTGCTCGCGGCTGGTGATGATCTGGTGCGGATCCACGGAAGTGTTCCACCGGCCGGGCGCTGTTCACCAGACGCTTCGCGATTTCGAGTGCGGTCTTCAGAAGAACGACCCCGACATCGCGCCGAGCCAGATTTATGCCTATGCCGCGCTGAAGTGCGGTGTGCCTTTTGCGAACGGTGCACCGAATCTGACGACCGACATGCCCGCGCTGCTCGACCTTGCTCGCGACCGGCAGTTACCGATTTGCGGCAAGGACTTCAAGACCGGCCAGACGTTCATGAAGACACTGATCTCGCCCGGTTTGAAGGCGCGGATGCTCGGGATTTCGGGATGGTTCTCGACCAATATTCTCGGCAATCGCGATGGCGAGGTACTCGAGGATCCAGGCTCGTTCCGATCGAAGGAAGAGACGAAGTTATCGGTGCTCGATCAGATCCTGCAGCCGCAGTTGTATCCGATGTTGTATAAGGACCTGTATCACGCGGTCCGGATCAACTACTATCCGCCGCGCGGGGATGCGAAAGAAGGCTGGGACAACATCGATATCTTCGGATGGCTCGGTTATCCGATGCAGATCAAGATCAATTTTCTGTGCCGGGACTCGATTCTGGCGGCGCCGCTGGTGCTCGACTTGATTCTGTTCCTCGACCTAGCGCAGCGAACGGGCATGCGCGGAATCCAGGAATGGCTCTCGTTCTACTTCAAAGCACCGATGCACGCTCCGGAGCTTTATCCCGAGCATGACATTTTCATCCAACTGATGAAGTTGAAGAACACGCTGCGGTGGATGCGCGGCGAGGACCTGATCACGCACCTCGGGCTCGAGTATTACGACTAGGCCTCAATGGAAATTCTAGTTATCGGCGGGACGCTGTTTATCGGCCGGCACCTGGTGGAGTCGCTCCAGGCTGCCGGCCACCAAGTCACAATTCTGCATCGCAATCCGGCTACGAGGCTGCCCGAGGGCACCACCGGGCTGATCGCGGATCGCAACGATGCCGAGTCGGTGCGCACCGCGGTTGCGGGCCGCGAGTTCGACGGGGTTTTCGACAACGTGTACGACTGGGAGCGGGGAACGACGGGCGCCCAGGTGGAAGCGACGGCGCGAGTATTCGCGGGCGATCGATTGCAGCGGTATGTTTTTATGTCGAGCGTCGCGGCGTACGGCGATGGACTCGACCGCGTGGAGGACGACCCGCTGGCGCCGGCGGACTCGCGGGATATCTATTCCCGGAACAAGGCCGACAGCGAGCGTGCGCTGTTCCGCTTGCATCGCGACGAGGGTTTTCCTGCCATAACATTGCGCCCCCCTTTTGTTTATGGCCCCGGCAATCCGATGTATCGGGAGGCCTTTTTCTGGGACCGTCTTCGTGACGGGCGTCCGATGATTGTGCCCGGCGATGGCAGCCGGTTGATGCATTTCGTCTATGTCTACGATCTGGTGTACTGCGCGGTGAGATGCCTGTCCGAACCGTCGGCGGTGGGCCAGGCCTTCAATGCCGGCGATCCTGCGCCGGTTACGCAGCAGCAGGCCGTCGAAGCGTTCGCCCTGGCAGCGGGCCGGACGCCGAACATCGTACACGTACCGCGCGAGGCCGCAGTGGCGGCGGGCGGCAGTCCATTCGGTCCGAAGCTATACTTTGCGTTTTATTACGACTTGCCGCCGATTACAATGCGGACCGACAAGGCGCGCCAGATACTGGGGTTCGTCCCGCGCGGGTTTGCGACCGCACTTAGCCGGACGTATGAGTGGTGGTTGGATCACAATCCGTTTCCAACTCCCGATTACTCCTTCGACGACGAGTTACTGAAGCTAGGTTGAAGCCGCCGTAATCAGCCTCCGAAAAAGCGGCGGCCTGCCCTGTTCTACTAATAGACACGGCGGCATGATGGAGTTCGAATCCGAGGGTGGCGCTGGGGTTCATATGCGGGTTCTCGGTCCCGAGCACTCGGACGGCAAACCGGTTACAGAGTCCCTGGGAACGCAGGTCATCGAGGGGGTCCCGGCGGATGGAGTGCGCACCACCATCACATCACGGTTCCGGCTGGCTCGATGGGCGACGATCGCGAGATGAAGATTGTGGATGAAGTGTGGACCGCGCAGGACTTGAAGGCGATTGTCCTGAGCAAGCATACCGACCCGCGCAGCGGCGAGATGACGTACAAGCTGACAAACATCCAACGCGCGGAACCACCGGCGTCGATATTTGAAGTCCCCGCGGATTACACTGTTCAGGACGTTCCCAAGAACGTGATGGTTTGGAAGCCAAAAGAGTAAGGGCGCGAGGGCCGGGCTTACAGGTCCGGCCCCCAATCCTCAAGCGGTCGCGCGCTGTTCCTTGCTGTAGTCCGAGAACGTCCTGCCCGACTCCGCGAGTTGCTTCAACAGTGGTGCCGGTGTCCACAATTCGCCGTGCTGCTGCTCGAATTCGCAGATCCTGTCGTACACGTTTTTCAGCCCGACCGTTTCGGCGTACCACATCGGACCGCCGCGGTAGGCCGGGAATCCATAGCCGTTGATGTACACGATATCGATGTCGACGGCGCGCAGTGCGTAGCCCTCTTCGAGAATGCGCGCGCCCTCATTGACCAGCGCATACAGACAGCGGTCGACGATCTCTCCGTCCGAAATCTGCCGTTGCTCGATTCCAGCTTCGGTGACCCACTGCTTCACCATCTGCTCGACTTCCGGATCGGCCGTCGCTCGGCGATTCTCGTCGTAGCGATACCAGCCGGCGCCGCGCTTCTGGCCGTAGCGACCGAGTTCGCAGAGACGATCTTCGGCGATAGGCTGGCGGATGCCGGGCTTCTCCAGATGAGCGTACTCCTTGCGAATCCGCCAGCCGACATCGAGTCCCGCGAGATCGCCCGTGGCGAGCGGACCCATGGCCATGCCCCAGTTGTACAGCGCGTTGTCGACGGCCTGTACACTGGCGCCTTCTTCCACCAGAAACTGCGCCTCGCGGCGGTATGGACCGAACATGCGGTTGCCGACAAATCCACGGCAGTTACCCACCAGCACGCCGACTTTGCCGATCTTTTTCGATAACTGCATGCAGGTGTTGATCACCTCTTTCGAGGTGGCGGCGCCGCGCACAATTTCGAGCAGTCGCATGACATTCGCGGGGCTGAAGAAGTGCGTGCCGATGACAGACTCGGGACGCGATGTTGCCGATGCAATCTCGTCGATGCTGAGCGTGGAGGTATTCGACGCCAGGATCGCGCCGGCGCGGCAGACGCGGTCGAGTTGCGTGAACACTTCCTTCTTCAGTGCCATGCCTTCGAAGACGGCTTCGAGGACCATATCGACGTTGGCGAATCCCTCGTAGCTGAGCGTCGGCGTGATCAGAGCGAGCCGCTGATCCGCGTACTCCTGTGTGAAGCGACCGCGCTTCACGGAGTTGGCGTAATTCTTCTGAATGGTGGCGAGCCCGGTATCGAGTGCGGCTTGATCTGTTTCCTTCAACAGCACGGGTATGCCGGCATTCGCGAATGTCATCGCGATGCCACCGCCCATGGTGCCCGCGCCGACGACAGCGACGCTGTTGACCGGGAGCACCCGAGTGTCCTTACCGATTCCCGGCACCTTCGCGACTTCGCGCTCGCCGAAGAACACGTGAATCATGGCCTTCGATTGATCGGAGAACAGGCACTGCTTGAATAGGCGCGCTTCTTGCTGGATCGCTTCGCCGAAGGGCATGGCGGTGGCGGCTTCCACTGCGTCGATGGCCGCAAGCGGCGCAATCATGTTGCGATACTTCTTGCGTGCGGTGTCGCGGGCCGCCGCGAAAATCGCGGAGTTCTTGGACGCGTCGCCCAGCTTGTTGTTGCGCTCCCGAGTCTTCGGGACGGGCGCGCCGGCCACGTCACGGGCGAATGCTACGGCGCCCTCGAGCAGATCGCCCACGACGATATCGTCGATGATTCCGACGGCGTGCGCTTCGGCAGCTTTCACGGGATTTCCGTCCAGGCACATCTGGACAGCCTTCTCGATGCCAGCAAGCCTCGGCAGACGCTGCGTACCGCCGGCGCCCGGGATGAGCCCGAGTTTCACTTCCGGTTGGCCCACTTGCGCCGATGCAACGGCAACGCGATAGTGTCCCGCCATGGCCGTCTCGAGTCCACCGCCGAATGCGGTGCCATGAATCGCCATCACGACGGGCTTTGCGCAGTCCTCGATTTTCTGCAGCACCGGGCTCAGGCCGATGTCGCGCTTCTTCTCACCGGATGTGATTTTGCCGAACTCGTTGATATCCGCACCGGCGATGAAGGTTCGTCCTCCGCCGATGACGACGACGGCTTCCACGCTGTCGTCAGCATTCGCCATCTCGATGCCCTTCTCGATTCCTTCGGGGACACCGGGGCTCAAAGCGTTGACGGGCGGATTGTCGATGGTAACGATCAGTATCCCGCCGTCTCGCGAGTACTTCACCAGGTCGCTCATGTATGATTGCTCCTGTCTGAATGAATGAGTTATGCGGCCGCCGCCGCGGTTCGATCGATCACCAGGCGCGCGATTCGTTCCCGATGCCAGGTTGCGTCGCCCAGCATCGTTTCGTCCGCTTTGAAGCGGCGATAGAACAGGTGTGCGTCATTCTCCCAAGTAAATCCCATGCCGCCCTGCACCTGAATGGCGCGATTGCCGGCGTTTCGCGCGACATCGCTCGCGTACATCTTCGCGATGGAGACGGCGGTACCGGCATCGGGCCGCGACTCATCGAGAGCCAGCGCCGCGTAGTAGGCGGCCGATCGCGCGCTTTCGGTTTCGAGATACGAGTCGGCGAGTTGGTGCTGGACGGCTTGAAACTGCCCGATCGGTTTGCCGAATTGCTTGCGGGTTTTCGCGTATTCGACGGCGAGATCGAGCACGCGCTGCATGCCGCCGGTGAGTTCGGCTGCGATGGCGACGGTCGCGATTTCGAGAGCGCGCTCGAGTCCGGCGGGGTTCGCCAGCGCGACGGCCGGCGTCTGGTTGAAGCGGACGGCGTAGATCTTGCGCGTGAGATCCATGCCGTTCATTGCAGTGATGCTGAGGCCCGGCGCGCCCGCTCGCACCACGTGAATACTGCCGCCGGCGATGACGACGAGGAAGTCCGCGACGGCAGCGTCGGCGACGAATAGCTTTTCGCCGGTGAGTTTGCCGCTGTCTGCTTCGATGGTGGACGCGGCCGGGTCAGGCGATCCGGATGCCTCCACCAGCGCGAACGCGCCACACGACTCGCCACGTGACACGGGTTCCAGATACTCGTGCTTCTGCGCGTCGTTACCGCAGTGTGCAACGATGGCCGCCGCGGCGATGGTGGATAAGTAGGGACCGGGCACCAGCGCGCGCCCCATCTCTTCCGATAGCAGGGCGAGTTCGACATTGCCATCTCCGAGTCCGCCGAACTGCTCGGGGACGATGATGCCCATGAACCCCTGCACGGCCATCTTCTTCCAGAGACCGGGGTCGTATGCTGTCTCCGTCTCCATCAGTCGGCGAACTTCGGACATCGGACATTCGCCCGCGAAGAATTTTCGGGCATTCGTTTTCAGAATCTGCTGACTTTCGCTCAATCCGAATTGCATTGCCGCGGCTCCTTAATAGCTCTTGGGCAGGCCCAGAACAAAGTGTCCAATAATGTTTCGCTGAATTTCCGAAGTCCCCGCTTCGATGGTATTGCCACGGGCGCGCAGATAGCCGTAGGCCCACATGCCGGCATCCACCGAGTACCCGTTTGGACCTTCCAGTTGCCCGAAGGGGCCAAGCAGTTCCTGCGCCACCTGCTGCAATCGCTGATTCAGCTCGCTCCAGAAGATCTTCTGAATGGACCCCTCGGGACCGGGGACGCCGGTGGTGCTAAGGCGGCTGAAGGCACGCATCTGGTTCAGGCGCATGATCTCCACTTCGGCGTAGCACTGCGCGAGTTTCTGACGAATGATGGGATCTTCCGAGGCTGGCCGGCCGTTGCGGATGATGGTGCGCGAGAGTTCGACGAGCCGGTCGATGTTGCGCCGGTACGTGATCTGCAGGCCCGCGCCGAACGTGCCGCGTTCGTGCATGAGCGTGCCGATGGCCACTTCCCATCCATGATTTACTTGGCCAACGACGTTCTCTACAGGCACTCGAACGTCGCGGAAGAAGATCTCGCAGAACTCGCTCTCGCCGGTGATCTGCTTCAGCGGGCGCACTTCGATTCCCGGCGAGCTCATGTCCACCAACAACACGGTGAGTCCTTTATGTTTTGGCACGGACGGATCGGTCCGCACCACGAGTTCGCACCAATGCGCGGCCCAACCGTAGCTGTTCCAGACCTTCTGACCGTTGACGACGTAGTGGTCGCCGTCGAGCCGTGCCTCGGTCGAGAGCGCCGCCAGATCGGATCCGGCGTTCGGTTCGGAGAATCCCTGGCACCAGATCTCCTCTGCACTGAGGATTTTCGAAAGATACCGCTGCTTCTGGGCTTCCGTGCCGAAGGCGATCAGCGTCGGTCCGACGAGTCCCAGGCCGAGCACATTGGCCATGGGTGGTGCGGACGCCCGCGCCATCTCCTCCCAGAAGATCACCTGCTGCATGAGCGATGCACCGCGGCCGCCGTACTCTTTCGGCCAGGAGATGCCCGCCCATCCGCCTTCGTAGACCTTCCGCTGCCATATTTTCAGAAAGTCGAAGCGTTGTTCGAGCGGCTCTTCGCGGCGCTCCTCCCAATCTTTCGGAACGTTGTCCGTTAACCACGCGCGCACTTCGTCGCGAAACTGCAGTTCATCGGGGGTCAGATTCAGGTCCATGGGCTCTCCGCGGAGACTCGCCGCACTCGGAGCGGCGCCATTTAATATAGCCTAACGGGAACCGGACTGCCCACTCCTGGTCCAATCGCGGTAAACTTCCCTCGGGATCAACTATGAAACCACTCCGTAGTGTCGCCGTTCTCGGCGCCGGCACCATGGGCTCGAGGATTGCTGCACATTTTGCGAATGCGGGAATTCCTGCCGTCTTACTAGATATCGTTATTCCCGGTCAGCCGAACCGAAACGCGGCCGCGCTCAAGGGTATTGAGAACGCGGCTAAACAAAAACCTGGCGGATTCTTCACCGACTCGGCGATGTCACTGGTGAAACCCGGCAACTTTGAAGACAACCTCGATTGGCTGTCCCAGTGCGACTGGGTGATGGAGGCTGTAGTAGAGAACCTGGAAATCAAGCGCGAGTTGTGGACGCGAGTCGACAAAGTCCGGAAGCCCGGCGCGATTCTTTCCACCAACACCAGCGGGATTCCGCTGCGTTGCATCGCTGAAGGCTTCTCCCCTGAGTTCCGCCGGCAGTTTCTCGGAACTCATTTCTTCAACCCGCCGCGTTACCTGCATCTGATGGAGACGATCCCAGGTCCGGAAACGGATCCTGAGGTAATGGACTTCGTGGCGAACTTCGCCGACTCCCGGCTCGGCAAAGGCGTGGTGAAGTGCAAGGACACGCCGAATTTCATTGCGAATCGCATCGGCAGTTTCGTCGGAGCCACCGTTCAGAAAGTAATGATGGACGGCGATTACACGATCGAAGAAGTGGATGCGCTAACAGGCTCGCTGATCGGGCTTCCCAATAGCGCGAGTTTTCGATTACTCGACCTGGTGGGTCTGGATGTCTGGTCGTTTGTCGGCGAGAATCTTTATCACGCCGTTCCCAACGACCCGTGGCGCGACCGCTTTCTGATGCCCGAGTTCCACAAGAAAATGATGGAGCAGGGCTGGCTCGGCGATAAGTCGGGGCAGGGTTATTACAAGAAGGTGGGCAAGGGTGAGAGCCGTGAATTCTGGGCCATCGATTGGAAGACTCTGGAATATCACCTGGCTCAGAGGCCGAGGTTTCCGGCAGTGGAAGCGGCTAAGGTGATCGAGGATCTGCTCGCGCGCCTGCGGCAACTGGTCGCGGGCAAGGATCGCGCAGGCGAATTTCTGTGGAAGGTATTCAGCGACGTCTTCATTTACTCGGCGGAGATGATTCCGGAGATTGCGGATCGCATCGTCGAGATCGACCGCGCGATGCGCTGGGGTTACGCCCATAAGCTCGGGCCGTTCGAGTTATGGGACGCGCTCGGGTTCGAGGCGGTGTGCGCGCGGATGGAAGCCGAAGGCCGAGTGCTGCCGGATAACATCATCCGCATGCGACTGGCTGGCGCGACGTCGTTGTATCGCAATGCCGATCACGACGGGCGTCCGCGGACCGAGTATCTCGATTTCCTCAAAACTGAATATCGGGAGATCGAAGAACGCCCGGGCATCATCGTTCTGGCGGATCAGAAGCGCGCGCACGGGGTCGTGAAGCAGAACGCCGGCGCGTCGTTAATCGACCTTGGCGACGGCGTCCTCTGCTGCGAGTTTCACAGCAAGATGAACTCGCTGGGCGAGGACAATATCGGCATGATGTACGCCGGGCTCGAAGAGTTGGAGCGCAACTTCGAGGCGCTGGTCGTCGGAAACCAGGGCGAGAACTTCAGCGTCGGGGCGAATCTGATGATGGTGCTGCTGGCCGCGCAGGAAGGCGAGTGGGACGAGTTGAACATGGCCGTCAACCGCTTCCAGCAGGTGAATATGGCGCTGAAGTACGCGCCGAAGCCAGTAGTGGCCGCACCGTTTTCGCGAACGCTCGGCGGCGGCTGCGAGATCACGCTGCATGCGGCGCGCGCGCAGGCGTCGGCTGAGACTTATATCGGATTGGTGGAGGTCGGCGTCGGGTTGATTCCGGGTGGCGGCGGCTGCAAGGAACTGCTGCTCCGGCTGAAGGATCCGCGCCGCGTGTTCGAACTGATCGGTTATGCAAAGGTCTCGACGAGCGCCGAAGATGCGAAGAAACTCGGGCTGCTGAATCGCACCGACCGGGTGTCGATGAATCCGGAGCGCCTCATCGGCGACGCGAAAGACCTAGCGCTGTCGCTGGTGAAGGATTATGCGCCTGGCGTGCCGCGTACGGATATCAAAGTGGCCGGCGAGAATGGAATCGCGATGCTGAAACTGGGCGCGTGGTCGGCCCGTCAAGGCGGATTCATCAGCGATTACGATGTCACGGTTGCGGAGAAGCTTGGAAACATTTTGTGCGGTGGACGTTTGACCGGCGAGCAGGCCGTTTCAGAGCAGTATCTGCTGGATCTGGAGCGCGAAGCGTTTCTGAGCCTGTGCGGCCAGCCGAAGACTCAGGAGCGGATGCAGTACCTGCTCAAGACAGGGAAACCGCTGCGGAATTAATACGGAGGAATTATGCAGGAAGCAGTAATCGTCGATTGTTTACGAACTCCGGTCGGCAAGGCGCCCAAGGGCACTCTTCGAAACACGCGGCCGGACGATATGGCGGCAACCGTCATTCGAACTTTATTGGAGCGCTACCCGCAGGTTCCTCGGGAGGAAGTGGATGATGTGATCCTGGGCTGCGCGATGCCCGAGGCCGAGCAGGGAATGAACATGGCACGGGTGGCGGCGCTTCGCGCGGGGCTGCCCGACATGGTTCCGGGCGTCACCATCAATCGCTTCTGCTCGTCTGGATTGCAGGCGATCGCAATGGCGGCCGACCGCATTCGCGCGGAGTCGGCGCAGATCATCATCGCGGGCGGCGCCGAATCGATGAGCCTGGTACCGATGTCGGGGAATAAGTTTGCGCCGAATCCCTATATGGTGGATCATCAGCCGGCCATTTATATGGGGATGGGACTTACCGCGGAAGAGGTGCAGCGGAAATACGGCATAACTCGCGAGGATGCCGATCAGTTCGCGTATCGCAGTCATCAGAACGCGTTGCGCGCGCAGGCGGAAGGCAGGTTTGACGAGGAGATTGTGCCGCTCGATGTGGAGAGCACTACGATGAACGGCAACGGCAAGCCGTCTACGCATCATGTTCGATTTGCCAAAGACGAGGGGCCGCGCGCCGATACGTCGATCGAAGCGCTGGCAAAGCTGCGTGCGGTGTTTCATGCGCAGGGTTCGGTGACCGCGGGCAACTCGTCTCAGACCAGTGACGGCGCGGCCGCGGCGATTGTGATGTCGGAGACCAAAGCGAAGCAACTCGGCCTCAAGCCGAAGGCCCGATTTGTCAGCTTTGCGGTCGGCGGCGTTCCTCCTGAGATCATGGGAATTGGACCCGTTGTCGCGATTCCGAAAGCGCTTGCTCTCGCGGGTTTGAAGCTGAGTGACATCGGCGTGGTGGAACTGAACGAAGCGTTCGCGGTTCAGGCGCTCGCGGTGATTCGCGCGGTGGGCCTGGACATGGACAAGGTTAATCCCAACGGAGGCGCTATTGCGCTTGGTCACCCGCTGGGCTGCACCGGAGCGAAACTGACGGCCACTATCTTCCGTGAGATGGAACGCCGCGATGCACGCTACGGGATCGTAACTATGTGTGTCGGCGGTGGGCAGGGCGCCGCGGGCATTTTTGAGAAGTTATAAGCGGAGGGAATTATGGCAACTACTACGTTTGCAATTGCCAAGGCAAAAGGCGGCGCTTTTCTGCTGGAGAAGCGGGCGCCCGAGGAGATTTTCACGCCCGAAGATTTCACGGATGAGCACCGTGCCATTGCTCGAACTACCGACGAGTTTTGGGCCAAGGAAGTCGCCCCACATGTGGAGAAGATCCAGCATGAGAACAAGGGCAAGGCGGTTGAGATTCTGAAAAAGTCGGCGGAACTCGGGCTCACCGCAGTCATCATTCCCGAAAAATTCGGTGGAATGGAGATGGATCTCACCTCCATGATGATCGTAGCCGAGGGTATCTCGCGCGACGGGTCGTATTCGGCATGGCATGGCGCGCACACCGGGATCGGCACACTGCCGGTGCTACTGTTCGGCACCGAGGAGCAGAAGCAGAAGTACCTGCCGAAACTCGCGACAGTCGAAATGGTGGCGGCGTATTGTCTCAGTGAGCCGCAGGCCGGATCCGACGCGCTTGCTATCAAGACTCGGGCGGATCTGTCGGACGACGGCATTCATTACGTGTTGAATGGTCAGAAGATGTGGATCACCAACGGTGGTTACGCCGATCTCTACACCATCTTCGCGAAAGTAGGCGGGGAGAAATTCACGGCATTTCTCGTGGAGCGCGCGTATCCCGGCGTGCAGCCTGGAGCCGAAGAAAAGAAGATGGGAATTCGCGGGAGTTCCACCACGGCCGTCTATCTGGACAACGTCAAGGTGCCGGTGGAAAATGTGCTCGGCGAAATTGGGCGCGGCCACGTCATTGCATTCAATATTCTGAATCTCGGCCGGTTGAAACTCGGGCCGTTTGCGATCGGCGGATGCAAGGACGTGATCGCCGTCTGCATCAAATACGCGAAGGAGCGAAAAGCGTTCGGTAAGTCGATCTCTGAATTCGGCATGATCCAGCATAAGCTGGCCGAAATGGCGATTCGGACTTATGTCTCGGAGTCGATGAGTTATCGAGTAGTCGGCTTGATCCAAAGCCAGTTGGAGAACTTCTCCTGGGATGCGCCGGACGCCGGGATGACCATGCTGAAGGCCGTCGAGGAATACGCGGCTGAATGCTCCTACATCAAGGTGTTTGCCTCCGAGGTGCTGGACTACGTCACCGACGAGGGCGTGCAGATTCACGGCGGATACGGATTCCATCAGGATTACTCGGTGGAGCGTGCGTATCGCGATTCGCGGATTAACCGGATTTTCGAGGGAACGAACGAGATCAACCGGTTGCTCGCCACGGGCATGCTGTTGAAGCGTGCGCAGCGGGGTCAGTTGCCGCTGGTGGAGGCAGTGAAGAAGTTGCAGGCGGAACTGACCGCCGGTCCGTCGCTGAGTGGCAACGGCCACACTGGACCGTTGGCCGAAGAGAACCGGCTCGTTGAAAACGCGAAGAAGGTAGGGCTGCTGGCGCTCGGAGTCGCCTTCCAGAAGTACATGACCGATCTTGAGCATCAGCAGGAAGTGCTGGCCGGCATCACGGATGTGATGATGAATGCGTTCGGCATGGAATCGGCCGTGCTTCGTGCGCAGAAAATCGCGAACACCGGCAGGAACGCGCAGAACGCATCGGAGATGGCGGCGGTGTTCGTCCGTGAGGCGATGGATACGGTCGAGTCGGCGGCGAAGATCGTGCTCGCCAACTGCTCGGATGGGGATGCGTTGCGGATGAACCTCGCGGTGTTGAAGCGATTCACCAAGTACGAACCTGTGGATGCCATCGGACTCCGCCGGAACATCGCGGCGCGGTTACTCGAAACCGGTAAGTACAGCGTCTAGTGGATCGTCCTTGCATAGTTGTGCTCGTCGGGCTGCCTGGGTCCGGTAAGTCAACCTGGGTGGCCCGTCAGGGCTTCGCCGCATTGTCGAGCGATGCGATTCGGGAATTGCTTTCCGACGATATAACGAATCAGACTATTCACCGCCGCGTCTTCGCCGGCATTCGCTACTTACTCCGGCACCGTCTGGAACTGCGCCGTCCTTATACGTACATCGACGCTACCAGCTTGACGCGAAAGGATCGGCGTCCGTATTTGAAGATGGCTGAACTCTTCGACTGTGAAATCGAAGCCGTATTTTTCGATATGCCTCTCGAAATATGCCAGGCCCGCAACCGGGCCCGATCGCGCGTTGTGCCGGACGAAGCGATGCTGGAGATGGCGCGGCGTCTGCGCCGGCCATCGGTGGAAGAGGGCTTCCGGCGTGTGACTGTGATCCACCCGGAGGAAGTCTGAATCGTCCCTGCTAACGCCCGCGCACCCAATCCTCGTCGAATACATCGTGGTGGATAACGGTCCTGCCGTTCGAGGTATAGACGACATGAATCAGACCGTCCGGTGTTTGAACGGCACTCGGGTACGCGAAGTCATTCTTGCCTTCGGCGATATTCCTGCGCCAGGGATAGCTCTTATCACCGTCGGACGATAATGCGGCCGTGAGCGGTGTGCGCTCATACATGTGGTCGTTGTAGATTAGGAGCAAGTTGCCGCTTCTTAACTTCAGGAATTCCACGGCGGAGTTAGGATTCGGGAACGCCGTCTCCTGTCCCGGACTCCAAGTGCGCCCTCCATCCTTCGATTCCGAGCGCACCAGGAACCCGTCCTTGCGGGGTTCGTAATCGCCGCCGCGCCGGCAATACGCGATGAGATGATTCGCGTCAAGCTGCACTACCGCGGGCTGAATGTTCCCGATGCGGGAATGGATCGCCTCCGTGCTGCTCCACGACTTTGTCCGATGGTCGAACCGCAGGAATGACGACGAACTCTCGCGGCCTACCTCTTCCGGGTTGTGGCCGGTCTCGTGATAGACCGGCAGCAGGTAGTCGCCATCGGAGAGCGCGATCGGATGACACCGCACCATCATTCCCGGGCGCAGGTCCAGCATGGACGCGTCGGACCAGGTATGCGCGCGGTCGTGTGACACTTTCACCTGAATGCGCGATTCGGACCACGTGTCGCCGAAACGCACGACGTAGAACAGCCACACCAGGCCGTCCGGCGCCTGCCACACCACGCCATTGCCGGTGGAGCGCATCGGATCGTGCGCGATCACTTCCGGCGATGTCCACTTCGTGCCGCCCTTCGGCAGGCGCGAACCGAACACCGACGTGTCCGTGGCATACTCGCCGGCGCCGCCGTAATAGACCAGGTACAGGTCGCCGTTATCGAAGGCAGTGATTGCCGCGGGATGCTTGTATGGTCCCGTTTTGACTTCGGGACCAAATACGCGTTCGGTCCGGAACTGCGCTGCCAGACACGACGCCGCGCAAATGAGAATCGCTACAATGTGTTTCAACGTTCCAGTATATGCCGACTCTGGCGGGGATCATTTCCGATACGCACGGACTCCTGCGTCCCCAGGCGGTCGATGCGCTGCGCGGTGTCAGCATGATTGTGCATGCGGGCGACCTCGGATCTCGCGAAGTGCTGGAGTCGTTGGAAACGATAGCGCCGGTGTGCGCGATCCGCGGAAACGTCGATAAGGCTGCATGGGCGGCTCGAGTGCCTGAGACGCGCGTCATTCGAATCGAACAGGCGTTGATCTACGTCCTGCACGACGTGAAACAACTCGACTTCGACCCTGCCCAACACGGCTACGCGGCAGTGATTAGCGGCCATTCCCATAAGGCCGGCCAGCAGGTTCGCGATGATGTGCTCTATCTGAATCCCGGCAGCGCGGGACCGCGGCGATTCCGGGTGCCGGTGACGATGGCGCTGATGACGGTGGACGGCGAATCGGTACAATTGGAGATCGTGACGCTGGATGTGTGAGCGGCTGGAGGAAAAATGACGGCAAACAAGAATCGGCAAATTGTTTTGGCTGCGCGGCCCAAGGGTGAACCGCAGGACTCGGATTTTCGCTTGGAGGAATCGGCCATACCTTCACCCGGCGAAGGGCAGGTGTTGCTGCGTACGCTGTATCTGTCGCTGGACCCGTACATGCGCGGGCGAATGAGCGCCGCCGCTTCCTACGCGAAACCGCTGGAAGTCGGAGATGTGATGGAGGGCGGTACCGTGAGCCGCGTCGAGCAATCGAATGCTCCGGCGTTCAAGACTGGCGACGTCGTGCTCGCGTATTCGGGCTGGCAGGAGTACGCTGTCGGGAAAGCCGAGCACTTACTGAAGATCGATGGATCTCTCGGGCCTGTATCCTACGCCGTGGGAGTTCTCGGCATGCCCGGCATGACCGCGTATACCGGACTCCTGAACATCGGCCAACCGAAGGAGGGCGAGACCGTGGTGGTGGCAGCGGCGTCCGGCGCGGTGGGGTCGGTGGTCGGACAGATCGCGAAAATCAAGGGCTGCCGCGCGGTCGGAGTCGCCGGCGGGAAGGAGAAGTGCGACTTCGTGCGCCAAGAACTCGGGTTCGACGACTGCATCGACCATCGCAGCCCCGGCTTCCCGGCCGAGTTGAAAGCTGCGTGTCCGAACGGCATCGACGTGTACTTCGAAAACGTCGGCGGCGCAGTCTGGGCCGCCGTATTTCCGCTGCTGAACGCATTCGCCCGCATTCCGGTCTGCGGACTGATCGCTCTCTACAACGCGACCGAACTGCCGCCCGGACCCGACCGCACACCACTGTTCATGTCGGCGATTCTCGTCAAGAGGCTCACGTTCCGCGGGTTCATCGTCAGCGACTACAATAGCCAGCGCCCGGAGTTCCTGCGCGAAGTCAGCCAGTGGATCCGCGAGGGCCGCATCAAGTACCGCGAAGATATCGTCGACGGGCTCGAAAATGCACCGAAAGCGTTCCAGGGACTCCTGAAGGGAACCAATTTCGGTAAGCTACTCGTCCGAGTAAGTGCCGAGTAACTACTCGAGCACTTTCCGCTCGCCCGTGATCATCGACTTACCCGTAGCCACTTCCGTAGTCGACGCATCGGCGGCACCAGTGAATCCCGGCTGCTTGCCGCCGACGGAGATTTCCAGCGCTCCGGGCTCCACCGCGCGCTTGTCATCAGTGCCGATCATCGACAATTGCCGCGCCGTCAAAGCGAACTCGACACGCTTCCGCTCGCCAGCCTTCAACGATATCCTCTGAAATCCTTCCAACGAGCGGATGGGAACCGGCACCGGAGCATCCACATGCTTCAGATACAACTGCACCACTTCCTGGCCTTCGCGTCCGCCGCGGTTCTCCACCTCCACGGATACTTTCAGGTCCTCGCCGGCCTTCACGGAATCCGGAATCTGTAATCCGCCATATCCGAAACGCGTGTAACTCAAGCCATACCCGAACGGAAACAACGGCTCGCCGGTGAAGAAGCGGTAAGTCTTGTCCTTCATGTCGTACTGGTCGAAGGGCGGGATCTGATTCTCCGACTTATAGAACGTGACGGGCAACCGGCCAGCCGGATTATAGTCGCCGAATAACACGTCCGCCAGCGCGGTTCCGCCCGCCTGCCCCGGATACCACAACTCGACGATTGCGGGAACATGCTCGCGTGCCCAATTCACGGCCACGGCGCTGCCATTCAGCAGAACCAGCACCATGGGCTTATTCAACTCCGAGATCCGCTTCAGGAGGTCTTCCTGGACTTGCGGAAGACCGAGTTGAATCCGGTCGCCGCCCGCGAAACCCTCCACTTCCACCTTCATCTCCTCGCCCTCGAGCCGCGGCGACAGCCCGAGCACCATCACCACTGCCTCCGCCTGCTTCGCGATGTTGACGGCCTCGTCCTCGTAATTCGGACGCGGCGGCGACCACAGAAACTGAATGGTCGCGTCGTTGATGGTCTCGTGAAACTCCAATCGCACCGGGTACATCTTGCCCGCTTCTAACTGCACCGGCTCGTATACATAACTCCGCTCGTGGATGTTGTTCGCGCTTCCGATCTTCTTCCCGTCGAAATACAACTCCAGCGCGTTCTTGCCGTTCGCGCCGATCCAGTACTTACCGGACGTTGGCGCCTTCAGATACCCCGTCCAGCGCACGCCGAAGTTGTCGTCGTCCAGATCTTTCCGGGGAGCGCCATTTCCCCAGTGGAAATCGACTTCCGGATCGACACGAGTAAACGCCGGCTTAGGCGAATCAGGCACGGTCCCGGAGAACTTACCCGAATTCGGATAAGTCAACTCCCGCATCCGGTATGCTTGACCGTTGAAGTTACTCGTGTTGAAGTACTCCGCTTTCAGGCCGTTCTTCGCGTCCGCTCCTTCCGATGTGAACAAGGCGGACGACGGAACCGGCTGAAATACCGGCAATCCCGCCGCCAGGTCCGACCCTTGCGCGTACAGCACGCGAGTCCGTCGAACCTTGTGTCGAATGCCTTCCAGTGGAGTGACGGGCGCCGACGGCTCACCATTGTAATTACCCAGCAGTACCTCCACCGAATCGGCATTGGGCCCGATCACCGCGATAGTCCGCAGATTCTTCTTCAGCGGAAGCGTCCCATCGTTCTTCAATAGGACTACCGATTCGCGCGCCATCTCCAACGCCAACTCGTGGTGGCGCGGGCTGTCGTTGACGCTGTACGGAATCTTCGCGTACGGCACCATCTCCGGCGGATCGAACATGCCGAGTTGGAAACGCGCCGTGAACAATCGCTTCACCGCCTGGTCGATGGCGGCTTCGCTCAGCAGTCCCTGTTTCACCGCCGGAACCAGATGCTGATACTCCACGCCGCAATCCAGGTCCGTGCCCGCCTTCACCGCCGCGGCGACACCGGCCTCAGCCGTTGGCTGCGACTTGTGGTGCAGATAAATGTCGCCGATCGCGCCGCAATCCGACACCACGTAGCCGGTGAATCCCCACTCGTTCCGCAGAATCGTATCCAGCAGCCGATCGTTTGCACACGCCGGCTTCCCGTCCACGCTGTTGTACGCGCACATCACCGACCGCGCGCCACCCTCGCGAATCGCCATCTCGAACTGCGGCAGATAGGTCTGGCGCAGGTCGCGCTCGCTCACATGAACATCGAATGTATGCCGTTCCGACTCCGGACCACTGTGCACCGCGTAGTGCTTTGCCGTCGCGATGGTCTTCAAGTATTTCGGATTGTCGCCCTGCAGACCGCGCACGAACTGTACCGCCATCTGGCCGGTGAGGAAGGGATCCTCGCCGTACGTTTCCATGCCGCGTCCCCATCGCGGATCTCGAAACAGGTTGATGTTAGGAGTCCAGAATGTCAGTCCCTCGTAGATGCCGCGCTTGCCCTGCCGGACAAACTCGTGATGTTTCGCGCGAGCTTCATCCGAGATCACAGTCGCCACGCGAAACAGCAGCGGCGCGTCGAAACTCGCGGCCATTCCGACTGTCTGCGGAAACACCGTCGCCACGCCGGCGCGCGCCACGCCGTGCAGACACTCGTTCCACCAGTTATAGGCCGGAACGCCGAGGCGGTCGATGGCAGGCGAATCGCTCAACATCTGCGAAGCCTTCTCATCCAGCGTCATTCGCGACACCAGATCGTCGACGCGCTTCTCCAGCGGCGCCGACGGATTCTCATATAGTGGCTTGTTCTGACCCAGCGCGCAAAACGCCGATAGGAGGATGACAACAAATAAGCGGATAAACATAGCGGATTTGAACCCCTATGATTGTATTCGTTTGAGGCTTGGCAGTGGTAGCTTCAGTAGGATGAGGGTTTTGCTGTTTCTTCTGGGCGCCAGTACGATGTTTGCCCAAACCTACGACGTCGTGCTGCATGGAGGCCGCGTGATGGATCCGGCGTCCGGTCTCGACGGGATTCGTGACGTCGGCGTCAACGGGTCACGGATCGCGGCGATTTCCAAGTCCCGACTGAAGGGCCGCACGGAAGTGGATGCCACCGGACTCGTCGTCGCGCCTGGCTTCATCGACCTCCACTCGCACGGGCAGGATCCCGAGAATTACCGACTGAAGGCGCAGGACGGCGTCACCACGGCGCTTGAACTCGAGGTCGGCGTGTCGCCGGTTGCCCCGTGGTACGCGATGCGCCGTGATAAGTCGCTAATCAACTACGGCGCGACGGCGGGGCACATTCCGGTTCGAATGGCGATCATGCACGATACCGGCACCTTTCTGCCGCACGATGAAGCGGTCCACCGGCAAGCCACGCCTCAGGAACTGGACGGCATACTCTCGCAACTCTCGCAGGGGCTCGATGATGGAGCGCTCGGAATTGGCCTTGGCATCAACTACACCCAGGCCGCTACGCGCGAAGAGATCCTGGCGGTGTTCCGGCTCGCCGCGTCGCGCAAAGTGCCCGTGTTCGTGCACATCCGCCATGCGGGCGCCGAGGACCCGGGTAGTTTCACCAACGCACTGCAGGAAGTTCTCGCCGATGCTCTGGTCACCGGCGCCCCGCTCCACGTTGTGCACATCACCAGCGTCGCGATGAAGCAGACTCCGCTCGGTCTGGAGATGATTGAAGCCGCCCGCAAGCGCGGACTCGACGTTACCACGGAGATGTACCCGTATCCCGCGTCCAATACCGATCTCGCCTCGGCGATCTTTGACGAAGGATGGCAGAAGCGTCTCGGAATCAGCTTTGGCGATCTGCAGTGGGCGGCAACCGGCGAGCGTTTGACGGCGGCGACTTTTGCGAAGTACCGCAAGCAAGGCGGGTCCGTGATTGCATTCAACATCCCGGAAGATATAGTGCGAGCCGCCATTGCGAATCCCTTCGTCATGATCGCCAGCGATGGCGGATTGCACAACGGAACTGGGCATCCACGTGGGGCGGGGACGTTTGCGCGAGTCCTGGGGAAGTATGTAAGGGAAGAGAAGCGACTCACGTTGATGGACGCGCTCCGCAAGATGACGGTCATGCCCGCCGATCGACTTGGTGTGAAATCGAAGGGGCGTTTGGAGCGTGGTGCGGATGCGGATATCACGGTGTTCGATCCGGCCACGGTCATCGATCGCGCGACGTTCGAAAAGCCCGCGCTGCCATCTACCGGCTTCCGGTACGTGCTGGTCAACGGAGCCTTCGTTGTCCGCGATGGACGACTGGTGGAGACCGCGACGCCCGGCACCGGTCTGCGACGCGCTGGGGAGCGGCGTTA
The DNA here is from genome assembly GCA_038322675.1 of Bryobacterales bacterium. Lineage (GTDB taxonomy): Bacteria > Acidobacteriota > Terriglobia > Bryobacterales > Bryobacteraceae > TMP-7. The sequence goes on from JBBQGE010000063.1 coordinate 27,838, forward strand.
GACCGCTCCCCAGCTGGCGCCTCTAGTTCGAGTGCCAGTATCCGTACCGGTCGTAGTAGCCGCGCTGTGGCACTTGTTGGTAGCCGTAGGGGCTTTGTTGGTAGTCGTAGGGGCTATTGTAGCCGCTCGGAGCCCGGTAATACCCGTTGTTGTAGCGGTTCCGCGCACGCTCGCGTTCCAGCCGCTCCTCCATTTCGCGGCGTTCGTGTACCGAATAGCGCCGGTCGCGCTGAGAGAACCGCCGATCGTCGCGGTCGTGATGATCGTCGCGATCCCGAGCCATGGCCGATCCAGGAACCACCAGGGCCATCGCGAATCCTAATGCTGCCGTTGCGAATCCAATCCGTTTCATGAGCTTTGCCCTCCCTGGTTACTTGGATGTATGGCAACTGCTCTTGAATGTATAGCCGTGTAATGATTCGATTATCGATCGTTCATCTATAACTCAGGCGCTACTAGTTCCAATGGCTGTAGGCGAGTCACTCCTTTGCGTGTTCTTTAGTTCGCGATGCACTCAGCCGGTCGAATTGCGCTCGCAATTCGGTCAACTCGTCATCGGACATATTCTCCAGACTGATGAGATTGTTTCGGGCCGTTTTGGCGGCGCGCAGTAACTCGTCGAGTTTGAGGTGGACCTCGTTGGAATCACGATTCTGGGTATTCTGAATTAGAAATACCATCAGAAACGTAATGATGGTGGTGCTGGTGTTGATCACGAGCTGCCAGTTTTCCGAGTAGTGGAAATACGGCCCGGACGCGCCCCACACGGCCACGATGGCGCACGCCAACATAAACACCCAGGGTGTGCCCATCAGCGTCGAGGTCCGGCGAGCAAACGTGCGGAACAGTTCACGCATCGAGAGTTTCTCCCGCCCGTTTGACACCGGGATGCATGAATCCGTTTCACGAAGCAGAGGCGGCATCGGAAGTTGCCCAATCGATCAAGCCTGGAATGAAGGGCACAAACAGATCAGGATGACTCGGCAGGACCCGAACCGTGAATCCGTGCAATCCGCTGTGAGCGCAGCCGGTAACTGCTTCATAGAGATAGTTACCGGCCTGCTTTCCCGGCGTTTGCATCTCTACCGCCGAAGGAGCAACGATCTCGCCCGACGAGTCCAGCCGCCCAATGTATAATTCCACTCTCACATCGTCTGTCAGCAATTCCCCTAACTCGACGCGCGCACGGACCCGCAGGCTCGTGCCCACCGGAAGCGTTCCACCGGCCTGACGTTCCACACTCGTAATTCGCACCCGAGGCCACTGTTCGCGGACTCGCGCCATCCACGCCGATAGCGCCCGCGCTCGTGCGGCGCCGCCCTCATTCAGCGTTCGATAGTGACTGTGAGCCTCCGTGTAGTAGTGGCACATGTATTCGCTGACCATGCGGTGAGTATTCACGAAGGGGCAGAGCGTACTGATGCTGGCCTTCATCCGCTCGATCCACTGGCGGGGTACGCGGTCGCTTCCACGATCGTAGAACGCGGGGATAACGTCCGACTCCAGTAACTCGTATAAGGCTTTGCTTTCTAACTCGTTCTGATATTCCTGGTCCTGATAATTCTCGCCCAAACCGATCGACCAGCCGATTAACTGCGAGTTAGCGGGATTATTCCAGACCTCATCCCACCAGCCATCGGGTACGCTCAAATTCAAGACGCCGTTGGCCGCTGCTTTCATGCCACTGGTTCCGCTCGCCTCGTACGGACGCAGAGGAGTGTTCAGCCACACATCCACACCCTCCACCAGATAGCGCGCCACGGCCATATCGTAGTCCGTCAAGAACACGACGCGCCGCCCAAGTTCCGGATCGCGAGTTACCGTGCTAATCTGCCGGATCAGCTCCTTGCCCGCTTCGTCGCGCGGGTGAGCTTTTCCCGAGAAAATGATCTGCACCGGCCGGTCCGCACTGTGCAACATGCGCTTCAGCCTCTCCATATCGCGCAATATGAGGGTGGCTCGCTTATACGTGGCGAACCGGCGCGCGAATCCGATGGTAAGCGCATCCGGATCGAGAATCTCGTCCGCCGCCGCAATCTCGGACGGCGGCGCACCACGCCGGATTCGTTGCTGCCGCACGCGGCGGCGCGCCCAGGTCACCAGATGGACGCGCCTCTGTTCGTGCGTCCTCCACAACTCCTCCGCCGGAATCGACTCCACGCGTTTCCACACACTCCCATTCACCGGCTCTTCGCGCCATTGCGGCCCGAGATAACGGTCGTACAGTTGATTCATCTCCAGCGACATCCAACTGCGGAAGTGCACGCCATTCGTCACGTGGCGGATCGGGATCTCGTCCAGCGGGACGCCCGGCCACAATGGCTGCCACACACGGCGACTAACTTCCCCGTGCAGTTTGCTGACCCCATTGCATCGCGATGCCAGCCGCAGCGCGAGCACCGTCATGCAGAACTCCTGGTCCGGCCTGATCCGCCCAAGTGCCATGAACTGTGGCATCGTCAGGCCGAGGCTCTGCAGATACGCACCGAAGTAGCGCTGAACCAGTTCCTCCGAGAAGTAGTCGTGACCCGCTTCCACCGGAGTATGAGTGGTGAACACCAGGCTGGCCGATGCAAGCTCCCGCGCCTCGTCGAAACTCAAGCCGCGGCTCCCCATCAGGTGCCGCACGTGCTCGAGTGCCAGAAACGCCGAGTGTCCCTCGTTCATGTGGAAGACGGTCGGCTCCAGCCCCAGCGCCATCAGAGCGCGATAGCCTCCGATGCCCAGCAGGATCTCCTGACGGATACGTATCTCGCGATCGCCACCGTACAGGTGATCGGTGATGTCACGATCGGCTAGCTGAACATTCCGCGCGATGTTCGTGTCCAGCAGGTACAGTGCGATGCGCCCTACCTGCACACGCCACACCTGCGCGAATACATCGCGATCCAGCAACCGCACGGACACGATCAGGAGACTTCCGTCGGGCCCGCTGGCGGGGCTCAACGGCAGATTATGGAAGTCGTTGTCCGCGCAGACTTCCTCCTGCCAACCCGCCTGATTCAGCGCCTGCCGGAAATACCCTTGCTGATACAGCAGCCCGATTCCCGTGAGCGGCAGCCCCAGATCGCTCGCCGATTTCAGATGATCTCCCGCCAGTATCCCGAGCCCGCCCGCGAAAATCGAAAGACACTCCGTCAGCCCAAACTCCGCGCTGAAGTAGGCAACGCGCGGCCGGTCCGTAACCGCCTTGCAGAGGTGATCGAACCACCTCGGTTCGGTCGACATGTAGTTTTCGAGGTCCGACTCTACGTGCCGCAGATGGGCGACGAACGCATCATCGCCCGCCGCATCCTCCAGTTTCGACTGCTCGATGCTGCCGAGCATCGATACCGGATTGTGACCGCTCGACTCCCACAGATCGCGGTCGAGCCTGCGAAATAATTCGATAGTCGCGTGATCCCACGACCAGCGCAGGTTGTACGCGATGCCGCGGAGCCCTTCAATGGCCGGCGGTAAAGAAGGAATGACGCTGAAGGTTTGAATTGGGCGCACGCTGGCATCGTATTGAACCCGCGCGCGTGTTGCAACCCCTCACCCTACGATATGCACCCGCTCGATTCCGTCCGAGAGATCGAACACCACTTCGTCCACGTAACACCAGCCCCATTCTTCACCGGGTTCGGTGGAGCGCATCACCGCGTGTTTCTTGTCGTGAAAGTGCCGCGTCGCATGCTTGTTCTTCGACGAATCGCAGCAGCTGACATGACCGCAGATCAGGCACATTCGCAGGTGTACCCAACTGTCGCCCGTCTTGACGCAGTCCTCACAGACCCGCGGCCTCGGTCCAAACTCCTTGGCTTGCTTCAAATGGTCGCAACCTCTCATCAGTTCCCTCCCTTCGGAATTGGTAAACGTACCTGAAATCGCGTATTGCCGGGTTCGGATACGACGTTGATCTCGCCCCGGTGTTTCCGCACGATGCGATACACGGTGTCGAGCCCCAGTCCGGTTCCCTTGCCCACCGGTTTGGTGGTGAAGAACGGATCGAAAATCCGGTCGCGGATATCCGGCGCGATGCCCGGTCCTGAGTCGCAGACCTCCACCAGCACGTGCGCAGGCTCGCGCCGCGTGCGGATCCGAAGGTCCCCCCGGCCATCCATCGCGTCCAGCGCGTTCTCGATCAGATTCGTCCACACCTGGTTCAACTCGCTGCCGAATGCGCAGATGCGCGGCGCGGTGCGGTCGAAATCGCGCACCAGATTCACGCCTTGCCTCAGACGATGCCGCAGCATCACCAGCGTGCTCTCGATGCCGTCATGCACATCGATCTGCTGCTCCGGCATCTGATCCATGTACGAGTACTCTTTGATCGCGCGCACCAGTTCAGAGATCCGCGCCGTGCTGCTTTCGATCTCTCGAGCGAGCCGGCCGATGTTCGACGATGCCGTGATGCGCTCGACGACATCGGACAGCACCTCACCGTCGAATTCCTTCCCGAGCGCGCTCATCGTGTCCGGCGTCGCGCCTGCGTCGACGAGGTCCGGCGCCATCGTCCAGGCCTTCTCCACCCCGCGCTGTTCGAGCCACTCACTGATCTCCTGCTCGCGATCGCTGCGCTCCAGGGTATCCAATCCGGCTGGAGCGTTCCCGTCCCACTGCTCCTCCATGCTCGCCACCAGCGCGCGCCGCTCCGCTGTCAGACCGTGCTTCACCAGTCTCAAATTGGCCGCTCGGAGTGCTCGAACGGCATCGCTCAGATTCTGTGCCGCACGCCGAGCAGCGGCCGCCGGATTATTCAGCTCATGCGCCAATCCCGCCGAAAGCTTGCCCAGCGATATCAGCTTGTCGCTCTGCTGCTCGATCCGCGTCGACTCGCGTACGCGATCCGCCATCACATGAACCAGCTTCCCCGCGGCCCGCGGCAACCGCTCCGGCAGCTCCGCGAAATGACTCTCGTGAAGCAATCCCACCATCGACGGCACCACGGCACGTATCGTCAACGGGTAATTCTTCATCCGCGAATACGGCAGTTTGCCCGTAATCTCTCCCGTTGCCGCGCTGAACGTCCGCCCTGTGCCGCCCAGTTCGCTTTCCGCCGCGCCCCGGAGTTCACCGTCAAAGACGATCGTGAGATGGTCCGCTGGATCTCCTTCGCGATTCAGCATCTCGCCCGCGCCATAACTCCGGATCTCGATAAGCGGCGTCAGCCATTCGAGTCCTTCCCGTGGGGAATCCTCGAAGACGGGAATCTGCCGGAGGCGTTCAATCACATCGATGGCCGTCATACCTTGCTCAAGTATTGATGCACGAACTGGATCGCGATAGAACCCTCGCCGACTCCGGACGCCACCCGCTTCACCGACCCGTGCCGCACGTCGCCGACCGCGAACACCCCTGGCACGCTCGTCTCCAGAAGACCCGGATCCCGATCCACCGTCCACGATGCCGGCCGCTTGCCGTCACGCTTCAAATCCGCGCCGGTAAGAATGAAACCACGCTCGTCGCGCTTCACAAAACCATCCAGCCAATCGGTCTTCGGCTCGGCGCCGATAAAGACGAACAGCGCCGACGCTGGCACACGATCCACGCTGCCGGTACGCCGGCACGATATGGAAATCGCCTCCAGGTGCTCTCCGCCATGTACCTCCACAACTTCCGAACCCGTCTGTACCTCGATGTTCGGCGTCGCCTCGATATCGTCGATCAGATACTTCGACATGCTTGCGGCCAGCGACTCGCCGCGGACCAGGATTACCACCCGGCTCGCGAATCGCGCAAAATTCATTGCGGCCTGCCCTGCCGAATTTGCGCCGCCCACGATATAGACGGTCTCGTCCCGGCACGACACCGCTTCGGTGGATCCGGCGCCGTAATAAACGCCCGCTCCCTGCAGCCGGTCGATGCCCGGAATGTCGATTTTTCGCCACTGCACGCCCGTCGCGAGCAGCAATGCATGACACGACAAATCCGCGCCGTCCATCAGTGTGACAATGCGATAGGGACCCTCGGCGCGAACCCGAACGGCTTCCTGCGGCGACAGGATTTCCGCGCCGAATCGCTTCACCTGGGCTACTGCGCGCCGTGCCAGATCGCCGCCGCTCAGCCCCGACGGGAATCCCAGGTAATTCTCAATTCGCGAACTCGACCCAGCCTGGCCGCCCGGAGCCTCGCGCTCGATGATGACGGTCTTCAGGCCTTCGGATGCGCCGTACACGCCAGCCGCCAATCCGGCAGGGCCGCCGCCCACGATAATCAGATCGTAGAAATCGGTGTCAGCCCGGCGCCGGAATCCGATTTTGTCGGCCACACCGCTCGGTGTCGCCTCCGATAACCGGGTGCCGTCGGGAAACAGCACCAGCGGTAGTTTCAAGTCATCGGCCGGAATAAACTCCAAGGCCTTCCGGACTTCCGAATCCGTCCGCGCGGCATCCACATCCAGCCAGCGGTATGGCACGTGATTGCGCGCTAGAAACTCGCGGAGTTCGAACGAGTGCGAGGCCCATCGCGTCCCCAGAACGCGCAGCCCTTCAAACGGCGGACGGTAATTTTCCTGCCAGTCCTGCAGCAGATCGTCGAGCACCGGAAACAGGTTTTCTTCCGGTGGATCCCAAGGCTTCAACAGATAGTGGTTCAGCCGGACTTCATTGATCGCGCGAATGGCGGCGTCCGTATCCGCATAAGCGGTCAACAGCACCCGCTTGGCGTTTGGATAGCGCGGCAACGCCTGCGAGAGAAACTCGATACCGTTCATCTCCGGCATCCGGTGATCCACCAGGAGAAGCGCTACCGGTTCGTTGCGGACGCTGAGACGATCGAGGAGCGTGAGGGCCGCCGCACCGGAGTCCGCGGCCAGTACGCGATACTTCTCCGAATATCGCTTTCGCAGATCGCGCTCGATTCCCTTCAGCACGTCCGGATCGTCATCCACCGTAATGAGCGCAGGTCTCGCCATGGCTCGACATTGGATGCTGGTACTCACACCCCGGCTTCAAAGTTCGATTTCGTAGTCACCGGGAGCGCCCGGCAGGCATCGTACCTTCGGAGGGCTTATGCTCCATCACGGCAAATCGCTCAAGAGTTTCGGAATCCACGCCACGGACGGCGAAATCGGTCATGTATCCGACATCTACTTCGAAGATCACGGCTGGCGCGTGCGCTACTTCGTAGTTTCAACGGGCAATTGGTTGATGGGCCGCGAGGTCCTTCTGTCCCCAGTGTCGGTGGAGGCCGTTGAACCGCATCACCTGCGGGTTCGCGTAACTCGCGATCAGGTGAAGAACAGTCCCGACGTCAGCACCAGTATGCCCGTGGCGCGGCAGCACGAAATCGAACTCGCCGCCTACTACAACTGGCCCGGCTACTGGGCTGGCCCCTTCGATGTTGCCACCGGATACGTGCTCGCACCCACTCCGATGCCCGGCATCACTCCGGAACAGCACGAGCCTATCGAAACCAGCGGCCCGAATCTGCGAAGTCTTCGCGAGATTTCGGGCTACACGCTAGAGGCGACCGACGGCAGCGCCGGGCAGGTCGACGATCTGCTGATCGAGGATCGTGGATGGGAAATCCCCCAGATTCTCGGCGTCACGCACACCCTTCTGCCCGGCCGCAAGTTCATTCTTCCGAAGTCGGCCGTTGACCGTATTGACTGGGCTGAACGGACCGTTTTTCTCACCCTTACTAAGCGCCAGACCGAACTCGCTCCCGATGCCTGA
>JBBQGE010000064.1:0-35448 GCA_038322675.1 Bryobacterales bacterium
GATGATCCTTCTCTGAGAAAGGTCGCCGCAGAGCAGTTGGTCCGTAACGTCATCCACGACGACGGCGGCCCGCTGATCCATAACGGCTGGGAAGATGAGCAACGATCCTTCGACTCCACCTGCCGGAAGTTCTACCGCTTCTTCACTCAACCTGAGCGCTGAACCCCGCTACTCACCCACAGATTCCCCAGACGAGCCTATTAAATGTACTGCCCATCTCCATGCTCGTGAAGATGAAATACACGCCGTGTTGATTCCGGCGCTCCATGCGTTGCAGGTGAGGCCGGACCAAGTCCTCCTTGCTCACACCCTTTTCCGCTTTCACCAGGGGGATCTTGTGGTTGCGGGAATACCCTTCCACCCATCCCCGGTATTCCAGGGTGCGCTTGGCCAGGACTTGCGGGGTGATGGGATACTGGCCATGCACATCACGGAAGAAATGCACGATGTGTTCGGGGCGAGTCAGCGAGGGCAGGTATCCCTGGATGACCATGCGGTCGAAACAGTGATACAAAGACCAGGAAGCGTTGAAAAAGCTTCGCGACGGTTTCCATCGGTCGCCTCCTCAGAGGATTTGGCTCATCACCAAAATCATCTGTCCGGGCGGCCGGTGGAATCAACCCAGCCCCAGGCAGCCGTGGCGTTCTTTGCGTCTTGGCGACTTGGCGAGAAATCAAAGAAGGTTGCGATGACCGAGAACGCCATTGCCAAAGAGATCGTGGGCGCCGCCTTCCGCATTCATACAACACTTGGCCCAGGCTTGCTGGAGTCGGTTTATCAAACAGTTTTGGCGTATGAGTTGGGCCGCCGGAGCCTCCATGCGGTGAGCCAGCAGGCGATCCCGGTGGTCTACGAGAATATCCGGATCGATACCGGATTCCGAGCCGATCTGGTGGTCGAAGACAAGATCATTGTAGAGATCAAATCGGTCGAGTCCCTGGCCCCGGTCCACAAGAAGCAACTTCTGACCTATCTCCGGCTCGCCGACAAGCGTCTCGGTTTGCTGATCAACTTCCACCTGCCGCTGATCAAGGACGGCATCACGCGAATCGTCAATGGACTCGAAGACGATGATCACGCAAGGTCGTCAAGCCGCAAAGAGGCGCCGTAGTCTGGCGTCAGCCTCTCCTTGGGATTTCAAGGGCGCAGCCCTTGGCTATATCTAGAGCCAGTTCTCGAGAACTACTTTTGGGACGTCCGAACCAACTCATTCGCGACATCCAACTGCTCGGATGGGTTCAACTGGGTCCATCCCTTCCCGACCACCGCCTGCATCTGCTCCGGCGTCAGCGCCACGCGATAATAGCCCGACCCATCGCGATTCGGCCACACCCACTTCGGACACGACGGTCCGGCCGCAATCTCGCCCGAATTCCGCACAACCACGCATTGCGAAACCCCACCGTCTCCACGCACACACACCGGCACCGTCCACCCGCCCGCTTCCACCCGCACCTTCGCTCCATCTCCACCGCACGCCACCGTGGCCTTCACCACCGGATACCCGGTCTGATTCAGGAACGACTCGAACACCGGCGCGACATCCTTCCCCGAATACTCCGCGATCGCCTCTTCCAGATCCCTAGTCGTCGCACTCCCGAATGCATGCTCCTTCAGATACGCGTGCAGACCCCGCCGGAATGCCTCTTCACCCACCCAGTGCTCCACCATGGAGAGGATCGCCGCACCCTTCTGATACACGATGCGGCCGTAGACGCGCTCCATGTCCTGGCGCGAGTTCATCTCCAACCGCACCGGCCGCGTCTTCGGTGATTCATCCGCCTGCATGATCCTCTCGCGAGACGCCACCGCTTCCGCCACGCCCCCACTCACCTTGCCTCCCAGCCACGTCGCGAAACCCTCGCTCAGCCAAACGTCGTCCCACCAGCGCTGCGTCACCAGATTGCCAAACCACTGATGGGCGAGTTCGTGCGCCATCGTCCCACGGATCGCCTGCTCCCGGCTCGACAACAATCCACGATCGCGGTACGTGATCAATCCCGGATTCTCCACCGCTCCGTACGGCATGTCGAGCACGGCCACGTGATCCAACTTCTTCCACGGGTACGGAACGCCTGTGTACTGCTCCAGTTGCTCCACGAGTCCAGCGCCGGCTCGCTTGGCCGCGCCCGCCTCGCTCGCGCGCCCGCGAGGCACCAGCACCCGCACAGGTACCCGATTCACGCCCGCAACCCCTGCGTCCACCACGTCGAACGGCCCCACTGTGAACGCCACCACTTCGGTAGCAAGCGGGGGCGTCTCCTCAAATTCGACGCGCTTCAAGCCGCCACCCTCTCCCCTTTCGCTCACCAGCGGAGAATTGGAGGCCGCAAAATCTTCGTCGGGAATGTGCAGGATTACGCGCCAGGGCGTCTTATAGGCGGGCTCATCGAAACAGGGAAATGCCCGGCGGGCCTCAATCGCAGTGAAGGTGGTAAAAGCATACCAGTCCGTGCCAGATTTCTTCCGGTAGATTCCGCTGTTGGCCTTATCGCTGAGGGCGCCGTGGTAATCGATAGACACACGCGCGAGGCCCGCAGGCAGGGTTTCCGGGAACCGCAGATGGACGAACTCACCAGCTGCCACAGCCGCTTGCGCAACGTGCCCGCCTGCCGAGGCCCGATCGATGGTCAGATCCTTCGAATTGAGCCAGAGTTCGCTCGATGGCTGGTCGAACACGACGCCGATTCGCACGGTCCCACGGAACTCGCCGAGTCGCGGTACGATAGTAGCTTCCAGTTCATACCGGGTGGGATGTGCTGTGCCGGGCAGCCGGAAAACCGGCGGTGCGGCCGCCAGCACCAAGACAGGCAGCATCAACCCGGGAAGCAGGCGCATACGCGGGATTATCGCATGGTCGAGTGGCACCGGTTCAAAACGCTGCGTGACGGATATTCAAAACCGCCGCAGCCGGCCGTAATTTCTCCGAATCGGACAATTTACACCGATTTCCGCGTTGAGTTCGCAAGCTGGAACGTGGTACCATGGAGTTGCTTCCAATGGATCAACTCCCAGAAGCAAATCCCCAACACATCAAACGGAGTTAATCGCACCTCAGAATGAGTTATACCGTTTTCCTCGGAAATCTCCCTCTGTGGGTGACCGCCGACGATATCAAATCGTGGCTCACCGCAGAAAACCTCGTGGCCGACAACGTCAAAGTCATACGTAATCCCGAAACACAGGAATCCAAAGGCTTCGCATTCATCGAAGCGCCGAATCAGGAGGAGATGAATTCCATCATCCGCCGGTTCGATCGTGCACCGCTTGAAGAACGGCTGCTGCGCGCGAATCCTGCACAGCCTCCGAAGCCGAAAGGCGCGAGGACTTCCGTCGGTGGTGCCGCCCTGCAACCGCGTAGCGATCGTCCGGACGTCCGGCGTCCCGCTAGTGGAGCGAAGGGCAGGAGCGCTCGCAGACCGCACGGTCCCCAGAGCGCATTCGCTGAAGAGCTCGCGAAGGCCCTGTAATCGTTGATGGGCGGCCCTCCGCCTAACCTGCTCAGGGCCGTTTACAACCCTGACTCCCGCCGCTCCCGGTAGTCTCCCCAGCGGGAGGCCTCGTCTGTATTTTCCACATCATCTCCATCGGCTGACCCAATCCGGTGTTATACTTCGCTAAGCTGTGAACACTTGCCGAGTCGCATCACCCACTCGCTGGGGGGCTCATGTCCGATCTCCTAATCATCAGAATCATATTCATACTCGTACTCGGTTCTGCCGCCTACTACCTTCGGCCGTTCGAACTCGATGGCTGGAAGGCCGCGATGGCTGGCATCTTGCTTGGCTGCGGAATCGTAATATTTGAACTTCGCCTCCGCCTGGTCAGTCTCAAACGTCTGATTGGCGCGGCTTTTGGTTCCGTGCTCGGAATTTTGGGCGCGTACCTGGTCTCTCTCGTACTGACACAGGCCCTACCGAATAACTACAGTACCGTGCCGTTCGTGGAGTTGTTTCTGCTCGCGTTAATGGCGTACGTGGGCCTGGTGCTCGGAGCCCAGAAAGGCGACATGTTGAATCTTGCCGCCCTCGGAGGGCTGTTCGGCGGCGAGAAAGCCGGGAAGCCGACGTTCAAGATTCTCGATACCAGCGTCATCATCGACGGCCGCATCGCCGACATCTCCGACACGGGATTCCTCGACGGCACACTCGTCATCCCGCAATTCGTCCTGCACGAGTTGCAGATGGTGGCCGACTCCGCCGACTCCATGAAGCGCAACCGCGGCCGCCGCGGGCTCGACATCCTGCAGCGCATCCAGAAAATGCCTCACCTCAATGTCCAGATTCTCGAGGACGACTTCCCCAATGTCCGCGAAGTCGACATGAAACTCATTGAGCTGGCGAAAATGTACGATTGCAAGATCGTCACCAACGATTTCAATCTCAATAAGGTGGCCCAACTCCACGGCGTCGAAGTTCTCAACATCAACGAACTCGCGAACGCTCTGAAGCCGATCGTTCTGCCCGGCGAAACCATGCGCGTCTTCATCCTCAAAGAGGGCAAGGAATACAACCAGGGTGTCGCCTACCTCGACGACGGAACAATGGTAGTCGTCGATAACGCGAAACGCATGATCTCGAAGACCATCGATATCGCGGTCACCAGCGTTCTCCAAACAACCGCGGGCAAAATGATTTTCGGCCGCTTTGACGATCGCCTCCACCACGTCTACGACTCCGCCGCGCGCCCCGATCGGCGCGAGCACAAAGAGCCCGCACCGGCGCAGCCTTCTACCTGACGTACAATGAGAAACTCCAGATGAAAGTCTCCGTCATACTCCCGGCTGCCGGCTTCGGAACGCGGATGAAAGCCCAGCCTGAGAAGACCGGGACCAGCCGCAAGCAGTTCATGCTGCTGGACGGCTCGCCGATTCTCCTCCACACCATCCGGAAGTTCGACGCCTGCCCGGTGGTTTCGGAGATAGTGGTGGCATTGCGCGCGGACGATATTGCCTGGGTCTCCGAGTTACTCGGCAACGAGCGGCTCACCAAACCAGTCCGTCTGGTGGAGGGCGGCGACAGCCGTCAGGCGTCGGTGCAGAACGCGCTGGCAACGCTCAGCCTGGACACCGACCTCGTCGCGGTCCACGATGCCGTCCGCCCGTTCATTGAGTCCGACTTGATCGATCAGGTCATCCAGACCGCCGCTGAAACGGGTGCCGCGATAGTCGGCATCGTCCCTGTCGACACGGTGAAACGTGTCCACAAGGACAAGGTCCGAGCCACGCTGCCTCGAGAGCACCTGGTGCTCACGCAGACGCCCCAGGTGTTTCGCTTCAACCTCCTCAAGCAGGCTTTCGAAAAGGCCTCCGAGGATGGGTTCACAGGTACCGACGAGTCCAGCCTGGTGGAACGTCTCGAGCAGGTGGACGTCAGCGTTGTTCAGGGCACCGATCGCAATATCAAAATTACCAAGCCCAGCGACATGGACCTCGCGCGCCTCTTTCTCGCCGAACAGACCCCGGAGCGTATCACGCCTTGACGGAGTTTCGAACGGGCCTCGGCTGGGATGTTCACCGCACCGGTCCGGGACGCCCGCTCATCATTGGCGGCATCACGATTCCCGCGGAATTCGGACTCGAAGGACACTCGGACGCCGACGTCCTGCTGCATGCCGTTACAGACGCACTGCTCGGCGCCGCCGCGCTCGGCGATATCGGCATGCACTTCCCCGATTCCGACCCTCAGTGGAAAGGAGCCGACTCCATCCGATTTCTGGAACATGCGCTCACGATGGTGCGGGACCGCGGATATTCGCTCGTGAATATCGACACAACGGTGATCCTGGAACGCCCCAAATTGAAGGATTATCGCCTGCCGATTCGCGAGAAACTCGCGTCCATCCTGTATCTGGAGCTCGACCGCGTATCGGTGAAATTCAAGACCGCCGAGAAGGTGGGGCCCGTCGGAGAAGGCCGCTCCGCCGAGGCGCAGGCGATCGTCACTCTGCGGCGTGATCTAGAATAGAGCTTGCATGCTGGCTCCTGCCGTTGCGCGCCCGCCGGGTCCGAGAAATCCTCCTGTTCTGGGCCATTTCCGGGCGTTTCGACGGGACGCACCTGCCTTCCTGCTTCGTACTGCGCGCGACTACGGCGACATCTCGTTCTTCCGCATCGGCGGCCAGGGCATCTATCAACTCGCCCATCCCGACTATGTGAAGGACGTGCTCATCACACACCAGCACGACTTCATCAAGAGCCGCGTCCTGCAACGCTCGAAGGTCCTGCTCGGCGAAGGCCTCCTCACCAGCGAGGCTCCTCTCCACACTCGCCAGCGCCGCCTGGTGCAGCCCGCTTTCCACCGCGCGCGGCTCGCCGGGTATGCCCAAACGATGATCGATTACGCCATCCGCGACCGCGACCGCTGGCAAGACGGTGACACCTTCGACGTGGCTACCGCGATGATGCGGCTCACGCTCGCTGTCGTGGCCAAAACATTATTCAACGCCGATGTGGAATCGGAAGCGGCGCAGATCGGCGAGTCTCTAAACGCCGTATTGCACCTGTTCGAACTCGTGATGATGCCGTTTTCCGAGTACCTGGAGCGATTGCCTCTGCCCTCGGTACGCCGCTTCGAACGCGCGCGGGCTCAACTCGACGAGACGATCTACCGCATCATCGGCGAGCGGCGCCGAAGCGGAGAGGATCGCGGCGATCTGCTTTCGATGCTGCTGCTGACCGAAGACGAAGAGGGCACCGGCGGCATGTCGAACGAACAGATTCGCGACGAGTCCTTAACGCTGTTCCTCGCCGGCCACGAGACCACCGCGAATGCACTAACCTGGACCTGGTACCTGCTCTCGCAGAACCCGGAAGCGGAGTCGCGGTTTCATGCCGAACTCGACGAGGTGCTCGGTGGCCGTCCACCCACGCCGGATGACTTCGCGCGTCTCAAGTACACAGAAGCTGTGGTGGCCGAGTCCATGCGCATCTACCCGCCGGCCTGGAGTATCGGCCGGATGGCATCGCGGACGTATGAGGTGGGCGGATACACCATCGAGCCTCGCGAGATCGTGATCATGAGTCCCTACGTCGTACATCGGGATCCGCGCTGGTGGCCCGATCCAGAACGTTTCGACCCCGGTCGCTGGACTCCGGAACTCCGCGCCGCTCGCCCGAAGTTCTCGTACTTCCCGTTCGGCGGTGGCGCTCGCGTCTGCATCGGCGAGAATTTCGCCTGGATGGAAGCGGTGCTGATGCTGGCGGCCATCGGCCAGCGCTGGAAGTTGAGGCTGGTTCCTGGGCATCCGGTCGCGCATCGAGCCCTCATCACCCTGCGTCCCCGTAACGGTATGAAGATGTCGATTCATGCGCGTACCGCCGATTGACTATTCTCGGAATTAGTGAAATCCGGTATACTCACGAAAGCCGGGGAGAAGTTAGAGACAAGCATGTCTGACTACCGATTAGGCGACGTAATAGACGACCACTGCATCAAGTGCCGCCGGATCACGAATCACTCGATCGTTTCCATCGTCGACGGCGAGGTGGCCAAGGTTCGTTGCCGCACCTGCTATCACGATCATGATTACCGGCACGAGCAGGCGCCGCCATCGAAAAAGGACTTGCAGAAAGCCGCGTTATTCGCCCAAGTGGCGGCTAGCGTGAATCCCGGCGGCACCGATGACGAAGCAATCGCCGCACCGGAGCCCGAGCCGGAACCGGTAGCCGCTGAGGAAGCTCCGGCCGAAAAGAAGAAGGCCCGCAAAGCTACGAAGAAGTAGCCGTCAGGTCTCGTTCGTCTGGTCCGCCGGTAACTCCCGCTTTAGATCATCGATAACATCCACCCGGCGCTCTCCTGTCAGGTCCCGCTCCATCCTGCGTAGCGCCACCCCAAGCACGTCCCGGTGATGCAGTTTCGATCCGACGCTCTCGTCCTCCGATAACTGCAGCCACAGATCGTGCAGCCGGTCCAGGTCCTCTGGCCACAGCCTCGGTGGATGGGGCCCCAGGTTCACGAATACCGAGTGCCGGTCCGGGCGGATCACTTCGAGCGAGAACGGATGCCGCGGTTCGGGAAGGTGCTCCCATGCGAGTCCGATACGTCGCGCCAGTTCTTCCGACTGCATCGTCGCCGACACGCCCGTCACCAATCGCGAAGCGCGCAAACTGGCCGCCGCCTGCACCATCGCATCGAACGGATTCACCGCGGGGACCACCAGCAACTCGACGGTCTTGCCCTCTTTCTCCGCAATCTCTACCACGTGGCTGAACAGTTCCTTCTCGTAGGTGCTGAAGATCTGGTCGTCCGAGAGATCGTACTCGCCGGCGCCTGTCGAGATAGGACGAACCGTCATCACCACAATGTCGTGCCGCCGCAGATTCGTCTTGCGCAGCACACGCTTCAGGTGATCCATGTTGCTGTAGTCGCGGACCGCCACCAGCACCGAACCCGGACGGGCGTGAATCACCGACGAGTCCACCTGCGCCTGATGGTCGAGATTAAACTCCTCCATGGCCTTGAACTCGTGCTTCCGCCGGCGGGTGTTCACGATCTCGGACACCGTGAAGATCACGAACAGAATGATGGTGAACGCCAGTCCGTAGATGGTTGCAATCTGCTTGGAGAACAGGTTCGCGATGGCCACGAAGCCTAACATCAGCGTGGTCATGCCCAGGCCGATCGGCAGTTCCCACCCGGCCAGATGCAAATTGAACGGGAACTTGTACTCCTGGTCGTGACGGATGAAACGCAACGCCAGCACGCCCAGCGATTTCAGGAAGAAACTCCAGACCACGCCGAACGCGTAGGCCTCACCCAACAGATACATGTCGCCGCGGCTGGCAACGATGGTCGCGAGTTGCAGCAGCACGATGGCGTTGATGATGCGGAACGTGGTGCCGAAACGTTTGTGCGGCTTGCGGAACCAGTCCAGCAGAACGCCATCTTCGGCGACGCGATTTAACACGCCGTTCGCGCCGATGATTGACGTGTTCACTGCACCCGACAGAATCAGCACGCCCACCACGACCACGAACATGTGGAAGCCGAGCCGCAGCAGGTATGGCCCCGCCAGATTCATCGCGAGTCCGCCGAGCAGGTTTTCCGTGTACTCATGACGGAGGTTATCGGGAATGATGTAGCCCGCGAATACCGTCAGCGCGCCGGTGCAGATCACCGCATACACGCACACGATGTTGGCGGTGATTTTCAGATTCTTCAGCTTCGGATAGGCGATCTCGCGATAGACCTGCGCCAGCGTCTCGAACCCGCTCATCGACAGCAGCGCGTGTCCGAACGCGACCACCATCGTGATGGCGGGAATCTGAATCCAGATGGTATTCTTCAACCACCCCAAAGCCTCCGGACTGAAGTGCAGGTTCGACGGAACCGGCGCGAGCGGATAACTTCGAGGTCCGTAGATCAGCAAAGTCAGCGGGCACCAGATCACCAGGGCGACTACCATCACGGTGGTGATCTGCATAATTCGCAGCGCTTTGCCGCTCGATTCATGCATGCCCTTGGTGTTGTTCCACCAGAAATAAATGGTGACCAGAACGCCGAAGAAGGCTGCGAAGTAGTTCGGATTCACATGATAGGGCTGGTGAGCGAGGTCCGCGATTTCATTCATCAGCCGGCCGAGATACTGCCCCGCGCTGACGCAACTGATGGGGCCCGTCAGGATGTAATCGAACACCAGTGCCGACACCGAGAGCCGCGCCATGAATCGGCCCATGCTGTCGCGTACCACCACGTACACCCCGCCGCGCACGAACATGCTGCAGCTTTCCAGGTACACGCTGCGGACGGCGAAACTGAACAACATCACGCCGAGCACGAACCACGCCCCGGACTTGCCGATGGCCTGCTCCGCAATGCCGCCCGCGTAGAAGGCCGACGAAGCCAGATCGCTGAGCACGATGGCCGCGCCGCGCCAGAAACTGATGAAGGCGAGTGCGACCGTGGTAGCAACGACGATCTTGGGAGAAACGCCGGATCGTCCGGAGCCTTCCGGATTACTCACGTTGGATGACATTGCGAATTTTGGAAGTTAGGCCCGACTCTATTCTACGATCAGAAGCATGGGGGGAACCACCGCAGCGGCGCTTGCTCGAAACGTTTCAGCACGACTGAACGCCGCGGGATTCCAGGCTTTCCTGGTGGGTGGTTGCGTGCGCGATCTGCTGCTCGGGGCGGAGCCTAAGGACTACGATGTCGCCACCGATGCTACACCCGATCAGGTGCTGCAATTATATCCCGATGCAAACCGCGTCGGCGCGCACTTCGGCGTAGTGCTGGTACGCGACGCCGGTGCCCAGGTGGAGGTTGCGACCTTCCGTAGCGACCATGCCTACGCCGACGGCCGCCATCCCGGCCAGGTCGTGTTTGAAACAGACGCTTGCGAAGATGTCGTCCGCCGCGATTTCACCGTGAATGCTCTGCTGATGGATCCCGTCACCGGCGAAGTAACGGACTACGTCGACGGCACCGCCGACTTGCACAACGGAATCATCCGCGCCATCGGTGATCCGGAGCGGCGGTTTCGGGAGGATCACCTTCGGATGTTACGGGCGGTCCGGTTTGCCGCGCGCCTGAAGTTCGCCATCGCGCCCGAAACGATGGCTGCCATCCTGCGCCTGCATCCGCTGATCACTCGCGTATCCGCTGAACGCATTCGCGGCGAACTGGTCCGTATTCTCACCGAAGGCGCCGCCCGCCGCGGTTTTGAACTGCTGGACGAGAGCGGTCTGCTGGCCGACATCCTGCCCGAAATCGCCGCCATGCACGGCGTGGAACAGCCGCCCGAGTACCACCCCGAAGGGGACGTGTGGACGCACACGATGATGATGCTCGACGGTCTGCGGCATCCTACTCCCGAACTCGCACTCGGAGTCCTGCTGCACGACGCCGGCAAGCCCGGTACGTTCCGTCGCGCGCCGGATCGCATCCGCTTCGATGGCCACGTCGAACTCGGCGTCGAGATCGCAAAGCGCATCATGAATCGACTGAAGTTCAGCCGGGCCGAGTGCGAACAGGTAGTCGCGCTGATCGCGAATCACATGCGCTTCAAAGATGTGTCGAACATGAAGGAGAGCACGCTCAAACGCTTCCTGCGCTTGCCTGAATTCCACCAGCACCTGGAACTGCACCGCCTCGATTGCCTCAACAGCAACGGCCATCTCGACACATATCAGTTCGTATCGCACAAAATGCACGAGACCCCGCCGGAGCAGCTAAAGCCGCCTCCTCTTGTCACCGGAAACGACCTCATCGCCGATGGCTACCGGCCCGGCCCGCGGTTCAGCGAAATGCTGCAGGTGGTGGAGGATGCGCAACTCGAAGGCGTCATCCACGATCGCGAGCAGGCACTCGCGCTGATCCGTGAACGCTTCGGCGCACCCGTCGCGGGCATACAATAAACAGAAATGCGACTCACGATCCTGGGCCTGGTCGTTGCCGCGCTCGCCTGCGGCGCACCCGTCGATTTCGAACACGACGTGCAGCCCTTGTTTGCGAAGCGATGCTCCGGTTGCCACGGCGCTCAGCAGCAGATGAAGGGACTGCGCCTCGACGATCGCGAGTCCGCGATGAAGGTGATCGTGCCCGGCAACAGTGCTGGCAGCACATTGATCGTTCGCGTTACCAGCACCAAGAGGGGTTTCGCGATGCCGCCCATTGGCGCACCGCTCACCGAAGCCGAGATCGCGAATCTTCGCGCGTGGATCGATGCTGGCGCGAAGTGGCCGGCCACCGCGGCCAAGGCTGTCGCGCCGAAGCATTGGAGTTTTCTGCCGGTCCACCGGTCTCCGGCGCCCGACGTACGCTACCGCGCCTGGATCCGGAATCCGATCGATGCATTCGTGCTCGCGAAGCTGGAGTCGGAGAACATCGAGCCGTCGCCCGAAGCGGATCGCCGCACGCTGTTGCGCCGTGTCTCCTACGACCTCACCGGACTGCCGCCCACTCCCGCCGAGGTCGACGCTTTCCTCGCCGACAACCGGCCCGATGCCTACGAACGCACCGTCGACCGTCTACTCGCGTCGCCGCACTATGGCGAGCGTTGGGCGCGTCACTGGCTCGATCTGGCCCACTACGCCGACAGCGACGGATATGAGAAGGATCGTGGACGGCTGTGGGCGTGGCGCTATCGCCAGTGGGTGATCGACGCGCTGAACCGCGACATGCCGTTCGACGAGTTTACGATTGAGCAACTCGCCGGCGATCTCCTGGCGCACGCGACCGTGGAACAGCAGGTCGCCACCGGATTCCTGCGCAACACGCTCACGAACCGCGAGGCCGGTGTCGATCGGGCGGAGGCGCGCTTCGAACAGATCATCAACCGCACGAACACCGTCAGCACCACATGGCTCGGCCTCACGGTTGGTTGCGCCCAGTGCCACAATCACAAGTTCGATCCCATCAGCCACAAGGATTACTACTCGATGTTCGCGTTCTTCGAGAATGCCGAAGAGCAGAACATCGACGCGCCGCTGCCGGGTGAGGTGAGGCCCTATCTGGAAGCGCTGCCCGAGTATCGCGCCGCGCGCGAAAAGCTTCTCGCCGAGTACAGGATTCCCGAATTCGAAGCGCAATGGGAAGCGCGTTTGAAGCAGGCCTACACGAATCAGGGCAAGGATCTGGAGTGGGACTTTCAACTCACCGAATTCCGTGCCGGATACGATGGCGAGCGCAAGATTCTGACCGGCGATGCGACGAATCGCTCGCGCCGCGAGCAGGACCGGCTGATCGATTACTTCGTCGATCACATCGGCCCGGATTTCAGCAAGAACAAAGCTCTCGCCGAGTCGCTGAAGTCGGTAAGGGAGAAACTGCAAGCGTTGGCTGCCGCGCTCCCGCCGTACACGCAGGCGCCGGTGATGGAGACGGACACGTCCATTTCGCAGAGTCATATCCATCTCGGAGGCGACTACAAGAACGTCGGCGATCCCGTGGAACCGAACACGCTGGCCATACTTCCTCCGCTCGCCGGAGAGCAGCACGATCGCCTGGCGCTGGCGCGCTGGCTGGTGTCGCCATCGAATCCGCTGACGGCTCGCGTCACGGTCAACCGAATGTGGCAGGAGTTTTTCGGCATCGGCCTGGTGCGTACTTCGGAAGATTTCGGCACACAGGGCGAAGCTCCAACGCATCCGGAACTGCTGGATTGGCTGGCAGCCGAGTTTGTCGACTCCGGTTGGAGCATGAAGCAGATGCACCGGTTGATCGTGACTTCGGCGGCGTACCGGCAGTCGTCGCACGCCCGCAAGGAACTGGAGTCGCGGGATCCGGAGAATCGTCTGATCGCGCGGCAGTCACGCCTCCGATTGCCCGCCGAGTTAGTTCGCGATGCAGCGCTGTCGGTCTCTGGATTATTGAATCCCGAAATCGGCGGCCGTAGCGTCAAGCCCCCGCAGCCGAAGGGCGTCGCGGAACTCGGCTACGCGAATAGCGTCAAATGGGTGGAGAGCAAGGGTGCCGATGCCTACCGCCGCGGGCTCTACATCCACTATCAGCGCACCACGCCTTACCCGCTGTTGAGTAACTTCGATGCACCCGATTCGAACACGACGTGCACGCGCCGCCGCCGTTCGAACACACCGCTGCAGGCGCTGAATCTGCTCAATGATCCTGTGTTCTTTGAAGCCGCACAGGCGCTCGCCCGGCGTGTGTTGCTCGAGGATCCGCAACCGCAAACCCGGCTCGATTACGCTTTCGAACTCTGCCTCGGCCGCCCGCCGCAAGCCCGCGAGCGCGAGCGTCTTTCGCGATATCTCGATTCGGAGCGGACTGCCTTCCTCACCGATAAAAAATCGGCTGCGGCCATGCTGCCTTTCGACATCGAGGGCACGACGCCGGATCAGCGCGCGGCATGGGTAGCTACCAGCCGGGTATTGCTCAATCTCGACGAATTCATCACAAGGGAGTAGCTATGGACGTTCGCGACTTCGCACGCATTCAATCACGGCGAGCATTTTTCCGCACCTGCGGATTCGGTCTCGAGACCGCCGCGCTCGCTCATCTGCTGGCTCGCGACGGCCGCGCATCGGTGCGCACGGATCCGCTGGCGCCGAAGAAGCCACACTTCCCGCCCAAGGCCAAGAACGTGATCTTCATGTTCATGGAAGGCGCGCCAAGCCAGATCGATCTGTTCGATCCCAAACCCGCGCTCGAGAAGATGCAGGGGCAGGCACTGCCGGAGTCGCTCACCAAACAACTGAAACTCGCGTTTATCAAAAAGAACGCCGCCGTGCTCGCGAGCCCTCGCAAGTTCGAGCACTACGGCAAATGCGGGATGGAGTTATCCGACTACATTCCGAATCTGGCGACTGTCGCCGATGACATCTGCCTGGTGCGATCCATGCACACCGACGCGTTCAATCATCACCCCGGTCAGTTGCTGCTGATGACGGGATCGACGCAGTTCGGCCGCCCGACATTCGGCGCGTGGACCGTGTACGGGCTCGGCAGCGAGTCTGAGAATCTGCCGGGATTCGTGGTGCTGAGTTCGGGAGTCGGCACCAGCGGCGGTGCATCGAATTTCATGAGTGGATTTCTGCCGTCCACTTATCAGGGCGTGATGTTTCGCGGCTCGGGCGATCCTATCCTGTATCTCTCCAACCCCGAAGCGGTCACCAAAGACCGGCAGCGTGCGGCGCTCGACACCATTCGTGATCTGAACCAGGAGCGTTTGGCCGAAACCGGCGATGCCGAAATCGCAGCCCGCATCAACGCCTACGAACTCGCATTCCGCATGCAGATGGCCGGCCCGGAGTTGCTCGACTTCTCGAAGGAGTCGCAGGCCACGCTCGACATGTACGGAATCGGCAAGAAGCCGATGGCGCCGTTCGCCACTAACTGCCTACTGGCCCGCCGCATGGTGGAGCGCGGCGTCCGATTCGTCATGCTGATGCACGCCAGTTGGGATCAGCACACCTATCTGAATCGCGACTTGAAGAAGAACTGCGACATCACCGATCAGCCAACGGCCGCGCTGATTAAGGATCTGAAGCAGCGCGGGATGCTCGATGACACGCTCATCATTTGGGGCGGGGAATTCGGGCGCACGCCGATGGTCGAGATTCGCAAGACCAGCGATCCGGAGAATGCGGGTCGCGATCACCATCCTCTGGCCTACAGCATGTTTTTGTCAGGCGGCGGAATTCAAGGCGGCCAAGTGGTCGGGAAGACGGACGAGTTAGGTTTTAATATCACGGAGGATCCCATCCACGTGCATGATCTGCAAGCGACGCTCCTGAAATGCCTCGGCTTCGATCACACGCGACTCACCTATCACTACATGGGTCGCGACTTCCGCCTCACCGATGTCGCGGGGAACGTGGTGGATAAGTTGCTGAGAGCATAAGCTTCGGTGATCTAAACCTCTAGCTTCGCCCGGCGCCCGTTTGGCCGGGTAACTCGGATCTTCACATCGACTCGCGATCCCAGCTTATTCAGCATGGACACTAATCGGTCAGCGGTGAACCTCGAAAGATCTGCGTTACGGATCCGAGAGAAGTCGGCCGCGGCAAAGCCAGTTCGGGCTTGGGCAGCCCGCACGGTCAGTTCCTCACGCTCCAGCGTCTTTATAATTTCCGCCGCCAGGAGTGCTTTCAACTGCTCGATGTCGGCATTCTCGCGCTCGAGGTCGCGAAAGAGGTTTCCGCTACCGTGCACCAGTTCCAGTTGCTTACTTTTCATCGGAGCGCCTCCTTCAATCTCTTCAGCCGATCCTTCACCAAGTCGATCTCGTGTTTCGGCGTCCTGATGCCCTGCTTCGACTTCTTCTGGAAAGCATGGATGACCCAGATTTCATCCGCGAGTTGCGCAGCATAGACAACACGAAACGCGTCAGCACGGTACGCCAGAGCGATCTCAAAGACGCCGGAACCGAGGCCGTGCATCGGTTTCGCGATGTCGGCTTTGCCGCCCTCGGCCGCGATCGTGAGCGCCGTTAGAAACGGGGATTGCGCATCTCCGGGGAAAGACTCAAAGTCCTTCAGCGCCGCTTTAATCCACGAGACCGGTCGAGTTTTCCGTGCCTCGGCCATTCTGTCGCTCTCCGTATTGTTGTCACATATGACAACATCCGTCAACCCCCACTAACTCGCCCGTGTAAATCACCTCCGCGCTCATCCCCGACCCGCGCGCCAGATCCAGCAGATGCCCCGTGCCCCCAGGCCCATCCCCCGACTTCCCATCCCACAGCGCGATCACCGTCTTCCTCGACGCTCCCATCGCCAGCGCCTCGTCGAGCATCCACCGGTTCGCCTGCTCCCAGACACTCCCCGCCTCCGGCCTCTCCTGTAACACCTCGACGGAATCGCGACGCGACTCGAGCAACGCCTCAAACCGCCGCACCCAAACCGCACCCGCCGGTGCCACCGACTCCTCTACGAACGCATCCGGCTCCCGCGTCAGCAGCACGCGCGTGCGCACTCCGATTCCGTGACACACTTCGTGGAACAGAATATCCCCGCCACTCGCGCCGCCCGCAATCCCGAGCGCCTCACCAGGTGCCGAGGCCAGAAGCCGTCGCACCACATCGCCGATTGCCCGGCGTGCCGCGGCCTCCATCGACGGCGGAAATCGCGGCACCTCCCGGCCCGGAGCGTCGATCATATGCCCGGTGAATACGATTGCCTGAACTAACTCGCTCACTCAATCTCCAGAGTCGCCGAGTTCTTCGCCGCCGAACTGCCGCCGATGAAGATCTCCACTGCGCCCGGCTCCACGGCCTTCTTCATCTCGCGATTGAGAAACGCCAGTGTATCGAATCCGATCGGGAACTCCACCGTGCGCGACTGCCCCGCCTGCAGGTGAATTCGCTCGAAGCCGCGCAACAACTTCACCGGCTGGGTCACGCTGGCCGACTTGTGATGGATGTACATCTGCACCACTTCGGCGCCGGCTCGCGATCCCGTGTTCGTCACTTCGACCGACGCAACGGTTTTCCCGTCCGGCGCCATCTTCCCCGGCGCGAGTTTCACGGCCCCGTACCGGAATGTCGTATAACTCAGCCCGTGACCGAACGGAAACAGCGGCTCATTCGACGACCATAGATAGCCCCGCCGCGCCGACGGCTTCTGATAGTAGTACACGGGCAACTGGCCGACATTCCGCGCGATGGTCACCGGCAAGCGCCCGCCCGGATTCACATCGC
The DNA here is from genome assembly GCA_038322675.1 of Bryobacterales bacterium. Lineage (GTDB taxonomy): Bacteria > Acidobacteriota > Terriglobia > Bryobacterales > Bryobacteraceae > TMP-7. The sequence continues at coordinate 17,101 of JBBQGE010000064.1, forward strand.
CGAACACCACGTTCGCCACCGCATTTCCCGTCTCCTGCCCCAGATACCAGCCTTCGACTATCGCGGGCGCCGCGGATGCGAGATACGGAATCGAATACGGCCGGCCGTTCAACAGCAACACCACCACGGGTTTGCCAAGATCGAGAATCGCCCTCGCCAGTTCGTTCTGCAAACCCGGCAATTCGAGTGAATCCGTATCGCCAAGGTGCGGCGCCGGAAACAGACCCGCCCCGATAGCCTCGCGCGATACCGTCTCATTACCCCCAAGCACCAGCAGCACCGCATCGGCCTGCTTGGCCACTTCCACGGCAGCCGCGATGCGCTTCCGCTCGTCCGCGGGATCCGGCTGGCGCGGATTGAAATTCATGAAATTCGAAACCGGATCCGTATCGGGCTCCGAGATTCGGCAGCCTTCCGAATACACCACCTTCATCGACCCGGCCTTCGCCCGAATCCCATCCAGCACCATCACGAAATAGGGCGGTACTCCGCTGTACGTGCCCAGCCGTTTCTTGTCCGCATTCGGGCCGATCACGGCCAGCGTGCCGATCCGCGCGCGATCCAGCGGCAGCACGCCGCCGTCATTCTTCAGCAGGACGATGGCGCGTTCGGCGGCCACCCGCGCCAGATCCCGATGAACCTCCGCGCCCGACAACGCCTCCGCGGCCGCCGCATCGACATACGGATTCTCAAACAGCCCGAGTTCGAATTTGCTGCGCAGCACTCGCGTGACGGCCTTGTCCACCACCGCCACCGGAATCTTCTCCGCCCGGACTGCCGCCGGAAGCAGGTAGTAGCTGTACGGCATCGGTAACTCGACATCCACCCCAGTGCGAAGCGCGAGCATCGCCGCGTCCACCGGCTTCGTCACCACATGATGCAGAGAGAGCAATTCCTGCACGCCGAAGTAGTCGGAAACCGCGAGCCCCTGAAAGCCCCATTCTTTCCGAAGCACCTGTTCCAGCAGCCACGGGTTCGAATGCGACGGGATCCCGTCGATCTCGTTATACGACGGCATCACACTCCCGATCTTCGCCTCCTTCACTGCCGCCTCAAACGGCGCGAGAAACACCTCGCGCAACACGCGTTCCGAATAGTCGCTGGGCCCGACGTTGGTCCCGTTCTCCGGTTGCCCGTGCACGAAGTGCTTGGCGGTCGTGATCACATGATCACTGCCATACGGCGCGCCACCGCCCTGAAACCCCCGCACCGCAGCAACGCCCAATCGCGACGCTAAATAGGGATCCTCGCCATAAGTCTCCTCAATCCGTCCGTATCGCGGATCCCGAGCCAGATCCAGCACGGGCGCCAGCAGTTGCTGCACCCCTCGCGACCGCGCCTCCTTCGCGACTTCCGTGAAGATTCGCTGCAGCAGTTCCGGATCCCACGTGCTGGCCAATCCGATGGCCTGCGGATACGACGCCCCGCCTAGAGCCGCATACCCGTTAAGCCCTTCATCGTGAAACACCACCGGAATGCTGAGCCGCGTATTTTCAGCTACCCATTTCTGAACGCTGTTGCGAAACTCCGCCGATGCCCGCGCACCCAGCGGCGACGCCAGCATCGCGATCTGGCCGATGCCGTTCTTCATTTGCCGTGCTGCCTGATCGGGAAGCAGAGCGCCATCCTTGCTGATTCCCGCCATGCCGGGGATCAGGTTCGTGTCGAGGATGCACTGAAGCTGCGCGACCTTCTCATCCAGCGTCATGCGCTGTAACAGGTCGGCGACTCTGTCAGCGATCGGAAGCTTCGAGTTCTTGTAGGGCAATGAGGAAGCCTGCGGCATAGCGATCGGAGCCAGTAGACAAACCGATAGAAAAAAGATAACTCGCAATAACATGTCTCTTACTCTATGCCCGTCGATCCTGTCTCTGCTATGGTGAGTAACACGCCTCTGGGCGGGAAGGGATTCGTGCACCCACAGGATCAACTGGGCCGCCGGGCTACGGCTGTCATTCGGATAGGTGCGGTACAGCCTCTCCTTTACTTCACCGGAACATTTGCGCCGCTCGGGCACACCCGAATCTCGCTAGGTCCTGGATCGCTTTGGGTGGCCGCTTCACTACTCGGTGACACCGCCGACCCCCAGTTATACGCCGGGCTCCGCATCACCAGTGGACTGCTCGAAGCTTCCGGATCCGTCGTCTCCACACCGCCTGACTTCCGCATCAGCGCGCCAACTCAAATGGTGCTGCGTGTCGTCCCCGCACCGAACGCCGAAGGCTCGCCAGCGTCGGTACCCGCCACCGCGACCTTTACGTTCCCGCCCGGACCGCGCGCGTCCGTTCAAGCAGACACCGCGACCATCGCGCAGAGCGGAGCCACCGTCACACTCACCCGTTCGCAGGACGCGGCCTTCGCCGGTCCAGCCGGGCTCGTGATTCCCTTTACAGCCGATGCGTCCGCACTCCCCGCCATCGACTCCCGGGTGGCCACATTCAGCGGCTCCTCTATTTCCCGAGGCGGCTGGTCGCTTCTCACGTCTCACATAGGCGCCGATGGAATCGCCTTCGACGCCGGAAGCGGCGGAGCCATCGCCCTGAATCTCGAAGGACTCTTCGTCACCTGGGACGGTCTGCAGAAGGAGGCGCTGGAGCTGAAGGACTCGTGGCTTGGCGCCGGCAACAGCACCACCACCCTCGCGGCCACCGTCGGCCAGACCGGCGGCGCATTCGTCCAAGTTCCTGCCTGGACCGATACCAACGAATCCGACCCCGGTATCACGCTCCTACAACTGTTCACCTGGACCGCCGAGTCGCTCGAATTCCGCCATTCCCGCACAGGTGGCTCCGACCTGCTGCAGGCGAACGGCGTCGTCAGCGCCGAAATCCCCAAACTCAAAAGCGCCGACGGCAAACCCCTGCGAATCCACGAGCCGAGTGCGAGCCTGCACATTGCCGATAACCCGCTCGGCCGGAATCTCACTCTCGGGTGGGGGCGTCCGCCCGATGCGCCGCCCCGCGGAAAAATGGCGATCGCGGCTGCCAACGCGCTGCTTACGACAACGCTGCCGTCCGAGATCACCGTCAGCGGCACACCCGGCCAAAACCTGCAACTCGCCGATGCCTTCGTCGAACTGAAGTTCGGCATCTACCAATTACTGCCCACGCTCCCCGACCCTTACGCGGCAAACTTCGAACCCATCGATGAGAGGCGCCGCGACGCAGTCACCGGCACGCTGCGCATGTTCGTGAAGTGGACGGCAGTCGAGCCCCCATCCGTCGAGATCTCCATTCCTCTCCAGGACCCTCCACGATTCCTGCAGGTTTTTGTGCCGGCTCCGCAAGGTGCCCCGTCGGATCCCGACACCTCGCTCTGGCGGACTTTTTTGTCCCACATCGGTACGCAGCCCGAGAAGCCGCGGCGATTGCTCGACATCTCCGGCGCGTCCGATCAATGGGGAGTCTGTCTCGGACAGCCCTCACAGGTTCCCGCGGGGCAGGTGCCGCTGTCCTTCGACGGCCCCATGATGCAGACGCTTGGCTACAACCTGCATCTGTTCGCATTGCCGCAGGTATCGTGGGAGGCCATCACCAACATCCCAAACCCGAAGCTCCTGCCGTTTCCCGATCGTGCCTATTCGCCCAACGATGGCGACCGTGCGCAGATCGGCGTCTCCACCGTGACTCTGGTGCCGGTGCAGCCCGTCATGGCCGCCCGGCAGTTGTTGACCGCCCAGCATAAGGAGCAAGCCAACGCAGCGGCCTTCTTCACCCTGCCATTCGGACTCCAGGCTGTCGCCGAATTCGGCGGCGGCGGACCCCTGGGGCTCTGGCTTGCCCAGCCGTCCATCACGTTCCAACAAATTCGGTTCGGCGCAAAAACATCAGCCAGCCAGATCCGCATGCAGCCGGGGCGCGGGCTAGTGTTCGGAGCCGCTCTCCTAACGCCGCCGGTTCTCCCCGGCGCGACGGTGCAGAATCTGAATCTGAATCGATCCGATCTCGGCCCGATTCCACCGGTCAGCGCACTCGGCGTTCCCACGGAGGGCTTCTTCAACAGCGCGTTCCAACCCGGAGCGCCGCATGCGCAAGTTCCCGTCTCGCGCGTCGATCTGTCGGGGTACGGCGAAAGCTGTTTCAGCACTTGGACCGATGAGGTGACGCCGCCCCCAGCCGTCACGCAGGTGAGGCTTGACGTCATCAACGGCCGCACCAGCCGCGAAGTTGTCCAGGTGAAGAGCATCCTGTGGCCGTGCCAGGCGATTCTGGTGCGCACCATCACGTTCGAACGCCGCGGCAATGCACGCGTCCTGCGTTGGGACAGCGGATGGGTGGCCACCACTCCCGGCCTGTTCACCATAGCCGGATCAGCCAACCGCTTCCATAAAGGACTGGTGCGCGGCCTCTACGAAATCCGCAACATTCGCGACACCCCCCTGAAGATTCCTACTGCATCCGGCGACGTGCAGGCCGTGTACTTCGATGCCGACGCCGATATCGAGAACGTCGTTCAAGGCGCTAACGCCGCGGGTCGAGTTCCCGCATTGAACCAACTCGGCTTCGTGCAGTTGGTGGAGGGCGCCGTCATGACGCCCGCCATCCTGGCCGATTTGCTCGACAATCACGGACCTGTCGGCGGCACCGTGGATTGCACTGTGGACCTCGGCGCCTCCGGCCAGCGGTTTCGCGCCGGCGGCCTCTACTCGGAGACTGCGTCCGCGCCCGACTTCGCCGTCCCTCTATACGGCATGCCTGTGTTCACCGGGGCGAAGTCGTGGAGCCTGGTGCGGAGTACAAACGGAGGCGCGGAAATGGGCGAGGTCCGGCCCGTCAACCCGCAAGTCGGCGTTCCCGTCATTCGTGCCAATGGGGGCGACTCCTACCGCATCGCCGATTCCGCCGACCTGCTGAACGAAGCACACCCATTCACCGATTACGGCCTGCTGTACAGCAGCCATACGCATCGCGCCCTGTTCGGACGCCCCAAGATCAAGCCCGGCGATCGCGCGATTCATGGCGATGTGCCGCCGCTGGTTTCCGATCCCTACTCGATGCTCAACGCCGTCGGGCTGTTCCCCCGCTCCACGGCATGCCTTCCCGCCGATGCCGCGAACTACCTGCTCGACGTCATCCCCGAGGGCCTGAAGATGCCGGCCCCGATCAAGCTGAAGCAGATCGCCGACCGCAAACTCGCTAACTCCGGATCGTGGGCCATGCGTGCCGCATACACCAGCGGAGAGATGCTGCTCAACATCGATCCGACGGCGCCGGTGGATATTGCAAATCCGGCGACATGGCCCGTACAAATGCCGGGTGTCGCGATGCTTCTCAACGTGCCCGGGCTCGACGACCTGCTGCAGGTAGTAAACAACGTCCCCGATCTTGGCGATCTGAAGTCGCAGTTGCCGGATCCCGAGATCATCGTGGGGCCCGTCCTCAACGATCTGCGCGACATCCTCAGCGTCCTCAGCCAAATGGGACTGCCCGGCGGGCTGGATCTTTCGCTGGCAGGCTCCGGACTCGAAAACCAGATCTATCATCTCCGCGTAACCGGACGTCTGCGGCTCGGCACGAAAGACGGCGATCGTGTCGACGTCGGCATGGGCAAACTCTCCGGCGAGCTGACCATCGGCGTCGACCTCTCAGCGAATCCCACTGGCAAATCGAGCGGCAAGATCTCCTTCGGAATCGGCGGCGATCTGCAAGTGGGGATTCTCCCTCCGCTCCTGTACGGTGGCGGTCTTCTGAAATTCGCCATCAGCATCAACGACTCGGGCGACGTCGACTGGCAGTTCGACGCCGGAGTGGTCGCGTCCATCGGCGGCGATCTCGTGCCCGGACTCGTATCGCTGGAAGCCACCGTCCACTACGCCTATCTTCTCCACGCCGACCTCCGTCCAGGCGTTCGCATCGGCATGGACGCCCGTGCGGAAGTGCTCGACGGCCTGCTGGGTGTGAAGTTTGGTGTCGATGCCGAGGTCAGCGTCAGCCGGCCCGGCGGCGTCGGATTCGACGTGGTCCTGCTCGACGGCAGCGTCACCGCCATGGGCGAAGTGACCGCCGCCTGGGTCTTCGACGAGGATTTTTCGAAAACGTTCCAATTCAGACAGGAATTGCCGCTGCGATACGTAGCGTTCGCCGCGATCTCTCCGGTATTGGTGGTGTAGGAGACGGCCATGGATCGATTGACTCTGCTTGCGTTTCCTCAGTTCTGGGATGGGGCCGGGACGCTCGGACTGCGAGTGCTTGCGCTGCCGGTGGGCGATCCCTTCGCGCCGCCGTTTGTCAGCACCGATCTGGCCATCGAAGCGCGCCTGGTGAGTGGACTCGCCAAACTCCCGAAGCCCGCCGATCCCGCTGTTCCGGTCGCGTTCGGCGATACGGCGAGGCCGCTTCGGGAAGAGTTATTCAACACGCTGGCCGGCAAATTCACCATCGTCCCCGCAGCGCCGCCCGGACCGCCCGTGAATCGCCGCGTCAAGAAGTTGCTCACCCGCACATACCAGGCCGCCGCCGGCATTACGCAGTCCAGGACGCCCTTCGCCGTCACCGATAGCAGCTACCGCTGCGCCATCGAGGACAAGCCGAAACCCGCCGCGCAGCCGCCCGCGCCCGATCCGACGGTGAGTTGGGGCCAGGTGATGGCCTACGCGCTGCGCCAGCCCAAACTCGCGGAAGCCATGGGCCTGCTCTACACCGCCGATATCCCGGTCGGCGACGCATTCGCCGGCGGCGGCTGGTTGTACGCGACCCTCCCTGCCGGTAGCCCTTTCGCCGACATCGCCGTCAGCTACGCCGCCCGCATCCCGAAACTCACGGCCACCCCGAGGCCCGTGTTCGCCTCGGTTCTGTTCCCGGTCACCAACGCGGCCGCCGGCGGATACGACACTGTCCTGGCTGAAACCTCCGCTTACGACGACGGCTTCGCGAAAATCGTTCACGCCGCGCAGCCGATCAGTTCCGGGACCATCGACACCGACCCCGCACATCTGCCGCCGGTCACCGATCTTGGTATCCGCCTCGGGTGGGACGACGAGCAACTCGCCGTCTGGTTGAACCGCCAGATGGGTCTCGATCCATTCACCGGGGCCCCGTCGGCTCTCGATTCCCGGCTCGTCGTCGCGGGCTATCGCATCGATGTCGCCGAAGGCGGCCCGTGGACTACCCTGAACCACGTCACCGGACCCGTGAAGGTCGGCGACGTCGACCTCGGCGTATTCGATGGCGAACTTTCCGTCGCCGCCGTCCCCGTGAATCTCGAAGCCAAGCACGACGGCGATTTCTGGCTTCCTCCGTATCTGGCGCGCTGGGCGGGGGCATCGGTGGTGCTGACCGATGCCGATGCGTTCCGCGTCAGCGCCCAGCAGGCGCGCGCCGATAACCAGGCCTACACTCCCGTCGGACTCGACATCCCCCTCCGCTACGGTCACGAGTACGACTTCCGCGTTCGACTGATGGATCTGTCCGGCGGCGGTCCCGAGCCCGATCGCGACACCCCCGCCGACTCGCATCCCGCCAAAATCCGCTTCCGCCGGTATGTCCCACCCAAGGCGGTGACGGTGGTGGCCGGCGATCCCTACCGCGTGCTGCGCCCGCGATTGGGCTATCCCGATGCGGTATTCACGGAAGTCCCCAATGCGCTCGACGCGCTGCTTGCCGATCGCGACGCCCAACTCGCAGCCCTCGCCGCGGATCCAAATGCTCCGGTGCGCGAGGTCTCCATCCCCGATCCCGACGTCCAATGGGTCGAGATCGCGCTCGACGTCCGCGGCCTCGACGGCGACCCGGCGGCTACCGAGGGATTCGTGCGCCTGTACACCACGCGCCGCGCGTTCCCCGGCGATCCCAATGCCGCGCTCGATCTGCCGTTCCAACCGGTCGATATCGCCCACGTCAGTGAACTGCCGGCGCCCGCGGACGATGGCCCCATCCCGGTCCCCACCGCCCGCGAAGTCCGCCTGGTGCTCACCGCGCTGGCCAAGGAGGATCCGCAACTCGACTACTTCGGAACCCAGCAGACGCGCCGGTCCAGCGTCAGCATCCCCGTCAAACTGCGATTACCCGCCGCGTCCGAAAATAACCTGCTGGTCGCGCAACCCGAATCCGATCAGTTCCGCGCGCTCTTCCTCCAACCCGATCCGGCCGGCATTCTTCTGCGTCTCGCCAAACAACTCGGCCTGGAAGCAGGCGGTCTGACCCTCGCCGGTAAAGCAGGCCGCCGCGCCGTATTCGGATGTTCCGCGGCCCTTCGCCACGCCATCGGGCCCGATCGCGCCAGCCTGACGTTCGGCACCGCCGCCGATCTCGCTCTCCACTGGATTATCGCGACTCGCGTCGAACTCGATCGCGACTGGACCTGGCAGGGCGCCGGCTCCCCGTCGTTTGAAATCGAGCGCGACGGCCATGGCGTGGTCGGTACCATCACTCTGCCCCGCGTCGTGAATCGTAATGCCTTGAACGGTGCCGATCGCGAGCACACCTATCTGATCTTTTTCGACGCCATCGACCCCAAGCCCAATCCTGGCGACTTCCCAGCCGAGTTGCATGAGAAGTACACGCTGCGGGTGAAGTATCCCGACCCGGTTCCGGGCGGACAATCGGAATGGGAGTGGAATGCCCGCCTCCCCGTCGCGGCACGTCCCACTCAGACTCCGCGGCTGGTCTCGGCCGGACTCGCCGCCTCCCCGTACCAAGCCTCGCCCGACTACTCGTCTACCTCCGAACGCGAGCGCCGCCTCTGGCTCGAATTCGCCGAAGCCCCGGTCGACAAGCAGGATCGCCTCTACGCGCGCGTGCTCGCCTATGCGCCCGATTCGTTGCTGATGGCCTCGTGGGAACCGCCGCTCGCCGATCTGCCCGAGCCCGCTCTCCCCATCGATCCCGAACCCGTCCGCGTCATCACCCCCGGCCAGCCGCAGGACGACTCCGGCCTTGATGCCATGCAGGAACTCGAACGCGCCGACAGCGACGGTCTGCAATACATCGTCCCACTGCCGCCGGGAATGGACGAAGGCTCTCTCGAGCTGTTAGGAATGTTCGTCTACGAATTGCGCGTGGGCCACGACGCTTCCCGCTGGTCCACCGCCCAGGCGCGATTTGGACCGCCGCTGCGAGTCGCGGGCGTTCAGCATCCCGCGCCGCCCTTCGCCTGCCTCGCCGGCCGGACTCCAGCGTCCGTCCAGGCCGCCGCTCTCTTCGCCACCCCCGTTCACGACGGCCGCAGCGTCCGCCCCAAGCCGCCCAAAACCGACTTGTGGGCGCTACTCTACGCGCAGGTGACGCAAGTGGATGGAGCCAGCCGCCGCAATATCCTACTCACCCGGCGGCCCGCCCTCTGGCAGCGTCCCGAACGCGAGAACTTCGACGTTGTGCACGGCGAAAACCTGTTCGACTGCGGCATCGCCGTCTTCGAGCAGGAGTTGATCGCGGGCTATCTGCAGGCGCTTGGGCTTCCGCTCGATTCCAAATTGAGTGTCACGATGGTGGAACTGATCGGACAGCCCTTTGCCGAACAGGACCAGCGTCCCCGGCAGGATCCGCTCGGGCGCTTCCTCGGCGACATGCGAATTCTGCGATCGTCCACGCTCACGCCGGTCCGCGAAATCTGTGCCGTCCGCGCCGCTCCATGATTTAAGCTCCACATTTCGGGGAGACCGACTGTAAACTAGTACTTCATGCGCTTCGCCATTCCATTCGCGATGTTGCTGTCGCTGGCACTGGGCGCCGACACGTACACCGGTCCACGTCCGCCGAAACCTGACATCCCGTATCTGGTGCATGCCAGCAATCTCGTCCCCACCGAAGCGGCCCAGGCTCGCGAAGAACAACAGAAGAAGGACGAAACCACCTACGTTATCGACGGGGCGAGTTCGTCCGCGCGAACGCCGCTCTCCGAACCGATCTTCCTCATCGAGACGGATAAAGTCAGCCCCGACCATCTGGAACTGTTCGGTCTGGAGGTGAAGAATGGACATCGCGAGATCACCATCAGCCAGAAGCGCCGCAAGGAGAGTCCCCGCCAATACCGGACCCTGGTGACGCGGGTGGCCGAGCGCCTGTACCGGATCGAAGCCAGTGAAATGCTGGAGCCGGGGCAGTATTCGCTGTCCCCCAGCGATTCGAATCAGGCATTTTGTTTTGAGGTGTATTGACGTGGTAATGGCCCGGCAATTTAGGGCCGATATGAATGTTGTGAGCATATGATCGTCCGCCTGAGACTGCCGTTGGGTCCTCCCATCCGCCGCGAAAAGGGGAAAAACCGGCACATCGCGTTTGCGATGGCATCGTTGATGTGGCCCGCCGTCTTGGGCGCTTACGCCTTAGGCGTGTGGGCACTGTCCTCGCAGCTTCGTATCACCGCTGGATTTGCCATCTCCAGCGGCCTGTTCTCTCACTGGCAGGTCTGGCTCTTCTTCGGCCTCCTGCTCCACCTCGGGGCTGTCAGCCTCAATCGATACGGCCGCACCGGCGAACTGGGATTCCGCCGGTCCATTTGAGCCATCCACCGCGCCTTCCTACGCGTATCTGTTTGTAGATGCGGATTCGGAAACTTCCCGAATGTTCATCGCATCTAACCGGATGTATAGGGTAAATGAGGTTGCTATGAGTTGGCAGGCTTTTAGCTGGGACACAATACAGGTTCACGCGCCCCGAGTGCCGGAGAGGCTTCTCCCCGCCGTAACTTGGACGGAGTCGCGCACGGTTGAGGCGTTATCGGTTCTCGGCGTCTTTTTGACGCCATTTGCCTTCATGGAAGCTGCACTGGGGGCGTGGCGTCTCTGTGCGGATCTCGGTTGGGCTGGGGCTTTCTTCATCGATAACGGTGTCTTGTCGCACTGGCAGGTGTGGTTTGCGCTGGCTGCTTTTACGCAGGCCAGTTCCGTGTATCTGAACCGTTTACTCGCGAAACAGGGAGAATTCGTTGCTGCACGGAAGTAGTTTGATATTCTGTTGAGTAGACGGACCCCGCTCTGCGATGGCGTACTCCACCAGATATTACCCTCGTGGCTTTGCTTCAAACAGTTGGTTTCCGCCGGGAGTCCGGTGGTTACTCATCAGTAACACTGTAATTTTCCTGCTGTATTTCTTCGCGGTCCGGACCGGCTTTGGGGGCATATTTCGAAACTTCGCCCTCACGCCTGTCCTAGTGGTGCATACGTTTGCCATCTGGCAGCTATTCACCTACATGTTCCTGCACGACCCGTTCGGGTTCGGCCACATCCTGTTCAACATGCTCACGCTGTGGATGTTCGGCAAGGATCTGGAACTCGCGTGGGGAACGCGCCGCTTCCTGAAATTCTATTTCCTCTGCGGGATCGGCGCCGGTGTCTGCGTCGTGGTGATGAACTACCTGTTCGGCGATCCGGGCACCAGCACCATAGGCGCCTCGGGCGCCATCTACGGATTGCTCATGGCGTTCGGCATGACCTATCCGGATTCCACGGTTCTATTCAGCTTCCTGTTCCCGATTAAAGCGAAATATTTCGTGATGATCATCGGAGCCATCGCCTTCCTCAGTTCGTTCGGCGCCAACAACGGCGTCTCGAACGTCGCTCACCTGGGCGGCATGGCCTTCGGATACATCTACCTGAAATCCGAGCACCTGCTGGGCGGCCGCCGCGGCGGATTCGATCTGGTCACTACTCTTCGAATGCGCTACAAGCAATGGCAAGTGGAGCGCGCTCGCCGCAAATTCCAGGTGTACATGAAGAAGCAGGGCCGCGGTGGACCCTGGGTCAACTAACGGCAACCCTCGCGGCGCCCATGGCGTCTATACTGAGAGCTAGTTGTTTGTCATGAAATCCTTCAAAACCCTCGCTGTCCTGCCTGGGGTTTGTCTGCTGCTCGGTGGCCTCGCGTATACCGTCAGCGCACAGCAAGGCCCCCTCCCTCAATCGTCGGAAACCGTTGCGAAGCCCCGCAGTAAGGCGTCCGAACCGGAGCCGGCAAAAGAAAAGATCCCCTCCAAGTTCGATAAGAAGGATCTCCCGGCGAACATCCCCACCTTCCGCAGCGACGTCCTGACGGTGACCGTCGATACCGCCGTGCTCGACAACAAGGGCCACTTCATCCCCAACATCCCGCGTGGCAACTTCCGGATTCTGGAGGACAACGTCCCGCAGCCGGTCTCCGGATTCAGCAAGGGTGAGGCGCCGATGACGGTCTGCCTGGTCATCGAATTCAGCAACCTCTACCAGCAGTATTGGAGCTACACCTGGTATCAAACCCTAGAGGCTTCCTACGGCTTCCTGGAAACGCTGAAGCCCGAGGATTACGTCGCCGTGGTCGCTTACGACATGAGGCCGGAAATCCTGTCCGACTTCTCGGCCGACAAGCACGCCGCCTACGAAGCCATGCAGCGCCTGCGCATCCCCGCCTTCTCCGAATCGAACCTGTACGACGCCCTGGTGGATACCGCCGACCGCATGACCGATATCGAGGGACGCAAAGCGATCGTCGTCTTGTCGAGCGGCGTGGACACGTTCAGCAAACTGACCTTCGACAAGACCCGCCGCGCCCTGCAGAACGACGGGGTTCCCATCTACGCCATCGGCCTGATGCAGACCATCCGCGAACTCTACGATTCCCGCGGCATGATGGGCGCCATCCAGCGCCTCGACTTCCTCCAGGCCGACAACCAGATGCGGACCTTCGCCAAGGAGACCGGCGGCATGTCGTTCTTCCCGCGTTTCGAAGGCGAGATGCCGAGCATCTTCCACGCCATCGCCGACTCGCTCCGCAACCAGTACACGCTGACCTACCAGCCCACCAACACAGCCCGCGACGGCAAATACCGCCGTATCAAGGTGGACTTGGTGAATCCCGCTAACGGCGAACCCCTCCGCATCGTTGACGAGAAGGGCAAACCGATCAAGTACCAGATCATCGCCAAGCAGGGCTACACCGCCCCGCACGAAGTCGAATAGGGCAGCGGGGTCGGCGTGTCCGGCCGAAGTCGGCTCCAATGACCATCCACCTCGAAATCCCGCAATCCATCGTCAACAGCCTGCGCATTCCTTTGGCGGAGGCGGAGCCGCGCCTGCGCACCGAGTTGGCGGTAGCGTTGTATGCTCAGGGCATTCTGTCTTTCGGGAAGGCGAGCGAGCTAGCGGAATGCTCTCGCTTCGGGTTTGCCGATCTCCTGACCCGCCGAGCCGTCCCCCGCCACTATACCGGCGACGAACTGGCCCAAGACCTCGTATATGCGCGCGGTCAGTAACACGTCGCCGATTTCTAACCTTGCTTCCATCGCCGTTGTGCACGAACTCTCGGCCCATCCCGATCCGGCCGCACTGGCGCTAGTTTAAACCGCCATGCACGAGGGATCGATCACACGGGCTTCAGCGACGGATTCGCATTTGCTAAAGGTTCTGCTACAACAGTTGTACGCTGGAGAGGCGGAGTAGATTGCTTTGGCGGCCGAAATCCAGGCCGATTTGGTGCTGATCGACGAGCAGGAGGGTCGCCAGGTGGCCCGCAGAGCCGGGCTATCCGTGACCGGCGTTCTCGGGATTCTCCTGCGTGCGCAGCGTACCGGCCAACTCTCCGCGATCAAACCGGAGATCGCCGCCCCAAGACTCTGGCCACGGCGGGTGAATGAAGAGGCGGGCGTTCCTGGCGCCGCTGCAGCGCAGTTTCACCAATCCTCATCAAACCTTAGGCAACGGCCGCATCCACTCCATCTGCTTATCAATCTTCGGATGCAGCCTATAACTCCGCCGCACATCCGCTAACTTCACCGATCCCCGCACGTCGATCCGACTCAAGTCATACTGCCCGAGCCCCGCGTCGCAGCAGTACTGCAGGTAGCCCGGCCATGAAGCATCTACGCCCATCGCCTCCACTCCAATCCGGTCGGCAGCCACGTAATCCGTCGACGCAATTGCCACCCGCGACGGAACCGGCGTGCCGCGCAATGGACCTTCTCCCTCCATCCCCTCAAAGCCGTCGATCACAGTCGCACCCCAGAACGGCCGCATCCGCTTTGCCGTCAGGGCAAGGTTCATCTGGATCTGCCGGTATCCCTGATGGTATCGGGCCTTGTCGTGCCACTTCCTGGTCTCGTTCCGCGCATTGTGAAGCGGAGCTGCCATTACCAGATTCTTCACCGACAGAGTGGCCACGACATTATCGTGCGCCTTCAGCAGCGCGCAGCCCAGAATATACGCGTCGCGGTCGAACAGCCGCGACGCCAGCCGGACCTGCGTCAGATGAAGATCGCGGTCGACAATCTCGTGAACAACGGGCCGCGGATCCTCGTTGAGATCCACCAGGCTGATCTTCAGCCCCCGGTACTCGTTCACCACCCGCGTGTACAGAAAATTCTCGTACGCGTCCCAGGTGCAATCCTTCGACGAATCGGCAATCACAACCGGCCCGCGATACCGCTCGCTCAGATAGTCCAGCATGCCGCGAATCGCGTCCACGTGCGTCGACCCGAGCTGGTTATCGACCGCCACCGTATTGGGCTTCAGCAGCACGTACTTCTTGCGCTTGAGCCCTGGACGCACCTGATCGTCGATGGCGAGCAGCGCGTCATAGACGTTCTTGCGGCGGTCCTCCCCGTGGACCAGCGAAACGGTGGATCTGTTCTGATAACTCGAAATCTGCCCCCTGAGACCTGTTGCCCCGGCGGCGGCCATCGAGAGAAGAAACCGGCGTGAGATGGCGCTCATGCCCCGAGCTTATCGCATCCCGGCCTCACTCGCTCCATTACACTGGTGAGCGATGCTCCCGTTCACTCGCCGGTCCCTCCTGGCGTCCGCCGCGGCCGCTACTCTGAAAGCTGCCGACTCGCCACGAGTGATCGACGCCCACGTCCACTTCTACGACCCAACGCGTCCCCAGGGCGTCCCCTGGCCGGCACCTCGCGAGACCATACTCTATAAGCCCACTTACCCCGATCGCTATCTCGATAGCATCCGGCCCTGCACCGTCGATGGCGTCATCGCCGTCGAGGCCAGTCCCTGGCTCGAGGACAACCTCTGGCTGTTGAACGTCGGCGATCGCACGCCGCTCGTCAAGGCGGTGGTGGGCAACATCGCCCCGGGCCATCCCGATTTCCGCGACGCACTCACCCGCTTCAGCAAACATCCACTATTCCGCGGCATCCGTATCGGCGCCGCCACCCTCGCCCGCGCTCTCGCCGAGCCGCGCATCTCCGCCGATCTGAAATTTCTCGCCGCCAGCAACCTCGCTCTCGACGTCCTGTTGAACGACGCCTCCGTATTCGACGGCACCGCCCGCTTGAGCGCCGCCATCCCGGATCTCCGCATCATCCTCGGCCACCTGCCGATCGATTCCCGCCCCGGGCCAACCGCGATCACCCGCTACCCCAACATCTACGCGAAAATCTCGAACGTCGTTCGCCGTGTTTCCGGACAAGTCCCCGACGACCCCGCGTTCTATAAAGCGTCGCTGGACCAGATGTGGGATATATTCGGCCCGGAACGAGTAATCTATGCGAGTAACTGGCCTGTCTGCGAGTTAGTCGCTCCGTATGCCACCGTCTTCCGAGTTATGCACGACTATCTCACCGATAAGAACCCCGAGTTATCCGAACAATATTTCTGGAAAAATTCACAACGCGCATATCAATGGCGGGCCGCATGAGGCAGTTACTCATAGCTCCTTTATTCGCCATCGCCCTCTTCGCCGGCGATTTCCCGCGAACCCTCGACGCTTACCCCGGCTCCACGCCGCATCTCGACGGAGTCATCTCTCCCGGTGAGTGGGACGACGCCACCCAATTCACCGGAGTCGCCGATTGGGTCCCGGCCTTTACCAAAACCACCAACCCCAGCGACCTCTCGCTGCGCGGCTGGGTGAAGCACGACGGCAAACGCCTGTACTTCGCCTTCGATGTTACCGACGATGTGCTCTACGGCATCGACATACCTCGCTGGCTCCCGGATAACAACCCCCACGCGCACGAACTCACGCCGAAAGGCTATCCCTGGTTCGGCGACGAAATGGAGTTGTTGATCAACGCCTCGAACCATTGGACCGGCGCCCAGAATGCAACCGGCGACGGCTCATCCTGGCAGATGGTCTGCAATTTGACGAAATCGCGCCTGCACGGAGTCGGCACCGGCGGCCTCCTCGAAGGCGAACCGCGTACCAGCCAAGCCGCTTGGGACACGTACCGGAAATGGATCCGGACCGGCGCGCAGCAAGCGGTCGCCAAGCCCAAGCCCGGCGGCAAAGGCTACATCATCGAGTGGGCCGTCTCGTTCAAGCCTTGTCTCGAAGTGGAACCGGGCGTCTTTTACTCCACCCAACTTGGCGACCGTGCCATGGGAGTCAACATTGCCATCGGCGACCTCGACGAGAAAGAAAAAGGCGCCGGCAACTTCGGCAACTTCCATCACGAAGACTGGTTCGCCGGCGGCCACGGAATCGCGAAGACTCAGTTGCAGCACTTCGCGACCCTCTGGATGCGGGCTCACCCGAGGCAGTAAGCTAACTAGAACATGCCATCGTCCTCCAACGGCTCCAGACCTCTCCGTAGCGCCGACTGGTTCGGCCGCCGCGACAAACTCGGATTCATCCACCGCTCCTGGATGAAGACCGAAGGCTTCAGTCAGGCCAATTTCGACGGCAAACCCGTCATCGGGATTTGTAACTCGTGGAGTGAACTCACCAATTGCAACGCCCATCTGCGCCAGGTCGCTGAAGCCGTGAAGCGAGGCGTCTGGGCGGCCGGTGGATTCCCGCTCGAGTTCCCCACCATTTCCCTCGGCGAACCGTTCATGCGCCCCTCCACCATGATGTTTCGCAACCTGATGGCGATGGACGTCGAAGAGTGCATCCGTGCGAATCCGCTCGACGGAGTGGTGTTGCTGTGTGGGTGCGACAAGACCACGCCCGCGCAGTTGATGGGCGCCGCCAGTGCGGATCTGCCGTCCATCATGGTCACCGGTGGCCCCATGCTCAAGGGCCGCTGGAAGGATCAGGAGATCGGCTCCGGCTCCGACGTATGGCGCTTCTGGGACGAACTCCGCGCCGGCCGCCTCAGTGAAGAAGAGTTCTGCGAAATCGAAAGCTGCATGTCGCGCAGCGCGGGTCACTGCATGGTCATGGGAACCGCTTCCACCATGACGAGCCTAGCCGAAGCCATCGGCATGACGCTGCCGGGTTGCGCCAGTATCCCCGCGGCCGATTCGCGCCGCATGGAAATCGCCGAGCGCAGCGGACTCCGGGCCGTCGAGATGGTGCTCGAAGACCTTCGCCCGTCCACGATCCTCACCCGCGAGGCGTTCGAAAATGCCATGCGCGTCAACGCCGCCATCGGTGGATCCACCAACGCCATCATCCACCTGCTGGCCATCGCCGGACGTCTCGGCGTGCCGCTTGCACTCGACGACTTCGATCTCATCGCCCGCACGACGCCGTTTCTGGCCAACGTCCGTCCGTCGGGCCAATATCTGATGGAGGATTTCTACTACGCGGGCGGCGTTCCGGCCGTCATGCGCGAACTGCTGGCGCTGCTGCACGCCGGCGCCGTCACCGCCAACGGCAAATCGATCGGCGAAAACGTTGGGGCCGCCAAATGTTTTAATCAGGAGGTCATCCGTCCGTTGGCCAATCCCCTATCCACGCAAGGAGGCACCGTGATTCTCCGTGGCAGCCTGGCCCCGCGCGGCGCCGTCCTGAAGCCGACCGCGGCATCGCCCCGCCTGCTGAAGCATCGCGGACGCGCCGTCGTGTTCGAGGATCATGACGACCTCAAAGAACGCATCGACGATCCTGCACTGGAAGTCGACGCCGACAGCGTGCTCGTGCTGAAGAACGGCGGTCCGCAAGGCGCCCCAGGCATGCCGGAATGGGGGAATCTGCCCATCCCCGTCAAACTCCTGCAGCAAGGAGTGGAGCACATGGTGCGCATCTCCGACGCCCGCATGAGCGGCACCAGTTATGGCACCGTAGTGCTCCACATCGCACCCGAAGCCGCCGCCGGAGGTCCGCTCGCCATCGTCCAGAACGGCGACTGGATCGAACTCGACGTCGAATCGCGAACGCTGAACCTGCTCATTTCCGACGAGGAGCGAACCGCCCGCCTCGACGCCTGGGAGCCCCCGGTGCGTCACTACGATCGCGGATACGGCCGCCTCTTCCTCGACCACGTCGAGCAAGCCGACCAGGGCTGCGATTTCGACTTCCTCCGCAAATACAACGGCCAGGAACAGCTCCAAGGTAACCAGAGAAGTTGGACCCGCCGCGCCCAGGACCACCTTCCGTCGCCGTTCTAGACTAGCTTAGCTAGCTAGCTAGTGTAGTGCGTCAGAAGTTTCTTAACACACCGCTCCTGGCAGCGCAGGAGCGGTTATTCCAATCACTTCCAGACACCAGGCGGATCGCTGCCGGAGGCCAGGGTGCTTTCCAGACCGGTAGTAGCCCTATCTAT
>JBBQGE010000065.1:0-34913 GCA_038322675.1 Bryobacterales bacterium
TATAGGGAGCCCAAAAATGTCTCCCCAACGGACGCATTTCAAAGGGCGGGTAGCTTCCGGGCGTGCGCGCAAAAAGCACGCCTGTGGCCAGTACGAAATCGAGGTCCAAACGTGGTGGGATTGCGAGGTCCGAAGAGGGTCCGGAGGAGCATGGAACGGGTCACGCGGTCTATGGCTCGACCAGGGCGTGCCACAGACCCTCCTAGGCAGAACATTGTGAACGACTTAGCGCTTGCCCAAAATCCTCAAACCGGAGTTCTGACCGCTAATCATTCTGACCTCTTCCATAAAGTCAGGAATCTGCATCGAACGCCCTCATGCCGGTCGGCGAAGTGGCGGCGTGACGGCGTACTCGACGGACATGGGATTCGCCATGCGCTTCGACGCATCAAGAATCTCGAAACTCACCATGTTGCCGCCAGCGTCGTAGTCCAGGATGACGCCGGGCCTATCCTGCTCGCTCTCCGCGACCAGTGCGTCGCTCAGCAGGACGCTGAGAACGTCTACTTCGGGGTCGTATATCAACTTCATTCGGAGCTCCAGTACTTCTCAATCTTGCTGGTCCGGTAAACGGTGATAATCACAGGCGGTTGTTCATCTTCGGCCACCACGACCCGCAACAGATACATTTTCCCATCTTCAAACCGTAACCGCGACTGGTAAATCCAACGGCCCGGGCTCGATTCGTCTGCAAGTCGTTGTTCCGGGTGCTCCATCACAGCCTGGACCAGCGCGAGTCGGATACCGCGGCGGGTCATCTCCCATTCTGCATGGTGGGAAAGGCGGAAGTTCATAATTCGCGCGACCAGCCTCTAACGATTGTACGTGGTTGCGCCGTACAGCAATGCCGCCGGCTCCAATGTTATGAAAACGAGCTCGAATATCCCGCAATTTGAGCTCGAATAGCCGCGATTTGTGGAGTCGCACCTTCAGCACCAGGAAAGCTCGTGCGACGCATTCCGCCAGAAGCATCCAAATCCCGGGCCACTATGCTCGCACGCTTCCGCTGGCAGTCAACAAGAGCTGTCGCGGCCACCGGGCGAGAATCCGGCTCCAAGCCGAATATGCAGGGATCAAGGATCCGCCCCTTCACAAATTCCGAAAATAAGTTACCCCCCATCCCCTCAACCACTTACGCACTTCGTACCCCCCACCCCCGTTCGCCCCCACCGCTACTCTAAAACCGGAATGACACCCGAACATCTCACTCCATCCACCCCGGCCGCCGAGCCGAAACCCGTCAGCGAGCGCCGCCTCGCCGCCAATCGCGCCAATACCAAAAAATCCACTGGCCCCAAAACCGATACCGGCAAAGCCAAGGTCGCCCAAAATGCCACCAAACATGGACTCTCGGCCAACCACTTCATCCTCGCCCACGAAAATATCGAGGAGTTCGAAGAGTTCCGCCAGTTCTACATCCAACGCTTCAACCCTCGCGACGGCGTCGAATCCCATGTCCTGAACCAACTCATCCACAGCATGTGGACCCTGCAGCGCGCCTGGAAGTCCGAAACCGTCTCCATAAACGTGCAGATCGACCTGATGAAACCCGAGCTCGACCTCGAATACGAGAACCTCAATGACGACGAACGGCTCGTATTCGCCATGGACGAACTCGCCAAGCATCCCAAGATGGTCCTCCTGCGGCGCTATCAGACTGCCCTCGAGAACCAGTACAGCCGAACGCTGAAAATCTACGAGCGCCTCCGCGGTCAACCCCTCTCGCCTTACGGACCCCCCGTCGCCGAACCCACCCCAGAACCCGCCCCGGATCCCCCCGCGGCTATTACGAAACAAACCCAACCGGACCCCTCCACCGGCGACGGCCCCAAGCCACAAACCCGCCGTCAGCCCCGTGCTCGCCGCGCCAAAGGCCGCCGGACCCCACGTATTCCCGCTCCCTCCATCAAATCGCAGCGACTACAAACGCATCCTCTTGCTGAAACTGAGAAGGAACAATGACCTGCGGCCTCATCACATCGGGAATGCACCCGGCTGCGCGCCCCAACGCAACAACGCGCAGGCCACGCGAGAACCAGCGGAAATCACGGCTCGAAGTGCCCCTCTCAGAGCCCGTATTTCATAAAGCTCACCAGCCACCCTCGGAATGTGCTATCTTCAATTCCCGCTGGGCATTTTTCGTCACTGGGAATCCGGGAAAGGTCTCCACGTATGAAGCACCAGGTCTCTATCAAGATCAACGGAAAGCACTATTCGCACGAGGTTGAGCCGAGGCTGCTCCTCATCCATTATCTGCGCGAGGTTGTCGGCCTCACTGGCCCGCACATCGGCTGCGAAACATCCATCTGCGGCGCGTGTACCGTGTCCGTCGACGGCCAGGCCATCAAGAGTTGCTCGATGTTCGCCGTCCAGGCCGATGGCACCGAGGTGGTGACCATCGAGGGCATCGCCGCCAACGGCAACCTGCACCCGGTGCAGGAAGCGTTCTGGAACGAACATGGTGCACAGTGCGGTTACTGCACGCCCGGCATGATCATGGCGTCGAAGCAACTGCTGGAGCGCAATCCGAACCCGACCGAGGACGAAATCCGCCACGGCCTGGAGGGCAATCTCTGCCGGTGCACCGGCTACCAGCACATTGTGAATGCCGTCAAGGCAGCGGCTGCGAAGATGGGGGCATAACTATGGCGACCACAATTACGAAACACGAAACCCTGGTCGGCACGAGCATCCGTCGCAAGGAAGATCCACGGCTGATTACCGGCACCGCGACCTATGTCGACGATATCCAGATGCCCGGCATGCATCACGCCTGCATCCTGCGCAGTCCCTACGCCGCCGCCAAGATTCGAGGCATCGACAAGCAGGCCGCTCTCGATCTTCCCGGCGTCGTCGCCGTGTACACGGGTGAGGACACGAAGGATGTCGGACCCGTGCCGTGCGGAGCGTCCCTGCCAGGGTTGCGCGTCCCGCATCATTACATCCTCGCGATCGACCGGGTCTACTTCGTCGGGCATCCCGTCGCAGTGGTGGTGGCAACCGACCGGTACATCGCGCGCGACGCCGTGGACCTGATCGAAGTGGATTTCGACCCCCAGGCCGCGGTCGCCGATCCGGAGAAGGCGCTCGCGCCCGGAGCGCCTGCCGTCCATCCGGAGTGGCCGGACAATACGGCGTTCACCTACCTGCAGGACGGCGGCGACATCGACGCTGCCTTCCGCGACGCCGAAGTTGTCGTCAAGGAACGCATCGTCAGCCAGCGATTGATTCCGAGCCCGATGGAAGGGCGCGGCGTGGTGGCGGACTGGAAGTCGGGCGACAAGGCTCTCACCATCTACACCTCCACGCAGATTCCCCACCTCGCTCGAACCCTGATCGCGATGATGCTCGGTGTGCCGGAACACCGGATGCGAATCGTTGCGCCCGAAGTCGGCGGCGGATTCGGCAGCAAGCTGAATGTGTATGCCGAAGAAGCGTTGATGGGATTCGTGGCGATGCATACCGGCAAGCCAGTCAAGTGGATCGAGTCGCGGCGGGAGAATTTCACAACCACTATTCACGGTCGCGGCCACGTGGATTATCTGGAGATGGCTGCCAAGAAGGACGGCACGATTCTCGGACTGAAGATCAAGCTGATTCAGGATCTCGGCGCCTACCACCAGTTGCTGACTCCAGCCATTCCCACGCTTTCGGTGCTGATGATGCCGGGTCTGTACCGCTTCAAGAATGTTCACGCGGAGATCGTCGGAGTCTTCACAAATTGTGTGCCCACGGACGCCTATCGCGGCGCAGGGCGACCTGAAGCGACGCACACCATCGAACGCATGGTCGATATTCTGGCGGCCGAGTTGAAGATGGATCCCGCTGAATTGCGCTTCAAGAACTTCGTCGGAAATGACGAGTTTCCCTTCGCCACCGCCACGGGCCTCAGTTACGACTCCGGCAACTACGCCGCGCCGCTGCGGAAGGCTCTGGAAATGGTCGATTACGACAAGCTTCGCGAGGAGCAGAAGCAGGCGCGGGAAGAAGGACGCCTGATGGGAATCGGGATGTCGGCGTATGGCGAGATCTGTGCGTTCGGACCTTCACCGGCCACACCAGCGGGCGGTTGGGAAAGCGCAACGGTGAAGATTGAACCGTCCGGTACAGTGACGGTGCTCACTGGCGTGTCACCTCACGGCCAGGGCGAGGAGACCACATTCGCGCAGATTGCGGCCGACGAACTCGGACTGAATCTGGACGACATCGTGGTCCAACACGGCGACACCGCCATCGTGCAGTACGGCATTGGAACGTTCGGCAGTCGCGCCACCGCGGTCGGCGGAACAGCCCTATACTTCGCGCTGCAGGATCTGAAAGCGAAACTAAAGCGATTCGGCGGCATGCTGCTGAACTCCGACGATGTGACGTTGGGCAACGGCGTCTGCGTCTGCAACAAGAGCGGAAAAACAGTGACTCTCGCCGAGATGGCCGGCGCGTCGTATCGCGCCATGTCTCTGCCGGCGAATACCGAGCCCGGTCTCATGGCAACCCACTTCTGGGAACCGCCGAATTTCACATTCCCCTTCGGCGCGCATATCGCGGTAACCGAAGTGGACCGCGACACGGGTGCGATTGAAGTGAAACGCTATGTTGCGGTGGACGACTGCGGCAATATCATCAACCCATTGATTGTCGCGGGCCAGATCCACGGCGGCGTTGCTCAGGGCCTAGGCCAGGCACTCTGCGAAATCGCGGTGTACGACGACGACGGCCAGTTATTGTCCGGCGAGTTCATGGATTACGCGATACCCAAAGCGACGACCATGCCGTGGATCGAGACGGCGCACACGGTGACACCCAGCCCGGTCAATCCGCTGGGTGTGAAAGGCGTAGGAGAAGCAGGCACCATCGGCGCGTCGCCCGCGATAGTGAACTCGGTGGTGGACGCATTGAGTCCTCTCGGCGTGCGGCATCTGGACATGCCGATGACGCCGGAACGCATCTGGAACGTGATTCAGAAAGGGGTGCAGTCATGATTGCGCAGAACTTCGAATACACCCGTCCGAAGAACCTGGAAGAGGCGCTGAGCCTGCTGGCGGACGGCAACGCCAAGGTGTTGGCTGGCGGCATGAGCCTGGTGCCGCTGATGAAGTTGCGGCTCGCCTCTCCTGAGAGCCTGGTGGATATCGCACGCCTGCCGGAATTGAATTACATCCGGGAAGAGGGCGGCGCGCTGCATCTCGGTGCGGCCGTGACGCACTATCAGTTGGAGAGTTCGGCTGTGGTCCGGTCGAAATGCCCGCTACTGGCTGAATGCGCCCGGCAGATTGGCGACCCTCAGGTGCGGAATCGCGGAACGCTTGGCGGAAGCGTCGCGCACGCCGATCCATCATCGGACTATCCCGCTGTATTGCTAGCGTTGGAAGCAAGAGTGTTGATGATCAGTGCCGCTGGTGGCGATCGCACGATCGGCTACGAGGATTTCCTCGTCGACACCTTCACAACAGCGCTGGAACCCGGTGAGGTGGTCCGTGAGATCGCAGTTCCCGTGGAGGACAATCGCACGGGATACTCCTACCAGAAGGTGCTGCAGCCGGCATCCGGATTCGCCATCGTGGGCATCGCCGTGCGGCTTCGTAACGACGGCGGCAGGATAGCGGACGCGCGCGTGGCAGTTACTGGACTGGGTGGGAAGCCCTACCGGGCGCGCAACGTGGAGAACGCTCTCAACGGACTTGCGGGCGGCGCGGCTGAACTCCAGCACGCCGTCGCCACCATCGCGGAAGGCATCGACGCCAACACCGATATTCACGCCTCGGCCGAATATCGCAAGCACCTCGCGCGAGTTTATGCGATTCGCGCAGTCGCCGTGGCGCTGTCGAGGGCGCAGTGAAAATCGCGGGATCGTACGCGCTGGCGATTCCGCAGGAGAGAGCCTACGAAGTTCTCCAGGATCCCATAATCCTTGCCAAGTGCATGCCGGGTTGCGACCGCCTCGACAAGATCGGCGACGACCTGTACGCGATGAAGATGAAGATGCTGATTGCCAGCGTCTCCGGACTCTTCGAAGGTCGTGTGCAGATCGTGGACGGAAGCCGCCCGTCGGCCTTCAAACTGATTGTCGAGGGCAAAGGCAAGATCGGCTTCATGAAGGGTGAGGGTCTGCTGAACCTGGTTCCGGTGGAGCAGGGAACAGACGTACAATACACGGGAGAAGTTCACATCGGCGGCACGCTCGCAAGCGTCGGGCAGCGTCTGGTCGACAGTACGTCGAAGATGATGATCAAGCGATTCTTCGACAAACTGGCGTCCGAAGTTGCTCCTGCGAGTGCGTAAATTAGAAAGGGCTCCCCGAATTGGGGAGCCCTGTATTGAGAGATGACTTAGCGGCGCCAATTGTGGTCGCGGTCGTGATCCTTATCGGCTGTCGCACGATCGTAGATCAGTCCACCGCCACCGCCGATAATGGCCCCGAGGATGGCACCCCTGCCTCCGCCCATCAGGCCGCCGAGCGCTGCGCCCGCTGCCGCGCTTCCACCGATGATGGCCGCCGAAGCGCCTGCCGAGCGGTCACGCTCATACCGGCCGTTGTTGTAATAGCCGTTGTTGTTGTAGTAGCCGTTGTTGTAGTTACCGTTGTTCCTGTAATAGCCAGTGTCGCGATATCCGTTGTTGTAGGAGCCGTTGTTCCTGTAATAGCCAGTGTCGCGATATCCGTTGTTGTAGTTACCGTTGTAAGATCGGTTATCGCGATAGCGAACGTCATGGTCGCGGTAGCGATCGCGATCGTGACGATCGGAAACCTGATTCGCTCGGAGAGCCTCATAGCGGTCGGCCGGATAGCTTTGGGCCATCAAACCGACGGCTGCAAAAAGCGCGACCCCCACCGTCATTAGCGTGCGTTTCATGTTATGCCCCTCCTACTACATTGGATGGATCAAGTACCAGGTGCGTTCCCGAGTTAGTGTCGTTTATTGTAAAGACCCGCATAGAGTACCAGTACGGACTTTCGTTCACTGTGGCGCTGAAAGTATACTTGACTCTCATGGCGGCGAGGAGAGCGGATGGGGAGCCTGGAGGACTGGATTCGGGAACATCTGTCTGAACCCGCGGAAAACCTACTGCACGAAGCCGGTAGCCTCCTGCGGTTGTCGCTAGCGGCCTTGCTGGCGGAAGTGAAAGTTGCCGGCGTGAACCAAGCAGCAGAACAATTGCAGGTGACGAAAGAGGAAGTGGAGAACTGTGCGCGTCAGAGTCCGGATAAAATCGGGTTTCTGGGAGGCTCGGAACCGGCCGTCTTCGAACGAATCTCCAGCCGGCCCGGAACTACCAATTCTGGAGCAGCGTCCCGTGAGTCTGGCGGCATCGCGCCTTCGCGATGAGCGGCCCGATGAATCCCCGGATGATGCGCTGCGTGTTGCCCGGAGCCTGTTCCACGCAGTGGCGGCGGGTCTGCTAAACGGCTCGACGAGTTGGCAAGCGGTGCTGAACCATTCGAACGTTGCTGACTCCGATCTTCTGAAGCGGCATGCGTACGAGCGTCTCCTGGAACCTCTGCTTACTCGTGATGAAGAGCGTTTGAGTGAGGGCGGTCGCGAAGCCGTCCAGTTGTGGGCGGCCGTGACCAACTTCTGCGAATGGCTCACCAGAACTCTGTGCGCGGCGCGCGAGCAGGGCTGGATCCGTTACGACGCGCGGAGGGAGTCGTGGCTGGGTGCCGAGCGCCTGATCGCCGGCGGTTTCGAACGGTGGTGCGACTTTCGAAAGGAGGGCTGGACGGCTCCGGTTCGTCTTCATGGATTTGCGGACGTGTTGGTGTGCGAGCCCTTCACCGGTCATTGGATGTACCCCGAATTTGCGCCGCCGGATACCGTCCTCGACGCCTGGGAGCCGGCGATCCATCGCGAGTTGTTGTCATCAACCGCGACGCGACCGGAAGTGGGCATCATTCGATTCACCCCGGAGCTGCAGCAGTACACGCTCGACAGCTCGACGATGGAAGCGGCGCGGGAGAAATTGATTCGCGCCGCCGGTGCAATGGCCGGTGTCGCGCTGGAAACTCCCGAACAGTCGCAAAAGTATGCCGCGCTCGGTGATGAGTTGGTGCGTGCGTTCAGTGGCATGAATGTGCAGGTAACCCGGTGCGGTGAGCCGGTGATCGCACCGGGATTCGTGAGATACGAGTTAATGCCCGGCGAGCAGGGCGCCGCCGAACTACTGAACGCGGCCGAAGATCTTGGAGCGCAAATTGGCATGCCTGCCCCATTGATGACTCCGAAGAACGGTCGGGTCCGTGTGGACATCGCGCGGGTCGATGATTTCGAGGAGATTCCATTTTCGCGGGTGACGCAGGCGCTGCCTCCTCTGGATGCGTCGAGCGGATCGTCCTTGATTCCCATTGGATTCGATCTTCGGAACCGGCTTCGTGGATTTGATCTGAACGAGTCGAATCTTCTGGTGGCGGGTGGCGAAGCAAGTGAGCGCGCCGCCTGGCTGCGGATGGTTGCTGGTGCACTGATGCTCACGAATACGCCATCCACGCTGCGATTCGTGCTAATCGATTCCGGCCGCGGAGCGTTTACCGGATTGGAAGCATCGCCTCACCTTCTCTATCCCGGAAGCTTCGGGGACTGCTCGAGAACCTTCGCGTCTGATCAACTCGACACCCTCATCGGAGAAATGGAGTCGCGGCAGAGCCAGTTCGAAACGGCCGGTGTTGCCGATATCCTGACGTGGAGGCAACGGTGGGGGAATCGGATGCCCCGCATCGTCTGCCTCATCGATGAAGTGTCAGAAGCGCGGGAGCGCCGGCGCGTAATGAACGCGCTGCTCGACTTGGGTCCGCGCGCACGAGCTGCGGGTATTCACCTCATCGTGGCAACCGAATCGCCGGATAGCAAGGTTCTGTCCACTCGGGTGCGATCGCAGTTCCGGGCGCGAATGTGTTTCAAGGTGGCGACTGCAGGGGAGTCGCGATTGATTCTGAGGAGGGACGGCGCGGAGCGGCTGCTCGGGCAAGGCGATCTGCTGTTTCTGCTGGATTCCACGACGTGGCGGTTCCAGGCTCCCGAATTCAGCGAATCGGAACAGGCCGGGCTTTTGGCGGGACGGGTCCGGGACCTGATCCACGAGTAACCATCTGTAACGGCCCGAGCGTGCCCGGCCGAGGAATTCCGAAACAGACTGAGCTAGTAACAGTCATAGAAGTGAGGGCGCGCTATGTCAACTACCCCATTTGATCCCAATTTCTCAACTTCTGCGGCACCGAACACCGGCGAGCCAAACACGAAAGAAAAGATTCAATCTGCGGCCGATCAGGCTATAAAGACGGCGGAAGACGCCGCTGCTCGCGCTGCCGAGTTCAGCCGTTCCGCGGTCCACAAACTGGATTCGAAGCGTGACAGTGTCGCGGCGGGTCTTGAAAAGACGGCAGACGCTATGCGTCGCGGTCCTGCCACCGTGGCCGAGAAGGCTAGTACGGCAGCCGGTAAGCTTGAAGGCGCGGCCGGTTACGTACGCCGCAACGATTTGCGCAGCATGGGAGCAGACATAACATCTGCTGTCCGGAATAATCCCGCTGCTTCGTTGCTGAGCGCACTTGCCTGCGGATTCCTGCTGGGGAAGGTGATGCGGCGCGACTGATCCTCAAAGAACTTTCAAGGAGGAAGCGCTATGGATGAAGCCGGGAGGGGAGCTATCGGTCAACTCGGCGAATATGGCTACACCCCGCCGCGCGAGCGGTCGGTGGGCGAAATCGTAAAGGATATTCTCGCGAATGTGCAGGAGATTATCCGGTCGGAAGTGAGGCTCGCGAAGTCCGAGATTCGCGACGAGAGCAAGAAGGCAATGGAAGCCGGGTTGATGCTCGGCACTGGCGCGGTACTCGGATTGTATGGTACCGGTTTTCTCCTGGCGGCGGCGGTTGCCGCTCTGGCATTAGTGATGCCCTGGTGGGGCGCGGCGCTGATCGTCGGCTTCGCGCTGGCGTTGGCAGGGGCCTTGGCATTAGGCATCGGTGTAGCACGCTGGAAGCAGGTCCACCCTGCGCCGGCAAAGACAATTAGTGACGTGAAGGAGAACGTTGAATGGCTGAAACGACAGACAAAATCCTGAACCATATCGATCACGAAAGGGAACAACTCGGACGCAACATCGACCAGTTGGAATCGTATGTTCGGGAGAAGACGGATGTGCGCGGATATTTCGTGCGGAAGCCCTGGGCGTTTGTCGGCGGCGCGGCGGTTGCCGGACTGCTGTTAGCCATGATGGCCGGTGGAGATTCCGGCGATCGCCGTTCTTGCTCGTAGTCGGGGGGGTGAACAGGCGGAGGGCCTGTTCTCCCCGTTTAGTTCGAAGTCCACCAATGACCGAGCATGGTCCAGCTTCGCGTCAGATAGTCGTTGAAAGTCAGTCCGAACATAATTGCCATCCAGAAAAAGCCTGCCACAACGAACAACTGGATCAAGCGACTGCTGTCTTTCACGTGCATAAAGAACAGAACCACCAGCAATGCCTTTACGATGGCGATCGAAAGGGCCATCACGACGTTAAGCGCGCCGAGGTCGATTTCGGCGACGATCACGGTTGTGGCGGTCATCGCAATCAGGGCAAGGAATACCGATACATACATCTTCACCGGGTGTACGTGGTGGGTCATAGGAGTTTGTGCTTTCCGATCAGGTATAACATCGGGAACAGGAAGATCCACACAATATCGACGAAGTGCCAGTAGAGTCCGGTGATTTCGACAGGTGTGAAATAACGCTCCGTGAATCGCCCCCGGTAAGCCATCACTACCAGAGTCAGCAGAATGCCCTCTCCTATAATCATGTGCACGGCGTGCATACCGGTCATTACGAAGTAAAGGAAGAACAGGATCTGCGCATGGTGGGAGTATTGCGGGATCGGGTAATTCCAGTTAAAGCCCGGTACGAGGTGTTCGACCCATTTGTGGTGATATTCGTAGCCCTTAATGCCGAGGAAGACGCAGCCCAGCAGCATGGTGGCTATGAGGAACAGGATGAGCGGTTTCCGCTGTCCCAACTGCGCGGAGCGAACGCCCAGCGCCATCGTCAGACTGCTGCAGATCAGAACGGCGGTGTTAAAGCCGCCGATGATGACGTCCATGTATTGACTGCTGCTGGCGAAGGCGTCGGGATACGCGGTCCGATAAATGGTGTACGCGGCGAACAACCCGCCGAAGAACATGATTTCGGTGGCGAGGAATACCCACATCCCGAGTGTGGCCGATTCATACTGTTGCTCGGGCTGTTCGAAATGATGGCGTAATTCCGGGCCGTGTGCAATTACGTGAGTTTCAGTGGCCAACTTCTACCTCCGGTGCGTCTGGTTCGTGATAGTTATAAGCTTCCCAAGTTACAACCGGTATTGTGTCGAAGTTAAAGGTAGGCGGCGGCGAGGGGATCATCCACTCCAGTCCCGCGGCATTCCACGGGTTAGCGGGAGCGCGCTCGCCATACTTGAGGGACCAGATAAAGTAGATCATTGGGAGGAGATAGCCGACAGCCAGAACGGAAGCGCCGGCGGACGACATGACGTTGTAGACCTGGAACTCTTCGGCGTATGCGTGATAGCGGCGGGGCATACCGAGATATCCCAGAATGAACTGTGGGAAGAAAGTGAGGTTGAAACCGACGAAGACTATCAGTGCCGAAATTTTCGCCCAACCTTCGGGGTACATGCGGCCGGTCATTTTAGGCCACCAGAAGTGTAACCCGCCCATATAAGCCATGACCATGCCGCCGACCATCACATAGTGGAAGTGCGCCACGACGAAGTAAGTGTCTTGCACGTGGATGTCCGCGGCCGTGGTAGCGAGGATCAGCCCAGTGAGACCACCGATAGTGAATAGCCCTATGAAGCCAAAGGCGTACAGCATCGGAGTTTCGAAACTGACCGAACCCTTATACATAGTGGCGATCCAGTTAAATACTTTGATGGCCGATGGGACAGCGACGAGGAAGCTGAGCGCGGAGAAAACGAAACCGGCATACATCGACTGGCCGGTGGTGAACAGGTGGTGTCCCCAGACCAGGAACCCGAGAACAGCGATTCCGATGCTCGACAGCGCGATGGCCCAATACCCGAAGATCCCCTTCCGCGAGAAGCAGGGAATCACTTCGCTGATAACTCCCATGCCGGGCAGAATCATGATATACACGGCGGGATGGGAATAGAACCAGAACAGGTGCTGGAACAAGATGGGATCGCCGCCGACGTTAGGATCGAAGACGCCGATATGAAACACGCGTTCCGCCGCGACCAAAAGGATGGTGATGGCGATGACGGGTGTTCCCAGGATCTGGATGATCGCGGTGGCGTAATGCGACCAGACGAACAGAGGCATTCGGCCCCAGGTCATGCCGGGCGCACGCATCTTATGAATGGTGACGACAAAGTTCAGCCCGGTGAGGATCGACGAAAATCCCGAGATGAAGACGCCGAGGGCGGCGGCCATCACGTAGCTGTTCGAATAGAGAGTGCTGAACGGAGTGTAAAAGGTCCAGCCTGTGTCTACGCCGCCCGCCAGAAGCGCTCCGAGCGCGAATAGGCCGCCGACTATGTAGATATACCAACTGAGTAGGTTGATCTTGGGAAATGCAAGATCGCGCGCACCGATCATGATCGGTATGAGGAAGTTACCGAGAGTGGCCGGTATTGAGGGGATCAGGAAGAAAAAGATCATCATGATCCCGTGCATGGTGAAGAACTTGTTGTATGTGTCCGCCTGAACCAAGTCGCCGCGCGGAGTCAGCAGTTCCAGGCGCATCATGACCGCGAAGAACCCGCCGATGAAGAAGAAGAAAGTGATGGATATCAGATACAGCAGTGCGATCCGCTTGTGGTCGGTGGTGAATAGCCACGACTTCCAACCATGATCGGCGTTGAGGTAATTCTTGGACTGCTGTGTTTGAGGACTTTGTACGAGGGTGCTCATCTCTTTCTCACATTCGGATTCTGAGGCCGCTCCGTAATGGGCGTTGCCGGAATCTGGGGACCGCCCACGCGTAACGAACCGGGCTGCTGTCCGGTTGCCGCGGCGCCGGTGGCCGTGCCGCCGGTAGAAGTTGGCGTTTGCGGCGGCGTGGACAGGCTCTTGACAAAGGCGACCAACTGCATCAACCCTTCTTCACTCACTTGGCCCTGGAAGGTCGGCATGATATCGCGCTTGAATCCCGATACAATCTTAGCGTTCGGGTTCAGAATCGATTCTCGAACATACGCATCGTCCGCGATAACCGTCCGCCCGTCCTCCAGCTTTACGGGATTTCCGTAAACGTGCCTGAGAATGGGACAACGCCCTTGTTGGTCGAGTAAGTGGCAGGTGCTGCATCCGAGCTGCTGAAACAGTTGTTCTCCCTGCGAGGCCATCGACCCGGTAACTCCACCGCCGGAGAGCCAGTTCGCATACTCGCGCGGTTCCATGACGGTGACCCAACCGATCATGCCGCTGTGCTGGGTGCCGCAATACTCGGCACAGAACAGATGATAGCGTCCAGGCTTGGTAGCTCGGAACCAGGCGATAGCGAAGTGCCCCGGAACCACGTCGCGTTTGAGGCGGAACGCCGGCACGAAGAAACTGTGAATGACGTCTTCAGACGCCATGGTCAATTTAACCGGCCGGCCAACGGGAACATGCAACTCGTTGATCTCGCGCTGGCCCTCGGGGTATTGGACTTTCCACATCCACTGTTTGGCGGTGAGGTACACATCGAGGGTGTCAGGCGGAGGATTGAAATACTCGTAGTAAAGATTTGCGCCCCAGAAGAACATCACCGCCATGACCATCAGCGGTATGACCGACCAGGCGATCTCCAGCTTCATGGAGCCGTGAATCTTGGCCGTCTTCTCATTTGGCCCTCGCCGCCGGTATTTCAGCGCAAAGATAAAGACCAAAGCGTAGATCACGATGGTCATGACAATGCCGACCGTGAGGAGATACCCCCACAAGGGGTCGGACTTGGCCGCGAAGCTAGAGGCAGTCTCGGGGAGCAGGCGGAACTTCATGCTTTCTGCGATCCCTCCTGTCTGCGTTCCCGGCGCAGATTGATGAACAGGAAGGCGCCGAGCACGAGGACCGTAGCCGATCCGCCCGCGCGAAGTGCATTCATGGCGGCGAAAGTGTACTTACCCTTGGCGGGATCGTAATGGAAACAGAAAAGTAAAATCTTGTCAGTGGGGCTTCCGATCTTCTCGTTCGAAGCTTCCACCAGGCCGAGGCGGAGATCCTTGCTCGAGTACTCGATTCCGAACTGATAACGAGCCAGGCGGCCTTGGGGAGTGAGCAACATGATCCCGCTGGCATGCGCCCACTGGTTAGTTTGTGGGTCCCATTTGTAATGGAAACCGACCGCATCGGCGAGTGCGCGGATCTGATCTTGCTGGCCCGTAAGGAAATGCCAGCCCTCAGCCGCTCCACTGCGGTTGTAGCCATCGACATATGTTGCCTTTTTGGCGGCGGCGATACCCGGGGTTTCCTTTGGGTCGAAGCTGACCGTGATTACTTCGAAGTCCTTGCCGATCGTCAGCGGCAGCCCGCGGAATGCGCGGAGTTCTCCGTTCATCACCAGGTTGCAGAGCATCGGGCAGCGGTAATAGACCAGCGACAGGACCACTGGTTTCCCATTGAAATACTGACCGAGGCGGACCGAATGTCCGGATTCATCGGTGAAGTGCAGATCCAAGGGAACCTGATAGTTGAGCTTCTGGTCGATGCCGACACCCTCGAGAGCCGGGGGACGCGCGTAAGGTTGGGCCGGCAGGAGGCCCACGGCGAGCAGAACGGAGGCGGCCAACTTACCGGACTGGCTGCGAATTTTAAGGCTTACGAGCATTACTTCTCCCTCCCGCCGGCGCCGTCTGCGCCACATTGACCGAGGTCGCGGACCGTACTGGCAACCCGCGTTGCACCACCATCTCCATTGCGCGATCAATGGGAATACGGACGATGCCGGCATCCTTATTAACCCATCCGTACGTGGTCAATACCTGATCCTCATTCTTTCTCATTTCTTTGAACTCCAACGCCGGATGCTCCTGCAAGCGCGGCCCCGGCGGGAACGTTTGCGGCGGTTGCATATTGGAGACGGACTGGGCGGATTTGGAGTCCACGGATCTCAGCACGCGGAACAGTCCGATCACCGCGATGCAGACGATTATTATACCGACTGCAAGCCCCAATCCAGTAAGAGCTACCTCGCGAACGCTCGCGTCCTTTACCTCATATCCGGGACCGATCGGATTCATCGGTTTGTGATCGTGCGCCATTATCGAAGTCCATCCACCATTTGTTTCGGTGTACCGAGGAGCCGCGAATCCCGAATGGGCACCAGCGGAAAGCGTTTGAGATGCCAGATGAAGGCCGCGATCCAGACACCTAGCAAGCCGATGAGAGCGGCAAAGTCCAGCCAGTGTAACTGAAATCCGAGTTTGTGCAGCGGGAATTCTTCCTGATAGAAAGCTGGTTCCACCAGCCAAAAGACGTCTACCACACGGATCAGGATCATCGCCACGGCTACTGTCTGCAGAATGGCCAGGTTCCTTTTCGCGAATCGAAATAGCAGGATGACGAACGGCACACAGAAGTGGAAAATCAGCAGTAGAACCGCCATCACTCCCCAGCCGCCATGCAACCGGCGAAGGTACCAGGGTATTTCTTCAGGCAGGTTTCCGGACCAGATGATCAGGAACTGGGAGAACGACAGATACGCCCACAGTATGGTGAACGTCAGCATAAGGTTCCCGAGGTCGAGAAAGTGGCGATCCGTGAGTATTTCCGAGAAAGGCGGAAACTTGCTCAGCACTATTACGAACGCGATGATGAACGCGATAGTCTGCAGCACCTGGCCGATCAGGAACATGAGTCCGTAAATTGTGGAGAACCAGTGGGGCTCCAGGGACATGATCAGGTCGATAAAGGCGAAAGTGGCGACGAACGTCACCACTACGAGACCGGGCGCGCTGATCTGCCGCAGGCGGACGATCAACCCGGGATCCCCGGTTTCATCCTGCTCCAGCGATTTCCGGTTCAGGATCCAGGAGTATAAGATCCAGACAAAGAAGTAAATCGCCATTCTCGCGATAAAGAACGGAACGTTGAGATAGCCGGCCTTCCACTGGATCACCTTGTCGTGCTCGGCAACCTCGGGACGCGCCCAGATGTACAACGACGTGATGCCGAATAACACCGGGACCAGCAGGATTGCCATCAGCGGAAAAGTTCTGGTGCCGGCCTCCAGCAAACGCCGGATTACGACTCCCCATGTCCCACCCACCGTGTTGTGGAGCATCAGGATACCCAGGCATCCTACGCTGAGACTCAGTGCATACAGATACGCATACAGATACGAGCGGAAAAACTGGCCTGGATCGACAAATAGTCCGGCGGCCGTCAGCGCCAGGAACAAGATTCCGATGATGAGCGACAGGCGCTGCATCCGGTCCATTCTGGGACCTAGCATGGTATCGGATAGCGTCATTTCGCGGTAGGTCTCCCTGATTCAGAAGTTCGTTCGGACGCCGCCACCGGCGGCTGTCCTTCGGGTTCCGGCTGTTGTCCGGCGCTTCCGCCCGGGGGAACTGGAGGACGGTCGAGTTGTGGGCGGTCGGCGGGTGGCACATCGGCGACGGTCGCCGAGTCGCTGAACTGCAGTGCGCGGATATAGGCAATGATTCGCCAGCGGTCGTCCACCGGCACGCGGGATGCATAACTCGGCATAGCGCCGAATCCGTTAGTTACAACATCAAAAAAGTGTCCTACGGGAGCAGCCTTCAACTTGTCGGTATGATACGACGGCGGCGGACGGAACCCGCGTTTGACGATCATACCCTGGCCGTTTCCAAGACGGCCGTGGCAGGGAGAGCAATAAATATTGAAGCGCTCCCGACCGCGGCGCATGTCGGCCATCGTGATAGGGAAAGGAAATCCATTGACATCGGTTCCGTCCACCTTGCCCGTGAACCGGGCGCTGTCCAGCCGCATATGACCACGCGCTACGGTGTCTTCAATTACCGGCCGCGAGGCGCGCCCATCACCAAAGAAATCAGTTGCGGCCAGCGGCTTGAATTTCGGCTGATTGTGCATGTCCTGGCGGCACGCCGACAGGAGCAACAGCGGCCCGATGCCGGCCAGAGCCAGTGTCCTAATTGTCAACGTTGGACACCTCCACCGGTCCCAGTGCTTGCAAAAACGTGCGAGTCTCCTCGAAGCTGAACTTCGGATCCACTGCTTCGATACAGAGAAAAAACCGGTCTTGGGATGCGAGTTGGAATCGCGGAACATTGAAGACCGGATGATAGGGTTGGGGCAGTCCGTTGAGTGCCAGCATTCCCACTACGGCCGTCAGGGATGCTACCAGCACCGTCATCTCGAAAGTTGGTGGAATATACGCCGGCCAGCTATAGAGAGGACGGCCAGCGACATTGAGCGGATACGCAATGCAGGTGATCCAGTACATCAATCCGAAACCGCCGATGCAACCGATTAGACCGCCCAGGAAAACCAGAGTCGCGACTGAGGTCCGCTGCGATCCAAGCGCAGCCGCCAGGCCTTCGATCGGCATCGGCGTGTATGCATCCATTTTGCGATAGCCGCCGGCGTAGGCCCGACGGGTAGCCTCCACCAGATCTTCCGGCGTGGTGAACTCGGCCATGAGTCCGTATAAGCCGAAACCACTGTCGTACTTAGTGTCCATGTGTCGCCGCCTTGTGATGCACTTCCTCGCGAACCTCGAAGATCGAGATCGCGGGTAAGCCGCGTATGAACAGGAACATCATTGAGAGGAAAAGCCCAATGGTGCCGATATAGGTGGCAATATCCCACATGGTAGGGTAATACATGCCCCACGAAGAGGGTACAAAGTCACGGTGCAGGCTGGTAATAACAATGACGAACCGCTCCAGCCACATTCCCAGGTTGACGATGAGAGAAATAACAAAAACCGCAATCAGGTTCAGGCGGACTCTGCGGCTCCAGAGTAACTGCGGCAGCAGGATGTTACAGAGGATCAGCGCCGTGTACGTCGGCCAGTAGGGCCCCAGCATACGGTTGACGTACATGAACCGCTCATACGCGTTGCCGCTGTACCAGGACATGAACGCTTCCATCGAATAGCCGTATGCGACGATCAAGCCGGTGCCTAGCATCAGCTTGGCCATCGCCTCGATATGGCGCATCGTGATGATGTCCTGCAGTTTGTAAATGGCGCGGAACGGAATGGCCAGTGTCAATACCATCGCAAACCCCGAGTAAATAGCGCCTGCGACAAAGTAGGGCGGGAAAATTGTCGTATGCCAGCCGGGCAGGATGCTAATGGCGAAGTCGAAGCTGACAACGGTGTGGACGGAAACGACCAACGGCGTGGCGAGTCCTGCCAGCAGCAGGTAGGCCATCTGGTATCGCTGCCAGTGGCGGGCCGAACCGCGCCATCCTAATGACATCAATCCGAAGATCTTCTGGAGACCAGGTCTGACAGTGCGATCGCGCATCGTCGCCAGATCGGGAATCAGTCCGGTATACCAGAAAATGAATGACACCGTAGCGTACGTCGACACCGCGAAGACGTCCCAGATCAACGGACTTCTCGGCTGCGGCCAGAGCCACATCGAATTGGGGTAGGGAAGCAGCCAATAGGCGAGCCAGGGACGGCCAAGGTGCAGAATCGGGAACATGCCGGCCTGGGCGACGGCAAATAGCGTCATCGCTTCGGCGAACCGGTTGATCGACGTTCGCCAATCCTGCTTGAGGAGCAAAAGGATCGCGGAAATCAGCGTGCCTGCGTGGCCAATTCCGATCCACCACACGAAATTGACAATCGCGAATCCCCAGGCCACGGGAATGTTGATGCCCCACACGCCCACGCCGCGGATGAACAGCCACGCCATGGACACGAACAGCCCCTGCGCCAGCAGAAATGCTATGGCAAATCCAATATAGAATTCACGCGGCGTCTTCCTAGCCGGCAGAAAGACGATGTCGCTGATCTTGCGGGTTACCGACTCATACGTATGCCCGGCGCCGAGGACTTCGTCGGGTCCCGGATCGATGGCCGGCGTCAGAGTCGCGACCGCCCGGTCCTGCCGCTCTTCTTCGTGTCTCTTCAGATCGTCCGATTGCAACGCTCACCCCTTCTCGATTTCGGGATTCGGATTTCTAACCCGCGCCATGTAAGTGGTGCGGGGACGAGTATTCAACTCCTCGAGTAAGCTGTAGTCCCGAGGTTGCGCTTTCAGTTTCGCGACGCGGCTGTTCGGGTCGTTGATGTCGCCGAAAACAATCGCCTGCGTCGGGCAGGCCTGCTGGCAGGCCATCAGGATCTCGCCCTCCACGATCCGGCGATCCTCCTTCTCGGATTCGATCTTCGCCGCGTTAATCCGCTGTATACAATATGTGCACTTCTCCATCACGCCGCGGCTGCGGACACTGACGTCGGGATTTCGCAGCCCCTGCAGACTCTCGGTATACCAGTCCGAGTACAGATAGAAGTTAAACCGGCGAACCTTGTAAGGGCAGTTATTCGAACAATAGCGCGTGCCGACGCAGCGGTTGTAAATCATCTGGTTCAACCCGTCGCCGCTGTGCACCGTCGCCGCCACCGGACATACCAATTCGCATGGCGCCGTTTCACATTGCATGCAGGGCACCGGTTGATAGTAAGTCTCGGGATCGTCGAAGTTACCGCGATAATACCGGTCCACACGAATCCAGTTCATGTGACGGCCGCGCGATACCTGATCTTTTCCGACGACGGGAATGTTGTTCTCCGACCGGCAGGCCACAGCGCAGGCCTGACATCCTATGCAGGCGTTCAGGTCAATCGACATCCCCCACTTATACCCGGTGTACTTGTACTCCGGATACATAGTAAGTTCGCGTGGAACCACTTCCGCTTCCACCTGCGGATCGCGCATATACTCGGTGTAAGTGGTGATCTTGACCGGTTCGCGGCCTTCCATGGTTTCGGTGGCCTGCCGGGGGGCGAAATCGTAGCTACCGCCGGTCCGCCGGAGCTGCACGCCGCCGCCCACCCAAGGGCTGCTGGACGAGCGCACCGAATACGCATTGAATCCGACTTTGTTCCCGACGTGACCGGCGCCGGTCCGTCCATAGCCGAGGTGGACGGTGACGGAGTCGTCGGCATGGCCGGGCAGAATCCAGACAGGACCAGTCACTTTGCGGCCCTGGTAATCGATTTCGACGAGATCCTGCGTGTTCAGATTCAGGCG
The DNA here is from genome assembly GCA_038322675.1 of Bryobacterales bacterium. GTDB lineage: Bacteria > Acidobacteriota > Terriglobia > Bryobacterales > Bryobacteraceae > TMP-7. The sequence goes on from JBBQGE010000065.1 coordinate 20,188, forward strand.
TTTCGCCGTCGTAGGGCTGACGAGGACCGCGTTGTCCCAGGTGAATTTCGTTTGCGGACGCGGCAGTTCCTGCATCCACGAGTTATTCGCAAACTCCCCGTCCCAGACCACCGGGTCCGGGCGGAAAACAATCTCGAGAGTACCCGCCGGAACCGGAGCGGGCATCGCCGCACCTGCCGGTAAGTTCGGAGCCGCCGTCGTGGCCGCGGCCGAATTCGGGACAACGCCGTCGTGCAAAGTCCGCTGCCACCAATTCCCGAAATCCCCCGCATCCGCCTGCGCCTGCCAGTAACTCTTCACTAAGTCGTGCGGACTCTGGTCGGCCTTGTTCAGCAGCACCGACACCAACTGGTGAACGCTGATACCCCCGTACAGCGGCGCGATCAGCGGCTGTAAGATGGTTGCCGTACCGTCGTAAGTGCGGATATCGCTCCAACTCTCGAGATAGTGCGTCTCCGGAACGTGCCAGTGGCACCACGACGAGGTCTCGTTATAATACATGCCCAGATGGGCACGCAGCTTCACTTTCTTGAGCGCGGCCAGAAAATTCAGATCGGCGGGAGTATCATACACCGGATTACCGCCGAGTATCAGCAGCGTCTCCACGTTACCCGCGTTCATATCGCCGACTAACTCGCGAATGGACTGTACGTTATCGACTGGATCGAATTCCTGGGGTGCCAGGTAATTGACGGTCTTCCCGACGTTACCCAGCGCCTGATTCATCGCATGGGCCAGCGCGTGGACGGCGGCCGGTTGATAATCGCCGGCGATCACCAGGCTGGTTCCGCGATGCGCCTGCAGGTCGCGAGCGATTGCCGGAATCAGCGCGGCGGCCTTCTGCGGCAGTCCCGATGCGGCCGCGCCACCAGCGCCCAGCGCACTCGCCAGCGCGGCGGCAAAGGCGCCCACTTCCGTCGTGCGCACCCGGATCCGATGGTCGGCAAACCCGCCGGTTATGCTGGGTGTCCCCTCCACCGAATACAGCCGGTTCGTCGTGGTCTTCGCGGGCACCGATTCTTTCGCGTAAGTGTAGTTAGGGCCCTCACCTTCGGGACGAATCTCGGTGCGCCCTTGCTGGCGCGCCCGTTTCTGCTCCTCCGGCGACATGCCCGCCATCAACCGGCGCTGCGCGATGAAGTCCCGCGAGTACCGCACACTCGCGGCTCCCGATGCCAGAAAATCGCTATCCAGCGCCACCACCACGTCCGCGCCCGCAAGATTGTAGACGGGCTGATAACCCGCGATTCGAGGCACCGGATCCCACTGGTGCACTCGCGCCTGCGGCATCGCCGTCATGAACTCCCGCATCTGCGAGGACAGAGTCGGAGACGTGAACGGCCGCGTGAGGATCCGCATCCCGCGACCCTGGCGAGTGGCGTGATCGTCGCGGGCACCGGTCAGCACTGCCACGAAGTTGATCCAACTGCTGATCTGGCCGTTGCGCGTCACGGTCTGAGCGCGGTCCGGATCCCACAGACTCAGAATCGAAGCCTGCGCGAAAATGTCGGTCGCGCCGAGACTCGCCGGGTGATTCGGATTCCCTTCAATCTTCGTCGGCCGTCCCATGTGGCTCTCGGCCAGTACACCCAGGGCACCGCCCGGACCCGGATAGGCCGTCGCGTAGAACAGCGGCTTGCCGGGAACCAGTTCTTCGGGCTGCCGGACATACGGGACAATCGCTTCCGGCGGCTGCTTTGTACACGCACTCACGCCGGCCAGCGCGAGCGATGCGCCCATCAGCTTGAGAAACGTTCGCCGTTTCGCGGGATCCTGCCAGTCCGGAGTCCGATCCGGGAACTCGTCGTCGAGGAACTTCTGGAAGTCCACCGTACCGGCCAGTTCTTCCAGACTCCTCCAGAACTCCGGCCCCTTCGACCCGTCGAGCTTCTCGCGAAGCGCGGACAGATCAACCTCGGTTGAGCGCGCACGCGGAGCCCGCGGCGTCTTCTGCATGTTGAAAATCTGAATTAGCGATGACACGTCGAGCAATCCGTGAGTTTCTGAATCTTATACTCGGCAACCAGCTTGCGCCCCAGTTCCAGTTGGTTCGCAGGGGGCTCGTACGTCATGTTGAAAACTTCTGCACGCGGACGGACGAACTGCTCGGGGTTCCGGTGGCAGTTCACGCACCAGTTCATGTACAGCGTATTCACTTTGTAGGTGAGCGGCATCAGATCGATGCGCCCGTGGCAGGTGGCACACCCGATCCCCTTGTTCACATGAATGCTGTGGTTGAAGTACACGAAGTCGGGCAGATCGTGGACCCGCGTCCACGACAGCGACTCACCGGTTCGAAAGCTGGCCCGCACCGGTTCCAGCATCGCCGCGTTGTTCCAGATCTGCGAGTGGCAACTCATGCAGGTCTCGGTGGGCGGGATGCCGGCAAAACTCGATGATTCTACCGACGTGTGGCAGTACCGGCAGTCGATTCCGTCATCGGTGACGTGGTGTTTATGGCTGAACGGGACCGGTTGGTCCGGCGCTACTCCTACGTTCGTGATGAAGTGGCCGCGGTCAAAAGCGTAAGCCGCCCCGATGATGGTGCCAACCAGGATCACGACTACGACGATGCTGACCTTCGCGACCGAATTGGAGCTGCGAGGAAAGATCTGTGCCATTGCCTAAAGTGAATGTCTGACGTTCGATTATAGCCATTTTGCATCCTCAGTGCAAAAAATCTTTGCACGGCGCACAAATTGTTAGGCGGTGAACGATTACGAGTAACCGTTACCAAAAAAAACAGGGCGGCACCCGGAGGTGACCGCCCTTAAAAGGACCAGTTCTTGCTATCGATCTACATCAGCGCACGTACGTGTCGCCGGTCACAGTGAAGTTGATCTCCGTTTCGGGATCGATCTTCACGTGCTGACCTCGTATCGCCTGCACGGCGGTGCCCGCGCCGGCACCGGAGGCGGCACCAATCGCCGCTCCCTTGCCTCCTCCCGCGATCGCGCCGATCACGGCTCCCAGCGCCGCCACGCCGCCAATCACTGCCGCCGACTGTTTCCCGCGTGAACCATTCGACAACTCCGCGTTCGTGGTGTTGACGTTCACATAGCCGCCGTTCCACCGGACCGAATCGAGTTCCAGTGAAATCTGTTCATTGCCCGTAATCCGACCGCCTTGCTGCACTTGGACCACCTTTAGTACGGCGTCGGCACCTTGCGGGATCACGGTACGCCCGTTCGCAACTACGGGTTGCGCGACGCTGGCGTGATACGTCTGCCCGCTCTGCGCCGAGTTTGAGTCGATCGGATCAATAGTGCGAATCGGAATCGCGGTTCCAGAGGGAAGCATCTCCCCCTGATCGTTCCGGGTCGTGTTGCCCGGCCGGTACGAATTGGATCGATCCGAATTTCCGTAAGAGTCCTGCCTGCCGTTGTTGCGGCCCTGATACGAGTTCTGCGACCCGAAATAGATCGCGTCCACATTGTTGCGGTTATAGGTTGTAGCCCGGCCGCGCTTGGGTTGAAAACGAATACTGGTGCTGGTCGCGCTGAGGAGCCTGCCGTCCACGCGCTGCCCGTTCCGAAGTTCCAGAGTATCGCCGTACAGACTGGCGGCCAGAAACACTCCGGCCGTCAGTGCAGTAAGCACTCGCATAATGATTACCTCCGCTGTTGAATTTGGTTTATCGGTGCGCGGTGTTCTTCGCCGGCGCGTATTTGTCGAGCGCCGAGTAAAGCGGTTGCGCATCCTGTGGCGGACGTATCTTACCCGTCAGAATCTCGCGTTGTGACACCCGGTTGCCGTAAAGTATCCGGTTGTCTTCCTGATCGGGACGCATTGTCGACCCGTTCAGCGTGATGCCCGCGAACACACCGTGCGCCCGGGAATAGGACAGGATTTTCGCGCTCATCTGGGCGTCAGTGTCCGCGCTCGAACTGCGGCCCACCGGACCCGCCATCGCCGCGACATTGCCGCCGATTGTGAACTTATCCTGCATCAGGCTCTTCATCCCGCTGTCGTCCATCACGATGAAAACGACATCGGTTTCACCGGCTCCGATTTGCAGTCCGATGCTGCCGCCTTCCATTTTGACCATCGACGGAGCGGTCCAGCCCTTCCCGTTTTGAGCCCGGCAGACCACCAGGCCTTTTCCGTACTGCCCACCAACAATAAACCCGGCCCTTTTCATCCCGGGGATAATTCCCACGCATTCCGCCTTTTCCAGCAGGTTCTGCGGAATCCCTTTGTCCGCCGCCGAGTTGATCTCCTGAAAGACGTTCGCCGCCGCGTCAATTCGTTGGTCGACTTGTTGTTTGGTGTCACCGGCGAATGCCATTGTCGACACTGCGACGATTGCCACGCCCAAAGTGAAAATCCTCATTAATTCCTCCCTCTAAGGCAAACCTTCACGCTGCGTTCGCGGCAGGTTCGGCCGCTTGCGCCGTTCGTTGCACAGGTTCCGGCATCTTCCGGCCCATGCGCTTTCCTACGCTGCGCCGCGCCCGTAACAGGCGGATCCGTACCGCCGTTTCCGTCCAGCCCTGTTGTTGTGCGATCTCCTGGACCTTGTATCCTTCCAGGTAGTGGCGCTCCAGCACCATACGATCGTTGTGCTTGCAGCACTTGAGTATACGCCGGACGTCGATCGCCGCCAGATTGACCTTCGGTGCTGTCGAGAGCTCCGGCAGAGCCTGCGTTAGCGGCTCGCGCCGGATGTAGCTCCGATGGATGTTCAATGCGATGCTGTTCATCCACGTCAGCACCATATTGGCATCCCGCAACTGGCCCAGCCGCTCCCATCCTTTTACCCACGCAGCTTGTGCTGTTTCCTGCGCGGAATCGTACGATAATCCTCGCGATACCAGAAATCGGACTGTCAGGTTGAAACCTCTTTGGTAGGCGCTTCCGTATTCTTCTCTTGTCATTTCCTCTCCTCTTTGGTTTTCTCTACTTGCGAGACCACTCCCCGGCAGTCTCCGGGCCGATTACAGATACCCCAAAAACAGCAGAAACACGATAATCAGCAGCCCAACGCCGAAGATTCCGCTCGGGTAGTAGCCCCATCCGCGGCTGTACCGCCAGTTGGGCAAAGCGCCCAACAGCAGCGCGATCAGTACGACGAGTAACAGTAGACCCAACATTTTTTCTCCTCCCAGCTCCTCAGCCGGCAGTCTTTCGCTGCCGTGACATCTTCTACACGGCCTCCGATTCCCAGTACGGACGGATGCCGTAGTGGCTATGGACCAGCAAGCCCCACGTCCGGTCGGTGAAATCAGGCCACTTTTCTTCGAGGAATGCCGGAGCGCTCGCCAGCGTGGCGCGATCCACGTCCAGAACGAAGACCCGCTGTTCGGCGTTTAACTCCAGAGCGTTCCATGGCACGGCCCAGAGTTTGCCGCCCATTCCCAGCAAGCTCCCAAATGACAAAACCGCGTAAGCAATTCTGCCGCTCTCAGGGTCGATCATCAGTTCTTCAAAACATCCCAGGTCCTGACTCTGCCGGTCGCGAACCAGGAATCCGCTCAGCGTCGCCATCGTCATCAGCTTGGAGGGCGCCGTCTGCGTCATCGTTGGACCTCGCGGCGGAATGCCAGGCGGTACAGGCCCAGCAGCAGGAGTGCGCCAATCAGTGCCATGAAGAATCCGGCTCCCTGTCCGGGTCCGTACAGCCCTGACGCGCGCCCAACATAACCACCGAGCAACGACCCGGCAATGCCCAACAGGATTGTGATGATCACGCCCCCAGGATCCTTGCCCGGCATCAGTAGTTTGGCGATAATGCCAACTACCAGGCCGAACAGGATTAAACCAATGAGCGACAACATCCCGATTCCATTTCCTCCGCGACAGACCGGCTAGCTCCGCGCTCCGTAGGGGCAACTGAGGGGCCAAGCGGTCTATCCCCTACCTCAGAAGGGCTAAGTGCTTGAGAATGATTGGTGAATCGGAGGTACTAGGCGGTCCCAGCCGGTCGTGCCCGGCAAATGGTTTCACGGGGAATTCGGAAAATTTTGCCGATCGCCGAAAATCTTGCGTCCATACTCAGAGGGCTCGTGAGATCACGGCTCTGGGCGCGGCACCTATTCCGTACCCGATTGGGCGCTATACTTATATTTTAGGAGTCAGAGTCAACATGAAAACCTGGGCGAAGTTCGCGCTTCCGGTGGTCGCGATCATCGGCACGTTGGTGTGGTTAGCTGCTGGTGGAATCAGCGAGACCAAGACGTACTACAAGACCATCTCTGAACTGCAACAGATGGGCGATCGCGCAATGGACGCGAAAATCCGGGTCGGTGGGGATGTCGAAAAGGGATCCATCGAGCGCAACGGCCGGGACGTCTTCTTCACACTCCAGCAGGACAAAACGAAATTGAAGGTGGTTTACAGCGGTATCGAGCCGCTGCCGGACACGTTCCGAGATGGCGCGCAGGCCCTCGCCGACGGGCGTCTGGGTTCCGACGGTGTCTTCCGCGCCAGCAAAATCCAGGCGAAGTGCGCCTCGAAGTACGAGGCCAAGCCGGGACAGATCCGCGCGGCCGCGACCGGTACAATGTAGTTTTCACTCTGGAGGGTGTCGGTTTCTGGGTAGGTTATGGAAAATCTGGGCGCACTTTGTCTCATCCTGGCGTTCTGCTTTGCCGTGTATTCCGTGCTGGCTTCGCTGGCCGGGAAATGGAAGCAGAAGTCGTTTCTGCTGGTCAGTGGCCAGCGTGCGGTGTACACCGTTTGGGCGCTGGTTGCCACGGCATCCGGCATTCTGGTCTACTCCCTCATCGCCGGCGACTTCCGATTGGCGTACGTGGCGGCACACAGCAACAACGCCATGCCGCTGCATTACAAGTTCGCTGCATGGTGGGGCGGCCAGGAAGGCTCGTTGCTGTTCTGGGCGTTTCTGCTGGCCACCTATTCCGCTGTCGTCATCTTTACTACTCGAAAACGTTTCCGCGACATGATGCCTTGGGTCATCATCGTCCTCATGACGACCATGGCGTTCTTCCTGGTTCTGATCACTTTCGTCGTCAGCCCCTTCCAGGTGTTCGAGGCCGGCCGCGGCAACATCGTGAATCTCGGCGATGGACAGGGTCTGAACCCGCTGCTGCAGTACTGGACGATGGTCATCCATCCACCCATGCTGTATCTCGGCTACGTCGGCTTTACCGTCCCGTTCGCATTCGCCTTCGCTTCCCTGGTCACGAAACAGCCCGGCGATGCCTGGATCCACGAGACTCGCCGCTGGACGCTGGTGACCTGGTTATTCCAATCGACAGGAATCGTACTCGGTGCCGGTTGGGCCTACGCGGTCCTCGGCTGGGGCGGTTACTGGGGTTGGGATCCGGTGGAGAATGCGTCGCTACTGCCCTGGATTACGGCGACTGCCTTCCTGCATTCCGTCATGATGCAGGAGAAGAAGGGCATGATGAAGGTGTGGAACATGGTCCTGATTTCGGCCACGTTTTTCCTCTGCATCTTCGGCACCTTCCTCACTCGCTCGGGCGTCGTCAGCAGTGTTCACGCCTTCGCCAACTCGCCCATCGGCACCTATTTCGTCATCTTCTTGACCGTCGGCATCGCGCTCACCATCTACCTGATTCTCGACCGCCTCAAGTACCTCAAAAGCGACTCCCACATGGAGAGTGTCGTCTCGCGCGAGTCCAGTTTCCTGTTCAACAACCTGATTCTGCTCGCCAGTTGCTTCGCGATTCTGTGGGGCACGATGTTCCCGGTGATCTCGGAAGCGCTGACCGGCGACAAGATAAGTGTCGACAAGCCGTTCTACGACCGTATCAACATCCCCATCGGGCTCTTTCTGTTATTCCTGACCGGTGTCGGCCCGCTGATCGCGTGGCGGCGCAGTTCCATCGAGAGCCTCAAACGTGCGTTCCTGTGGCCCACCGTCGCAGGTCTCTCACTGATGGCTGGACTGTTCGCCGCCGGCGTCCATCACTTCTACGCGCTGATGTCGTTCGGCCTGTGCCTGTTCGTCACGACGACGGTGCTGTTCGAGTTCTATAAAGGATCGCGCGCCATCGCGGGCAAGACCGGCAAGAATCTGCTGGTCTCGGCTGTCGAGTTGACGCACCGCAACACGCGCCGCTATGGCGGGTACGTCGTGCACATGGGCATCGTGTTCATGTTCATCGGATTCACCGGTTCCGCCTTCAATAAGGATGCGACCGTGGAGGTCGGGCAGGGCTCGGTTACCGACATCGGCAAGTACGAACTCCGGATTGCCAGCATCACCGACGGCGAGAACGCCAATTACGTCTGGAATAGAGCCCTCGTCGAGGTCTCCAAGAACGGCCAGCCGATCGGCACGTTGGAACCGGAACGCCGGCTATACAAGGCCAGCAAACAGCCGACTTCGGAAGTCGCCATCCGGCGCCGTCTGAACGAGGATTTGTATCTGAACTTCGCGGGCATGTCGAACGACAACACCAAGGCCATCATCCAGGCCTACGTGTTCCCGCTGGTCAGTTGGATTTGGATCGGATATTGGGTGCTGTTCGTCGGCACGCTCGTTTGCCTGGTGCCGCCCAAGGTGCGGCTGCAGTACGCGCGCACCGAAGTGGTCGGCATCGCGGGGAAACATGCGACAGTGGAAAAGTAGTTTATTTCTTCTGTTTTTGGCGGGAATCTGCCTGGCGCAAGGCCCAACCGAGTGGGTAACTCCCGCGGTGAAGCGGGTCGGCGTCCGGCTCGCCTGCCTTTGCGGCACGTGCAACAACACGGTAGCCGACTGCCCGATGCTCGAGTGTCACTACTCGAAACCGGCGCGGGACAGGATCGCCGCCATGCAGGCCAAAGGCACGTCCGACGACGCCATCGTGCAGTCGTTCGTTCAGGAGCAGGGTCTACAGGCGCTCTCGTCTCCCCCGACCACCGGGTTCAGCGGGCTCGCCTGGATCATGCCGTGGGTCGCACTCGGCGCAGGGCTCGGAGCCATCTTCCTGTTCGTCCGTCGGATTCGCCGCGTCCCGGCCTCCACCGCGCCGGAGATCGATCCGGAAGTTCTGCAGCGGTATCACGACAATATTGAAAAGGATCTCGCAAAGCTCGACTGATGATTTTCGCCGCCGCTGTTCTCCTCACCGTAGGAGCCATCGCGTACACCCTGTTCGTACGCGACAAAGACATCCCACAACTGGAAGCCACGACGGGCTTTGAGCACCTCGAGGAGCGTCGGAGTCGCATCTACGAGAACCTGCGCGACCTGCAGTTCGAATATCGGGTAGGCAAGCTGTCCGACTCGGACTATCAGACCACCAAACTCACCCTCCAGACAGAACTCGCCAATGTCATGGCGGAAATCGATCGCGTGAAGGGTACGGCCCCGGCGGTGGCGAAGCCTGCTCCCGCAAAGCCCGCCGAAGTCCCCGGCACCGTTTGTCCACATTGCAACGCGAAATTCCCAAATCCCATGAAATTCTGCGGACAGTGCGGAAAGGCCATGGCATGAGCCGCATCGCCATCGCCGTCTTACTCGCTGCTGCGCCGTTGCTCGCCGCCGTCGACGGAACCATTACGAACGCCACTACGGGCAAGCCGCAGCCGAATGTCGCCGTGAGTTTGGTCCAGCCCGGCCAGGGCGGCATGCAGACGCTCGGCAGCACCAGGACCGGCCCTGACGGCAAGTTCCGCATCGATAAGAATGCCGAAGGTCCGCAGTTGGTGGAAGCCATCTACGGCGGTGTCCCCTACTACAAGATGCTGACGCCCGGGTCGGCTACCTCCGGTGTCCAGGTCAGTGTCTACGACGCGACCAAGGACGCGAAGATCGCCAGCATTTCACAACACATCGTCTTCCTTCAGCCCGCCGCCGGCGGCACCTCCGTCAACGAAGTGTTCTTCGTCAAGAACGACTCGCAGAAGACTCTGGAAGATACTGCCAACGGCACACTCCAGTTCTACGTCGCCGGCCACGAGAATCAGGACGCGAGCGTCCGGGTGACCGTCAGCGCTCCCGGCGGCATGCCCGTCCAACGCCCGGCCGAAGCCACCAAGCGTCCCGGTGTCTACAAGGTCGACTACCCGATCAAGCCCGGTGAAACCGAGTTCAACATCTCCTATGCAATGCCCGGCAAGGCCTACATGGGCAAGAGCCTTCAGACGAAGGCCCAAACCCGCTTGGTGGTGCCGAGCGGTGTCACGCTGGAAGGTGCGGGCGTCACCTCGATGGGCCCCGACCCGAGCGGAAAGGCCATGGTCTACGACGTAGCGGGGCAGGAATATTCGGTGAAGGTCTCGGGCCAGGCGGCTCCGGCCGCTGCGGCCACCGGCGAGTCGGCGGAAGAAGACACCGGCCAACCGCAGATTACCCAAACGAATCCCAGGCTCTACGGCCAACTGCCCGTCGTCCTCGGACTCGCGGGCGTCGTGTTGCTGCTCGGCTTCATCCTTCTCTACCGCTCCGGCCGCAACGAGTCGCGGCGATGAATGCCGTCGAAGTCGATAAGGTCTGGAAGTATTACGGCGATTTCGCCGCGCTTCGCGACATCGACTTCAAGGTGGACGAGGGCGATTGCGTGGCGCTGCTGGGGCGCAACGGGGCGGGGAAGACCACGCTGCTCCGCATCATCGCCGGACTCTCCCGGCCCGCGCGCGGTCAGGTCCGCATTCGCGGCGGCGACGTTCGCGATCAGGAAACTCGCCGCCGCATCGGCCTTCTCGGCCACGGCATCGCCGTCTACGACGAACTTTCGGCTTTCGAGAATCTCCGTATCTTCGCGACCATCTACGACGTGCCCGATCCTGCGAAGCGCGCCATGGAGTGGCTGGAGCGCACCGGCCTCGATCGCGTGAAGGACGGACTGGTCCGCGAATTCTCGCGCGGCATGCGGCAGCGTCTGGCCGTCGCCCGCGCCTTTCTGCACGAGCCCTCGGTTCTCCTGCTCGACGAACCCTTCACCGCCCTCGACGACCGCGCCATCGCCGTCCTCCAGGGACTCCTCGCCCAGGCACGCAGCGCGGGCAGCACCATCATCATGTCCACCCACCAGTTGCGAGAGGCGCTGGAACTGGCCAGCAACGTGGTGCTGATCAATCGCGGCCACATCGGATTTCAAGGTGTTCGAACGGCGGAGATGCTCGAAGACCCCGGCTGGCTGTACCGGAATTATGGAGAGGTGTGATGCACTACCTACGCTCGGTAGTGACCATCGCGCTGAAGGATCTTCGGAGCGAGTTCAGAAGCAAGGAGTCCATCAACGCGTCGCTGTCCTTCGCGATGGTGGTGCTGCTGCTGTTGAGCTTCGCCTTCGACCCGAGCGCCGAACAGGTCCGCGACTTCTCCGGCGGCCTGCTATGGCTGGTGTTCGCCTTCGCCAGCACGCTGATTCTGAATCGCAGCTTCGCCCGCGAACTCGGCAACGACTGCCTCGACGCGCTGCTGGCCTCGCCGCTGCCATCATCGGCGCTGTTCCTGGGCAAGTGCGCCGCGAATTGGGTCCTGTTGATGGGGCTGGAACTCGCCTGCCTGCCTGTCTTCGGCATCTTCTACAACATCACCTGGTGGACGCAATTTCCCGGCTTGCTGCTGGTGATTGCGTGCGCCACCTGGTCACTGACCATCATCGGCACCATGTTCAGCGCGTTGACTGTGAATCTGCGCCTCCGCGAACTGATGCTGCCGATTCTGGTTTACCCCATGATGATTCCGGCGCTGCTCGGCGCCATACAATTAACGACAGACCTGATGGCGGGCAAACCCATCGCGGCCGACAACGAATTGTGGTTGCGCCTGCTCATCGGGTTCGACATCATCTTTACAGCGCTCTCAACCGCGCTGGTGGATACGGTATTGGTGGGATGATATGCGTGAGAAACTCCTATACGCCGTCGCTTTGATTGCGGGCATTCTGCTGGCGCGCAATCTGTACGTGATCCTTCTCAAGTTGCCGGACGAGGCGCGTCAGGATGCCATCTGGCGCATCTTCACGTTCCATCTTCCGGCCGCGATTGCCTCGGGCTCGGGATTCTTTCTGGCACTGGTATTCAGCGGCGCGTATCTCGCCTGGCGCAACTTGAAGTGGGATGCGCTGGCAGCTTCCATCACCGAGGTGTCGTTCGCCCTCGCCATCGTGACGCTGGTAACCGGCAGCATCTGGGCTCGCATCATCTGGGGAGTCTGGTGGGCGTGGGATCCGCGGCTCACCTCGTACTTCATCTGCCTGCTGATTTACGCCGGGTATCTGATGCTGCGTCGCGTGATCGACGAACCCACGACGCGGGCGCGGCTCTCGGCGGTGCTCTCGATCTTCGGCTTCGTCGATCTGATCGTCGTGTGGAAGTCGATCGAGTGGTGGAAGACGCTGCATCCCGGCCCGGTACTCAGCATCCGCACGGGCGGCGGCCGCATCGATCCGAACATGGAATCCGCAGCTTGGTGGAACGTGCTGGCGTTTGTGATGCTCGCGATCCTGCTGGTCGCCATGCGCATGCGGCAGGAAGAGACTCGCCGCGAAATCGACGCGCTGCGGCGCGTGGTCCACACCGTTTGATACGCTCATGACTCAACTCACCCTGCTGTTCCTACTCGCGCTGCCGCTCGCCGCGCAAACGGCTACTGTCAATGGAAAGGTGATGGACGACACCGGTGCCGGACTCCCCGACATCCGCGTCTCGGCCACCAATCAATCCACAAAAGTCGAGCGCGAAATCCGCTCCGATCCCGACGGCAGTTACACGCTCGGCGTCGATCCGGGAATGTATGCGGTCGCCGTCGACAAGCCCGGCCGCGGCGTATTTGCCGTGCGCGATATCGAGGCCGTCGTCGGCCAGACCCGCACGGTCAACTTCGAGTTATCGGCCCGCACCGATAATCGCAACTTCCGCTACATGTTCTACGGATTTCTCGCGGCGTGGCTGGTGTTGGTGATTTATGTGATATCTCTCGTCTCCCGCGAGAGAGCATTGCGCAAGCAGATGGACGACCTCAAGCGGATGGTGGAAAGCGAACGAAGGTGAATTGTGCGCCGGTGGCGCACGCACTCGTGCGTGCCGCGTCGAGACTCCTCTCGACGCTTCTTGGTCCGCAGCCCCAGGCGTCAAGACAGCCATCGGATCACCAGGTTCATCCAATTCTGTATTCATCGGTCAACTCAGATTTCCCATGGTCAGTTCGTCCTCTCGATGCGTTTTCCTCTCGGAAGCAGACGATTGCCGCGACGCTCTGAGATTCGGCTGCCGAACTTGCCGATCCTTGGCTCGATCATCGAATGCTTTTCACCAGCGTTTTAGAACGATCATGCCGTCCCTTTCAAACACGTCCAGATCGTCGAATATCACCTTCCAGCCACTGCTCTCAGCTACGGCCGCCATCGCCTCCTTCGAGTTCGACGGCCACCAACTCTCTGCATCGGTTGTTGGCCTTTCAACCAAATCGGAGACCTGAAGGGGGCGTCCCGATCTGTAGAGCTTGCGCCACTCCGCATAGTGGTGCACAGCAACTCCCCCTTAGACTATTTTCGGGAGCAATGCCGTCAATTCACCGCACACCCGTATCGATCAGCGCACGTTCAATTCTCTCGTCGGTTGCTCCTCGCAGCCCAGAGAGTTGGGAAAGTTCGTTGGGCCGGAGTTTCGCAAAGGCGTAGATGGCTGCAACCCGGACGTCGATGGGCGCGTCGTTGTCCAGAGCTTTCGTCACAAGTTGATTCACCATCTGCGCGGGCGGAGCCTTGTTCTCCGCAAGGCCTCTGATAACTGCGGTTGCCACGAGAGGCTCCTTGGAGTCGTCGATCCTGCGCATTAAAATGTCTGCCACTGCCCCGGGCATGGGAGCGAGGTGCGCCAGCACCGGCGCGACGTTCAGGGCATCGGCTCGGAAAACGTCCATCATCCCCCGCAAGAACGAATCATGCATCGCGGCGAGATCCGATTTCGGTATCGAGTCTTTTTCGATCCGCGCTACATATTCCTGCGCCCGTCCGTTCGGCCACTGCACCACCTGCGACATCCACGTAACCATCACCGGCGTGGGCGTCTCTCCCACCAAGTCCAGAAACTGCACCACCCATGTCTTCCATCGAGTGTTCGTGAACGTGTCTTTCGAAGGAGCGCCGGTGACCTGAGGCTCGGGGTCTTCGAAGTGCGCGGACAGCACCGGCGACAGTCGTTGGAATTCCTTGATCACTTCCGGAAGAGGTGGCTTCAATCGCCTGAAGTTCGGGTTCTCCCCATCCGTCTTGTGGATTCGGAGCATCGTGATCGCGTTGCCAACCGCCGCGTTCATTACCGCTTGGTTTCCGCTCTGTATCGCGGTGATCATCACCGGAACCTCCACGGAGACATCGGCCTTGGACAGGTCGACAGGCAATGTCTCCGCCGCATGCGGATTTTGGGCGATCGCCTGGTACCGGGGCGCCAGTTGGCTCGCCGTTTGAGCGGACCCCGCAATCACCAGAGCAAGGCCGATAAAGCATACTTTCGACATAGCAGAGCCTCCCTTCCGCTTAGTTTCCAAGAGAACAAACCGACGCCACATAATTTGTAAGATTGCCTGCGAGTTGTTGGACGTACCAGACATTTGGCTGCGGCGGCGCCTGCGCCGTCCAATTGGGCGATCCGATCGTCGGCTGCGTCCAGATGCTGATGGGGCTGATACCAATCTGCGGTGGCTTACCTGAATTCGGCGCATCGACGGCAACATTATATCCAATGTAGTCGTGATTGCCTGCCGCCGAGTTGTAGCGCTTCAGAATGATGGCATCGGCGTAAGAGTGCGGAGACCCGCTGGGCGTCCGACCCGTGATTGGAGTAAATGTACACTGGCTCTC
>JBBQGE010000066.1:0-34744 GCA_038322675.1 Bryobacterales bacterium
CCCGGGTTGTTCTGGGCGGGAGGGGTGAGGCTCTCCCGCACACACCGATATCCTACGCCAACACAACTTCCGTGTTGGATTTTCGGGCTGCTTGCCGTGTCGAAATCGGCGCCGCCGACGGGTCGTGATGGTGCCCATAAACGGCGGAACTAATGTGAAAGAAACTGGCTGCTAGGCGGGGTAAGTTCGTGGCCCATTACATGGGTGCGGAGCGAAGCGAAGTGAAGCACTGACCTGCCGCTTCGGCAGATATGCGGAGTATAGTGGACCCAGGGCTTCTCGAATCGAGGAACTCGCGTTAGCGGCACACTCCCGCCACGGAAATAGCCTACTGGCAGCGCAGGGCGACCATGGGGTCCACTCGAAGGGCGCGCCACGCAGGGATGGCTGATGAGAGCAGGGCGATACCAACCGTGAAGACGGCGGCGCCAGCGTACACGGCCGGGTCGGCTGGACTCACCGAGACCAATGCCGCACCGGCCATGCGAGCCAGGGCGATGGCGGCAGCGGATCCAAATACCAGTCCAATGAGTGCGAAACCGAGCCCCTCGCGCATGACCAGCAGCAGCATGTCTCCGGGTTTCGCACCGAGCGCCATGCGGATGCCAATTTCCGACGTTCGCTGAGCAACCGAGTAGGCCATGACGCTGTACAGTCCGACGGCGGCCATCAACAGACCTAGCGCGGCGAGTACATTCAGCAGGACGGCGCCGATTTTCTGGCCGTACAGGGACGCGGAGATGTACTCGGTCATCGGCATGGTATCGAAGATCATCAAGGCCGGATCGATGGCGGCGGTTTCGCGGCGAATGGCTGCGACGGCATCCGCTGTGGGGCCCGAGGTTCGCACGTGGAACGTGAGGCCGTACTCCGGACGGAAGACCTGGCGGATGGGGATGTAGAAGAAGGGCCGGGGCGATTCGGTCATCTGGCGGTACTTGATATTGCCGACCATGCCGACGACGGTGAACCATTCGCCCCAACCGCGGATTTTGCGGCCGATCGGGTCGCGGCCGGCGAAGAATCGGCGGGCGAATTCCCGATTGACGATCATCACCTTTTGGTGATCGGGATCATTGTGCAGGCGTGTGGCGGTATCGGCGAGATCGAAGTCGCGGCCTTCCAGCAGCGGAATCTTCATGAGGCTGAAGTAGCCGGGAGCCACCATGTCCCGGGCGATCTTCATGTTCTCGTTGCGGCCGGGAACATAGCCTTGCACCTCGAGGGGCTCCCAGTTGCCGCCTTGGAAACCGAGGGGTGGGGAGTCGTCGTAACTGACGGCGGTGACGGCGGGAGTGCGTTCGAGATTCTCGCGCAGCCGCAGGCAGAAGGCGTCGATCTGTTGGGCGTTGTAGCCGGCCGAGGAGAATTCGAAGCTGGCGAGTACCACGCCTTCGGGAGTGAAGCCGGGATTGATCTGCTGCGCCTGCCGGAAGCTCTTCAGGAACAGTCCAGCGCCGACGAGCGCGACAACGGCGAGGGCGACCTCCGCGATCACCAGCGGACCCTGGAGGCGGCGCGAATGAAGACCGGGACTGCCACTGCGTCCTCCTTCCTTAAGGATTTCGTTCACGTTGGCACGGGATGCGGCGAAAGCGGGTACGGCGCCGGCGAATAGGGCAACGACGACGGCGGCGGCGGTGGTGAACAGCAGGACACCGGAGTCGAGTTGGGGCTGCAACAGCGCGGGTGAGGCGACTTTGGGCAGGAGCCAACGAAGGGATCCACCGAGCCAGGCGGCGATGACGAGTCCCGCGGCGGCCCCGGCGACGGCGATGAGCAGAGTCTCGGTGAGAAGTTGACGCCCCAATCGCGAGGGGCGGGCGCCGAGAGCGACACGGATGCTGAATTCCTTCTGGCGATCGGTGGCACGAGCGAGCAGCAGATTCGCGAGGTTTGCGCAGACGATGAGGAGCAGCAGACATCCCGCGGCCATGAGGATGGTGATGGGGGCCAGGATGACCGATTGGGGGGTGAAGTGTCCCTTCCACAGGGGAAGCACGGTGGCCCCGATTCCTTGATTGGTATCGGCGTTCAGCGCGGCCAGGCGGGATGCGAGCGCTTGCGCTTCGGCGCGAGCCTGCAGGAAGGTGACGCCGGGTTTCAGCCGGCCCAGCATCATGAAGTTCCGCGTATTGCGATCCCGCAGCATCCAAGTGCCGGTGTGCGTTACCTGGCCGTACATCGTGACTGGCAGCCAGACATCGAACTCCAAACCCGTTTGTGAACCGTGGAAAGCGGCGGGCGCGACGCCGATTACCGTGAACGGCGTGCGGTTGATGCGGAGCGTAGAGCCGATGGCGGACGGGTTCAGGTTGAAGTGGCTTCGCCAGAAGGAATAACTGACGACGGCGACGGCGTGCACGTTCTGGGCGTCGTCGCGCTCGGAGCCGGAGAAGAAACGTCCGATCTCGGGCTGAACACCCATGAGATCGAAGTAGTTTCCGGAGACCAACTCTCCCCAAACGCGCTGCGTTCGCTCCCCTTCGCCGACGGCAAAGGCGGCGGGTTGGGTGGCGCTGATGTTTTCGAACGACGTGAGGTGATCGCGGAAATCGCGGTAGTCGGCGTAGGAGGTGGTGAGCGGGTCACCGTTAGCGGCGACACTCTCGACGGCGACGACGCGATCGGGTTCAGTGGCACCGGGCAGGGGATTTAGAAGTAGTGAGTGCATCCAGCTAAATACGGTGGTGTTGGCTCCAATGCCGATGCCGATCGTGAGAATTGCAACAGCAGTAAATGCCCGGTTTCGACCGAGGCCGCGAAAGGCGTAGCGCAGGTCCTGGCTGAATGTGCTCATGCTTGCTGGTATGAGAGGCACGCGGGGTGCCAGAGCGAATGCTGGAGCAATGGGTGGATCGGGCAGATCAATATGACCGGATTGGGGACGAGGTGCTCGAATTCGGACAGAGTCAGCACGACCCTGCGAGATCTGCGAGTCCGAAGGCCGGGGTTGGCGGCACTCTGACGGTGAATTACAACCTGATGGCCGCGCGGGGCCTTCCTCTGGAATGTATCCGGCGTAACGGCGCCAGGGATCCGTGAGACGAGTTTTGTCGATGCCTACATCCCAGCTGCTGGAATCCGCAAGAGTAGGCAAGGACAACGATTTCAACGTGGATAAGGTTTGCGGACGTTGCAGGCGGCCATCCGTCCGGAACCATACCGCCGAGTCGTGTGTCTAAAACAGGGTGCCTCGAGATTCTGGGAAGGGGCTGGGATTATTTCTGGTGCAGGTGGCGGGCCTGGCCGGAACGGCGTATTTCGTGTGGATGCGCTCGATTGCGCCGCGGCTTCCGGAGCGCGATCTTTCGCTGATCGTCATCGACGCTTTCCGATACTCGGTGATGGCTTGGGCTCTGAGTGCGGCGCTACTGCTGGGGCTGTGCGCCGTGGTGGCGCGGCGGGGCGCACTCGGGTTGGCGCTGCGGACCTCGCGGGTTGCGGTGTGGTTTGCGCCGGCGAGTCTGCTGCTGGTGGATTTGTCGCCGGCATTCGTGGTTCCGGCGTTGGTGCTGGTGGTGAGCACGACGCGGCTGTTCTATTCGCAATGGCAGTCGGTGGAACCGGGCCGTGGCGTGGTGTTCCGGCGGGTGTGGCCGGCGCTGACCGCGGCGCTCGCGCTGCAGAGTGGGGCGGTCTCGGTGTCGATTGGACGTCCATTGCAAGGGGCGTTCTTGTTCGTCATCGCGGCCACGCTGATCACGGTGCTGATGCTGGATGCAGGATGGATGGCGGCGAGGGCAAATGAGAACTTGCCGCGAGCGATTCTCGGGATTGCGCTGACCATCGTGCTGGCGGCGGGACTGACGACGGTACACCAGTTTCTGCGGATGGGGAGGCCGGGTTCGCAGGGCGCACAGAGTTCGGGCGATCCGAATCCGATGGCGCGATTTCGCGAGATGGTGAAGAAGATGTCGGAGCCGGACGGCGATGTCGATGCGGACGACGACGACCGGCACTCGGCGACGCGAATCGATACGCGCTCCGGAGAGAATATCGAGGTGACGGGCGATGTGTTTCCCGGCGTGATCCTGATAGACGAGCGGCCCATTGTGACGCTGGTGACGCCGCGCCGGAGTTGGTTGAAATCGCCGGTAGCTGCGATGGCGCTCGACGATTACAGCATCCCGTTTTCAGGCGAGTACTGGATGTTCCGGCCGCCGCAATCGAGACCGCCGCGGGGGGCGTTTCTGCGGCATGGGAGTCCGCTGGCGCTATCGTTCCGAACGACGGATCACCGCAACCTGGCGATGGAAGCGCATCAGCGGCTCGACCGGCGAGTGGAACTGAATTGCTGCCGGGCGATCCGCGTGAGTGTTTCGAATGCCGACCGGTATCCGGGCACGGTGTCGCTGGAGTTGGTTTTGATCCGGCGCGGCATGGGGATGGTGAGTTTGGGACGGTCGAAGTTGAACGTGTGGCCGCCCGTGCATCCGTGGACCGGCTGGGTGCCGACGGTGTTCGAGACGCTGGAGTTTTCGATTCCGGCCGGCGCGGCGATTCGCGAATTCGATGAGTTGAAGGTGGTGCTGCATCGGGATGCGGTGCGGCAGGATAGAAGCGCGAAGATCTCGATTGAGCGATTCACGTTTGTGCCTCGGACGATTTGATGCGGGTGGAACGGGCGAGGAGGGCGGCGACGGCGAGGAGTCCGACGACGATGAGCAGCGCCCAGCGCAGGGTGAGGATTTCGGCGGCGAGTCCGATGGTGGGTGGACCGACGAAGAGTCCGAAGTAGCCGGCTGCGACGACCACGGCGAGGGAACTGCTGGTTTCGGCGGCCGCGGCGGCGAAGGCGATGGGCACGATGATGGAGCAGCCGAAGCCGACGAGGGTGAATCCGGCTAGCGCGGAGATGGGGTGCTCGAGGAGAATCGCGAGGACGAGTCCAGCGCTCGCGAGGAGGCTGCCGGCCCGGACCAGGAAGACGGATCCGAAGCGGGCTCGCAGCGGGTCGCCGGCGAACCGGCCGATGGCCATGGCGGCCGAGAAGAACGCATATCCGGCAGCGGCGAGGGCGGGTCCTGCACCGAGCGTGTGGACGAGATAGAGCGCGCTCCAATCGGCGATGGCGCCTTCGCTGAGGAACAGGCAGAAGGCGATGACGGCGAGTCCGAGGATGACGGCGGTGATGCGGAAGGGTTGTTTGCCGTGGGGTCCGGCGGGTGGTTCCGGGACGAGTCCGCGGAGGATGCTGAGAACGATGGCGGTGTAGACGAGGGCGGCGATGAGGAAGTGCATGCGGACGGGGACGCCGGCGCGGGCGACGAGTCCGCCGAGTCCGGAGCCGGCCATGCCGCCGATGCTGAACATCGCGTGGAATCCAGACATCACAGGTTTGTGGGCGGCACGTTCGACGAGTACGCCTTGTGCGTTCATGGCGACGTCCATGGCACCAGCGGCGAGTCCGAGAACGGCGAGGGCGAATCCGAGAGTGACAGCGGATGTTGCGAGCGCGGGGAGGATCAACGCCAGGCAAAACCAGAGAGAGGAGATGGCGGTGAGGGCTCGCGAGCCGTAGTGGTGGATGACCCAGCCGGCAACCGGCATAGAGATCATGGAACCTGCGGCGATGCCGAGTAGCGCGAGCCCGAGGGTGCCGGTGCTGAGTTGGAGCGACGCCTGGACGGCTGGGATGCGGGAGACCCACGTGGAGAAGACGGCGCCGTGGATGAAGAAGGTCGCAAGGACCGTGATGCGCGGGTTCACGCCCAACTCAGAGAGCGCAGAGATTCTCGTAGGTTCTGTTTGGTGGCTTCGTCGAGGAAAGCGGCATTCAGGGCCATGTGGTTGGTGCCCGCGAATTCTTCGGGGCCCCAGTGGAAGACCCGGTGCATGGCTTCGTATTCGGCGGTGAGGGTAACGGGGGTGAGCATGCGAGTGTCGGTGTTTAAGTTTAGCGAGACTCCGGAGCGATAGAGGCGATCGATGGGGTGAACTGTCCAATCGTCGAGGGTTGGGATGATCTGGACGTTGGACGTGGGGCAGAGTTCGAGGTGAATCTGTTGGTCGCGCAGATGGTTGACGAGGGTGGGGTCTTCCATGCTGCGGGTGCCGTGGCCGATGCGGGTGGGCTTGAGGTGCTGGAGAGTCTCCCAGATGCTTTCGGGACCGAGCGCTTCGCCGGCGTGCGCGGTGCGGAAGAGTCCGTGATCGGCGGCGTAGCGGAAGGCGGGAATGTGCGGCGTGAGCGGGAATCCGGCTTCATCGCCGGCGATGTCGAGAGCGGTGACGCGGGTACCTTGGAAGGCTTCCACGAGTTGGACCGTCTGCAGGCTTTGGGACTCGTTGAAGTGGCGCAGGGTGCAGAGGATGAGCCGGGCCTCGATGCCGGTTTCGCGAATCATGCGCTCGGTGGTGCGGTCGACGATTTCGACGACGCGGTGGGGGTCGAGTCCGCGATCGAGGTGGAGCAGGGGAGCGAAGCGGAGTTCGGCGTAGATGACGTGGTCGTCGAGGAGTTGGCGGAACAGGTCTTCGGTGACGAGTTCGAGGGCGGGTTGAGTTTGCATCAACTGCACGCCTTTGGGGGCTCGGGCGAGAAATTGAGTGAGGTCGGCGCAGCGGGCGGGGGCGCGGTAATCGCGATCGTATTCATCGCGGGTGACGCCGGATGCGAGTCGGGAGACGGCGTCGTAACTGAGCGAGCAATCGAGGTGTAAATGCAGCTCGATTTTCGGGAGTTCGCGCAGGTTCACTTTACGAGTTTACGAAAAAAAGCCCGCAACCGAGGCCGCGGGCACTGGAAAGAGGTAGATGAGTTAGGAGCCTGTGTGGGAAACCGCTCCCTTACGGTCGCGGCTCGGAAGCTGCTGAGCCGCACGCTGTTAGAAGTTGTAGCGTAGCGACAGCTGGATCTGGCGGTTGGTGCCCAGACCAATCTGGTTGGACACTGTGGAATTCATCGCGCCGAACAGACCGCCAGCCGTGGAGGGCGAGAATGCCTGACCGGGCTGGAGGGTGTTGTTGTAGTTGGCTGTAGGGACCACGCCACCCGCGCAACCGGTGCATCCCACCGGAAGCGGTTCACGGAGCCGGACGTTGCCCGGATTTGCGAAGTTGGCATGGTTGAAGATGTTGTAGATCTCGGCGCGGAACTCGAGATTGTGCCGCTCAGTGATGTAGAAGCGCTTGCTGAGAGTGAGGTCGAGTTGGAGCAGGTTGGGACCGTGCAGCGCGTTGCGGCCGAAGTTGCCGAAACTGCCTGCTGAGGGCAACGAAAACGCGGCCGGGTTGAGGAATTGGAGACCCTGGTCAAAGGAGGGGTTCACGCCGGCGACGACATCGGGACGGCGCACATTGCGGCTGGCGCCTCCGCCGGGCGTGTTGATGACGGCCGATGTGTATACGGTTCCGTCCGCGCCCACGATGGGGGATGAGTAGATGCGGCCATCGCGATTGTCGCGGTAGGCGACGTCGGGACGAACGATCAGGACATCGATTGGTACACCGGACCGGGCATTGAAGACGCTGCCGAGTTGCCAACCGCCGACCAGGAGATCGGCGGGCCGGCTGAGATTCTTGTCGTAGCGCTTCCCGCGTCCGAACGGGAGATCGTAGAGCGCGGCGACGTTCGCGCTGTGGCGGATATCGAAGTTGTTATTGCCGCGATCGGCAGCGAGGTTATAAGGATTTTGCGCCGTATTCGCTTCGTTCGAACCACCCGAGTCACCGATGCCGTGGGCATACGTGTATTGGCCGCCGATCGAGAAACCGGTGGAGAAACGGCGGTTGATGGTGGTCTGCAATGAGTCGTAATGATCGGTGCCGCCGCTGGTCTTATAGTCGATTTCGGCGAACCGGCCGCCAAACTGGCGAGTTACAATCGCGGCGCCGGTGGTGGCATTCGTTCCAACGTTCGTGATCAGGTTTGTGATGCTGCGAAGGAAGAGATTCCGTCCCTGACTGCCCACGTAGGCCACGGTTAGAACGGTATCGCCCGGAAGCGTCTGCTGCACCGAGGCAGTATAGGAGAGGATCCGTTCCGGTATGGTGTAGCCCGGAGCGTAGGCGCGCGGCTGAAAGCCGAGCGTCGGGCTGTTGATGTTGTAGTTCGCGTAGACGGACGCGATGTCGAGCGGATACACGTTCAATGGATTGGAGCCGCTGATGGTGGTACCGATACGGTCGTTGGCTTCGGGCTGTAACTGGTCTTCCGTCTGGCCGGGGCCGTAGAAGTAACCGGCGCCGATGCGGAATACAGTGTTGTTCTTGAACCGGCTTGGGGACCAGGAGAGGCCGAGGCGCGGACCGAAGTTCTTTTTGGAACTGCTGTACCACTGTCCCGAATAATTCGGAATAATATTGCCGGATGCGATGTCGAAATAGACGTCCTTGTTGCGAGTTTCGTGCAGCGGCTGGTAATACTCGTAGCGGAGTCCGTAATTCAAGGTAAGGTTGGGACGAATTTTCCACTCATCCTGCGCATAGCCGATGTAGAAATTCTGCCGGAGGTGCGCAACGCCGGACAGTCCAGTGAAGGGGCTGGTGGCCGAGAGATCGCCATTGAAAGCAATGGACGTGGGACGGTTATTGAGGAAGGAATCGACGTTAGAGAAGCTGTACGTCGTACCACCGAGCTGGTCGTTGTATAACTCGATCCGCCGGATCTCGAAGCCGAATTTCAGGTTGTGGCTACTCTTCACAACTGAGAGGTTGTCGATGAAGGAAATGGAGTCGTTCGTGTACGGCGCACCACGGCCGTTGAAAGCGCTGGAGAGTCGAATGAGTCCGGTGGGTTGGGCGATGGCGGCATTGCCGACCTGGCCTGCGATACCACCGAGAGCGACGCTGCCGCTGAGATTTAACGTGACACCATTGATGTTGGCATCCGGACTCAGACCGGGAATGCCGGCGACGCGCGTCTTGGAGCCATTGAAGCCGATCTTGGTTTCATTCAGCAGTGAAGGCGAGTACACCTGGTTGAGGCTGATGACTGCGTTCTGCGGAACGGCTGTCGTGGCATATTGGCTCAGCGTCGAATTCTGGGTTTGTGACGCGCTGCCCTGATCGCGGAAATAGCGCGTGTACAGACGGAACCGCTCGTTCAGGTTGTAATCGAGGCGGATGCCGCCGGAGTCCTCATCGATGTAGCCGGGGCCGGTGACATTCACGATGTCGAGGTTGGGATCGCTGGTGGCGTACTGACCGATGGGGAAAGCGGCGAGAAGCGGCCGGATGGAGGGGACGGCCTTGGCGCGGGCGGCGGCGCTGAGAGTCGACTCGACGAATGGTGTCGCGGTGCGCTGGCGCAGCGCTTCATAACTACCGAAAAAGAATAGTTTGTCTTTTACGATGTAGCCGCCCACGGATCCGCCGAACTGGTTCAGCCGGAGTTTCGACTTAGTGGCTTTGTCGTAGAAGTTGCGAGCGTCAAGCGCATCGTTGCGGAGGTATTCGAATAAGGAGCCATGGAATGAGTCGCTGCCGGATTTCGTGATGAAGCTGATCTGGCCGCCGGTTCCGGTACCATATTCGGTGGGGTAGTTACTGCTGTCGACTCGGAATTCCTGGACATTTTCAAGGCTTTGTTGCAAGCGGAACAGCGAAGTGGATTCGCCGTTGAGATTGCCGGGCGAGGAGTCGACGATGGAGGTGCCCTCGACGCCGTCGAAGCGGATCACATTCTGCTGGTTGGACCGGCCGCTGAAACGGATGTTATCGAAAGTGCCCGCGCCGCTATTTACAGCCCCGGGAGCCATGAGATACAACTGCGAAACCTGACGGCCATTCAGCGGCAGTTGGGATACTTCGCGCTCGCTGACATTCACGCCGATGCGGGCGGAACTGGTGTCTACGGTGGCGAGTCCACCACTCGAAATCGTGATTTCGGTAGCGACCGATGCAGGCTGAAGCGTGATGTCGAGTTTGCGCTCCTGGCCGACTGCGATGTTGAGACCACGATATTCCTGGGGTCCCAAACCATCCGCCTCACCGGTCACTGTATAGACGGCGGGCGGGAGTTGAGTGGCGATGTAAAACCCTTGTTGATCGGCTGTTACCCTGTGCTGCTGACCGGTTTTCTCGTTCTTGATTGTGATTGTCGCGCCGGCGATCACGGCGCCGGTAGGATCTGCTACGGTTCCTACGATTCTCCCTACGTCCGTTTGTGCAAAGGCGAGGCAACAGACGAGGGACAGGAAGACAAACTTCAACTGAGAAATTCTCATCAGCTTAGATGTAACAAGGAGCCGGTTACCGTAGCATGACGAAACTGTCAATGTTAGGCAAATCGGAAGAAGTGACGAGTTACGAATTCATGACTATCGGCGACATCACTTGTCCGTGGCATTCCCCAAAGCCGATGCGAACATAGCCTTCCCGCCGGCAGTAACCCCGAAAGATGATCTCGTCGCCCTCTTCGAGGAATTTGCGAGTTTCGCCCGAGGGGAGTTGGAGCGGCTGTGTGCCGCGGGCGGTGAGTTCGAGGAGTGACCCGCGTTCACCGTCGCCGGGTCCGGAGACAGTGCCACTGGCAATGAGATCGCCCGGGCGGAGATTACATCCGTTGCTGGAATGGTGGGCGACCATCTGGGCGGGTGTCCAATACATCGATTCGAAACTAGCGCGCGAGAGTCGCACTGGTTCGGACATGCGTGGAGTCTTGAGATAGACCTCGAGCGTGAGATCGATACCGCCGGCGGCCTGATCGGCGCTGGAGTGGAGGTAGGGGAGGGGATCGGGATCGCCTTCGGGACGGCGTGCGGCGGCAATCCGAAAGGGCACAAGCGCTTCCATCGTCACCACCCAGGGCGAGATAGTGGTGGCGAAGCTTTTCGCCAGAAACGGCCCGAGGGGTTGATACTCCCAGCTTTGGATGTCGCGCGCGGACCAGTCGTTGACCAGGCAGGCTCCAAAGAGATGACGGCCGGCTTCGTCGATGGGGATAGGCGAGCCGAGTTCATTGCCGGGTCCGAGAAAGAAGCCCACTTCGAGTTCGTAATCGAGCAGGCGGGAGGGACCGAATTGGGGCGACTGGTTGGGATCGGGGCGAAGTTGGCCGTGCGGACGATGGACGGGCGTGCCGCTCGGAACGATGGATGAGGCGCGGCCGTGATAGCCGATGGGCAGGTACTTGTAGTTGGGCAGGAGCGGATTGTCGGGGCGGAAGAGGCGGCCGACGTTGGTGGCGTGGTGGATGGAGGCGTAGAAATCGGTGTAATCGCCGATGTCGGCGGGGAGTTGCATCTCGACGGCGGCGGAGGGTACGAGGAGTTCGGGATGGGGCGGCGAGTCGTGCTGGAGGAGCAGGCTGAGCGCCCGGCGCAGGGCGGGCATGGCATGGACATCGAGAGCCATGAGGGCGTTCACGGTGGGGCGGCGGCAGGCCGAGGTGATGAGGGGATCGAGGTGATCGATTAGTCCCGCTGCTGCGGTGGCCTGCAGATTGAGAATCTGGTCACCGATGGCAATACCGATGTTGTGCCGGCCGGATTCGGCGCGAAACACGCCGAGGGGCAGGTTCTGGATGGGGAAGTCGGCCGTGGGATCGTTGGCGGAATCGACCCAACTGCGGAGTTGGGGATCGTGGGTGGCGCCGGGCGGAGTCATAGTAATCCTCGCTGTTTGAGGTCGGCAGCGGGCTCTTCAAACGAGCAAGATCCGAAACTGGCAATGAGCCGGTCGCGGGCGCTGCGGATTTGGGCCGTGCTGATCCAACGATCGTGCCATACGACCCCCTTGCGGGCGAAGCGGAAGAGAGGCTCCTGTTCGGTGAGGATGTCCGTGGTTTCGGCGGCGGAGGTGCCGGACCAGCGGAAGGCAGCGGCGAGCAGGACGTTGAGGAATCCGTGCATCGTGCCGGCGGGCGAATCGGGTTCGTAGCTGAGGGGGTGGAGGCCTCGTAGGGCGTGATGGAGTCCGGCGGTGGCTTTGAAGGGGACGTGGGCGTTGTCGCAGCGGCCGATGAACCGTGCAATGTGCTCGGGTCCGGGGAAGGCATCCGCGGTAGTGCCGCCGGTTCGAATTTTGGCGCCGCAGCGGACTTCGGCGATGGCCTCGATCAGGGGCGCCGGGTCGGGATCGGCGGGGATCTCGAACCAGGTGGTGAAGCCTTCGGGGATGGTGCTGGCGGATTCACGGATTGCGTCGGGGGTGGCGGCTTTGGCTTCGAGCGAGTCGACGGCGGCGTCGCGGGTATGGGCATTGAAGGCGAGGATGGCCGGGATGGCTCCTGCGACATCGGTGCCGGTGAGGGCGGCGATGTGCCATGGGGTGGTGACGGCATTCGCGATGAGGACGTTTTCCAGTTCGTGGAACTGCTGGGCCGTAACGATGAACCGGCCAAGCATCCAACTGTGTTCGCCGCCCAGATATCGGGCGTAGTTAGCGGCAGCTTCGGTCATTCCGAGAGCGGCGGGTGGAAAGAGTCCGGCGTAGTCGATGGCGTGTTCGAGGAGGGCGTGAGCGGATTCGAGCACAGTCTCGATTGTCGCAGAGTGGGGTGACTTCAGCGGATCTGGAAACCGCGGACGCTGGTGTTGATGGTGTCCTCCTTCGCCGTCACTCCCCGGACTTCGGACCAACGGGGACCACGGTGAAGGGCGGCTTCGAGAGTCGACAGTTGTTCGGGATTGCCGATCGCGTAGACTTCGACGGTGCCGTCGTCGAGATTGCGGGCCCAACCGGTGACGCCAATTGGACCGGCTGTGTGCTGGACGAAGGTTCTGAATCCGACGCCCTGGACACGCCCTCGCACGACGTAGCGACGGGCGGCTCGGCGGGCCATAGCTTTGAGACTACCGCGATCCAGGCGGGGGTTTCTCGATGTGCGTGACAATCCCGTCGCGGAGTTCGATGGCGGCGATGAAGTCGGAGCCGGAGCGATAGCGAAGGCGCTCGATGTAGTGGCTGCCATCGGGGATCCCGACAGCGTAGAGCGCCGGTCCGAGTTTCTCGATTACCTGGCCGCGAGTGGCTCCGGGTTCGAGAGCGGCGACGGCCTGGATGAGGGCTGCTCGTGGACGTGCCGGAACCGGTGCGGCGGCTCGGATCATCGGGAGGATGAGCGGAACCGGCTTGGGCGCGGTGGGCGACGGTGCGGGGTCGATGGCGGGCATTGGCTCGACGTCGGCCGGAAGCGGTTCGGGCGGCTTCGGCGGAACCGTCATGCCCCGTTTCCAGAACACCGCGGGTGGTTTTCCCGATACCGGAGCCGACGATTCGATCGCGTGCACCGGACCCTTTGCCGGAGGTGCCGTCTGGCACCAGGCCACCACTGACACGACCAGCGCCAACCCAGACACAACCACGACGCGCATGCGGTACCCTCCAGTATTCACTTCGGCTATGGCGACGGCTCCACGACTCGGGCCAAGGCCCGATCTTGCGTGCTGAATGGCCTTAGCAACCACTTACAATAAAGATATATGCCATTTCCGATCCACCGACTGCGGCGGCTGCGCGCTACCGAGCAGATGCGCGCCCTCGTCCGCGAAACGCATCTGCGTCCCAGCCAGTTCGTACTGCCGCTGTTCGTGGTCTCGGGCGAAGGCGTGCGCAAAGAGATTGGCTCGATGCCCGGCAATTATCAGCTCTCGATCGACGAGTTGGTGAAAGAGTGCGCGGAAGCCCAGTCGCTCGGCATCGGCGGCGTGATCCTGTTCGGCATTCCGGACACGAAGGATGAGGAGGCATCGGGCGCTTACGACGATAACGGGATCGTGCAGTGCGCGGTTCGTGCATTAAAGCGCGAGGTTCCGAAACTGCTGGTAATAACGGACGTGTGCAACTGCGAGTATACGAGTCACGGGCATTGCGGCAAGATCGTGAACGGCGACGTGGACAACGACGCGACGCTGGACTGGCTGGCGGCAGGTGCAGTGTCGCACGCACGCGCCGGGGCGGATATCGTTGCGCCGTCGGACATGATGGACGGCCGCGTCGGTGCGATCCGGCAGGCGCTGGACGAGAGCGGATTTTCGAACACGCCGATTCTCGCGTACTCGGCGAAGTTTGCGTCGGTGTTCTATGGGCCGTTCCGGGAGGCGGCGGAATCGGCACCGCAGTTCGGCGACCGCCGCAGTTACCAGATGGATCCGGCGAACGGGCTGGAAGCGATTCACGAGATGGAACTCGATCTCGAGGAGGGCGCGGACATGCTGATGGTGAAGCCGGCGATGCCGTATCTCGATATCATTCACGAGGCTCGCGGGCGCTTTCCGGTGCCGATTGCCGCATACCAGGTGAGCGGCGAGTTCAGCATGATCATGGCGGCGGCGCGAAATGGGTGGATCGACCAGGAGCGGGCGATGATGGAGTCGTTGACGTCGATTTACCGGGCGGGCGCGGATATCATCCTCACGTATTTCGCGAAGGACGCCGCGCGGTTGTTGGGTTGAGGCAGACGCCGGCTAACCAACGGCGATCTCGGACGTCTCGCGGTTTTTCGCGGATGCGGAGAGCACCATCTTTATGGCCGATTCCAACTTGTCTGCGTCCACCGGCTTGGTCACGAAGCCATTCATGCCCGCCGTCCGGCAGCGCTCTTCATAGCCAGAAATGGCATGAGCCGTGACGGCTACGATAGGAATTCGCGCGAGTTCCACGACCGCCAGACCCCGGATTGCCCTGGTTGCTTCGAAGCCATCCATCTCGGGCATCTGAATATCCATGAGCACGACGTCGAACGGCTCGCGAACCACGGCCTCCACCGCTTCCCGTCCATTTGCGGCGACGGTTACGCGGTGCCCTTCTTTTTCCAGCAGCCGCTTCGCTACTCGCTGATTCACGAGGTTATCTTCGGCGAGGAGGACTCTGGCCGGCAATCCCGAATCGGCCACGCTTCCGTTCTTCGCCGGCGACGTTTTCGCCGCCAGCGCCGTCAACCCGGCGGGACATGGGTCGAGCAGCCCCTGCAAACAGCGCAGCAGTTCGAGCCGCCGCACCGGTTTGACGAGCGTCGCGACGCCATGCGCAGGCGCATCCGAAACTCCGTGGAGAGGTGTAATCAGGATCAGACCGGGAGCCGTTTCGCCGCGCTCCAGCCATATCGGGAGCATCTGCGATCGAATGCCTTCCAGCAGCACGTGAGGCGCAATGATGACGTTCGGAGCCGGATGCGCGGTACTGGCCCGGGGGATCGCGTCCGCCAGATCGGAAGCGATCTCGCTGGGAATATCGAACTCCCACAGTTGATGCGACAGGACGCGGGCCGCGGTCGGATTCGGATGTACGATCAACGCCGTGGACCCCGCCAAGCTGATGGGAGCCAGACGAACCGCCGGAGTTTCAATGTGCAGCTTCAAGTGGAAGGTACTGCCGCGGCCGAGTTCGCTCTCGGCCCAGATGGTCCCGTTCATCAGCGCGGCCAACCGGGCTGAGATGGCGAGCCCGAGGCCCGTTCCGCCGTATTGGCGCTTCTCGGAGGTGTCTACCTGCGTAAAGGCTTCGAAGATGGTTCGTAACTTGCTGGAGGGGATCCCGATGCCTGAGTCTGTCACCTGAATGTGCAGGTAGTGTCCGGCATCGCCGTCCTCGATTGCAGCACTGAACAGGATCTCTCCTTGTTCGGTAAACTTCAATGCGTTCGCGAGAAGGTTCAAGACCACCTGCCGAATGCGGCCGGCGTCACCGTTGATAAACTCGGGCAGTTCCGGCGCCAGGTCGACCAGGAGTTCCAGGCCGCTGTTCTCTGCGGCCACGGCGACGGCTCTAGCGCAATCCTCAAGACATGCGCGGATAGCGAATGGCTTTAATTGAACCTCCAGCCGGCCGGCATCAATGCGGGAGAAGTCGAGGATGTCGTTGATGACTGTGATCAGCGCCTCGCCGGAAATGCGGATCGTGTCCAGGTCCTCGCGGAGGGAATCGGGCGGATCGTTGAACAGTGCCAGGCGGGCGATCCCCAGGATGCCGTTCAACGGTGTGCGAATTTCATGGCTCATGTTCGCCAGGAACTCGCTCTTGGCACGGTTCGCGATGTTGGCGGCTTCGACGGCGGCGCGGAGTTCCTGCTCCACGCGACGGCGCTCGAGGTTCTCAGCGTGCAGCGCCTCGTTGGTGTGGAGCAGTTCCACGGTCCGCTCCCGAACGCGCATTTCGAGATCGCTGTTGATCTCCTTCAGTAGCGCCTGCGCCTGCTTGTGCGCGGTGATATCTTCGACAACACCGACGATGCGGGACAGTTGCCCCTGCTGGTCGCGGATCGGGTACGACCGATCCCAGACCCACCTGATATCGCCCTCCGCAGTCGCAATCCGATACTCGCCCTGTGCCTCAGACCCCTGCTGTTGCTCGGCTTTCAGAGCCATCGCTTTGGGCCGGTCGTCCGCGACGATACGTTCGAGATAAACGGCCGGATCGGCGATGATGGCGCTGGCCGTGCGTCCGCAGATGCGGTGGCAGGCAGGGCTGACGTACAGGAACCGTCCTTCGAGCGGCTCCATGATCCAGAAAATCTCGTTAATGTTCTCCGCCAACTGCCGGAACTTCTGTTCACTCTCCGAGAGTGCGCGCGTCCGCTCCTCTACTAGATTTCGAAGCTTGCGCTCGAGTGCGCGCAGGCGCTGGACACGTAACCAGTAGAGAGCGGCGACGACCGCGCCCATCGACAGGGCTGCAGCCAGCGCGAACCATGCCGTCTGATAGAAGCTGGGTTTGAGTTCAACGCCAAGCGTGACCGGCGGACTGCAGTTTCCGTTGCCGTCGCATGCGATGAGCCGGAAGTGATACTCCCCGGGCGAGATGTTCGTGTAATAGGCAGTGCGGCGCGTGCCGGCGCTGGTCCACTCTTTCTCGAAACCGTCCAGAATATAGTGGTACCGGACGTTCTGCGGCGAGAGCATGTTTGCCGCCACGAATTCAATTTCGAGTTTTCCCCGGCCGGGTGGCACGACAACAGGCCGGCGTGGATCCATCGGCCTTCCGTTTGCAACAATTCCGTCGATCAGCGGAACGGGAGCCGGGATCTTGCGATAAAGCTGACTGGGATCGACACTCGCGACGCCCTTCATGGTTGGAAACCAGATGCGTCCGCTGGAACCTCGCCAACCGGCGGGCTGGAACCCGCCATTGCATTCCTTGGTGAGGAGTCCATCGCGAGTGTCGAAGGGACGGGAGATCAGCGATGGGGCGGCACCCACAGCCACCCGCTCCAGTTCGCGTTTCGAGACCCGGAATGGGCCGCGATTTGAGGACATCCAGAAGTTGCCGAGTCGGTCGTCGAGGATGGCGAAGACCGAGTCGCTGTGCAGACCGTTTTTCGTCGTCACGCTGGTGAAATCGTGGCCGTCGAAGCGCACCACGCCGCCGCCGTTCGTGCCCAGCCAGAGTTTGCCGTCCGCTGCCGCGATGGTGCGGATGACATCGTTCGGCAGTCCGTTCTGGTGAGAGAACGAGGTGATATGGCCGTTCTCGATCCGGTTCAACCCCCCCTCCGTCCCAGCCCAAACGATGCCGTCCGGAGCCTCGTAAATGGAGAGCACGTAGGGATTGGAGAGCCCGTCCTGGGTAGTATACGGCGTGAATCTGCCGTTGGCGAAACGGGCCAGGCCGCGGCGTGTCCCCACCCAGACGTTTCCGGATCTCCCGCACTCCAGCGCCGGCACCACATTATCGGGTAGACCGTCTCGCGTGGTGAAGACCGTGATTCGTCCGGCGGCGATCCGATTGAGTCCTTTTTTCGAACCGGCCCAGATCGCGTGTTGGGAGTCCTCGCACAGAGAAAAGATAAACCGGTCCGCCAGTCCATCGCGTTCGGTGTAGACGGTAACCCGGCCGTTTTGAATGCGATTCAGTCCTTGGTCCGTACCCACCCAAAGGGTGCCGCGACTATCCTCCAGCACCGGGAGGACGACCTCGCTCGAAAGCCCGTCCTGGGTCAACAGAGTCAGGAACGCCGCATCGCGCAACTGGTTGACTCCTCCGCTTCCAGTTCCGATCCAGACTGAGCCGTCGCGGTCCTCGAAGAGGCTGGTTACGTCGTTGTCGGTAAGGCCGTCTCTGGTTCCGTAGTGATCGAACGCGCCGCTGCGGAAGCGGCTCACTCCGCCGGCGCCCGATCCGGCCCAGACCAAGCCGGCACGGTCGATGAGAATATTCCACACCGCATTGCTACCGAGGCCATTCCGGGTAGTGTAATGCGTGAGTTGCGAGTCCGCGACATGGAACAATCCGCTATCGTTGGTGCCCACCCAGAGATCGCCCTGTGGGCCCGCACGGACGGCGGAGATCTGTTTTCCCGCTAGTTCCGGTTCCTTGTAGGCGCCCGCACGTCCGGCCCGGAGGAATCCCAGCCCTGAGTGCGTCCCCACCCAAACGGTGCCGCCCACGTCGCGAGCGAGGGAGTGGACCGCATTGTCCGGCAACCCGTCGGCCGTCTTGTAGGCGCGGAATTTGCCGTTTTTGAAGACGTTCACCCCTCCGCCATCCGTACCTATGTACAGCGTGCCCGACGCGTCCTCCTCCAGGGCCGTAATGGAGTCGCTCGATAGGCCGTTGGCCTGCGAATAGGTGGTGAAAACGCCGTGATCGAGTACCGTCAGTCCACCTCCACCCGTCCCGATCCAGAGCCGGCCCGATTGGTCGCACAGGAGCGCACTGATTTCATTGCTGCGCAGCACGGGTGTGTTTCGACGATCGAAGTTCCTGAAGGCAATGCCGTCGAAACGGGCGAGGCCCTCCTCGGTACCGAGCCAGACGAAACCATCGGGTGTCTGCGCGATGGATAGTACCGAGTTCTGGGGCAGGCCCGAATCGCTTTGCCAGTTGGAGTGGGCATACTGCCGGAAGGTATGACCCGGGGTGAGCGCCATGCCCGGGATGACGGAGACCAACCACAACAGTGTGGTGCTTCTGGCTCTCGTCAACGTCGTCGGCTGTATGCCAATTACTATCCGCATCACACTACTTCCACTTATCGGCAGAGCAATGGTGAAAAACACAAAAACCGGCTAACTAAAAAGCAGAAGGCCGCAGCCAGGTTTGGCTGCGGCTTGTGAGGAGGCGGGATTAAGGAATTGGCAATCAGTTCTCGCCGTCGAGTGCCACACTGAGGCTCTCCACTGCGGTTTGGATGCTGCCGGGTCGCACCGACGACGACCAGATGGGCTGGAACCCCGCGGCGGACGGTGTACCCCAAGCCGACGAAGCGCCGAGCAACGACACACCCCACACAGACCTGGCTCCATCCAAGGAGTTGTCCAGCTTCCAGACCGACCGCGACGCGGAGAGTGTACCCATTCCCCACACCGTCGAAAGTCCCCATCTCGAGCGGTTATCCCAGACGGCATTCGGATCGTCCGCCAGGAACACGGCACCGGTCTGGGCATCATACATCGCCACTGGCGATCGAGCCGGCAAATCCGCGAGTTCCCTGTTGGACAGAGCCGCCTGAATGTCCAGATATCCGGCCCCGATGGTGAAGACGTCGTAGTAACTGGTGTACGCGACGCTGGATGATGGATCCACCGCGGTGGAGGTGGAGATGTTGAATTTCGACGCGGTCAACATGAGCCGCGCTTTCACCTGGTCGGGCGTGATCGCCGGGTTTTGCTGGATCAGGAGCGCCGCGGCGCCGCTGACCATCGGCGCGGCCATGCTGGTGCCGCTCAGTTGGTAGTAATCGTCGGCGTTCCTTTCCGATTTGCTGCTATAGATGTACTTGGGAACGCGGTTCTCGGCATGCTCTTTGTCGAGCACGGAGCCGCTGTCGCGCAGCGAGAGAATGCGATTACCGGGCGCTACCAGATCCGGCTTGGCGATGTGATCGATCGCGGAGGGCCCCTTGGAACTGTAGCTGGTCAATCGATCGTCACCGCGATTCGGAGTTCCCTGCGTATTCATTGCACCGACGGTAATCGCGGAGGGGCTGTTTCCCGGAGCCGTGATCGTGCCATACCCGAAGTTGCCAGCCGAATTGTCGCGACCATTATTACCGGCGGCGACCACGACGACGATTCCGGCCTTCCACGCCGACTCGACGGCCTGGCACAACACGTCGGTATTGCAGGACGACGAGATGCCCCTACCAAGCGACAGGTTTATCACTCGAATGTTATAAATGTCCTTTAGCGCGATCGCGCGGGAAATGGCCGCAATCACGTCGGAATCGCGCCCGGCGCCGGTCTTGTCGAGTACACGTAGGTTTATCAGATTGGCGTTCGCAGCGATTCCGCGGATTGTGTAGAGGTAGTCCTTACCCGTGGAGCGTTTGCCGTTCCCGGCCACGATCCCGGCCACGTGACTTCCGTGCCCGTACCCGTCGCCGGTGTTCTTATCGCCTGAGACAAAGCTCTCTTTGTAGAC
Source organism: Bryobacterales bacterium (assembly GCA_038322675.1). GTDB lineage: Bacteria > Acidobacteriota > Terriglobia > Bryobacterales > Bryobacteraceae > TMP-7. The sequence goes on from JBBQGE010000066.1 coordinate 20,248, forward strand.
GATACGGTTGTGGCCTTTCGCATCCTTCAGATCCTCATCATCGTCTATACCACTGTCGATTACGGCGATGCCGATCCCGGTCCCGTCATAAGCCGTACTAGAATATGCGGCGGCCCCGAGCGCGGTCACCCAGCCGTAATCGGCCGAGCCATTGAATGTGGTACCGCGGACGACATGGTCCTCCGCTACAGATTCCACATCCTGATCGTTTGCCAGCGCGGCCAGATCCGAGGCCTGCATGCGGTACGCTGTCGCGTTGACAACCGATAGATGTCGGTGCCAGTTGGCTTTCGCCTTCAGCTGGGTGTCTACATCCCGGCTGGAATTCTTCCATCGTACAATCACATCGACTTCCTGACCCGGGCTCTTCGTCCTAAGTTCCGGAGACAACTTAGACTGAATGTTTGGCGCGGCGGCCAGCAGGCTGCCGGTCAGGAGCAAGCCGACGAATCCCGCACACGTCATTCTTTGCCGGGATAGCGTTTTGTCGGTTCTGTCCATGGATAAAGTTTGCCTGCCTGCGCTGCAGCCTTCAATGGCGCTTTGGTTCTAAGCGTTGCCTGAGCTACCGTCGGGAAATCACCGTTGCCTGAATTCAGCCGAGATATACTGCCTGCACTTTGGTGAGGATAGGCTCGGGCACCAAGTGCTGCCACGGTTGTCCCGAACGAATGCGCTCGCGGACCTCGGTGGAGGAAATGTCGTCCAGCGCCTCGTCGAACTCCATCCGCTCGACACGGGCTGCCAGACGGCTGGGCGGTTCGTAGTGCCCCTGCCGCGCGGCTACCAGCAGCGAGAACTCCTGCAGCACGCGGTCAATCATGCCGGGCTGGCCGTAATCCCATTCGATGATGCGCTCGGCGGCGTCGCGGCCGCACACGAAGATCAAGTCGGGTTCGGGTCCGTAGGCCGTGCGGCACTCGCGTGCGATGTCGATGAACAGACCACGTTCGGCAACGGCGATCGAGTACGGAAGATCTGGCGGTGCGAGCGCGGCCAGCATCTCCACTCGATCCTCCAGCGTCGCACCGTGGTACAGCTTGTGTGGAAACACGCGCGGGACCACGCAGACGAGTTCGTCGACGTGTTTGTGGGCGGTCTGAATCAGCGTGTGATGCGCCCGGGTGGGCGGATTGAAACTGCCCGGAAGGATGCCGAGCCGGTGTGGGGCCGCGTCTGCGCGGCGAACGAAGTGCACACTGGTATCTTAAAGTCGAAATGAAAATAACGCACGTCGAGGTCATCGCCGTCTCCATTCCGCTGCCCGCTCCGGTGTCCGATGCGGTCCGATTCATCACGCATCGGGACCATCTCATCGTGACGATTCGAACGGATGAGGGACTCGAGGGCACGGGCTTCACGCTGGGCTACGACGGCAGCCTCGCGATGATCGCGCTGGTGGATGCCATCTACCGTCCGGTGCTGCTGGGCGCGAATCCGTTTGAGACGGAGCGCTTGTGGGCGGAGATGTACCGGCAGTCGATTCAGGCGGGCCGGCGGGGCGCGGCGATGCGGGCCATCAGCGCTATCGACATCGCGTTGTGGGACCTGAAAGGCAAGGCCGCGAGGATGCCGGTGATGGACCTGCTCGGCGTGTATACGGATCGCCTGCGATGCTACGCCACCGGCGGTTACTATCGCAAAGGCCTCACGACGGACGAGTTGGTGCGCGAGATGGCGGCGTATGTCGAGAAGGGATTCACCGCGATCAAACTGAAGGTCGGCAAGGCGAGCCCTCGCGAGGATGCGGAACGGATGCGCGCGGTCCGGCGGGGTATCGGAGAGGATGTGGATCTGCTGCTCGATGCCAACGGTGGATGGTCGAGCGCACCACAGGCGATCGCGGCGATGCGGCGGTTGGAGGAATCGCGGCCGTATTGGATCGAAGAGCCGGTGCGGGCCGACAACGTGCACGCGATGGCGCAGATCGCGGCGGCGCTGGACACGCCGGTGGCGACGGGCGAGTTAGAGTCGACACGATGGGCGTTCGCGGACCTGGTGGAGCGTAAGGCGGCGGATATCCTGCAGGCCGATGTCACCGTGGTGGGCGGCGTGAGTGAGTGGATGAAAGTCGCGCACATGGCGGCGAGTTTCGACGTGCCGATGGCGCCGCACTACAACCAGGATCTGCACTCGCAACTGGTGCCCGCGATTCCCAATGGTATTTTTCTGGAGTTCTTCGTGCGCGAATCGGGCGTGAAGATGTTCGACGATTTACTGGAGGATCCGCTGGTGATGAAGGACGGGTTTGTGACGCCGCGACGAGAGCCGGGATTTGGGATTCGGCTCAGGCCGGAGAAGGTGTCGGAGTTCCGGATCGGCTGATTGGCAGTTTAGCTCACTCAGCGCACTTTGGATGAGAACTCAGGCGTACGTCTGAGTGCCCGGTGCCGACCGGTCCGGTATCGTGGGGCATGCTCCGATGGATCTGTCCGGAGTGCGGGTGCGAGTGGGACCAGTGGGATCGAAACTGTAAGACTTGCCACCCGGAGCAGGACTCTGGTAACGAGCCGCTGGTCGCGATGATGTGCGCGCTGGCGCCTCCAGCCGCGCATGTGAATCTGACCGAGTTGATTCGCGATTCGGAGGCTCGGCCAATGACGGTCGAGCCGCCGATCGCAATTCCCGTGATTTGGAGCGTCATCGAGCCACTGCCGGTACCCGGAATGGTAGTAAACTTCCGGCCAGTCGTGCTGCGGGTGGCATCCGTGCCTGTTCTTGATGCGCGCCAGACGGTGGTCGACATGGAGGCGGAATACGCGCCAGTGATCGCGCAGGCGCCCGGGCCCGTGCACTTGATGCCGCGATGGCTGTCCACGTTTTTGCTGACGGTGTGGCTGGTCCTCGGCATCGCGCTCGGCGTGTATCTGCTGGTGCGCGTGATCAACTACCGGGCGTCTACACCGTCTCCAACTTCCAATCCACCCCGCGCATGTCTCCAGTCCGAAGGAACTGCTCGTGGAGTTTGAAGGCGGCGGTGAGCGTGTGCCGTGTGTGGCCGCCTTCCACTATCTCGAGATAACCGGTTAGCTCGTCGCGGAAATCGGGATGCGCGCAATTCTGGATGATCAGCAGCGCGCGTTCGTACGGCGACCGGCCGCGCAGATCGGCGATTCCGTGCTCGGTGGCGACGATCTGGACCGAGTGCTCGCTGTGGTCCATGTGGCTCACCAGCGGCACGATGGTGCTGATCTTGCCGCCTTTCGCGCTCGAGGGGCAAGTGAAGATCGATAGGTACGCGTTGCGTGTGAAATCGCCCGATCCGCCGATGCCGTTCATCATCTGGCGTCCCATGATGTGTGTGGAATTGACGTTGCCGAAGATGTCGATTTCGATGGCCGTGTTAATGGAGATGAGTCCGAGGCGGCGGATCACTTCGGGATGATTCGAGATCTCCTGCGGGCGCATAAGGACCCGTTGCCGGAACCATTCGAGGTTGTCGTAGACGGTCTGGATAGCGGGCTGGCTAAGCGTAAGCGAACAGGTGGAGGCGAACTTCACGCGCTCCTGCTGGAGGAGGCGCACGACGGAATCCTGGAGCACTTCGGTGTACATCTCGAAGGCCGGAATCTCGCCGTGATTGCCGAGCGCGCCCAGCACTGCATTCGCGATGTTGCCGACGCCGGATTGAATGGGCAGGAACTGCTTGGGGATCCGGCCCGAGTGTAGCTCGGCCGCCAGAAACTCGGCGACCCGATGGCCGATGGTCTCCGTGGCGGGAGTCGGTTCCTCAAATCCGCTGGTCTCGTCGGGGAGGTTCGTCACCACCACGCCGGCGATGCGCGCGGGATCCACCTTCACCACAGGCGACCCGATGCGATCCGACGGCGCGTAGATGGGGATCTCGCGTCGTGCGGGCGGATCGGCGGGTTCGTAAATATCGTGCATGCCGAGCAGGGTGGGCGGGTGATGATGATTCAATTCGACCAGGATTTTGTCCGCACGCGTGCAGAATGTTGGAGCGGCGCCCACCGACGTCGTGAGGACGATGCCTCCGCCCGCGGTGATGTCGCTCGCCTCGACGACGGCCCAGTGCACCGGTCCAAGGAAACCGTAACGGACGGCTTGCGGCATGAGCGAAAGATGCATGTCGAAGAATCGCGTCTGGCCGGCGTTGATGCGCTTGCGAAGTTCGGGGTTCGATTGATAGGGCGTGCGAAAGCTGATGGCATCGGCTTTCGCGAGGGCGCCGTCGAGCGACGGACCCGTGGACGCGCCGGTCAGCACACCGATGCGGAAGTCGCGGCCCGCTGTGTGTTCGGATTCGGCTTTCTTCGCAATGGCTGTGGGGATGGCCTTGGGAGCACCGGCGGGCGTGAATCCGCTGAAACCGACGGTCTGGCCGTTTTGAATGAGTTCGGCCGCTTCTTCGGCGGTGAGGACAGGGAACGTGAAGATCATGATGACTTACTCTCCGAATAAAGATCGAGAAGGCGTTGTGCCGCGCGAAAGGAAGTGAGGCGGCCTGCAACGACGTCGCTCTCCAGCGCAGGCAGGTTCGCGCGGACCGTCGGGTTGTTGTGAAATTGTTCACGCAGGGCGTACTCGATGGTCTCGTACATCCACTGCTTCACCTGGTTGCGCCGCATGGGTTCGAACTGGCCGCTGTCCTTCAGGTAGGCCGCGTGCTCCAGCACGGACTCCCACAACTGCGCGATGCCGTCCCGTGTGACGGCCGAGCAGGTGACCACGCGAGTGGTCCATCCGGTAGACGGCGTGGGGAACAGGCGGAGCGCGCCTTCATACTCGCGTCGGGCTATCTCGGCGCGGCGATTGTTAGGGCCGTCGGCCTTGTTGATGGCGATGAGGTCGGTCATCTCCATGATGCCGCGCTTCATGCCCTGTAACTCGTCGCCCGCGCCCGCGAGCATCAACAGCAGAAAGAAATCCACCATCGACCGCACAGACGTTTCCGACTGACCCACGCCCACGGTTTCGACAATCACGTTGCGATAGCCCGCGGCTTCACACAACAGCATCGTCTCGCGAGTGCGCCGCGTCACGCCGCCAAGCGATCCGCCCGACGGCGAGGGCCGGATGAATGCGCGATCGTCATTGGACAGAGTCTCCATGCGCGTCTTGTCGCCGAGAATGCTGCCGTGCGTCACCTGACTGCTGGGATCGACAGCCAGCACCGCCACCTTCTCGCCGCGATCGCGAGTGATGTGCGTACCGAGCGCTTCGATCACACTGCTCTTGCCCACTCCGGGGACTCCGGTTATGCCGGCGCGCACCGAGCCGCCCGTGTGCGGCAGGCAGGCTTCCAGGATGTCCTGCGCGAATTCGGCGTCGTCGGCGCGCGCGCTTTCCACGAGCGTGATGGCCTTGCCGAGAATCGTGCGATTGCCTGCCAGGACGCCGTCGATGTACTCCTGCTTCGGCAGGCGTCGTCGTCGCGGCAACACCCCTACGCTCCGATGGGGCTCCACCGGGTTACGAGCTCTCGCCCACCAGACTGCTGGTGAGAATCTCCAGGATCTGCTGCGCCGCCACGGGGATCACCGTGCCCGGTCCGAACACGCCCGCCGCGCCGGCCTGGTAGAGGAAGTCGTAGTCCTGCGGTGGAATCACGCCACCCACGATCACCAGAATGTCCTCGCGCCCGAGCTTCTTCAGCTCTTCGATTAGCTCCGGCACCAGCGTTTTGTGTCCAGCCGCGAGCGACGATGCGCCGACCACGTGGACGTCGTTCTCGACGGCGTGGCGCGCGACCTCGCGCGGAGTCTGGAACAGAGGTCCAATATCCACGTCGAAGCCGAGATCGGCGAAGGCCGTTGCGATCACCTTCGATCCGCGATCGTGCCCGTCCTGGCCCATCTTCGCGACCAGGATGCGCGGCCGGCGGCCTTCGGCTTTCGCGAACTCGTCGGCGAGTTGGCGAGCTTTGGCGAACTTCTCGTCGTACTTGCTCTCGGCGAGATACACGCCGGAGATGGAGCGAATCACGGCCTGATAGCGGCCCCAGATCTTCTCAAGCGCACTTGAGATTTCGCCGAGCGTTGCACGTTTGCGGGCGGCATCGACGGCCAGATCCAGCAGGTTGCCTTCGCCGGTGCGGGCGCTGTTGGTGAGCCGCTCGAGCGCCTGTTCGACGGCAACGGAATCGCGAGCCGCCTTCAGTTGGTTCAGCCGCGCGATCTGCGATTTTCGGACGGCGGTGTTGTCCACTTCGAGAACATCGATGCGCGGTTCCTCGTCGATGGCGAACGCGTTCACGCCTACGATCACGTCCTTGCCCGCATCGATGCGAGCCTGCTTCCGCGCGGCCGCTTCCTCGATTCGCATCTTCGGAAGTCCGGTATCGATGGCCGCCGCCATGCCGCCCAACTGCTCCACTTCCTCGATCAACATCCACGCCCGCTGCGCGAGTTCGTGGGTGAGTTTCTCAACGTAGTAAGAGCCGGCCCACGGGTCCACGACTTTTGTGATGTCTGTCTCTTCCAGCAGGTAGATCTGCGTGTTGCGGGCGATGCGAGCCGAAAAGTCGGTGGGCAGCGCGAGAGCCTCGTCCAGCGCGTTCGTATGCAGCGACTGCGTATGTCCCATCACGGCAGCCATCGCTTCCACACACGTTCGCACGACGTTGTTGAACGGATCCTGCGCCGTGAGACTCCAGCCCGACGTCTGCGAGTGTGTGCGCAGCGCCATCGATTTCGGATTCGTCGGATGGAACTGCTTCACGATCTTCGCCCACAGCAGGCGCGCGGCCCGCATTTTGGCGATCTCCATGAAGTGGTTCATGCCGATGTCCCAGAAGAACGAGATGCGCGGTGCGAAATCGTCGACGCTGAGACCAGACTTCACGCCGGTACGCAGATATTCGAGACCGTCCGCCAACGTATAGGCGAGTTCGATATCCGCGGTCGCGCCGGCCTCCTGCATGTGATAGCCGCTGACGCTGATGCAGTTGAACTTCGGCATCTTCTCCGCGGTGTAGCGGAAGATATCGCCGATGATCCGTATCGACGGCTCGGGCGGATAGATGTACGTGTTGCGGACCATGAACTCCTTCAGAATGTCGTTCTGAATGGTTCCGGTCAGTTGCTCGGGCCGCACTCCTTGCTCTTCGGCGGCCACGATGTAGAACGCCATGATGGGGAGTACCGCGCCGTTCATGGTCATCGACACCGACATCTGATCGAGCGGGATCTGATCGAACAGAATCTTCATGTCGAGGATCGAGTCGATGGCGACTCCCGCTTTGCCGACATCGCCGGTGACGCGCTCGTGATCGGAGTCGTAGCCGCGATGCGTGGCGAGATCGAAGGCGACGGACAAGCCCTTCTGGCCTCCCGCGAGATTGCGCCGGTAAAACGCGTTCGACTCTTCGGCCGTCGAGAATCCCGCGTACTGGCGGATGGTCCACGGCTGCATCACGTACATCGTCGAGTACGGCCCGCGCAGATAGGGCGGCAATCCGGCCGCGTAGTCGAGATGCTCCATCCCTTGGAGTTCTTCGCGCGTGTAGTAGCTCTTCAGCGCGATATGCTCGGGGACGAACCAGTCGGAGGCGGGGGCCGCATTCCCGGCGGCGGTGTTCGGCTTGTAGTTGATCTTCGTGAAATCGGGTTGCATATGGCTCAACCTCTCACTTCCAGGCGGTCCTGCCAGGCGGATAGAGTGTGGATGGCGTTGCTCTTGATGTGGACGAAATCCGCCACGCCGGCCCGCTTCAATTCGTCGGCGTTTTTCGGATTGCCGGCGACGATGACCGGTGTTCCGTTCAAGGCCTGGACCACGGGGCCCGCCAGCGCCGAGTACTCGTCGTCGGAACTGCACAGCACCACGGCATCGGCGCCAAACTCGCGCGCGCCGCTCGCGATGGTATCGGGCGATTCGAAGTCCTGAACCCGAATCTCGAATCCCGCGCAGCCGAAGAAATTGAGCACGAATGCGGACCGCGCTTTCCGCATCTTGAGATCGCCCATCTCCGCCAGCAGCAATCGAGGCGTCTTGTGGCCCGCGGCTGCGTGCCGTTCGGTGCGGAGCCGGATGTTCTCATAGGGTTCAGCCGCACGGCCGTAGTCCGGGTGCGAGATGGTACGGTGGACGTCTTCGAGTTTGCGCTCCCTCAGATTCACGTAGTTGTTGGTGCCTACCAGGACGCTGCGGCGCCGCGCCAGGGCGGCCTCCTTCTTCTCCCGGGCTTCGGCAATCATGCCGGGAATCATTCCGCCATCCCGCCCTTTGATGTATCCGCCCGACGATTCCAGATCCTGCATCATCTTCCACGCTGCGCGTGCGAGCGAATCGGTGAGCACCTCGATGTAATAAGAACCGGCGCCGGGATCCGCCACGCGATCGAGCCAGGCCTCCTTTTTGAGGATGATCTGCGTGTTGCGTGCCAGACGGCGGCTGGCGTCCGACGGCTCTCGATAGATCTGGTCGAAGGGCTCGACGCTCATCGAATCCACGCCGCCGATGGCCGCCGACATCGCTTCCGTCGTACCGCGGAGTGCGTTGTTGTAGGAATCGTAGATGGTCTGGTTCCACTCAGCCGTGTGCGCATCGATGACGGCTTTCGCGGCCTCCTTCGATCCGCCGAAACTCTCGACGGCACGCGCCCACAGCAATCGAAACGCACGCAACTTCGCGATCTGGAAGAAGTAGCTGGACCCGATGGCGAACGAGAACGTGATACCGTGCGCCGCGCGATCGATCGGAATGCTGCGTCCGTTCATCTGGCGCAGATACTCGATGCCGGCCGCCAGAGTGAATGCCAGTTCCTGAACGGTATCGCCGCCCGCTTCGAGAAAACTCGCCGCATTGAGAGTCACGGGACGGAAATCCGTGCCGGTGGTGCGCATCAGAGATGCAGCCGTCTCGGCGTCGCGAAACGGATGCAGATTCATCGACCCGCGCACCGGCAGGGCGGCCCCCACCAGCAACTGAATCAGCGCCGGACTCTGCGCGTCGAAATGGATGGCAACTTTCTCGAGACCCTCGAGGAGGATATGCAGGTCCTGCGGCGACAGCGGCGCCGCCCGCCGGAACGCGATCTCTTCGGCGCCCGCGGCCAAGGCTTTCCTTGCCGCATGATTCGCCTTGGAACAATCGACATCATCGATCCACTCGCGGATCTTCCAATCGTTGGTTTCGCGGGTGTCTCGCGCGTACGGAAACACGCCCGGCGCGGAATCGGTCAGCCATTCCAGCCCGTCGAGATCCTCCCGGCGGTAGTACGGCTTCACCGCGATTCCTTCGCTGGTATGCCATACCAGGCGCTTATCGTAATCGGCGCCCTTCAGGTCTTTTCGGATCGCTTCTTCCCATTCGGCGGTGCTGACCGGTGGGAAATCTTCAAACAGCGCATTCGGCATATCGACCTCGTTCAGCCGTTCGGATCTTCCACTACTTCGATGAGCAATCCGAACGGATTCTCCGCCCGCGACTTCGGGTGCACGAAGAAAACCGTAGTCCCCCGGGAGCCCTTGCGCGGCGCTTTATCGATTAATTGGAACCCGGCGTTCTTCATATAATCGTACGCTTCCTGCGCGGAGCGAACGCGGAACGCCACGTGCGCCAGACCTCCGCGGCCTCCGTTCTTATCGATCAGTTTCTGTACGGGCGACTCCGGGCTCAACGGTTCCAGCAATTGGATCAAATTCGGGCCGTCGCCGATCTGCAGCAGCGCTTCCCGCACCTGATCGGTTCCGAGCACTTCTTCGCGATGAATCTCGCGGAATCCCAGCATCTGGTACGACTTCACCTGCCCGTCGAGTTCGCCCTGCTTCACGGCAATCGCAACATGGTCGACGAACTGAAACCCGGGGACCTTCTCCATTTCGTTTTCCATCATTCGAACTCCACTACAACCTGGCCGATCTGCGCGCCTTCTCCCACGACAGCGCTTATCGACTTCACCTTGCCCGATACCGGCGAAGTGATATTGGTTTCCATCTTCATGGCTTCCAGAACAAGCAGCGGATCGTTCGCTTGTATTTGCTGGCCCACTTGGACGTTAATACGGACGACAATGCCCGCGATCGGACTGCGGCATACCTTCGATTCGTCGACGTCGCCATCCTGCGGAGCCGCGGTGGGCGGTGGCGGTGCGGACGGCAACGTCACCGTCGCCGACGGCGGTGCGTAGTAATAAGGACCCGAACTCGGCCGCTCTTCCTCCTCCGCTTCCACGTCTACGTCGTACATCTTTCCATCAATCGTGATTTTGAGCTTCAAGGCAGACTCCTTAGTGATGGTGCGGCGTCGGCAGGTTGTGCGAGGCCTGCACGAAGACGCGTCCCTGTTGCGCCCAGGCGCTGCTGCCGGGCGATGCGGCGACCCGGGCGCGCCGAATTTTCGCTTTCTTTCCAAAGAACGCAGCGACGGCGGCCGACAGCACCATCAGAATCTCCGGAGAGATCTCCTCGACGATGTCCGGCCCCGGCATCTGAGCGGGTGGAGCGGCAGCCTGCGTCGCAGGTGCCGGCGCGGGAGGCGGCGGGGCCGGTTGCGGCTGCTGCCGCAGAGACTCGCGCAACGCTTCCACTTCGCGGCGCGCAACATGACGTGCCGTGAACGCACCGGCCGCCATTCCCGCAATTAGCGTGATGAGAAACGCTCCCATGATTTCCTCCTAGAGCGGGATGAGACCGTGCTTTTTCGGCGGCCGGAGTTCGCGCTTGGTGTGCAGCGATTCGAGCGCCATCGCGAGAGACTTGCGAGTTTCCGACGGCTCTATGACATCGTCCACCAAGCGCCGCGCGCCCGCGACATATGGATTCGAAAATGTTTTGCGGTACAGATCGATCAATTCTTTCCGCTTGCCCGCTTTGTCGTCGGCCTTGTTGATCTCGTTGCGGAATACCACTTCGACGGCGCCTTCCGCACCCATTACCGCAATCTCGGCCGTCGGCCACGCGAACACGCGGTCGGCTCCGAGATCCTTGCCGCACATGGCGAGATACGCGCCGCCGTAGGCCTTGCGCACAACGACGGTGAGTTTCGGAACCGTCGCGGCCGAGTACGCGAACAGCAGTTTCGCGCCGTGCCGGATAATGCCGCCGTATTCCTGCTGCACGCCGGGCATGAAGCCGGGAACGTCGACGAACGTGATCAGAGGGATGTTGAACGCGTTGCAGAACCGGATGAATCGCGAGGCTTTGTCGGAGGCATTGATGTCCAGAGCGCCGGCCAGATTCGTTGGCTGATTCGCGATGACGCCGACGGGCCGGCCTATCAACCGGCCGAACCCCACAATGATGTTCTGCGCATAGCTGGCTTGCACTTCGAGGAAGTCGGAATGATCGAGCACGGCGCAGACTACCCGGTGCATGTCGTAGCCCTGCTTGGGGTCGTCGGGGACCATCGTATTGAGTTCAGGTACGAGATCTGCCGCTTCATCGAAGGGCGCGCGCGGCGGATCCTCCAGGTTGTTCGAAGGCATAAAACTCAGCAGCCGCCGGCAGATGAAGGCCGCATCCTCGTCGTTCTCCGCGATGAAGTGCACGACGCCTGAGTAATTCATTTGCGCGGCCGGACCACCGAGTTGTTCGGAAGTTACTACCTCGCCAGTCACCTGCTTGATCACCGAAGGACCCGTGATGAACATCTGCGCGCCCCTGGTCTGGATGATGAAATCGGTGAGTGCGGGACTGTAAGCCGCGCCGCCCGCGCAAGGTCCGCAGATGAGCGAGATCTGCGGCACCGCGCCGGATAGCATCACGTTGGTGTAGAAGACGCGCCCATAGCCGGCCAGGCTGTCGATGCCTTCCTGAACGCGCGCGCCGCCGGAATCGTTGATGAACACGAACGGCGATCCGGTCTTGAGCGAGTACCGCATCATCTCGGCGACTTTATCGCTATGTACCTCGCCCGCCGCGCCGCCGCCGACCGTGAAGTCCTGGCTCGCCAAGTGGATCAGACGGCCGTCCACCTGTGCGGCGCCGGTGATGACGCCGTCGGCCGGAAGTTCCTTTCCGGCCATACCGAACTGAGTCGCGCGATGCTGCGCAAACAGTCCGACCTCCTGGAACGATCCAGCGTCCGCGAGTTTTTCGACGCGCTCCCGGGCGGTTAGTTTGCCGGATTGATGTTGCTTCTCGATCCGCTCGGGGCCGCCGCCCTCGTAGAGGCTCTTTCGCCTGCTCTTGAGTTCCGAAATCTTTTCTTCGATTGCCATAGATACACTCTGGGTTGCGAAGACCGCAGTCTGTGCGAGTCCCGAGCGCGGCGCTAGTCGGCCGGCGCCACGGTTACGTTGTGAGTTTTGTTCCCGTACGTCACGACATACCGGACGGGTTCGGTGAGCGCGCCTTTCGGTGCTCCGTTCGTTTTCGCCGCTGCCGCGGGGCTGGCCGCGGCCGGTTTCGCTTTCCCCGGCTCTTTGCTGAGGTTCTTGGAACCCTCATGACGGGTCTTGAAGAACTTCGGCGCCACCTGCGGGAACATCGCGTAGGTCAGCACATCTTCGTCAGTGCCATTGCAGCCTTCCAGCGCGAGTGCCGAGGCGCGCAACTGATCCCACTCCGGATTCAGCAGGTCGGCCGGACGCTGCGTGATCGGCTTCTTCTTCGAGTGCAGCAACGCCATTTCGATCACCGCGGGGTTCTTCATGCCGATGGTCGCGCCGTAATATCCGAGCATCAGGTCGGCAAATTCGCCCGTCATCACTTTGTAGCGGCCCATCAGAGTATTCAGCACCGCTTGCGTTCCGACGATCTGGCTCGACGGAGTGACCAGCGGCGGGAAGCCTGCATCCTGGCGGACGCGCGGAACCTCTTCGAGCACTTCCTTGACACGATCGCCGGCGCCCTGCTGTTTGAGCTGGCTCTCCATGTTTGAGATCATGCCGCCGGGTATCTGGCTCTTGAAGATCTCGGTTTCAACGCCGTTGAAATTCGTCAGGAATTCGGAATAACGCGGGCGGATTTTGTCGAAGTAATTCTTCACGCGCAGAATGCGTGCGTTGTCCACCTGCGTCCGGAAGCCGGTGCCTTCCAGCATCTCGACGATGGCTTCGGTCGGATTGTGGCCGGGTCCGAGACTCAGGCTGCTGATGGCGCCGTCGACGATGTCGGCACCCGCTTCGATAGCTTTCATCAGGCTCACGAGAGTGACGCCGGTGGTTGCGTGAGTGTGGACGTCGACGAGTGTGCCCTGACCGCAGGCTCGCTTGATGGCCTTCACCAGCGCGTACGCGGGCGCGGGTTTGAGCAGACCAGCCATGTCCTTAATGCAGAGCGAGTCGCAACCCATTTCCATCAACTGCTCGGCCATCTCGACGAACACCGGAATCTCGTGCTCGGGGCTGATGGTGTAGCAGATAGTGCCCTGCGCGTGCTTCCCGGTCTTACGGACAGCTTTGAGCGCGGTCTTCAGATTGCGCACGTCATTCAGCGCATCGAAGACGCGAAACACGTCAATCCCGTTCTGGGCGGCCTTATCGACGAAGCGTTCGACGACGCCGTCCTCGTAATGCCGGTATCCGAGCAGATTCTGGCCCCGGAGCAGCATCTGGAGCCGCGAATTCGGCATCAATTTGCGGAAGGTGCGCAGGCGCTCCCAGGGATCTTCGTTGAGGAAGCGGATGCAGGCGTCGAAGGTGGCGCCGCCCCAGCACTCGATGGACCAATAACCCGCGTTGTCCAGGTCCTCGCAAGCGGGCACCAGGTCCTCCATAGCCACGCGGGTGGCCATCAGGCTCTGGTGCGCGTCTCGCAAGATTAATTCGGTTAGCTGAATGATTTTGTCTGCCATCTCTGTTTCAGACTCCCGGGTATGAAATGCTCCAAATCCTAGTGTAAACCATTGGTCACTTTGTCAACAGATCAGATGTTGAAAAATCCAGCGAACCGGGCTTTTGGTGGTTGGGGATAGTAGATAATTCTTGAGTTTTCGTGTCTTTTCTTCCTTCGTTTATAGCGGAGCGGCGGAGGCGGATGAGGCCAAGAGGTGGTTTTGATTTGCCGGCCCGGCGTGCGGCGGCCATCGATCCCCTCGTGGCCCTCAGGCATGAATAAACGCTCCAGTTGGTGAAGTGTGGTGGCGCGCGGCGCTCCTGCTGCTCCGCTCGCCCGGTTCGGCGGATCTTCCGGTCTACGCGAGGAGAACCGCTACGAATCCGCAGGGCTGCCGATCGAGCCGACTTCGCGGCCTTCCTCGAACGGGCAACCCGGCGTGCCGGTGAGGCCACCTCGTTCAAGCCGAACTCGGGCCAGTTGCGTAGGGACTGTTAGAAACTCGCGATCGCGCGGACTACACAAATAGCAGCGAGTGGAAGTAAGACGTTAGCCTGACTTTCGCACTCCAGAGGCATTTTGCCCGTCCGGTGTCAGTTAACCCAAGTGCCTGCAACGCGGGATCTCGGAAAGCCTCAGAGTGAAGACCTACCCTCTTCCATAACGTAAAAGATTGATTCGTCAGAAGAATCTGTGGGTGAGTTCCGGCTCGGGGAGCTTGCCAAGTGAATGATATAGGGCCAGTTCGGTGACTCGGAAGGTTCGAAACCCGTAAGATCTTCTCATAGTGACTTTTGCTTTGTTGTTTAGGCCCT
>JBBQGE010000067.1:0-34650 GCA_038322675.1 Bryobacterales bacterium
GGTCAGTATTCTTGGACGGCGCTTGACGATTTGGGAGCCGCCGTTTTTGAGCTCTATGCACGTAATCCAAGAGAACTGCGGCTAGCCCAAGGTACGGACATCGTGGGTTGGACTGATAACTTTACGACTATCGGTTATCACTTGTACGGAGCCACGGGAGGAGCATACTTCGGTGGGAATGTGGGCATTGGGACGACTAACCCGCTGTACAAGCTCGCCGTCAACGGGAATATCGGCGCGCAGGACATCATCGTCACTAACACTGGCTGGTCGGATTATGTGTTCCGGCCGGACTACCGGCTGCGCCCCTTGAGCGAGGTCAGCGAATTCATCCAGGCGCACGGCCATTTGCCGGATATCCCGACCGAAGCGGAGGTCAAAGCGAAGGGCGTTAGCTTGGGCGATATGCAGGCGAAGCTCCTGGCCAAGGTGGAGGAACTGACGCTGCACATGATTGAGCAGGAGAAAGAGAACCAGGATCTCCGGGAGCGGCTCGCGCGGCTGGAAAAGGGCGCGACGACCGACTCTACATCTGCGGTGGCCAAGTAAGGGAGCGCCCAATGAGAGCGTCGAAACAACGATGGGTGCTGAGTGCCCTGGTCCGGCCGGCGTTCTGGTTCTGCGCCTGTAACCTGCTGGCCGCCGCCATGTCGGCGCAGTGTACAAATCCCACGCAGGTGCCGAACGGCACCTACACATCAGGCGACCACAGCCAAGTCGATAACAATGCATTGTCGGCCTCCAGTTTCTCGGTCAGTGGAGGCGCGAGTGCCACGTTTGTTGCGGGCAACTGCATTCAGCTTCTGCCGGGCTTTCACGCCAGCGCCAACGGCGCGAGTGTGCCGACCACATTCCACTCGTGGGTGGACATCGCTCCGTCTGCTATCGCGCCCTCTCCGTCAAACGGGACGGGTTTCAGTCAACAGTTCACGTTTACAGTCTCAAGCCCGTCGGGCTATGGATCTCTCGCTCATGTCTTTGCTCTGTTTGGGACCGCTGATGGTTCGACAACGAATGCCTGCTACATCCACTACGACCCTTCATCGGACCTCGTCTATTTGGCGGACAACTCGAGCACCAGTTGGCTGGGTGGGTTTCGCCCGTCGAGTACGGGCAGTGCGGCCAATTCTCAGTGCACCATCTCGGGAACCGGCGCGACTAATCCGACAAGCTCGGGCTCGCAGCTCAGCTTGAAGCTGAATATTGAATTTCAGCAATCCTTCTCGGGACCTAAGCAGGAATTCCTGTACGCTCTTGATGCTTCGGGTATGCACACTGAATGGCGGCAGTTCGGGACGTGGAATGTCAGCAATCCGGGCGTGTTCGCACCCATTCGCATCAACTCTGGCGGACGATACACCGATTCAATGGGTCAAGCCTGGGAGCCCGATTACGGATATGACCAGAGCCTAGGCATATGGCAGACGAATACCACAATCAGCGGCACATCGGACCAGCGCCTTTATCAAACCGAACGGTTCAATGTTCCCGACTTGGTTTACCGGTTTTTCAGCGTTCCGAACGGCAATTACATTGTGACGCTGAAGTTTGCGGAGATCTACGATGGGGCGCCCGGGCAGCGCTATATGAATATTGCGCTGAACGGCACGACGGTGTTGACGGGTCTGGATGTCTGGACAGCAGCGGGCGGCCCCAACCGGGCCTATGATAGGAGTTTCCCCGTCAGCGTGACGAACAGTCAGTTGACGATCTCGCTGACCACCAGTCCAAACAACTCTGCCGAGGTCAATTCGATTCAGATCGTTGCGGCGGGGGAAGGCACTGTGGCGGACCCAACCTTCACTCCTGGGACCGGTTCGTATAGCGGCGCCCAGACCGTCACCATTTCGACCACCCCATCCGATGCATCGATCTACTATACAACTGACGGTTCGACGCCAAGCTCAAACAGTACGCCGTACTCGGGGGCGGTGAGTATCACCACAAGTCAGACGGTGAAGGCCATCGCTTACAAGGCCGGCTGGAATCCTAGCAATGTGGTATCTGCGGCATATACCATCAGCTCCACGGTTGCGGACCCAACCTTCACCCCTGGCACCGGTTCGTATAGCAGCGCCCAGCCCGTTGAAATCCGGACCACCACATCCGAGGCCTCCATCTACTACACAACTGACGGTACGACGCCGAGCTCAAACAGTACGCCGTACTCGGGGGCGGTGAGTGTCACGACAAGTCAGACGCTCAAGGCCATCGCTTACAAGACCGGCTGGAATCCCAGCAATGTGGTTTCCGCGGCATATACCATCAGCTCCACGGTTGCGGACCCAACCTTCACTCCTGGGACGGGTTCGTATAGTAGCGCCCAGATCGTTGAAATCCGGACCACCACATCCGAGGCCTCCATCTACTACACAACTGACGGTACGACGCCGAGCTCAAACAGTACGCCGTACTCGGGGGCGGTGAGTGTCACGACAAGCCAGACGCTCAAGGCCATCGCTTACAAGGCCGGCTGGAACAACAGTGACGTCGTTTCTGCGGCATATATCATCGGCGGTACGCAGACCTACACAATTTCAGGTCATGTAATGATTGGGGGTTGCCCGCTCTCAGGTGTGAGCGTGGGGCTCACCGGCGAAGGTAGCGCTCAGAGGCAAACCGACGCTGCCGGCGCATACTCGTTTAGCGGACTGGCTTCGGGAAACTACACCGTGACGCCGTCGAAGACGGGGTACACGTTTACGCCGGCTCCCGCGCAATTCAGCTTGACCGGGAACCAGACGAAGGATTATGCGGCGAACGGGCCGGCGCTGCCATCGCGCGAATACATTCGATTGGGTGGCCGCGTGATCGCGGTCGCGAGTTGTGGGGGCCAGTGATTCACGAACCATCTTTAGCCGTATTGGTCGTAGTAAGGCAGCAACCGGCTCGGGATTCCAGTGGCAAGCAGGTCAGCGCCGGTCAAGTCATCGTGTTGCCTTGTTTGAAAAGCGACTTCTCGCCGGCGACCTTCACACGCGTGGCAGGCACGATGACTTTTCTCATCTTCGCCCATGACCTGCCTACGGCGCCGGTATTCCATCTGCAAGGGGAACATAGATCTCTCGTCAAGGAAATGAACGGAAAGAAGGGACAGATCCGCACAGACTTCATCGAGGACCTTACTCCTTGCTCGTATAGTAATCAAAGTAGAGCATTCGCCAACGGCAGCAAACGAACCACAATCACCATTCCGCCGGAACGTTCGCATCACATGTCTGCAGTGAGAATTAGTCGACGTTTCCGTGGAGACGGCGAAGAAGCCCTAAGTGTTGCCGCTGTTGCAGGAGTTAATTACCAATGAATACGACGACAAAGTCACAAGGAACCAACGATGGCAGCCTCCGGGACGGTGAAAACGCTGGGAAACGACACCATATTGCCGTCATCACTAGTTTGGTGGCTGCGGCCTGTTTCGGCGTCACCGCCATGGCCCAAGGGCACGCTCCAGTCTCTGCGGTCCCGGCACCAACAGCGTTGAAATCGAAAGCGTCAGCCCTTGGTGAGCGTTTTGTGCCGGGCCATGAGCGGCTAATTTTGTCCGGCTCGATCACACGTCCCAAGGCGGCACCCACTCCAATTTCACTGGTGTAGACGCCGGGCAAAATTCGCTACGAAGAGGGCGCCCGCACTCTCGTCTTCGATGGGGCGCAAACGAAGGGTTCACAAGCCCTCTCCAAAGTGGACCAGGATTTGCTGGAAACCCTTCTTGATGATTCTATGGAGGGGTTGGTTTACGCCGTTCCACGGGCCATGCTATTCCACCCACTCATGTATCGCGCGCGACTGGATGATGGCAAGTCGGTCACCCGGAGCGTAAGTAGAAAACTCCCAAGAGCGGAGTTAATGAACTGAACCTGTAGTGTGCGGTTGCCAGTGCCATCGGGCAGTGCGGCGATACCGGTGCTGGGCGGCGTCCATTCGAATCGAAGCGTATCCGCATCAGGTGTAGAACCAGATCCATCCAACTGGACGAAATTCGGCCGCCCGCCCGGCGGCGCAATCTGGCGGATGACGGCCTTTGGCGGAGGCACGCTGTGGGCGAACGACAGAGTTAGGCGCGTCCAGTCATAGTAAGTTACGTCCAGGATGCCATCGGAAACGGCCACCAGAGAGGCAAACCCGCCCACATCGCCCGCGTGGTCAACGGTAACTACCTGCCACGTGTTGAAGAAGTGAGCGACCTTCAGCGCGCCGCCTTCGGAATCGTAGTAGGCGATGTGAGGACGTCCTTGGCTATCGAATGCGATGGAGCAATACAAGCCGGTCGCGACACCCGGATCCACCAATTCCGGAGTATGGCCGGCGCCAGCGATAACGTGACGGAGTCCCGCACTGCTGGAATAGGCGACGTGGAGATCATGGGTCACCGGGTTCAGAGCGATGGAGTTATACTCGCCTGCCGCCACGCCGTCCAGCACCCGGGTAGTCCAACCTGCCGGCGTAGGGAAGTTGGCATTGTTGCGAGTGGCCAGTTTGAGCGCTTGGGCTTCCAGGTCGAAGTACGAAATGGACGGAACGCCCTGCGCATCTAGCGCCATCGAGTGGTTGAAACCGCAGCGGGCATCAGCGTCGACGCGCTCCGTGCGCCAGTCGTTCGCCCTGGGCCTGAACGACGTTGCGGCCGGACGTGCCACTTCGAGGCCGGCTTCGCTCCAGTAACTGACCAGAGGCAAATCGCCGATCAGAACTAGAGAGGTGGTGCCGATCGCGAAAGAGCGGAGCATTCCGGGCACCGGGTCAATCTGCCAGAAACCCGCGATCTTCACGCCCACGTTGATGGTGGCGGCGTCGAGATCGTAGTAGGCGATGACGGGACGCTGGTTCGAATCGAACGCCAGCACGGCCTGGGCGCCGCGGGCTGTCGGGATTGTTTCGTTCAGCCAGCCAGCCACCGGGTCGCGATGCGCGAGCACGAGTTTGGCGGCCGGTGTTTCAAGATCCGTCCAGTACAACACGTGCGGCTGTCCGGCCGAACTCAATTTGAGCGATGCATACAATCCGGTATCGCCCTGGTTGGTCACCTGTTCCGATACCCAGACTTCCGTGTTCAGTACCGCAGCGGCGCCGTCTGCCATAGTGGCTCCTTACGGCGCCGGCACCGCGCCGGCGGGCAGTTGGATGATGAATGCGAGTACGAAGAACGGCGGCATATTGTCGTGAGCCGGGCCCCCACCCATGTTGTCAATCGTCACGCTCGATGCGCTTCCGCCCCCATCGGTAGTGAGATGGCTGCTGATCCTACCGTTGCCAGTCGAAGTACTTAGAACCCCCAGGTCGCTTTCGTTGACCGTCCCGGCCGCATGGAGCAACCCGATAACATTTAATTGATGGGTGTGGTCACCGCCACCTGACAAAGAGGGAGTGTGGGTGTGTGATGGAATGTGGTTCTCGTCGAGCGCAACAGTTTCCGAGCCGCCAAGAACTCGGAGAATTCTCGTGCCTTTTCCGAGGATGAACCTGTCTTTCAGATCGGGGGTGCTGAAGTTAACATCCACCAGTTTGAAATTGCTCCCATCGCACAACCCCCAACCCGTCGGAGCCGCGTCGCCACTCCACATGACGATCGGCCCTTGCAGTTCGCCGGCAACGATGGACGACAACGGGAGCGCGCCCGGTCCCGCGACTGATCCGACAGAAAGGTTATCGATGTGTGATTCGGAAACATCGTGAATGGTCAGCTTCGACGCAGTAATATCCCCGCCGGAAGTGCCGCTCTTGTTGACTCGAAGGCTTCCTGTGATGTCTTCGCTGCCGGTAATGGAGCGATGGTCCGATACGATCACCGTCACCTGCTGAACCGCACGAACCGAGTCGCCGGCCGTACTTTGCGCGATCAGCGTGTACGTCGAAGTTGTATCCGGATTGACGGTGGCTGTGCTCTTCTTGTCTTCGGGATGGCTGCCATCGAATTTAGTGCCCGCACTTCGGGCCACGAAGTCTCCGTCGGGCCCAATGAGCGCCACCTTGGTCGCGGCCGTAGTTGCCGACTGCAATACAACAGAGCCAGTGTTCTTGACGACAGGTTGCAGCGGAGGCGAGGGCGCGGTTCCGGTCAGGGCCGGTCCGACTACCCTGAAGTAGTCGATACGTAAGGATGGGTTTTGTTTGCGGACGGGCAAGGACGCGGCAGCAACCGGCGTGCTCGTGTCTGTACCGGCCACTTCTTTCACGTCGATAACGACATCGCCCTCCGCGGCCACCACTTCAATGTCGTGCAGAAAGAACGTCACCGAGCGATTCGTCGCGGTAACAGCGTCGACGTCATCGGTTCCCGGATCCTCCGCGGTCGGCGTGGCGATGAAGACGCCGTTCGCTTCCGACTCCTGAACGAACGTCCAGCCACCGTGCTCTTTGACGGTCGGGGTGATCGCCTTCGGATTCCCGGTCAGCGCACTGGCATCGTTCCCGACTGGCAGCGTAATCTGAATCTTCTTCAAATTTGCCGGGAACGCATTCCCGGTCCACCGCGCCTTCACGCGAATCGTGACTCGCGAGATGTCGTCGGGTTCAGTCCCGGCGCTGGCCTCCACGGCGTCCGTCGGTGCTACGATTTCGTACTTGAGCAGTGCCATCTCGTGGTGTCCTTATCCTCACTTGTCATTCGTGCCGAGCGCGTCGCTGAGCCTCAGCCAGCCTTCCCGAATACGAATCGGCGTATCGGTCAAACGCGCCTGATAAGTCGCGGGAGTTACTTCTGAAACCCGGGTAGCCAACAATCCCACTCCCGTTTTCTGAATCCATGACCAGCCACCGCGGATCTCGGCGGGCAGCGGCATACGCAACCCTTGCGGATTGTTGAGCAGCGGTCCGACACGGAATGTCACGTCCATTTTTTCGAGCGGCTTCTCCACTAAGTCACGCGGGATTCGGAGCGCTTTCGTTGGCACGATCGCAGCCTCAGCCGTTACGCTTCCGCGAGGATCCATCAACAACGTGATGAAGTGATCGGCACCGTTCGCGGCGATCGTCAATGGTTTGCTGCCGGGTGGCACAAGATAGTTCGTCCTCCGTTCAGCCAGGTCGTGGACAGTGTGGAACTCGTCATAACTTTGGCCGGCGAAGTAGCCGAGAGTGCCATCGTCCGGAAGATCCAAATTGCCGAGTTGTACCGGAAATTCGACCTCGGTGAATCCCTTCGTGCTGCGGTTCGCGGGAGGCGTGAACTCCCAACGCTGGTCCGTGGCGGGATCGCCGAAGAGTTCCAGTTGCAGACGTGCGCGCACCACCGCGATCGGACGGCCCACCAGCGCGGAGAGATTCGAATCGCGCTTGCCGAGAGGATCGATGGTCCAGAGCGTCCGGTCCACCACCGTCAGAAAGTCGAGGAATGCATCTCCGCTGTTCGCATTCCCAACGAGATTCTGCACGAATGCACGCAGATGCTCGTCTGGGATCTGATCGGGTGATGGAACCGCAACGGTTCCGGCCACACTGGGCTCCCACACGACCCCTAACAGATCGCCCAGGCTTCCCGACAACAGAATGGCACCGAGTGAACTTCCGCCGGCATTGAACACGGTGAGCGACTTATCGAAGTGGTTCGGCAGCACCCACCCGCAGATCGGGTTCGTGTTCAGCACGATCCCAGACGCAGGCTGATCGCGCTCGAAACGGAATTGCAGCCGGCATCCTTGCACGATGCGCGGCGGAAGCTGCAGGACCGTGGTGTCGGATCGCTGGGACAGTCCGGTGGTGGTCAGTCCGCTTCCACGCAGTGGCGAAAAAGAACTCGGGGTTTGCCCGCGCTGCGCGATCGGATCGAACACTTGCCCGAAGGAGTCCACCACCCAGACGCGCTCCACCTGGAAATGTCCGGCGCGAATGGGGAAGAAGTGAGTGAAGTTCCCGAGGGCGCCATTGCGGAAAGGAATGGGCGCCATGCGCTCCACGTCGCCGAGCGGCGAAGCGAGTTAGCTCGGGGTGGGCGTGTAGTATTGGTTTCGATCGAATTGGAGAAGCTGGTCGTGGAATCCCGTGAGCGGCTGAGCCATGAGGTCGGCCGAGGCCAGGACGCTGCGCAGTTGCTCGATACGCTGCCGCGTTGCGGAGTCGAGTTTGCCCAAGTTGGCTTCGAACAGACTCTTCAGATTGTCCTGCAGCGCCTGCGTGGATGTACTGCTCAGAATCGATTTGCCCTGCAGCGTCACGGCGCGTTCGTGATCGAGCGTGCCGATGCCGGTCCACTCATAATCCTGCCCGTCGAACTTCCACTCCGGCAGGCTCTTCTGTGCGGTAGGCGGCACGATGTCGATGGGATAGCGGGTGGGATACCAGGTAACTCGCCAGCACAGGAAAAGGGGACTCCAGGGCTGTGCCCATTGTTCGACACCCAGCGGCGATGGCCGCGAACCCGTGAATCCAGCCGTCGTCATCAGCGCCGTGGGCGTGATCGCCGCATCCATCTGTTCGGTCCAGATCAGCCGCTGTGCCAGATTGACGGTGGCCACTGCATCGGCGTCGTCATGGCTCAGCGCCAAGCGGATCATCTCGCGTGCCCAGCCCGGATCGAGCAGGATCCATTCGGCAGCCAGATCCCAGACCGGATCAGGTGTACCGAGGCCGGCAGCCTTGCTCACGATACCGGTGGCTGCATCAATGTCGAAGTGCGATCGAATATTGGCGGCCTGCAATGATGCTGTCTGGCCGCGAGCCCGGCCCGCTGCGAGAGTCGTCTTCGCAGTGTCGAGCGCACGCACGGTCTGTCCGCTGAAACGGCAGTAGAGAGTCCCGTCACTGCGCCACATCCCGTCCGAGCCATGATTCACAGAACGCTTGCAGCCGTACACGACGGCGACGGGATCCGCCGGTCGGAAAAATCGTGCACCCGGACGCTCCAACAACTCGAGCGGCAGCTTGCTCTTCTCATCCACGGTCTTCGAAGTCAGATCGGCATGCAGCTTGTCGCGCACCTGATCGCGCCGGGCGATAACACGAGCTGTAAGTACTGACAGGCCCAACGGAGAGTTAGCCGGGACGGTCACACCTGCTCGGCTCGCCAGAGCTACGGCATCGGCGGGGGCCGCGGAATCGATCTCGGTCTTCCTGGTGGACACCAACGCATCGTACTCCGTACGGGTGGCGACTCGCTCCGGCAGATCGCGCAAAAACCTCAGCCGCTGCTGCTTCCACCACAAGGCATAGAAATCGCGGAGCGCGCGGGATAGCTGCGTTTGCAGTTGGTCAGCCGCGGTCTACACCGTATTCAATGTTTCGACATCTCCCGACAGGCCGGCTTTGTCGAGGATCGCAGTGATGTTAGCGGGATCCAGCGGCGGCTGATCGGGAGGCAACCCGGTCTTCGCCGGATCGGGAACATTGCGCGGCGCAACCACCTCCCACGAGGTCTCTCCTGCAATGGGCACGAACCAGTTCTGGCGGATCTTCTGGTTGAGCACTACGTCGCCGCCAGGCTCGTTGAAATGATCGAGCAGGTTGTACTCGAACGCCTGGAACAGCTTGCCCAATTGTGAGCGGTCGTCTTTGCCGGCAAGATATTCCACCAGCGCGGCGAGCGCGTCGGTGGTGGAGTTGCCGATGGCGATGTGCGGCAGATCCGAGAGGGACGGCGAAGGGTTGTCGGCAAACAACTGATCCGCATTCGGTCCACTACCGAACTCAGGATTGCGCCAGTCCTTTCGATCCTCGATTGGGGTTCCCGCAAACGGAGAATCGGCACCGCGCGTGAACGGCTGCGACTTCGACTGTGTTCCAGTCCAGTTGACGTCGAAAACCATGCCGTGACAGATGGTCATTGAGGGCAGGCTGGCTCGCGGACTGGCCACGGTTGGAATTTCATCGGCTGACCACGAATACTCCTTCATCAACGCCAGCCATTCTGTTTGTGACGTCCACGCCGCGCCGGCGCGCGCGAGCGCTTCCATGGGATCCGCGGTGCCGTCCGAATACCAACCCGCCACCAGGTACGACAGCCTCGCATCCTCCGACTCGCCGAGCGCGAGGTCCGACAGATCGTCGTAGCAGGAAAGGACGTTGTCGACGTTGACGGCGTATGCGGCGAAGGCAGGATCGTTGCCGGGAATTGGCGCTGCGCGCGAGGCCGGAGACGGCAATCCGCCTAGAGCAGTGAGGAACGCGCCGTCATTCGTGGCGGCCGGAGTGGTGACGTTACCATCCAGATCGCGGCGAAGGCCGAGCCGGGTAAAGGTGGTGCCATCCTTCGAGGGATACAGATTCGTGCCGCTCGAACTGAGATGATCGCTTTCGAGGAACCAGCCTTTCACGGGCTGTTCCAGCTTGACCGGAGCCCCGCCTGCATCGGCTTTACGCGCACTCCGCAATACCAGCCAGCGATTCGGGACGAACGGAAATAACAGCGTCTTGTCCTTCATCCGGCCTTTTGTGAGCGCGTCGGGCAAGGACCAGTGCACCGTCACTCCAGGACGTGGGCGATTGCTGCCGCGCACGAAGGGAGGTGGTTCAATTGCCTCGAATCGCGACAACCCTGTATAGTTCTTCTCGCTATTGGACCAGAGCGTGTTGAACAGATCGCTCTGCGACACCACCAGCGCGTCAACCGCAATGGGGGCCAGAAGGAATGGAGGAGTTTCTGGCATGGCTAAGTGGGCCTCAGCTCGAAGACTCCCTTTTCCGGTGAACTGACCATCTGCACTCCGAAGTCGGCCGCACCCACCGGAGTCCGCGTCAATCTTGTTCCGAGTTTCGTCGCGATGGCGCCGGCCAGGGCTGCGATATCCACTACTCCGCGTGCGCGGTCCTGGCCGACATACGGGATCGTGGCACTGACGGGCGGGTCGAGGTTGAATCCGGTTTCGGGATCCCGGAGCGAGATGGTATCGACGGCCGCCGCCGTGTCGTCGAGGCTCACGCCGAAATGCAGGCCCTCGGAGGGCTCATTGATTTCCAGGCGATCAGGCACGTCCGGAAAGATGCACAACAGGATGTCGGGCGCCAGGCGCTCAATGCGCAGAGGCGCGAGCTTGAACGGCGCGAGGATATTGGTGCTGGGATCTCCGGCTTTCGTCCGCAGTTCGATGAGCGGAGAGTCACGATGATCCGCGGAGGGGACAAACGTTACCGATAGCGAAAAAGTGTCCGTGGCGGGTCCGGCGATTACCTGCGCAGTCGCGCCCCGGTTCGCGGCATTGATCGCCGCTGCTACGCCGTCCAGGTCGTTCTGCGCCGCGGTGAGCGTCAGCGCCTGTGTCCCTGAGGCCGTGACGAGTTCGAGCCTCCCGTCAGAAGATACGGGGGACTGATTGCGCGTGGCGAACGAGTGGAGGGTTGGGGCGGTGAAGCGGAAGGCTTGGACTTCCAATCCTGGCCAACCAGACACGATGGCGGAGCGCATCAGCATCCCGCAAGGTTCGGCCAGTGTCAGTTGTGGTGGTGGAGTTTCATCCCTCAATTTGGCGCGCGCCTGTGCGGCCGCGGCCGCTCCACCCCGTCGAACCGCATCCTGCAGAATCCGATGTTGCCGCGTATCGATGGTGGAATGAGCGCCGATGCTGAACGCGCCGTCCACCGCCGCCTGCAACCAGAAGCCGTCGAGGAAGAAGAACCGGATGGATCCGGTCGGCGTCAGCTTGTCCGGCGGCTGCGCCGGGAGCATGCGGGTGTCCGGCAGCAGATTCTCGAAGGGCACGCCATACAGCAGCATCAGGTTGCCGATCCATTCGCTGAGGTCCGACGGAAGCCGCGAGCCCGCCAGTTGCTCGAACTCGCGAACCGAGGGAACGTTTTGGAACTCCTCCCTGAGCGCGTCACGGCTGATGCGTTCGGGTACCTGCTTCGGCGGCAGAACGGCGACGGCGCTGTGGGAGCCGGAGGGATGACCGGAGGCGCTGCAGGCGGTGGGCTGGATTGAAACTCCGCCATCTTTGTCGCGCGCTCGACGCCGGCCGGGATGTCGGCGAGAATGGCGAGCTCATCCGGAGTCAGGTCGCGCAGGCCCCGGGTCAGTCGCGCTTTTCCCAGTGGCGCGGCCTTCAGCGTTTCGATCGGAGACGGAGCCGCACTGGGCGCGAAGAGGTTGGCGAGCGCCTTGGAGTACGCTTTCGAATCGGCCAACTGATGAACCAGGTCGATCAGCTTCTGGCGCTGCTCTGTCTCATCAGCGCTGATCACTTCGTCCAGGGTGATGAACAACTGCTCTTCCCGGAACTGCTGATTCAGAATCTTCGCCTGTAGCAAGCGATCGCTGAGCACTTGTCCCTGCTGTCGCCATCGCGACAGGCTGGACGCGAACTGAGGACTCGAAAGGGCCAGCAGCCGTCCGATCTG
This sequence comes from Bryobacterales bacterium, assembly GCA_038322675.1. Lineage (GTDB taxonomy): Bacteria > Acidobacteriota > Terriglobia > Bryobacterales > Bryobacteraceae > TMP-7. The sequence continues at coordinate 12,265 of JBBQGE010000067.1, forward strand.
CCATGCCACCGCGTACGAGACGTCGAGCATCCCCGTTCGCGAGTCATAAATCAACGCCGCTTCCGCGCTCTCAAACGGAGCGCGAGCGGGTGCCGTGCTTTGGGCCGGCTTCGTGCGTACGGGCAGCAGCGGACCCCGATACCATCCGGCCGTGCGTTCACCACTGCGCATCTCATACGCGAGTGGGACATAGCCCTCATTCAGCGCGCCTGTGACCAGCTTCTGCATATGGGCGAGCTCGGGGTCGTTGTCCGGAGCCGGGAGAATCACCACCGGATTCACCTTCAGAAGTCCGACGTCGAGCCTGCCATGAGGCGTTGAAAATTCCCGGGCGAATCCGCCTTCTCCGTGAACGACCAGTTGGCGAGCGAGACCAGCCGGAGCGACGATGCAGCAGAAATGTCGCGCCTGGCGGGAGTCGCCGAAGGTGCGCGGCGCAGGACGTCGATCCACCCCTCGAGCGAAATCAGGTGAACCGTGTTGAGGCCCGGTTTCGGCAGGCGATTCGAGAGCACAACCGAAAACCACTCGTCCACATCGAGGCCCAACAGTTCCTTGTCGCCCGTGTAGGTTTCGCGCACATGGGTGAGGAATCGCAAATCCTCGAGCGCCGGAGAGATCTGCTCGAACATTGCGCGCGGGACGTCGATGACCATCGCCTGTCCGCCCGCCTCGTCATCCACTCCGGCACGCACCGTCAAATTCGGGCGCAGCAGGCCATCCGAATTAGGAGTGTTCCCGCCACCAACCACTTCCGTCAGCGGCAGCGTGCGAATCTCCGGTGCTTCGCCGTCGTGAAACAGAAGCAGCGCCACCCACGGCAGCACGACACCGCCGTTGGGTTGCAACTTGCGCTCCCAGGGCAGCGCGCGCTTTCGCAAGACCACGTGAGGCGTTGTCGATCCGAACAGACCCACGCTGTTACCGGGTGGATAAACGGCATGCACATCGCCGGGCTCCAGGTTGAACCGTCGCGGGCTGACGTGAAAGGTGCGAGCGTGCGCGAACTTCTTGTCGTCCGTGTCGTGGGCGCGTTGAATGCCGCTGATGTTCACGTCCTGCGCCACAGACAATTCGTAGCTTCCGGCATCGAGGACCGGCTGATAGTGGTTGTAGAACCGGATCTTCTCGGGCAATCTCTGTGCCGTGTCGCTCATACGGCGACTCCCTCTGCCGCCACGAACTTCACCGTCGTCTCGGGAGCGGTGCCCGGCGTTCGGCCGAGCGCAGCCGGCTCGAGTTTGAAAGCCGGCCAGTTCCGGCGAACGAGAGCAATCGGCTCCGCGATCCCCATCACACCGTCGATTCGCCATTGTTCCACACCGCCGCTGGCCTGCACGCGGAAGCCGGCCCGCCCGGCTGCATCGCGCCGCAAATTCGGTGGAACGCGACAGAGCAGCACGAACTCCATTGCGCTTTCGCGAATAACGAATAACGGCACCAGGCGGAAGCGGCTGCCGTCGGATGCTTGTGTTTCGATGGCAGTGCCGAGGCTCGGATTCGAAAGCGCATCACTGAGAGTCACGATCACGGCCAGGGTCTGCACCTCCTGCGGCAGTCGCGTGCTGACGGCTGCGTTTCGTGCACCTGTTGCCGAGTTACGGTCAGGCAGCACGTTCGACCGCATGGCTTTCTGTGCCGGCACGACGCGGAAGATCGAGTCTGGGGCTCGCACTCCCGTTTCTTCCACGTCCACGGTGGCTCCCTCCGCGAGATATCGTAGACCGGCCACCTGCAGCAACGGCGTGGTACCGCGCCACCCGAAGATCTTGGGCGGTTCAGCCGGCGTGCTCAGTCCGGTGATGATCAACTCGGCAGGTGTGCGCAGAGTCAGCGTCGTGGCGGCGGCCGGTGTGAGGTCATCTTGCAGCAGATTGCCGAACATGTCCAGCGCCACCACGCGAAGGCTCATGTTTTCGCCGCCCGCGATCCGCAGAGCGGGGACCGGACTTCCCGGCCCGGTGGTCTCGACAGCCCAGATGATGGTGCGGCCGGGAATGAGCTTGCGGCCATTTTGCGATAGCGTCCTTGCGGGCAGAGTGGGAAGCGTTTCCGCCGATTCGAGGGAGGCGAGCGATAGTCCCCTCGCTGCGGCCGCCGGCTGGGTCGCGCTGGGTGATGTCAGCGCCTGTTCGCCTTCCCCCGCGGCCGGTGGCTCTACCGTTCCAGTCGCGGAATCGCCCATTTCGATCTGCGCCAGTTCGGTGAGTAGTGCCTGCTTGAAGGCCTCGGGGAATTCGACGTCTGGAATCGGGTCGACGCTAGGGACGGCGGGGATCGCGCCTGTCCCGATAGAACCCAACTCGCCCAGCATCGGCGGGAATTGCAGTAGAGCCTGTGCATCGCGGGACAGCACACCGAGCGGACCGTCGGGGAGTCCAGTCATCCCCATTTCCGCTGCCACTGCGACGGCGAGGCTGCGTCGCTCCCGCCTCGAATCCAAGTTTACGGTTGTCTTGATCTGATTGATGAAGTCCGCCGGGCTGCTTCCAGCCGGTAACGTGACGGCATCAAGATCGGCCAAGATGATTACGGCCTGGCTCGCCGCAAGCCGGTTCAGCAGCAGTCCGACAGTGTTCTGGCGGATGTTGAACGCGAACGCCTTGCGAATGTCCATCTCCGGCGGATTCGTCAAGGACAGCCCGGTGTCCCCCGGTCGAAGCTCGCGCATTCCGACGAGTTGATTCGGCAATAGATCCGCACTCGGCCCCGCTGCCGCAGTGCCGGGCGGCGCATCGTCGACGTTCAGCGTTCCCCACAACTGCTTCGGGACACCCTGTCTCTGGCCGGCGGGATCAAACAGCCACTGCGATTGGAGATCGAGAACCTGTTCGGGTTGTCCGGGAGCCGCCAACCGGCGGAGCTTCACCACATGGATGGACGTGATTGTGCCCGTCCCGACCGGCCGCATTCCCACGTTCGACGCATTGCCGATCACGCGGACTTGCGTGGTCGCGTCCTTGAACACCTGTACCTCAGTAGAGGGCATGACGCATTCCGTCACCAAAGCCAGTTCTTCAGGACGGACCACGAACTCCCTCAGCGCCGTCAACGAACCACTTAGCGGCGGGATCTCCCGCACCAGGCCGGACGTGATTTTGATGCGGCATATCTCGTCGGCAGCAGGCAGAAAGGCGGTCTGGAACTTGCCGAAATCGAGGAATTCGGTGGCGGGCTTCTCGTCGGCAGCGCCGAATGAAACGGTGAACGAAATCACCGACCACGAGATGGTCGCGATTCCCGAAAACTTCGGACCCCAGATGTTGACTCCCGCCCTCAACTCGGTCCCCAACCATAGGGTGCCGAAAACGGTTTCCGTCACCAGGGCAGCGCGAATCGAGATAAAGACGCTGATCTCGTAGTGGAATGGATGCCACGAGATCAGGAAGTCGGCACGCAGAATGAAGAACGCCTCCAGGCTACCGTCCTGATAACTGCCTCGAGGGCGCCGCCGGCCATGACGGCTGAAGGTGTCAACGCGAAGTAGGCTTCGCCCTTGATGGAGACTGGAGGATTCGGCCAATTGATGGCCAGTCGCGGCACCTGCGGATAGTGCACTGGAACCACGAAGTGCGGGTGATAGCCGCCGATGGTCAGTACGAAGTCGCCCTTCTCCACCTTTGGCAGTGCGGTTGGAGGCGGATCGTACCAGGCGTAGAAAGCGAATCCGCCCGAGAGCCGGCAGGCCTTGTCGATGACGAACGAGTTGTCCGTCAGTAGGGCCTCCGCGCTGATCAGACCAGCAGCCGGGCGTATGCTGACCTTGATGGCCAACTCGACGTACACGTACGGCTTCAGTTCGGCTCCGGCCTCTTTCGGGAGAGGCAGGGACATGGTGCTCTTGCCAAGCAGCAGGATCTCCAGATCGTTGCCGAACTTCACCACCAGCAGGGCGAACGAGTTGATGACCTTGAAGGAGTTGAACTTGATGCCCGCCGCCAGCCAGTAGGAGCCGGTCCGGGGGGGCATCACATCGTTCATCGCCCGGAGCACCTTCGGGAGGTCGTTGAAGTCCGGCTGATTGTCGGCGGCTTTGAGCAGTGGGAAGTCGGCGACTCCGCTAATCGGCGGCGCGAGCAGATCGCGGTTGTAGCCGAAGCCTGCCGCGAGGCCCGTGACGTAGAAGAACGACGGCCCGCCAAGCGCCTTGTCGAGTAATCCGAAGATGAACACCGACGGCCCATCCTGGCCGCTGACGGGGACAAACGATCCGAAGGCCGACAGGCTGAAGGACTTCGCGCGGATGATCACGGCGCCGGAATAGGAATCGCGCTGATCGGGTGACGTGCCGCGCAGGAACAGGCCGCCGATTTCGATGGGAGGATTATTGAAGTCGATGCCGAAACCGCGCAGGTCGAATTTCGGCGCGAACCTGGTGAGCGGCGAAGTCACGGACAGACCGTCGAGGACGAGAGTGAGCGGACCTACGGTGAGCGAACCGTCGAGCGAAATGATGATGTTCCCGCCCTTCGCAAGATAGCCGACGCGCTCGAAATGAACCGGTCCGAAGCTCTTCTGGACGTTGATCCATTGAATCTCGGTGGATGCTCCGGTAGACTCCTTCACCGGAAGATCGCCGGGTGCGGGCGGTGTCGGGTCTGCCACCAGGGATCGCTGTTTGGCGACGATCGGGACCGGCAGATCGAGGATCGTGTTGCCGAGTTCGAGCCGTGCCGCCACCGACACGCCCGAGAGCGGTTGTTTGGCGGGCACCGGTGCGAGCCCCTGCGGCAGGGCATCATTCAGCGCCGCGAGGTCTGCCGTGGTGAACTGAGCGGAGGCAACGAACAGCCGGTACGCAAGCCGGATGGTCTCCGCGGGCGGCAGCGCTGCGCCCACCAGAGGCAGGTTCGACAGATTCACGCCCGTACCCAGGTCAAGCCCGGCCAGCACTTTGGTGGTGTTGGCCGCGGCATCGCGTTGGATCACGAGCGTCGCGGAGTTCAGCGTGATATCGAAATCGGGCGCGCCGGGTGCCAGAGCACCAAGCAGTTGGTTCACCTTCATCGCGGTACCGTTGACATTCTCGAAGACAGCGATGATGGCCTTGGACCCGGCACCGCGGCTGAACAGCATGTCGAATTGAAGTGCGTGATCGGATTCCGGCGAGGGTTTCAGCGAGAGCGTACCCCCGAAGGTCTGGCTCTTGCGGCCTTTGGCATTGGTCAGTACAGCAGTGAAACTCGCAGTCGCGGTGAGCGTTCCCAGAGCCAGTGAGCCATCGCAACCGAAGCTGAATGTCCCGCTGTCCTTCTCGAACTCCAGCGTGAATGCGTTGACCTGCAGACCCCCGATCGCATCGGGAAGCGTAAGTCCGCTGAACTCCGGGATCTCGTGGACCAGGGCTGTGATAAGCGCGCCCACCTCCAGCGCTTGTCCAGCGCCGTCCTGTCCGCCTGCGACGCGCCAGCCGCCATTGGTGATGGACACCTCCACGCGAGGCAGCGGGACTCCGGCCAGCGTCAATCCGGCCGGCGACGCCGACGGATTCACAGCCATGGCGAATTCGAAGCTCTCGCCGGGGACCATGGAGAAGCGAGTGTCCTGAATCTGAATGTCGGGCGGCGTCGGGAGTCCGGGGAGCAATTGCTGGACTGCCGTCTTCAGAGAAATCGGCGTGTTGGCAGCCTGCATCGCGGTGAGTTGCAAAGCGGGCAGATCCAGAGCCGCGTTGAACGCACTGCCGAGTACGGTAACGGAACCGCCGATTCTGGCGGTGAGCTTCCGGTCGGCACTGAACGGGCTGATGATCAGGACTTGCAGTGAATCGAGCGCGAGCGAAGGCAGCGGGTCTACCAACGAGAGACTCAGCGCGGGTGTGGCGGAAATCGCGATCGACATGACCTCCGGGACACCGCCGTCGGTTGCAATGCTAATGACGACGGAGTCGAGCGTCAGATTCGGAAGCGCTGCCAGGATCGACTTCGGGATGATCTCCGTGCCTGCCCTGCCGGCGACGTCCTCCAGGAGGCGATCGAAGCTGACGCTGGCGAACTTACTGGAGAACACGACTTGTCCGGAGCCCGGCAACAGCTCACCCGTGATGACGGCTGACGTGTGTCCGGCGCCCGGCGTGCCAACGGTGCCCACAATGGCCATCACGGGCTCGAATGCCGGGTGATCATCGACGAACTGATCGCACAAAGGCGTGTAGATTCGCAGAGTGCCGAGCGAGGCATAAGTGCTGAACCGTTGAAAATAATTGATTTAGCGGACTGGAGAGGCCCAACAGGGGCACAGCTTGCGAGGTAAACTGTATATTCTTGATAGGAATTACAATGATAGCGCTGCTCTGTCAAGAGTTCGAGGTGCGATTGTCAAGGCAAAGTAGAAATGTCCCCTTTTGTCCGGGCTTCCTGGAAGTGCATGTTAGTTAGTCTGCCAGCGCAGGTGCCGAAACGGGAAGGAGTTGTAGCCGGCGCCATACACGACGGGCGTGAAAGGCCGATTCTGATTATCCTGACAATCCTGCAGAAAAGCCCGGTAGGTCTCGAGATAAACAGTCTGCCAGCCAAACTTGGGATCGATTCCTTCATGCCGTGTCGGATCTCCGGGAACGAAGCGCTGGCGGCCTGCGAGTTTCGCTCGCTGCGGATTCGCCAAGATACGCCTAGACCCGAGTGCAATACCGGGTACGGATTTCCCTGAGATTTCCGCAGCGACAACACCACTATCTGCGCGTGAATGAACGTTTTTGCGAGTTGCTTACGGATTCGACGGCCGCCGACTTCCATACGGTCCTGTTCGACTCGAACCCGTTGCCTACGTTCGTTTTGGACGCGGATTCCTGCGTACTCGATTTCAACGCCGCGGCATCGGAGTTCCTTGGCACTGCGCCATCGGAAGGATTCCACCATCGACTCGGCGACCTGTTTCAGTGCCGAAATGCAGTCGAGACCATCGACAGATGTGGCACGACACCTGACTGCTCCCGGTGCGGGGTGAGGTGCGCGATTGCGGGAGCGCTGAATGGACGGAGCATTTCGCGAAGCCTTCACCCGATGGAATTGATTCGCAACGACGAACTGGTCCATGTAGATTTTCTGGTCACAACGGCGCCTACCCAAGACGGCAATAACAGACTCGCCCTGCTTATTCTGGAAGATGTGACGGAGCTGATGGACTTGCGGCAACAAGAGCACCCTGGCGCACTGGTTAAGCTTCAGTTGCCAACGAAGAATCGCTGACCTCCCCAACGGACTTGAGTTTTTGGAGCGCAACGACGCCAATGCTTCTTGTCCGCCCGGTGGTGATCCAAAGAAGATACCTTCCCGGTTGAAGCCGCCGCCGGCAGCGCAGTTTAACGGATCGCCCGCCCGCGTCCACGGTTCCAGGCTCGGGTTCGGCGGCCTCAGCAATGGATTATCAAAACCCGCCTGGTGGAAATCCCGTTGACTCAGCAGGCCCCAATAGCTTGTGGTTGAGGGCTCACCTTGATGATCGGGCCTGCTGCAGGAGTCGGAAGAACAGCTTGCCGCGGCTCTTCGATGTCCTGCGGTTGAAGCGGAATGTTACTCGTCCAAGGTAGTAGGGCAGTTGCCAAGGGGCGACCGCGCCCTGATGGGTTCCGAGCAGCCATCGCTTCAACAGCGAGGCGATTCGGTGGTTCTCAAGCGAGGAGGCATGCTGGGCACAACTCCTCGCTCTGTTTGGTATCTTCTTGAAATGGATGGTGGGCGCGGCAGGACTCGAACCTGCGACCTCCTGCGTGTGAAGCAGGCGCTCTAACCAACTGAGCTACGCGCCCTCTGGCAGAATTACAATTCTATCAAAATCACAACGACCGCAAAAACGCCTGCAAATCCTGCGCATCCCGCGGACTCAGAGCATCAAACGCATCCACTACCGCACTCACTTCCGAGGGCGCGAAATCCCGACTCCTCCCGCTCCGATGCGCCCGAATCGCCTCTACCAAATCCGATGTCCGCCCATCGTGCAGGAAAAACAGCCGCTGCCCCAGACCCCACAACGGCGCCGTCCGAAACTCATCCGGGCCCGCATCGCCCTGCGAAATCCGATCCGCCAATCCCGCACCCATCCGATGCACCAACAAATCGGAATACAAATCCGCGCGCTTTTCACTCAACGCCGCAACCCCCGACTTCCCCGTCGTCAAACTCGGCGTGTGGCACAGAGCGCACCCCACCGCCCCAAACACATCCCGGCCATGCGTTGCCGCCGCGCTCGCCGGTCCTGGCCGAGGCGCGTCCAGGAACCTCATGAACATTGCAAACTGCGCCACATCCGGCATCGCTTCCACCGCCGAGGCCTCATCCGTACGCGTCGCATCTTCGGGATGCACCGCCGCACCGCAACCGGTCGCCCCATCCCGGGCGTTCGGGAATAACTCGTTCGTCACCCCCATCTCCACGTTGTATGCCTCACCCGAAAAGATCATCAACGACTTGTTCTGGCCTTCCATCCGAATCGCCCGATGGTCCCATCGTTCGCAATTGTATTCGTATGCCCGTTGATCCCCATCGCCCGCTTCTGTGCCGCATTCGCATCCCGATTCGCCAGAATCGTGGCATCCGGAATCGACTCGATCAACCCCGCGCCAAACACCGGGGTCGGAATCCGGAACACGATGTTCCCCGCGATTCTCGGATCATCAAAATTCGTCTGAGGCAGCACACACCCCGCAGCATCCCACCGCCCGGCGATACTAAACAGTCCGGCCACACCTCCATCGGGATCCTTCGTCCCCGGCCGGTACACCATCCGCACCTCGCGAACCGGCCCGTTCGGACTCAAAAATCTCGGTACCCGGTTCTGCGCACCCGCCGCCACCGCCGATGCAATCTGCGGATTCACCGCCGGGCTCGATCCCCCAATCGCAGGAAACGCATGGCACCCGCCGCAACTATCCAGATTGAACGTCGGTCCCAGTCCAGCGCTCACATCCTCTACTTCCGCGAAGGTCTCCAGTCCCTTGTTGAAAAACGCCATTTGCGAACTCGTCAAGCCTTCCAACGGGCGTCCCGCACCAGTTTGACTCGCTCGGGGTCCAGGATCCTGCAGAGTCTGCCCTCCCGCCATCGACACCGCCAAAACAAAGACGGAAAAAATGTATCTGCTCTGATTCATGGGTTCCTTTTCGGTCGTCGCGATTTATTTGCGACCTTGTCAGATTAAGCTCGAACCACGCAATAAGTTGATCAAGAGCTGGTAAAAACAAAGTAAAGAGCCTTTTACTTGACAACCGTTGCGACCCGCCCTTTGACGCCTCGTTGCACAACCGCACCCCGGCGGTGAACACTGTAAGAGCAAGATGGCGAAAAATACAGGCACCGCAGTCGAGAGCAGGCCACGAAAAACCAAGACCAAGACGCCGGCCGCGGCCACGCCGGATCTCAACGATCCTGCACTCTACATCAACCGCGAACTCAGCCTGCTCGCATTCCAGCGCCGCGTCCTCGAAGAGGCGCTCGATCCCGTCAACGCCCTGCTGGAACGCGTGAAATTTTTCGCTATCGTCGGATCCAACCTCGACGAGTTCTTCATGGTTCGCGTCGCCGGACTCGTAGCGCAAGTCGACGCCGGCACCGTCGAAGTCGGCCCCGATGGCATGAAGCCCAAAACGCAACTGGTCGCCATCCGCCGCGAGGTCAAGAAACTCCTGGCCGACGCGCACAAGGGTTTGGAGCAGCAGATCATCCCCCAACTCGACTCCGCCGGAATCCGCTTACTCGGCTGGAGTGACCTCAGCGAGAAGCAGAAGAACACGATGCGTCGCTATTTCCAGGAGACCGTCTTCCCGGTCCTGACGCCGCTCGCGTTCGATCCTGGCCGCCCCTTTCCCCATATCTCGAATCTTAGCCTGAACCTTGCGATTCTCATTCGCGATTCGGCGGGGGTCGAGCATTTCGCACGCGTCAAGGTCCCCGACTCGCTGCCTCAACTGGTCCCGCTTGTAGTCAGCAATCGGAGAAATCACCATCCCAAAAAGCGCGGCGCCATGGTTTGGCTCGAACAGTTGATTGCCGCTAATATCGCCAATCTCTTTCCAGGAATGGAAGTGGTGGAAAGCCACCCGTTCCATGTCACTCGCGACGCCGAGGTCGCCATCAAGGAACTCGAAGCCGAAGACCTCCTGGAGACCATTGAAGAAGGAGTGCGCCAGCGGCGGTTCGGAAGCGTCGTCCGGCTCATGGTCAACGACACCATGCCTACCCGGATCCTCGAGATTCTTCAGAGCAATCTCGAAGTGAACCGCAACGCGATTTACCGGTTTCGAGGGCCGCTCGCACTAAAGCGCCTGATGGATCTCTACCTACTCGATCGCCCCGACTTGAAGGATCCGCCGTTCCTCCCCGCCGTCCCCGAGTCACTGAAGCCACAGACCGATGACGAGGATCTGTTCGCGATCATCCGCCGGAATGATGTCCTTCTGCACCACCCCTTCGACTCTTTTCAGCCGGTCATCGACTTTCTGCGTCGTGCTGCCAGGGATCCCGATGTGTTGGCCATCAAGATGGTTCTCTACCGAGTCGGCCGCAACGCGCCCGTCGTCGAAGCCTTGCTCGAAGCCATGGCCAATGGCAAACAGGTCGCGGTCCTGGTGGAACTGAAAGCACGGTTCGATGAAGAGAGCAACATCGAATGGGCCCGCGCGCTGGAAGCCGAAGGCGTTCACGTCGTGTATGGACTCGTCGGATTGAAGATCCACTGCAAACTCGCAATGGTCGTCCGGCGCGAACCGGACGGCATTCGCCGTTATGTCCATCTCGCCACGGGTAACTACAACGCCGTCACCGCGCATCTCTACACTGATGTCGGCCTGTTTACCGCCGACCCGCAAATCGCAGACGATGCTACCGACTTATTCAATTACCTCACCGGTTACTCCGCCAAGACGGACTATCAGAAACTCCTGGTTGCCCCCGTCAACCTCCGCCAGCGGTTCCAGGCGATGATCGAACGCGAGATCGCGAGCCAGAAGCGCAGCCGCGCGGGACACCTCATCTTCAAAATGAATTCGCTGGTCGACGGCCCGATTATTCGTTCTCTCTACCGCGCGTCGCAGGCCGGCGTGAAAATCCAACTCCTCGTCCGCGGTATTTGCTGTCTCCGTCCGGGAATTCCCGGAATTAGCGATAACATTGAAGTATCCAGCATCGTCGGGCGCTTTCTCGAGCACAGCCGCATCTATTACTTCCGTAACGATGGCAAGGAAGAAATCTATCTCGGCAGTGCCGACCTCATGCCACGGAATCTGAATCGCCGCGTGGAGGTCGTATTTCCAGTGCAGGACCCGAAACTGGTCACGCGTCTCAAAGACGAGATCCTCGCTACCTACCTCGCCGATACCACCAAGAAGCGCAGGATGCGCAGCGACGGCACGTATACCCGAGCCAAAGTATCCGATTCCAAGGCCGCTGTCGACAGCCAGACGGCCCTCATTGAGCGTACCCGCTCTGGCAAGTAATGACCTCTAGACCAGGAGAAGCGTTGAAGCCGCGCCAGGAATCTGCGAAGTTTTGACGTGTGCGGCAATCGCGTGCTCCCCGATGCGGTAGTTATCGAAATGAAGTCCCGCCTCGCCGTTCGCTAGCCATTGGACTCCCCGGCCTGCGCTTCATTAAGCTTGTGAAAGCGGCCCTTTATGAAACTCAAACTGTTTGCTTGTGCAGCCTTGGGGGCGAGTCTGTTCGCGGCGGAGCCGACCGTCGTTCGTCCTGGCCAAATGCCAAAGGCCGGAACGGTGAGCGACCGCTTCCTTTCGTACAACGTCGAGATGGTGGAGGTCACCGGCGGCCGATTCTGGGTGCCGTATGGCAGCAAGAAAGAGAATTCGGCGCCGCCCGCCGCCAGCGCCTCCGGACCCGCCATCGACCCGAGCGCCTTCCGCCTCCGCGAGCCGATCGACCTGTCGAATGAACGCCTGCGGAAACTGGCGGCCGCGTTGGGCCCGGCCTACATCCGCGTCAGCGGCACCTGGGCCAACTCCGCCTACTTCCAGGATTCCGATGAGCCACCAGCAGCCACTCCACCCAAGGGATTTGGCAGCGTGTTGACCCGCAAACAATGGCAGGGCGTCATCGATTTTGCGAAAGCAACCAATGCCGAAGTCATGACCTCGTTCACAATCAGCCCCGGCGTTCGGGATGCCAATGGCGTCTGGACGCCCGAGGAAGCGTGGAAACTGGTGAAGTTCACCAAATCCGCCGGTGGCCGGATCGCCGCGGCGGAGTTGTTCAACGAGCCGACTTTTGCAGCCATCGGCGGCGCGCCGAAAGGCTACACCGCCGCCGACTTTGCGCGGGACTTCGCGATCTTCCACTCCTTTGCCCGCGAAGCCGTGCCGGACATGTTGATTCTGGCTCCGGGATCCGTCGGCGAGGCCATGAAGATGAGTTCGATGCCCATGTTGAAATCGGAAGACATGCTGGCAGCCATCAAAGACGATATCGATGTCTTCTCGTATCATTTCTATCCGGCGGTTTCACAGCGGTGCGGCGGGACCGGCGGCCCGATGCACACCACGACACAAGCTGCCCTTTCTGAAGATTTCCTCTCGACCACCGATCGCGACGAGGCGTTCTATACCGCGCTGCGCGACCGGTTCGCACCCGGCAAACCCATCTGGCTGACCGAGACCGGCGAGGCAGCCTGCGGCGGTAACCCGTGGGCGGCCGATTTTATCGACAGCTTCCGCTTTCTGGACCAGAATGGCCGGCTCGCCAGGAAGGGCGTGCAGGTAATTGCGCACAACACGCTGGCAGCCAGCGACTACGGACTCATCGACGAGTCGACGCTCAATCCCCGCCCTAACTACTGGTCGGCGCTGTTGTGGAACAAACTGATGGGGACAACGGTGCTCGCCGCAGGAACCTCTCCAGAGGCCAACCTGCACCTGTACGCGCATTGTCTGCGTGGGACTCCGGGCGGGGTGGCCGTGCTCGCACTGAGTCTCGATCGCGACGCGAGCCACGACTTACAAATCGCCGGTCAGGCCGAGCGCTATACGCTGACCGCCAAGCAACTGGAGGGTACGATCGTGGAGTTGAACGGCCGCGAGTTGCGGCTCACCGGCGACGGGGATGTCCCGCAATTGGAGGGAAAGCGGGTGCGCGGCAAAGTGGCGCTACCCGCGGCGAGCATCACATTTCTGGGATTCACGAGTGCGGCAAATCCGAGTTGCCAGTGATCACGACGACTTCTTGGCGGTCCACTCGAAGGTGTTGCCGCCGGCCTCCGCGGTCAGCTTGATTTGATCGCCTTCGACCTTTCCGGTATAGCTGACCTTCATCTCGTCACCATTGAAATTCATCGTAATGGTGAACGAGAGATTGTCACCCTCGATCTTGCCGTTCTGAATCTGCGCCTCACCGAAGCGCGAACTGATGGTCTTGCCGGTGAGTTTGGTACCGTCCTGTTGAAAGACGAACGTGCGTTCCATGCTCCCGTTCGGGCCCTCCGCGGTTGCTTTCCAGGTACCCGAGATGTCTGCGGCGGCCGCCGTAAATGCGAACAGAGCAAATAGCGTCAGCAATAGTTTCATGGGGTAATCTCCAATTAGTTGTCAGGGGTGACTGCAATGAGCTTGAGTTGTGTCGTTTGTTTGTCGTTATCTCGCAGAGTAACTCGCTCACCTTTACTCTCGTACGGTTTGAGCCAGTCCGGGTCCTGGCAGGACCCGGACTCGACGTTATCGAAGGCGTAGAGCCGGTATTCGCCGGGCGGGACTCCCTTCACGGTGTAACTGCCGTTCTGGTCGGTAGGCGCCATTTTGAAGTTAGCGTCGTGGCCGTCGGTCGGGACCACGCAGACCGTCGCGGTAGTAGCGGCCTGGTCGTTTTGCACCGTGCCGGTGACCTGGGCCGCCGACACTGCGACAACAATGGTTAATTCGCCACCGCCCGACAAATCCAGGTTCGAATCGTTCACTTGCTGGTCTCCAAAGCGGATGGCGCGCACGTACCCTCCTTCAGGGAGGCCTATGACCATCACGTCGTAGCTGTCCGGCTGAACGTTGGTGAATGTGAAGGTGTGGTCTTCCTTCACTTGTCCGCCCTGTGAAGACGGTCCGAACATCATACCGCCCTTTGGCTGTAACAGGACTCGCATGCCCGGCGATTGATTGGGTGTACTCTCGCCCTCGATGGTGATGCGGCCCGCAATCTCGAAGCCGGAGCCGAGTTGCAGGGTAATGCCCTCGATGGGCGACGTGCCGACATCTAAATGCATTCGCGCCGTCAACTGTTTCGAATCGCCGTTGGACACTGCCATGAGGGTGTAAGAACCTGGAGTTACATTATTGACGATAAAATCGCCGGCTTCATTGTAAGTCGCCGACATTGAACGCGACGTGTAGTTCATCACGCCTTCGGTCTTGGGCAACAACATGATCATCGTTCTTCCAGGTCCGTCACTGCCTCCGGTGATTCGACCGCTGATCTGGACGGTCTTGGTCTTTTGAAGACGGATATCCATGCCCCGAATTTGAGCCCCAGGCGTCACATCGATGCGCGCCGCCGAGTCGGGGGAAGGCGAATTCGGATAATAGGTGGGTGCATAGGTGTCACGCGCCGCCCCCTTGCTGGCTTCCACGAAATTTCCCTGACGGTAGTTGGCGCTGAGAATATAGCGTCCGGCGGCGAGCCCGAACAGGCGATATTCGCCCAGGTCGTTGGTGTTACTGCCGTTCATCGGCGCCCATTGCTTCTTCCCGCGGCTGTACACCAAGCGCATGATCTGGATTCCGACATTCTGCAGCGGGTCCCCGTCCTCGTCCAACACCCGGCCGGTGATTACCGCTTGCGGAGTTAGTTTCAAGTCGATGCCCTTCATCTTCTGAGCCTTCGCAAGCGTGAGGACGGTACCGGGCGAAGACGCCGTCTTTGCCCCGTACTGCAGCCGGACATAACCCGTGCGTTCGGCATCGACCCGGTACTTTCCGGGATCGACATCGGCAATAACGAAATGGCCCTCGGCGTCCGTAACTGCGGAATAACTCATACCTGGAGACAATCCGGCATCGTTTCGTCGAGCCGTGATATTGACCTTCTTGAGCGGTTCTCCGGTTGCGGAGGTGATCGTACCTTCAATGGTACCGCGGTCTTCCGGTTTGACTGCTTCGGCGGCCGGTTGCTGAGCCGCCGGCGGCAAGATAGCGCGACGGGATTGACCGGACGCGGAAAGCAGGGCAAACAGAATCAGCGCAACGGGCTTCATGGCTGAATCTTATCAGCGCTTGCGGCTTATTGCTAGCCCTATCAAACGGGAGTTATTCAGTAAGCGCACGAGTTACGGCGAGCGCTACCGCAACACCTGCACGAACTCGGCAACAATCCGGTACCGCTTTTCTTCCGGATTCAGAAACCACGGCTCATGATCGGGGTTCAGCGGCTCCAAACGGATGGTATTGTGATCCCAGGTTCCGTCGGGCCGCTGGCGCTTGGTACTGACATATCGTTTCACGGTGTACCGATCGTTGTTGCCCCGGCCCAACTCCTCCACCAGCACCAGTTTGCCGTTCCTGGTGCCGGCACCGAACTTCCGGAACAGGCAAATGCTCCCGTTCGGAATATCCGGCTCCATCGACGTCCCCACGATCTCAGCCGCGAACAGATCCGCCGTCACGCGCCGCACGTTGGCCGGCAACTCCTCGTAGTCAACCTCCTCGACTTCGGCATTGTCGAGGAACTGCCCCGCAGCCACCTGCAGCGACCACCGCGGCACATGAGTCCGCCCCGGCGCGATGGTCGACCGGACATGTCGTGTGTACAGTTGATTGAGGGTCCATTCAAAATCGCGGACCAGAACGGGTTCCCGATCCGTGACCCGGAGGGTCGTAGACAGCGTATCCTCAAGCCACGCGAAGAGCCGGTCGGTGCCGAGTTCCCTGCTCTTGTCCGCCAGATCGTCCTCAAGCCGCTCAAAAATCCCGGCATCCTCGCCGGCCACATCCTCCCAATCCCGCCGCAGACGCAAATGAAGCTCGTTCCGCGCCGGATCTTCGAGAAGCACTCCGATCGGTTCAGGACCGTTGGAGAGATCGGCCTCGAGGATGGAATAGCGTCCTTCGTGCGTGGCTAGGAGGACGGGCATATTGTCTTATCGGTTAGGGTGCCGACGGGTAATAGCCTTTTCGAGCACGAACTTTGACGTTGGCCAAGTCGACTTTCACTTCCACTCGCCGAAAATCGCGGGCGTTCTTCTCATCCCCGATGTCAGGAATGTAGCGGATGATGTACTGCGTCGTCACCTCGCCGGTGACGTTCGCCACGGCTTTAAAGATCCCACTCGCGATGGCCGCGGCATATCCGCCCGTGCCAACCTTCAGCGCGTAGTTCCCTTCGTCCGACGGCGTAGAGAGATAGCCGGACACATCGTTGTAGTTGCCCTGCAGCGGGTACTCCACGCGCCCACCGGTCTCTTCGGCCAGGCGGACCAGGTTCTTCTCCCCTTCCGCGTTGAAACCGAAGCCCACGGTGCTGACCGAGTAGATGGTCACCAGGTTCCGCTGCGCCAGTTCGATCACCTGATCGAGCGTATGTTTACTGGCGTTGTCGTGGCCATCGCCGATGATGACGATCACGCGCCGGGGTTCGATCGGTTCGCCCTTCACCAGGCTGCGGCTGGTGCAGGCCATGTAGATGGCGTCGTACATTGCCGCACCGCCACCCGGCTTCATCCTACGGATCTTCTCGATGAGTTTTTCCGGATCGTCGGTGGTATTGACGATCAGGTCGGGATCCTGCGAATAGCCCACCAGATAGCCGCTGTACCGCTTGTCACCCGGCATCAAGGTCAACACCAGCTCGGTAATCGCGTCCTGATACGTCTTCCACTGCAACCGGCTGGCATTGCTCTGATCCACCAGGAATCCCACCACCACGGGCTGGCTATGTTCTCGGGTGAAGAACCGGACCTTCTGTTCCTTGCCTTCGTCGAAGATCTTGAAGTCCTTCTTTTCCAAATCGTTGACGAACCGGCCCTTTTCGTCGGTGACGGTGATCGGCACGATAACTTCGTTCACCTGAATGCGGAAGGGCTGCCCCGGCGGAGGGGCTTGGGGTTCGGCGGCGGCCGGGGCCGGCTCAGTTTGGCCGAATACAACGCACGCACACAGACACAACAGCAGAAGATACCGCATGAGGGTGAGACCTTTCTCAATTATAAACGGCTTCGGCGCCGGGGGCGGGTACGAAAGTCACGCTACAATTCAATCGAGACCCGTGAAGATCACGATTTCCAAGGAGAACTACCTAAAGGCCATCGCAGAGGCGGAATCGGAGGGGGAAACGGTGATCGCGGCGACGCTGGCGCGCTGGCTGAATGTCTCGGCCCCCGCCGTCACCATGGCCATCAGAAGACTGAAGCGTGACGGACTGATCCGGGTCGGCGACGAAGGCCACATCCGGCTGACCGAGGACGGTCGTGCCATCGCCAACGGCCTGCTGCATCGCCATCATCTGATTGAGCGGATGCTCACCGAAATCTTCGGTATGGAGTGGTACAAGGTCCACGATGAAGCCGAGCAGTTGGAGCACGCGGTTTCAGCCGACTTCGAGCGGCGCCTCGAGGAAAAACTCGGCCGTGCGGAAGCCTGTCCACACGGCAATCGCGTCGGCATGGATACGCCTGAGGACCGCAGAGAGCGCGGGTGGCGGACCCTGTATGAAATCGAGTCGAGCGGGCAGGTGGTGAGCGTGTTCGAGCGCGACCGCAAACTCCTCGAGTTCCTCAACGGTCTCGGCATTCGTCCGGGCGTCGGCGTATCGGTGGTGGCCCGTAATTACGACGAGACGCTGACGCTCGAAGTGGGAGGGCGGCGCGTGCAATTAGGGCGGCCAGCGGCGGAGAAGGTCTGGATCGCCGGGTAGCGGCGGTTGCCTCAAGGTAGAGGTCGGTTAAGTTTCCCAATTCTCACGAAGAGACTTGACGTATTCGTCGGGGTCGTGATCCTGCCATAAGTGACGGCCGAGTCCCCGCAAGTTGAGGATCCCGGTCAACCATTGCGCTGGCTGCGGAATTGCTTCACCCTTGGCTTCAGAGGTTATGCGCATAGATTCTGAACTGCCTGCACATTAATGTACCCCGAAACAGACCCTGGGCCAAAGACAGCGCCGTGACGAGCGACTTGCTCGCAACGATCAACTCCAATACCTCCGATCCAGGCTCCGGTATTGAATCGACTCCGCCAGATGTTTCGCCGACACCGCGGCCGAACCGTCCAGATCCGCGATCGTACGCGCCATCATCCGGCGCACACAGCTTCAGCCTCGTCGATGTCGTGTCTCTGCCGTCCTGGTAACGGCGTCGCCCACACCGGCAACATCACTCCAAACCGTTGGCAAGCCGCCTGCGTTTCTATGAGCGCTACGACAATCTCTCTTCTCGAAGTCAACGAATCTCATTTGTCGGATAGGAAGAACTGCACATCGATCTGAGTGACTACTTCAACCGGTTCACCGTTCAGCAGAGTCGGCTCATAAAGCCACTGCCTGACAGCCTCGCTTGACGCCGGCACGAGTAGCGGATGCCCTGAGATCAACTGGAGACTCTGAATTGTGCCGTCTTTGCCGACGACCGCCTCGAACCGAACGGTGCCTTGCACCCGCGCCTGCTTGGCCAGAAAGGGATATAGAGGCGTCACCTTCCTAATGAGCTTCACCGCCATGAGGTTCGACCGCGTCGCCAGCTTCGACGTTGGGCAGCACGATGGTCTTCAGCTTGACATCCGAGAAAACGGGAGTCGCTGCGACGGTGGGCAGCGTAGTCTCGAGTGTTTGCCGGGAATCGCCTTCGACGACGGAACCATCCTTCTTAAGAGTCCTGAAGAAATCTACGGTGATCGACTCGAATTCGGATGAATAGGGAAACGAAAACTGGCTAAGGCCCGCGGTCGTGAGAGCTCGCCGGCGGGTGTAGGTGGTGGTTTGTCCCGTCCCGTCGTTGTTGAAGCGGTAGGCGGTCCTAATCTCTTGAGCTTCGTAGTCGCGCTGAGCGGCGGCGTGCAGTGTGAGGCCGGAACCGGCCAGCGCGACCATCAGTATCGATGGAAACACGGCACGCATGGGGCACCTCGGTTCTCATCTTATACAGGAACTCGACCGTGCGCACCCGTCTGGCAACTCCGCCGCCGCACCAGTCTGGTCTGCGCCGAGAGCCGCCTCAACTCCAATAACTCCGGTCCAGACTCCGGTATTGAATCGACTCCGCCAGATGCTTCGCCGAAACACCCGCCGACCCGTCCAGATCCGCAATCGTACGCGCCACCTTCAGCACGCGATCATGCGCCCGAGCGCTGAGCCCCATTCGACGCACGGCCATCTCGAGGGTTCGCTCCCCCGATTCATCCAGCGCACATAGCTTTCGCAGCGCCGGCGCAGGAATTTCGGCGTTGTAAAACCCGCGATCACGCTGCACCGCACGCGCGCGCAACACCCGGTCCCGCATATAGGCCGATGAGGTTCCCGTCTCTTTCGCGCGCAGTTCCTTGTACGGCACTGCGGGAACCTCGATGTGCAGATCGATCCGGTCCAGCAGCGGCCCACTGATCTTGCCGAGATAGCGCGAGATGATCGCACCGGTGCACCGGCATTCGTGAGTCGTGGATCCGTAGAATCCGCACGGACACGGATTGAGCGCTCCGATCAGCATGAAATTCGCCGGAAACGACAGCGTCATGTTACTGCGAGCCAGAGTAACGGTGCGCTCCTCCAACGGCTGGCGCAGCAGTTCGAGGACATTTCGCGGAAATTCGGGTAACTCGTCCAGAAAAAGAACTCCATTATGCGCCAGACTCACCTCGCCCGGCCTCGGCGTTCCGCTGCCGCCGCCGATCAGTCCCGCATCCGAAATCTTGTGGTGGGGAGCCCGGAACGGCCGCGTCGACAGCAGCCCGACTCCTTGCGCCAGCAATCCGGCCACGCTATGCACCTGTGTGGTCTCCAGCGCCTCGGGGAACGTAAGCGGTGGCAGAATCCCGGGCAGCCGCTTCGCCAGCATCGTCTTACCCGATCCCGGAGGACCGATGAGCAGCACATTGTGCGATCCGGCGGCCGCCACCTCCATCGCCCGCTTGGCGACGGTCTGGCCCCGGACGTCGGAAAAATCATAGCCGCCCGGAGCGGCCGCCGATTCGAACGCTGTTCGTGGATTCACCGGTTCGAACGAGTCCGGTGCCGCCAGGAATCGAACCACCTCCGTCAGGTGCCGCATTCCGTACACGCTGACGCCCTCCGCCACGGCCGCTTCGGCGGCATTCTCGGCGGGCACCAGCAGATTCCGGATTCCATGTTGCCGCGCGCAAGCCGCTACCGACAACGCCCCGCGAACCGGCCGCAAACTGCCGTCCAGGGACAGTTCGCCGACGAACAGATGATCGTCGGTGCCCTTCACCGTACCCATGGCGCCCAGGATGCCGAGAGCCATCGGTAGATCGAATCCCGCCCCCTCTTTCCGGATGTTGGCCGGTGCCAGATTGATGGTGACGCTCTTGTTCGGATACCCGAAGCCTGAATTCAGCAGCGCCGATTTGATGCGCTCCCGGCTTTCCCGGACTGCCGTATCGGGCATTCCGACCGTGATGAAATCGCGACCACTGCCCGGGTACATGTCCACTTCGACGTCGATCACATGCGCATCAATGCCGAAGACGGCCGCGGTACGGGTTCGAAAGAGCGCCACAAAGCGTAGTGCGATGGCCTCTCCGAATGTCGCAGGGAATCTGGCGCGCTTCGCGGCTATTGAACCGGATCGCCGCGTCGGACACGCCGCCTCATCCTTTACCTGGTAATCGACCTGCTCCCGATATACTTGCTCACGACATTCGCCATGAAACGGAGTTTCCGATCCTCATTCCGCGGAATCGCCAAATGGAGATGGTATGCGCTCAAAATGTTTGATCGCTCCGCTTGTGCTCGTCGGCGCACTCGGCTGACGCTGCGTGGCTGGGACGATCGTTTTTAGCAACCTAGTGGAACCAGGAGGAATCTATGGACCCGATGGAGTCGGCATCGGCCACACCCCCGCGTTCCCTCTAATTAGCCCGGAGTTCCTGACGTATGCGGTGCCGTTCACGGTCCCGTTCGACACCCGGCTCACTACGATCGAAGTCCCCATTGGACTGGTCTCGGGTCCAAACCAGGTTGGAGCGGCGCTGCTATCCGATGCGGGAGGATCGCCCGGTGCTCCGATCGAAGTGTATCTTCTCACTAACTTGTCAACCCAACAAACGCCCAACGGCTTCCCTCAGGTCCAGGTTGCGTCAACTCTAAATCCGGTGCTCATCCCGGGGCAAACCTATTGGTTTTCGGCCACTGGTGGAGGAATCACGTTGGCAATGTGGACGCTGACGTTGTTCCAGGGCGATCCGATTGACGGAGGGGCCATCCGGATCGATCCGCCTCCGGGGGCTTGGGCCGTCGGAACGGGAACCCGCGCGGGGGCGTTGCGCGTCACAGGCGACCCAATTCCGGAACCGGCCGCCTGGGCCCTGACGGCAACCGGCTTGGTTGTGCTGGCTGGATTAGCGCGACGTCGAAAGCGGGCGGCGGCGTAACAAGGTACAATCGCGATTTTGCGAATCGATCAATCCACCTCCTCGATCTATAATGAGTAGCTAATCCATGAGTTACTCGAACGTGCGTAACTGCCCATCCTGCGGGACAAAGAACAGAGTGCCACCGCGTCACTTGGCCGACACGGGCCGTTGCGGATCCTGCAAGGCCGCTCTGCCTCCTTTGTCGTCCCCTGTTGAGGTGGACAGCGCCTCGTTCGACGCCATCATTTCCGAGGCACGCGTCCCTGTATTCGTCGACTTCTGGGCCTCCTGGTGCGGACCTTGCCGAATGGCCGCACCGGAAGTGGAAGCTCTGGCACGCGAAATGTCGGGCCGCGCAGTCGTACTGAAAGTAAATACGGAATCGAGCACTGATCTGGCGGCGCGATATCAAATTCAGAGCATTCCCCTGTTCATGATCTTCCAGAACGGACGGCCGGTATTTCAACATGCGGGTGCCGCGCCCCGAACCGAGATGCGCTCCTGGATCGAACAGGTCGCGGCTTGAACCGCTGATTTTGGCGCTTCTCACTGCAACGCTGCGGCGAGTTTGCGCACCTCCATACCGGTAGTTCCCGAGCTGGTGCTATCAATTCATGCGCGGAGCTCACGGCCGCAGAACTCCACCCTAACCGCAGTTACGGCTGAGTTGTAACTTCAAAGGAGAGCTGAAATTAGCTGAAGGTGGGGTATTTACTTGACTCAGGTAGCCCCAACCTGTAGTATGACGGGCCATGGAAGAATATCCGCGTTCCCTGGCCGAATTCGAGGCTTGGTTCGACACCGAGCAGGCTTGTCGAGACTACCTGTTCCGCCTTCGATGGCCGGAAGGCTTCCGTTGCCCGCGCTGTGAGGGTGTCCACTTCTGGCCC
>JBBQGE010000068.1:0-34511 GCA_038322675.1 Bryobacterales bacterium
CAGACTTCCGGCGTGGCGGGCAAGGTGTTTCAAGGCTGCGGCGTCGCCCTGCCACCGGCGCTACGCCCATGCTGAACGCATCCTCAGTTCGGCTCGGGCGGAGAAAAAGCGTGTCACTAGGCCGTTTTCAAACTTGCAACCAGCCGGGAATGAACAGCTTCCACCGGAGTGGGGTAGAAGATGAGTCTGACTGGGATAGACCGGATATGGTTGCTTCGAGTTGCGAATGTGAGGATCAGTGGGACTTGAACGCTTCAGAGGTCCAGTTGAAAGCTTTTGGATGCCTGCCGCAGACGAATCGGGTGCCACGAGTGCCCCCTGGCACACTCGACCGCATCCTCAAAAAGTACGGCGGGAAACTCGTGAAATGACACAACTAGACATCGTGGAATGGGTACCGCCCTCGCCGGGTGGAACGATAATGCTCCGTTCTTCGCTGCCGAGAACCTGGTGCGAGACCAAATTCTAACAACCGGCGGACAAGAGGTCGCCACCGCCCTGCAATTGACGATAACCTAACAACGATACTCCGGCATTCTTGAACACTGCTACTTTGGATTTACCTCAAGATACAAGTTGGAGAACCTGTCCACCAAGTCGCCGAGTGTTTCCATCGTACCTCGCTTTGCGGTCACCATCGGCTCTAGGCCGGTATTGCCGATATCATAGGTTTTCGCCATGCATCGTTTCCCATTAGGAAGCACCACCGATTGCACCATGGCGACCTCTGTTGTGATGGCGCACACCGCCGGGCGGCAAATAGGCGTGACCCGCACATAAAAGTAAGCAGGACCTGCGGAATCCGGCGTGTGCGGCACGATCGCGATGCCGTTACGACGGAGGCGAAGCTCGGTAAAGGTCCGGAGATCAGTCGTGGTTAAGCCGAGCGACTCTGAAACACTGCTCGGCTGCTCTATCACAACATCAAAGGGCGGCAATTGGCGTAGAGAGTCCTTGCCAAATTCCTGGGCTGATGCTGACAGAGTGCCCAACAGGAAAAATTGAGCTGTGATAAGGAATACTCGAAGAGCTCTGAACATCGCGCCTGCAATTATAGCGCTTACTCCACTTGATCCTTTGCGCTCGCTGCGTCCCGCGTGAGCCACTGCATGTTCTCGAGCGAATCCGCGCCGCCTCGGAATAGGAGAGTGATGTGGTCAACGATGTACCCGGGACACGACCCGCTGGGTTTACCCGTTGCTGGACACCGATGTTGCACCTTGGAATGCTCGCCGCGCTGCAGAATGTCGCGTGATCCGTCCGGATGCGGTCCTCTCGCACGTGTAACAGTAATTCCACCGCCGCGTGCGGTCCGGTTGCGCTCTCGGGCGGCCCTGATCCCGCCGTTCACTTCGGGGTTCGGAACGTGCGAACCGATTTGGTACGCGCGCCGTTCCAACTGCGATGAAAACCAGGAGAGGATCCCGATCTGAAACCGTTTTCGATTCAGCACCATTCAGCACTGCACACTGAATGCCATCAGGTTCGTTCCGATTGCAAGGACTCCGAACGCTATACGGGCGGTTCTGCCCGAAGAGCAGGCCGGACAGATTTGCTTGTGCAACATAGTATGCTCTCTGGAGTCCCACGCTTTGCCACGTAAAGGGTTGGTCCGGGGTGGGTGGGGGTCGCGGTGGCACCATTCAAAACAGAGGGGTGGGGGTCTGGTTCGCTGTGCCCAATTCTGTGCCCACCCCATGCATAGAAGCGTTGCCAACGGTTGATACTGTTCGGACTTTCTCGACAAGGAACTGCTTCGCAATGAGCAACATGTAACAATCAATGGCAAAGGAACACGGCGTAGCTACACTACTGATTCTACGTAAGTTAACGGCTTCGAACCAGCAGGTCGGCAGTTCGAAGCTGTCCGGGCTCGCCATACCGTCTTTGGCTCGATGCCAACAATGGGGGCAGCCGCTCCAAAACGAACTCTGTTCCGTTCCATATATCATAGGTCCTGCCTCCGAAATCAGCGAATCGGTTGGGCGGAGCCGTCATCTGGTTTGCGGCTCGGATCCTACGCTCTGCGGGTGGAAAGTGACTGATCGCCGCATCAGGAGCGGAATCGGTCACGACTGCGCTGGCAGGCATCATTCCACGAAACGGTTCGAACGGTGCCCGCATCGAGATCGCGAACTCGTGATGCGATTTCGGCGAACCACGCCTTCTCGGCGTCCTTGTCTACTTCTGTATCCAGGCTGTAAAATCAGCGAATCGGCAAGTGCGCCCTTGCAGCCGGAGGAAGTCATGAGAGGACAAGGATTCCGAGACATCTCCAGCCATGGCTGAATTGTACTTCTGCGTCCAGACGATATCCGCATGGAACCATCCCGCATCGCCGGGCTCACCCTACCGGCGGTTTTTCGCAATCAACTCCCGGACTGCCGGCACTAGCTGGTGAGGGACTTCCATAACCGTTTCCGAGGGTTGAATTCCAGCCTCATCCTCGGCCAGCGCATCGTCTTCCGATTGCTCATCGTAGTGCGCAAGTACTCGACGGACTTTGTCTTCGTCCCACCCTTCCGGGAATTCCGTTTTGCTCATTGGTGCTTCTTTCTTCTTCGCCTGCGGAACGCCGCGAGCGGCTTTCCACGCAACTCGTACGCTGTGATCACGAAGATGCTGTCCGGTTCCGGATCCGGAACGTAAATCACCCGCAAGAACTTGCCGGATGCAGTTTGTCCCATCGCGACGCGGGATCCCTCTCGACCCTTCCGATCTTCTACCGGCTCTTGGAGTACATCAATTACTTCTTCTTCGGTGACGCCATGGCCGTAGATGTGCGGCAAATCAGTCGCCGGATCGCTGTAGAACCGCGCTCGCAACTCTTCTCCTTGGTCATTCTAACGCATCACAAGGGAGATGCGAGGCCAACTTGACAGCCAACTTGACGACTCCAACCTACCGGTAATTAAACGCCAGCCAGATCAGCAGACCCACCAGACCGGGCAGCAGGAACTCGGCCCACGTCTTCCAGTCCATCCGCCAGACCTTCTTCACCGCGGCTCGGGCCGTACGCGGGCGGAGTCCGGAGGGCAGGCTCTGCAGAGCCTTCACGATCTCCTCGCGACCTTTCCGGTCGGCGATCAGAATCGTCGCGGCGTTGATGCCGGTCGTGGTCTCCTGCAACTTGCGGCGCAGCTTGGGAGGAACCTCATCGACGGAGTGGTAAACCTTCGCCCTGGAGCCGACCACGATGAAAATGGTCGAAATCCTCACGGTCAACCGTTCCATGCTGCACCTCTCAGGACCGAGCGGCTCGCGGCAATCTGATTCAGATGGATCAGCCGGTGTAGTTGCGGCGGCGAGGCTACTGGGCTTTCATCCGCGCAATCCGGTCCTTCACAGCGTCGGCGTCGTTGGGTTTGGGCGACTGCTCAACGTAACTCTCGAAGGCGTGAATCGCACCGGGTTTGTCGCCCTTTTGCTCCAGCACCAGTCCCATCATGTAGTAGGCCTTCAGCATCTGATGGTCCACGTCCAGTTGGATGGCCTGTTTCAGACTGTCTTCGGCGGGCTGCAACTGGTGCATTTGGTAATGGGCCAGCGCCTGATAGTAGTAGATGGACGGGAACTCCACCGGATTCAACTTCAAGGCACGATCGGTAATCTGCAGCGCGTCCTGCAGGCGGTTCTGGCTGATCGCCAGGCGCGCCAATTGGGCGTACGGCTTCAGGTATGTAGGGCTCAGTTCCAGAGCTTTCTGAAAAGCGGCCTGCGCTTCGACCGGTTTCTGCTGCTTTTCCAGCACCTCGCCCAGGTCGCTGTAGGCCTGCGCGTATTCGGGATAGAGCTTGATCGACTGTTCGAAATCCTTCTGCGCTTCGTCCCACTTGCCGTGCCGCAGCGCCTCGACGCCTTTGGAATAGGCCTTTGCCGCGGGCTTAGGAGCATTGAGGGAGGAAACAGGACTCACTACTCCCTCGCTGAGGCCTACCCGCTTCAGGGTCACTACCGACCCATCGCGAAGGGTCGCGATTTTGGTCCGCAGTCCCTCCAGCCGGATTTCGACGGTACACTCATCCGAAGTCACGTCGGGCTGATCCGACCAGGCTGAGTACATCAGCGTTCCATTGCCGAAAACCTGGTTGATCTTACAGCCGCCGTGCATCTGCGGGTGGATCATGATGATCGGCGTGCGCGGAAGCTCCGTCCCGTCCTCCAGCACGATTTTGGCGTGAAATGTGCCGATCTGCGATTTTCCCAACTGCCCAAAGCAGACCAGCCCGAGGCTGAACGAAACAAACCCGAGCTTCCAGACAAGAGTCAACCGTTTCTCCTTCCAACTACCGGTAATTGAACGCCAGCCAGATCAGCAGACCCACCAGGCCGGGCAGCAGGATCTCGGCCCACGTCTTCCAGTCCATCTTTCGGACCTTCTTCACCGCCGCTCGGGCCGTACGCGGGCGGAGTCCGGACGGCAGGCCCTGCAGAGCCTTCACGATCTCTTCGCGGCCTTTGCGGTCGGCGATCAGAATCGTCGCGGCGTTGATGCCGGTCGTGGTCTCCTGCAACTTCCGGCGCAGCTTGGGAGGAACCTCATCGACGGAGCGGTAAACCTTCGTCCTGGAGCCGACCGAGATGAAAATGGTCGAAGTCTTCACGGTCAACCGTTCCATGCTGCACCTCTCAGGACCGGGCGGCTCGCGGAGTTCGCACCTGGGCCAGTTCCGGAAAGTTATCTCCGGCAAAGTCGAGAGTCACCTCGATGAACCCCAATGCAGCTTTGGAAAGAGCCTTGTCCTTCCTATAGATTAAACCAAGCTGTCGCATCATGGGTTCGGGTCCCAGCGAAACCGCCGCTATTTTTCCAGCCTCCACCTCCTCCCGACAATGCGACGCAGCCAGGAACGAGAGACCGAGATCGGCCATCACGAATCGTTTGATCATCTCGGTGGAATCCAGTTCCATCGAAATCGAAATTGCGTCTTCCACCGGCTCCAGGAACTGATTCAGCCGGGCGCGCGTGGTGCCGGACTTCGGCAGCAGCAGAGGAGTCCCGGTCAGGTCGCGGCAGGTCACCGCACTCCGCTTTGCCAGGGGATGTCCCGCCGGAGTCAGCAGCTTGATCTCATCCGTATGGATCTTCACCACCTGCAGTCTCTTCTCCGCCACGGGCAGTTGGGTGATGCCGAAGTCGGCCAGATTATCCGAGACAGCCTCGACGACGCGGGCGCCATACGACCGATCCACCAGCAGTTGCACGTTCGGAAAGCGCTTCTTGAACTCGGCGAACACGTGGGGAAGAACGTAGATGCAGGTAGCCTCGTTGGCAGCGATCACCAATTCCCCGCGCGGAACGCGATCGAGTTCGTTGATCGTGTCCTGCGCACGCCGCCGCAGATCGAGAATCTGTTCGGCGAACTCCGCGAAGATCTTGCCCGCTGTGGTGAGCGCGATTCGCGTTCCCAGCCGTTCAAATAGAGAGGTATTCAGCTCCTGCTCGAGTTGCCGCACCTGGGCGCTGATCGCCGGTTGCGTGCGATAGCAGGTCTGAGCGGCTTTGGAAAAGCTCTTCAGTCTCACGATCTCGAGAAAAGTATGAAGCTGGTCGAGATCCATATTATGGGCTTCTAATTGTAAGCGGCTGTACTTGATTCTATCAGCGTTCTCACGCCACCTGCCCTGCTATGATGATCCGCATATGCTGAGACGAACTCTGCCGCTACTAGCGCTGTTCTCGATCGTGACGTTCGCCGCGGACAACGACAAAGTCGAACGCGGCAAGTATTTGGTTGAAGAGATTGCGAAATGCCAGGACTGCCACACGCCTCGCGGCGAAACGGGGCAACTGGATCAGTCGAAGTGGTTAAAGGGCACGACGCTCGATTTCGCACCTATCAACCCGGTACCGGGCTGGCACAAAACATCGCCCGATCTGACATCTGGCAGCCGTCTCTTCCAGCGCTGGGGCGAAGAAGGCCTCGTGAAGTTTCTCTCCACCGGCAAGAATCCGCGGGGTGGCGCGGCGGATCCTCCGATGCCTGCTTACACGATGAAGCAGGAGGACGCCGAAGCTGTTGTCGCGTATCTCAAGTCGCTGAAGTGACGCGATTCTCCGCCCTCTTACTCCTGGGCTTGGCGGAGTTATTCCCCGCCATGGCCCAGAAGCCGGAAAACGTCCTGGTTGTTATCAACGACTCCTCCGCTCTCTCCCGTTCGGCCGGCGAATACTACGCGCGGAAGCGGTCCATTCCGATTGCGAACGTGTGCCGCATCAAGGCGAGCAGCGACGAGCTGATCGAGCGCGAAGAGTACGACCGCCACATTGCCCGCCCCATCGCCGCATGCCTCACTAGCCGCAATCTTCGCGAGTCGGTCAACTACATCGTAACCACATCGGGAGTGCCTCTGATCGTGAACGGGAAGACCGGGATGGACGGCGATATCGCGGCGGTGGACTCGGAACTCGCGCTACTGTACACCGACATGCGCACCGGGAAGCCGCACCGCGCACCCGGCATGATTCCGAATCCGATGTTCGGAAAGGTGGACCATCCCTTCACTCATGCCGAGTTTCCTATCTACCTGGTGACGCGCCTTGCCGGGTACGACTTCGCCGACATCCGCGGACTCATCGACCGCTCTCTCGAAGCCCGGAATCGCGGCAAGTTCATCTTCGATTTGAAAGAGAACGGCGCCGAACCGGGCGATAGCTGGATGCGAGAGGCGGCTTCGCTGTTGCCGTCCGATCGTGTTCTGCTCGATACCTCCACTGACCCCGTGTACGACCAGAAAGACGTGATCGGCTACGCGGGTTGGGGCTCCAACGACAAGAGCCGGCACCGGCGGAATCTCGGCTATCAATGGCTGCCCGGAGCCATCGACAGCGAGTTCGTCTCGACGAACGCGCGTACGTTCGAACGTCCTCCGGCGAAGTGGAACATCGGGGGGTGGGACGATCCGAAGGCGGACTTTCATGGCTCGCCCCAGACGATGATCGGCGATGCGATCCAGGAAGGAGTTACCGGTGTGTCGGGGCATGTTTCCGAACCGTATCTGAATATGACGCCTCGCCCGGAGTATCTCTTTCCCGCGTATTTCAAGGGACGCACCCTGGCCGAGAGCTTCTATCTCTCGATTCCCATGCTGAGTTGGGAGAATGTGATGATCGGTGATCCGCTTTGTGTTCTGCAGTAGCTATGATGGCTACGTGCGGCTGCTAGTAATCGACGATGACACTGAGCTCTGCGCCCTGCTGGCCGAGTTCCTTACCCGGGAAGGTTTTGCCGTCGCCATCGAGAACGACGGCCGGAAAGGACTCGATCGCGCCTACCGTGGTGAACACGACCTAATCGTGCTCGACGTCATGCTGCCCGGAATGGACGGGTTCGAGATCCTGAAGCGTCTCCGGCAGCACAGCCGGGTTCCGGTGCTGATGCTGACCGCGCGCGGCGAGGACGTGGACCGCATTGTCGGACTCGATCTCGGTGCCGACGACTATCTCGCGAAACCGTTCAACCCTCGCGAACTGGTGGCGCGAATCCGGGCGATTCTGCGGCGGATTCAGGGCAAGCCGAGCGGCGGACGCATCGAGGTGAACGGTGTCCTTCTCGATCCCGGCACGCGCGAAGTGTTCCGCGATAACAATCCCGTGCCGACCACGACTCTGGAGTTCGACATCCTCGAGATTCTGATGCGGCAGGCCGGGCGGGTGGTCTCGCGGGACGCGCTGATGGAGAATCTGTACAACCGCAAGTCGACTCCCTTCGATAGGTCGATCGACATGCACGTCAGCCATCTGCGCAAGAAACTCGAAGGCGGCAGCGAGTTGATCAAGACCATTCGCGGCGCCGGTTATCAATTCTGCACGGCGCCGGACGAGGGCTCGTCATGAGGACTCTGTTCGCCAAGATCCTGCTGTGGTTCCTGGCGACCACCACTATCACGATTGCGGCTGTGGTGATCACGTCCGCACTCACCTACAACAGCGAGCGGCAGGGGCCGTTCGGCATGCTGATGCGAGTTGTGATTCGTGAGGCTCGCAATTCCTATGAGCACGGCGGCAGCGAGGAACTGGCTCCGACCCTGCAGCGGCTCCGCAATACCATCCAGGGCGATCTGATCTTCACCAACTCCGGCGGGCGCGATCTGCTGACCGGCGACAATCGCACGGATCTGCTGCGCGAGGCACGCGACCGGCGAGGCTACTTCTTTTCGCTGCCTTTCACGCGCCGCGACAACGTCGTCTGGGGGCGGCCCTCGCCCGACGGCCAGTACTGGCTGTTCCTCATCGCCCCTGGACGCCGCAGCATGTTCTGGTTTATTCAGACCCAGCATCTGTGGATTCTCGGAATTGTGGTGCTGTTGTGCTACGGCCTCGCCATGCACCTGACGTCGCCCGTCCGTAAGTTGCAGCGAGCGGTCGACCGCTTCGGCAAAGGCGATCTAACTGCGCGAGCCACCACCACGCGCCGCGACGAGTTAGGACAATTGGCTCGCACTTTCAACCTGATGGCGGACCGAATTCAGACTCTGGTGACTGCGGAGCGGCGTCTGCTGATGGATATTTCGCACGAGTTACGGTCGCCGCTTGCGCGTTTGAGTGTCGCGATCGAGTTGGCGAGAAGCGGCAGTAGTAGCGAGATGTCGCTCGACCGGATTCAGAAGGAAGCCGATCGTCTCGCGATCCTGGTTGGTGAACTGCTCGAGGTAACTCGCGCGGAAGGCGACCCGGCCAATCGGAAGCTCGAGGAGGTTTGCCTCGACGAGTTATTGACCGAAATCGTCGAGGATTCCCGAATCGAAGCCGATGCGCGTGGCTGTTCGCTCGAGCTCAACATCCGCGAACGGGCGACCATGAATGCCGATCCGGAACTCGTAAGGCGCGCGGTAGAAAATGTGGTAAGGAACGCCATCCGCTATTCGCCGCCGGGCACGAGTGTCGATGTCTCGCTGGACGTCTCCGGAAGCGCAGCCAGGATTCAGGTTCGCGATCACGGGCCGGGCGTTCCCGCGGAGACTCTGGGATTGCTGTTCGAGCCGTTCTATCGAGTGGAATCGGACCGCGATCGGGCGAGCGGCGGCGTCGGACTCGGGTTGTCGATCGCGCGCAGGGCTATCCAGTTGCACCACGGGTCGATTCGGGCGACAAACGAGAATCCCGGACTCTGTATCGAGATCGAACTGCCGGGTGTGCACGTGCCCGCCGTCGAGGAATCGCTCAGCCGTTAGTTCGTTCCGGACCGTTCGCGGCCACCAGTGTCCGCTTTTGGGAAGGCCGTGGGACACCATCGGCACCTAAGTCATTGGTAACTCGACGTCCCGTTGCAGGCACCCGAGTTGCACAACAATCCTCCATGGAACTGGTCCTGGGCGACCTGAGATTCGCCATCCGCGGCCTACGCAAGGCGCCGCTGTTCACCACCATCGCGATTGCATCACTGGGCCTGGGCATTGGCGCCAACACTGCGATTTTTTCCTTGTTCGATCAGGTGCTGGTTCGTTCACTGGGTGTGAAGGAACCCGATCGTCTGGTCCAGTTCAAGTCCACCGGCGCCAACATGGGACTCGTTGCCGGACCCGATACCTTCTCGTACCCGATGTATCGCGACCTCGCCACGAAAAACACAGTTTTCCAGGGTGTGCTGGGACGCTTTCCGACGCCGGTCAGCATGACCTTCGGTAGTCAGACGGAACGAGCGGACGCAGAGATGGTCACCGGCAATTTCTTTGAGGTGCTTGGACTGCACGCTTATCTGGGCCGTCTGCTAACGCCCGATGACGACCGCACTCCCGGAGCGCATCCGGTGACGGTTCTCGGACACGGTTATTGGATGCGCCGTTTTGGCGGCAAGGCGGACATCGTCAACAAAACCATTTCCATCAACGGCATCCCGATGACCGTGATCGGTATCGCGCCTCCCGGTTTCCACGGCGTGCAGGTAGGGCAGAATCCGGAGCTGTTTGTATCCACCATGATGAAGGCGCAGATCACTCCCGTCTGGAATGACTTGTTCAACCGCCGGGCCATGTGGCTGCAACTCATGGCACGTCTGAAACCCGGCGTGTCGCGCGAACAGGCCGAGGTGGCCATGAATACGCTGTGGAAGCCGATCCTCGAAGACGAATACAAAGAAATGCCCGCGATCTCGGAGCGCTTTCACAAGCTGTTCGTGAACAAGCACCTGACGCTCGCGCCGGGCAATCAGGGGGTCACGGCAATTCAGGAGCGATTCTCCAAGCCACTCGAAATCCTGATGGGGATGGTGGGCCTGGTGCTGTTGATCGCGTGCGCCAACGTCGCCAATCTGCTGCTGGCGCGAGGCGCGGCGCGGCGCCAGGAGATCGCGATTCGCCTTGCGCTCGGGGCGGGCCGGTGGCGACTGATCCGGCAGTTGGTCTCCGAGGCGGTGATCCTGGCCGTGGCTGGTGGGTTTATCGGAATCGTCATGTCGGCCTGGTTCACCGCGGGTTTGCTGCGTCTGCTCCCGGCCGGCGACGGACTGCTCTCCACGCTTTCGACCGTGCCGGACGCGCGCGTACTCGCATTCACTTGTGCCGCATCCATGCTGACGGGACTGATCTTCGGAATCGCCCCGGCATTCCAGGCCACGCGAGTGGCCGTAGCGCCGTCGCTGAAACAGACTGGAACCTCAGTGGTTGGCGCGGATAACGTGCGGTGGCGGCGCTGGTTGGTCGCGGCGCAGGTCAGCCTGTCACTGATCCTTCTAATCGGCGCGGGGATGTTCGTCCGCTCTCTCCAGAATCTGACAAGTCAGAACGTTGGGTTCAACACCGGCCGCCTGCTCACGTTTTCGATGGACCCCAAACTGAACGGCTACAGCCAGCAGCAGACCATCGATTTTTACTCGCGGCTGCATGACCGAATTCAAGCAGTGCCCGGAGTCCAAGCCGTGACGATGGCCGATGTCTCGCTACTCGCGAATAACACCCAGTTGATGACGGTGTTCATCGACGGGTACGAACGAAAAGAAGGCGAGGACATGAATCCTGATGTCGGCTGGGTCGGACCCGGTTTCTTCAGCACGTTGGGGGTTCGAGTTATCCAAGGCCGCGACTTCGACGATCGGGACCGGACGGCTTCGGTGGCGATTATCAACGAGGAGATGGCCCGCCGCTATTTCGGTCCATCGAATCCCATCGACCGCACGTTCCACTTCGGCCACTCGGGAAAGATCCGGATTATCGGGGTGGCGTCGAACATCAAGAATCGGAACCTGCGCGAAAAGGAAATGCCGCGGCAGGTGTATGTCTCCTATGGTGCGGACGAGCAACTTGGCGGCATGACCTACTACGTTCGAAGCCGGCAGGATCATCGAACGCTCACGGCGTCTATCCGCCGCCTGGTGGAGGACTCGCAGCTACCGATGTTCGATGTGAAGACGATGGAAACACAGATGGAGGAGAATGTTTTCGTAGACCGGATCATCGCGGCGCTGTCTGTCGCATTCGGAGCGCTGGCGACTGTGCTGGCGGGCGTGGGCTTGTACGGCGTGATCGCCTACGTGGTGTCCCGGCGGACGCGCGAGATCGGCATTCGAATGGCTCTTGGAGCGGCCTGGACCGAAGTGCTTCGGCTGGTGCTGACGGAAGTGGCCGCGACGGTAGGAGCCGGAGTCGCAGTGGCGCTGCTGGGTGCGATGGCACTGGGGAAACTGGTGGAATCGCAACTGTACGGCGTGTCGGCGCGGGATCCGATTGCGATCGGCGTGGCGGTCGGTGCGCTGGCGGTGGTGATTTTCGTAGCCGCGCTGGGACCGTCGATACGGGCGTTGCGGATCGAGCCCATACGCGCCCTGCGGTACGAATAGCGGCGTTAGCCAAACGGGCCATTCGTTGGGACTCTCGTGATATACTCTGATCCCATGAAGCACGACATTGAGCGAGCGATCCACCTCCTGAGACAAGCGCTGGAAGCCGTCGACGACGACGTGACCTCTGCAAAGCGCTCGGTTCAGGATGCCGTCAACGCGCTATCCAGCATACTGGCAGCATCGGCACAGGGGCCGGACGACCAGAGAGGTACAGGATCGTCGCAACCAAGGTGAATCCAGCGTCGCCTATTTGGGCGCGAAACCACGGAGGCGGATGGCTGACTGAAATGCCGGATCGGCCCATAGCTTTGCGAAATCCGGATCATGCTCGATGTCGTTGAGAGCCGGTGCGTTTTGCAGCAGCGACCGCACGGTTTCGATGGCCTCGGCCCGTTTGCCGCATACCTCGTACGCCAGTGCGATCCGAGTCATGTATCTGCCCCGGACAGCCGCCGGGATCTGCGCGATGTGATCCATCGACTCGCCGCAACTGCCAATCTTTGCGTAGTATTCCGCCAGATTCGCGTGAGTGTTGTTGTTTCCCGGCGCGGCCTGTAGCGCCTTGTTCCCCATGTCGATGGCCTTCTGGAAAATTTCGCGCGCATTCTGCCCCGGAATCCACCGGTAGATGGTCCCCAGATTCCCCCAGATGGAGTAGAGGCCGGAGTGCAATTCCAGCGCCTTTTTCTGATACTCCGCCCCTTCGCGATAGCGATGCCGGTAATAGTAAGTCAACCCCAGCGTGCTGAACGAGCGTGCACTCGGCTCGAATTGCAGTGCGCGCTTGAGTTGCTGTTCGGCGTCGGCATAACGGCCCTCCGCCATGTTCAACGCCGCCAGATTCCGGTTCACTACTTCGTTGTCAGGCGTGAGTGCTCGCGCCGCTTCCAGCGCCACGCGCGCTTCTCGAAATTTCGACTGATCGAGACAAAAGACGCCCAGCAATACGTGCGCATACCAGTCTGACGGCCGCCGCTCCACCGCCTCGCGGTACGCTGCTTCCGCCTCCTTCATCCGCCCCGATGCTTCGAAGGCGCTTCCAAGCGCAAAACACGCGGCGCCATCGTTGGGGGCGATCCGCCGGGCATGCATGGCGTCGGCGATCGCGTCTTCCAACCGATTCTGTGCGATGTCGATGCTCACTCGAGTCACGTATGCGGACGGCATGTCCGGGTTCAGGTCGATCGCACGCTGAACCGCATCCAATGCGAGTTCCGTCGTGCCGGCGCCACCTTCCGCCGCTCTCAAATAGGCTGTTCCTAATGCCGCCCACGCCAGGGCATACTTCGGATCTAACTCAACCGCGTTGCGCAGACTCTCGATTGCTCTGGTGATATTGCCGCTAACGTCATACCGGGCCAGGTAACCTGTGCCCATCAGGAACTTCGCATAGGCCTCCGGGGTCGAAGTTTCTCCCGCTCCCATTGCTCGCGAGGCCTCAGGTGCAACGCTGATTTGCAGAATGTCCACCGCATCCCCGATGGCCGCGTTCCGCAGCGCGATCGGGTCGGAACCCAACTCGATCGTGCGCGAGGCGATCTGACGCATCGACCGCGTGTCTACCAGATTCAAGGTAAACTGCAGCCGGTCTCCCATCCGTTGCGCGCTTCCCGTGATCACCAGGTTCGCGTCGTACAATCGCTGTGCCGTCGCGGCGCTGGTCACGTGGCGGCTCCGGATTTCGCTGGCCGGAATGACCATCAGCTTTCCCTGGAACGCCTCCAACTGCGTCAGCTTCGAGGTCAGCGACTCCACCAGTCCATCCGCCAAGGCGCGTGTACCCTCGTCGCCGCCGATCACCTCAAACGGTAGTACCGCCACGTTCTTCACACCGGGAGTCAGCATCCGCCGCCCGACCAATACTCCCGCCGCGAGCACAAACGGCGATGCGATCAAAGCCCGGCGCGGCCATGGGCGGGACTGGCGAACTGGCACCGAATCCAATAGCGAGCGCGTCACGTCTGACGCCGACTCCCGAAGCGCTCGCAGATCGGCCCCCATCTGTGACGCGGTCTGATACCGATCCGCCGGGTCCTTCGCCAGCGCACGGTCCAACACGCGTTGCATGCCTGCCGGAACACTCGCGCGCAGGCCCGCCGCCTGCGGTGGTTTCTGATGCACAATCGCGAACAGCATGGCGTGGTTCGTCTCGCCTATAAACGGCAGACGCCCCGTGAGCATCTCGAACAGCACCACCCCCGCCGACCACAAGTCCATCCGGCAATCGACCTCGTTTCCCAAAGCTTGCTCCGGCGACATGTAGGCGGGAGTGCCGACGGAATTCCCC
Source organism: Bryobacterales bacterium (assembly GCA_038322675.1). GTDB lineage: Bacteria > Acidobacteriota > Terriglobia > Bryobacterales > Bryobacteraceae > TMP-7. Next base: position 14,065 of record JBBQGE010000068.1, read on the forward strand.
GGTTGCGTTACCCGCGAATCGCCACTGCGCAGAGCGACCCCGAAGTCGAGAATGGATACGTTGCCTTGACGGTCCACGGCAATGTTGCTGCTCTTGATATCGCGATGGATCACGCCTTGGCTGTGGGCCGCTTGGAGTCCGCTGGTCACCTGAATGGCTATGTCCAGCGCCTTGGCGGGCGTCAGATCGCCGCGCTCCAGCAACTGCCGCACGGTGGAGCCATCCACCAGCGCCATGGTGAAAAACAGGCGTCCGTCCACTTCATCGATTTCGTGAATCGGGCAGATGTTTGGATGGTGCACCTGTGCCGCGGCCCGAGCCTCGCGCAGGAATCGTTCTCGGGCCTTGTCTTCGATCTCGGCATCCGGCAGGAACTTCAGCGCCACCATTCGCTCCAGCCGCGTGTCCTCAGCCTTATAGACGACCCCCATTCCGCCCTCGCCGAGCTTGGCGAGAATCCGATAGTGGGAGACCGTCGAGCCGATCATGATTGAGCTGTCGATGAGGCCGCCTTTGCCAGCCGCACTGAAGCCGACGCAGCCAAGTGAAGTGAGACCGTTCCCAGATCCTCATCCTCGATGGATGTGTACCCGCGAACTTGCAGCCGTTTCGGAGCGGATGGAAGCCCGTCCTTTGGCACCACTAACTCGACATGCTCAGCCGCCGCACAAGCCGCCTGCGGATGCTGATCCAGCAGGAACTCGATCCTGCTCAAGTTGCCGGTGCGCAGTTCAACCCGCACGCCCGCGTCTGTCGCCGTGGCGCTGATAACTTGCAGAACGTAACTGGGCATCGCACTCAATTGCTCGCAGGCAAACCGAAGCAGGTCGCGATCGCCATAGAGCAGATCGTCTCGAGTCGTCGAGTAGGCGATGTCCCGCCCGACGCCCGCATCCTCCAGCGCAACACCCGCATTCCGTCCCACCCGAATGGAACGCCGGCTCGCCAGCGCCATCGCCGAGCCCATTGGTAAGGTGGCGACTCCAGTTTCCGGGATGTCCTGCACGTTCGCCTGCAACTCCGTGTGGAGCCAGCGTGATGCGCCGCCGCCGCCGGTACTGGCGTCCACTCCGATAATCGGACCGACTCCGTTGTCCTGGAAGCCCGCGCTGAAGATGTCGGTGGCGCTGTACGAAAGCGCATCGATGATCAGAACCACCGGACCGTGATAGCGCTGTCCGATACCGTTTGCCAAATCGGGCGCGGTCAGCGGTTGGCCTACCGTTATCTCACTGCCGCTGGCAACGGCATCGGCGGATCCCGCTACCCAGTTCTGCCACTCCCCTCTGGCTACCACCGGGAGCAGGTCCGCGTGCGAAAACACCTTTTGCGTCAGACGGGTATTGATGAAGTGGAATTGCATTGGCTGAATGGTCCCCGGAGTCAGTAGCTGCAAAATGCGCTCGCCGGCTTCGATGACACCGCCCGGATTTGACCGGACATCCACAATCAGACCATCTGGCGCGGACGGCTCCATTTCTTCATCCAAAATCCGCCGGAATTCATCGACAAAATCCTGCGGGTCGAAATTGAAGGTTTTAATCTGTATATATCCGAACCGCTTCTCTGGATGTTTCCCATCGGTCAAGAACGACGGGTCGACCGCGCCGGGGCCGCCTCCTGTCCGCTGATATTCAAAGGCGTCCGGCAGTCGCGAGTTACCTGGGCTGGACACGTCGTTCGGCGCGTAAGTAACACTCGCCGGAGCATATCCCGCAAGGTACCGGTTGCATTGTGAGCGGGCCTGCTGCGCATCGCACATACTGGTGGCTAGACCGGCGACCTGGTTCCAGGACGGCATGCCTGTCGCCACGTACCACGGGAACACGAGGCCGCGGCGGGTCGCGGAAGCGTCATCCGGAGCGATGTATTCGATGGTGACCGAATGCTCATCCGGCGGCATCGAATGCTTCAACGATACGAGTGTGAGGCGGCCCAACCCGCGCTGGAAACGTGCCCCCGCGTTAGCACCTGGTGCCAGATCCGCCTGACGCTCAATGGCACGCGCGACGGGCATTCCATTCCACGCTGTAATCTCCGCGCATCTGCGGAAATGCTCATGTTCAAACTGCGGTATCACCGAAGTGACCACAAAATGGCGGCCGCTCCCATCTTCGTAGCTGCCCACCGAAAAGGGAAGAAATGCGAACGTCGAGTTAAACGGCTCCGGTAGACCGTAAAACGTGTGCGCGTCTCGCAGGTTCACAAATACATCCAGAACGGCGCGGTGAAACTCCACTTGGCTGAGGCGCTGCAGTTGCGCGCCGATGAGCCGCAGACCCTGCAACGGATCGATCGCATACCGCGCCCGTTTGAACGGCAAATGTGCGTAGAACTGCTCGATTACTAACTTGGCCTGATCGAGAATCAAGCGCTTCTGATCGAGCGTCATTCGGAATTCCGGCTTTTCGCAAGAAGCCAGGAATTCCGCGATGCTTTCGGTTCTTACGCCGTCCCCCCAGGCCTCCGATTCCACCGGCCTCTGGACGGCCATGTTTTGCCGGTAGATCCAGTCCCGCACATCTTCGATCACCATGTGCACCTCTTATGAGCGCGCCTTCGTCACAGTATAACGGTAAACACCGGCCCGATCAGCTCGCGAAACGCCCGGCGCCTCGGTACTTATAGCGCGCTGCCTCTTACAATGGAGGTTCATGCGTACCTGTTATCTGGATCCATTCTCCGGTATCGCCGGCGATATGACTGTCGGTGCTCTGATCGATGCCGGAGCGGATTCGCGAACATTATTCGAAGCCCTGGAATCGCTCGGCACCGGTGCCCAGTTCGAAGTCGAGAAGACCAAGCGGCGCGGCATCGCGGCTTCGAAATTCCACGTCCGCTACGAGGAGACCAAGAAACACCGGCACCTGCCTCACATCGTCAAGATGATTGAAGACTCCGGCCTCCCGGACAAGGCGAAACAGAATGCTATCGCCGTGTTTCAGAGGCTCGGCGAGGCGGAAGCCGAAGTCCACGGAGTTCCGATCGAGAAGGTGCACTTCCACGAGGTCGGCGCAGTCGACTCCATCTGCGATATCGCGGGGGCATGCATGGCGCTGGCGCTGCTCGACGTCGGCGACGTGGCGTGTGCGCCGGTCAACGTTGGATCCGGCACCGTGAACACCGAGCACGGAGTACTGCCGGTGCCCGCGCCAGCTACAGCGCGATTGCTCACCGGCCGTCCCGTGTATGCCCGCGGACCGGCCATCGAACTCACTACGCCGACGGGAGCCGCCCTGGCCACTACCCTCGCGTCGCGGTTTGGCCCGATGCCCCCCATGCGCATTACCGCCACCGGATTCGGCGCCGGCGATAAGGACTTTGCGGAGCATGCCAATGTGCTCCGAGTGATCATCGGCGATCCGACCGGCGCGCCCGAAGCCGCGACGGTCTGCATCATCGAAGCCAATATCGACGATTCGACTCCCGAAGTCCTCGGCTATGCGATGGAGCGTCTGTTCGAAGCCGGGGCGTTGGATGTCACGATGTCGCCGCTGTGGATGAAGAAGAACCGCCCGGGGACGCTGTTCAGTGTTGTCGCACGGCCCGAACAGCGGGAGTCGCTCGCGCGCATCGTGCTGGAGGAGACCTCGACGCTCGGGCTACGCATCTCGATGGCTGAGCGGCGCGTGCTGAATCGCCGCTTCGTCGAAGTGGATCTCGGCTACGGCAGAGTGCGTGTCAAAGTTGCGGAATCCGGCGCGTTTTCGCCCGAATACGAGGATTGCCGGAAGCTTGCAGCCACTAGCGGAAAGCCGCTGCGTCAGGTAGTTTCGGACGCCAATCAAGCATACTTGAAAGAGAACAGATGAAATACTACCTGACCACCCCGATCTACTACACCAACGGTGCGCCGCACATCGGCCACACGTACACCACCATCGTGTGCGACGTGATCCGCCGTTTGAAGCGGCTCGAGGGATTTGATGTGGTGCTGACGACGGGCGCCGATGAGCATGGCGTGAATGTGGAGCGGTCGGCGGAACGAGTCGGGAAAACGCCGATCGAGTTCTCCACTGCGATGGCGCAGGAGTTCCAGATGCACTGGGACGAACTGCGATTGCATCCGGATGAGTTTATTCGCACGTCGGACCCGCTCCACGCCCGCACGGTGCAGTGGATGTTCGAGCGCTGCCGCGCGAACGGGTACGTCTACAAGGGGGCGTACACCGGTCAATACTGCGTATTCGACAACCTGTATGTGAACGACGCCAAGCCGGGCGATCCCTGTCCGGAATGCGGCCGTCCGACGGAGACCGTCACCGAAGAGAATTTCTTCTTCAAGCTTTCCGCGTTCCAGGATCGTCTGCTGGAACTTTACAACGAGCATCCCGAATTCATCCGACCCGAGACTCGCCGCAACGAGATGATCAGCTTCATCAAGGGCGGCTTGCAGGATCTCTCGATTACGCGGACCAGCATCAAATGGGGCATTCCGGTGCCAAATGAAGCGCCACACGTTTTCTATGTCTGGTTCGACGCGCTGATTGCGTACCTCAGCGCGGTGGGTGGTCCCGATTGGCAGGATCGCGGATACTGGCCTGCCGACCTGCACATGATCGGCAAGGAAATCGTGAGGTTCCACGCGATCTTCTGGCCCGCCTTCCTGATGGCTGCCGAACTGCCGCTGCCCAAGCGCATCTTCGCGCACGGATGGCTGCTGTTTGAGCAGGACAAAATGAGCAAGAGCCGCGGCAACATCGTGCGTCCCCGGCCGATTGCGCAAGTAGCGGGTGTGGATGCGCTGCGGTATTTCCTGCTACGCGAAATTGTGTTTGGCCAGGACGGCAGCTTCAGTTACGACGCGCTGGTGCAGCGGTATAACTCGGACCTGGCGAACGGATTGGGCAATCTGGCGAGCCGCACGCTGAGCATGATCCATCAGTATCGCGACGGAGCCGTGCCGGAGTCTGACGGCGATTCGCACATTGCCGAGATTGCGCATCAGACCACGGAAATCGTCCTCGAAGCGTATGATCATTTCGAGTTTTCGCGTGCGCTGGAGGCCGTCTGGCAATTGATCTCGGTGGTGGATAAGTACATCGTGGAGCGCGCGCCGTGGATGCTGGCCAAGTCGGCGGATCCGGAGGCGCCGGAGTTGCTGAACCGCACGCTGTACTCTGCCGCGGAAGTGCTGCGGATCGTGTGCGGACTCCTCTCGTCCGTGCTGCCCGAGTCGATTGCGAAGATCTGGGAGCAACTCGGATTCGATACCTCGACGGACGAGATTCGCACGGCCGATTTGCACTTTGGCCACTTGAAGGCCGGCCAGAAACTGCGCGAGGTGTCGCCGGTGTTTCCGCGAATCGAAGCCAAACCCGCGATTGCGCGGATGCGGGAACTCGAAGAGACCGAGCGCGCTCGCCAGGATGCGCTGCTCGGGAAAAAGCCCGAGGCTGCTGCGGTCGCGGCCGCGCCCACGGAACTGGTATCGGAAGCCATCACCATCGACGACTTCGTCAAGGTGGATCTTCGCGTCGGCATCGTGAAGTCGGCGCACCCCGTGAAGGGTGCGGATAAGCTGCTGCATCTGTTCGTCGATATCGGCGAAACAGAACCGCGATCCATTGTCGCGGGGATCGCTAAGGCCTATCAGCCCGATCAACTCGTGGGCCGCAAGGTGGTGATCGTGGCGAATCTACAACCGCGCAAGCTGCGCGGCATCGAATCAAGAGGAATGATTGTGGCGGCCTCGCTCGAAGGCGGCAATCCCGTGCTCGCCGGATTCCTTGAGGATGTGCCGGTGGGTGCACGCCTGAAGTAATGCTGATCGATTCGCACTGTCATCTGGATTCGCACGAGTTCGACGGCGACCGTGAAGCGGTAATCGCCAGAGCCGTCGAGGCGGGCGTGGGTCGCATGGTCGCGGTGGGAACCGGCGAGGGTCCTCCCGACCTGGAGGCGGGCACCCGCATCGCGGATCGCCACGAGATGTTCTACGCGACCGTCGGCGTGCATCCGCACGATGCGGCGAAGGCCGACGGCGAAACGTTGAACCGGGTTCGTGAGTTGGCCCGGCATCCGAAGGTGATCGGGATCGGCGAGATCGGGCTCGACTATCATTACGACTTCTCTCCGCGCGACCGGCAGCGGGCGATTTTCGCCGAGCAGATGGCCATCGCGGTGGAGGCGGGTCTGCCCATCATCATTCACACCCGCGAGGCCTGGGACGAGACGTTCGAACTGATCGAGAAACACTGGACGCCGCACGGCCGCCCGGGGCTGATGCATTGTTTCACGGGCAATCCGGGCGAGGCGCGGCGCAGCCTGGAACTCGGATTTTACGTGAGCTTTGGGGGGATGGTGACGTTTCCGAAGGCGCTCGAGATCCAGCAGGCAGCGCGCGACGTTCCGGCGGACCGGATCCTCATTGAGACGGATGCGCCGTATCTGGCGCCAGTCCCCAAGCGCGGCAAACGGAACGAACCCGCGTTCGTCGTTCATACGGCCGGAAAACTGGCCGAACTTCGCGGCACCACTCGCGAAGACATAGAACGTGTGACCACCGAGAATGTCGAGCGCCTGTTCGCGCTAAACTGGAAAATTCCGCATGTTCAGTAACATAGGGCAATCATTGACGTTCCGCGAGATCCTGGACCTGCTTCGCGACGATCTCGAGAAAGTCGAACGCGAGATTAGCCTGGAATCCGTTGCCTCCGTCGACGCCGTCACCAGTATTGCCCAATACCTACAGACCGGCGGCGGAAAGCGCCTCCGCCCGATTCTCCTGCTGCTGTCCGGCAAGCTGTTCGCGCCGACCAACGAGAGCGCGATCCGGCTGGCGGCCGTTGTGGAAATGCTGCACACGGCGACGCTGGTGCACGACGATGTGATCGACTTCGCGAAGACGCGGCGCGGCCGTCCGGCCATCAATGTCGTGTGGGGCAATCATACGTCAGTGCTCGCGGGCGATTGGCTCTACATGCAGGCCTTCCAGATGGCCCTGCGCGAGCGCAATTTCCATGTGCTCGACGTCCTGATCGGGCTCACGCAGGACATGGTGGAAGGCGAACTGCTGCAACTGGAGCGAATCGGCAAGATCGACATCTCCGAAGCGGACTACATGGAACTGGTGGATCGCAAGACCGCCAGTCTGTTCAGCGTATGCGCGCGGCTTGGCACCGTCATTTCGGGCGGCGGCGACGCAGCCGAGACGCGTATGGGCGAGTTCGGATGGAATCTGGGTATCGCGTTCCAACTGGTGGACGATGTTCTCGACTTCACGTCCCGCGAGAAGATTCTCGGTAAGCCGGTGGGCAATGACCTGCGCGAGGGCAAGGTGACGCTCCCTCTCATCTACGCGCTCAAAACGGCGACGGCGGATGAACGCGAGATGATCGCCCGAGTGCTGGCCGACGGCAATTACGATCAGGTGCCGTTCGTGAATATCCTGCAGATGCTGCACCGCCACGGCGGCGTCGAGCGCGCTCTGGAGCGTGCGCAGGGCTTCACCGAGAAGGCGCGGGCCGCTCTGGCCGAGTTCCCCGATTCGCCCTGCCAGCGCGCGCTGCTGGCGGTGACGGAACTCGTGACGGAACGCGACCACTAAGACCGCTATCTCAGACGCATTTGCGCGATCGCCACGGCGACCAGGTTGCGTAGAGCTTCCAGCCTGGGCCGCATTTCCGCCAATCCCGGCATGGCGGTGTGGTCGGCATATAGGAATCCCGCGACAACACGGTCCACCACTACCGGCAGCACCACGGCGAACTGCGGGTTGAAGGCGGCCAGCACGCGCGAGCTCTCGAAGCGTGTATCGGTGCGCCGGTCGATCCACAGATCCTGTTTCCGGTCGATAACGGCCGCCAGGATTACGTCCATCCTCGTCATCACGAATCGGAAACTCTCGAGTTTCCGGCTCAATGCCGGCGACCCGCTCAGCCTGCCTCGAATGGAACTCCGGTCCTCGTTCATTAGCGCGAAGATCGGATTGTCGAAGCCGGCGTGGGCCGACATCGCATGCAGCAGTCCTTCGATGAACGCCGTGACGTCGAAGTTTGGTCCGTTTATTTGGGACTCGGCACTCTGAAGCACCGCGTCGAATTCCGCGAGACTCAGTTTGCGGTCCGGATCCACCGCGCTGGCCAGCACCTCTCGTGCCTGTTTCGCCTGTTGGTCGAGATGCAGCGCAGCCACTGGGATCTGCAACGCGTGAAACGTGTCCCTGGTATCCTCTGTGGCGGCGTCCACAATCCGCTTCAGGTCGGCGTACGGGAGCAGGTACTTGCGGCCCGTGCAGTCCACGAGTGCCTTCATCCGCTCCGGTTCGAACCGGCCATACCGGTACAGGCCGGATGTCAGGTCGTGGCCGTAGTTGGCGGCCGAGGCCAGCACACGCTCCTCGATCGTCTCCGCGGCTGCCTCGCTGCCAGCAAGACAGGTTCGGATGCACGCAGGCATGTTCCAGGATGCAGCCAGGCACCGGGCGAGCGAATCCATCTCGAATTCCAGCACCTGCAATCCCGCTACCCGTTCCGGAAGTTGTTCGTCCCGCATCGCCACCACCACCTTTGCGTATTCTTCCGAGAAATACCGGGCCGTCAGGACTTCCCCCATATTGCGGAACAGGCCGCAGACGTAGGCCTCCTCCGGCCGGGGGTATCGAAGTACGGCTGCGATGTGGCGGCTGTGCGTGGCCGTCAGCAGCGAAAACATCATCAGTTCCCGCAATCCCGGTGAGTGCCTGGCGAATTGTTCCACGAATCGCATTGCGCCTATGAGGTTACGAACGGTTTCCCAGCCAAGCAGAGTGATGGCGTGGGTCACATTGACGATGGAACGTCCCGACCGGTTATACATCGACGAGTTCGCCACTCGCATCACCTGGGCCGTGAGGCCGACATCTTCAAGATGATATGCGCCAACTGCGAAGAGCTCCCATCTGGCTTCAGCGTCCGGGACATCAACTCCCGAGCGTGCTGTGCAAACGGCGGAATCCCTTCGCTCGTCGAGATCTGCCGCACAAACATGTTCAGCCGCTCCTCAGGTGCTCCCAGGGCGGAGTCGCGGGTTTCGTCGGTGGTGGTCACTGTCACGCTTGAAATATTCATCGGCAGGAATTGGAAAAGTGTGAGTTCCCGAACGCGGTACACTGATCGGACATGAAGCATTGGTTCACCCTGATAGCGGGGGCATCCGCCCTGCTGGTACCCGCGCTAGCCCTTGCCGCCAGCCCCTTTGAAGGCCGGTGGGACATGACCATCACCACCCAGCGAGACACATACCCTGGATGGCTCGAAGTGAAAACTGAAAACGGGCAGATGCATGTCCGGGTACAACCGCGCGCCGGAAGTGTGCACCCAGCCGCGGCGGTCGCGACGGAGGGATCGCACCTTCTGGTCACCTTGAATAAGGCGGACAACGGCAGGCCCGCGATGATCTGGGACCTTACTGCCGATGGCGACCACCTGAATGGCAGTCTGAAACGCGGCGACACTGACGCCGGGAAAGTGGAAGGCGCCCGGGCGCCCGCGCTCAACCACAAACCGCCGAAGCACTGGACCACTCCGGAAGCCCTGTTCAACGGGAAAGATCTGGACGGATGGAAGCCCGAGCGCCCTGACCTGAGTCACTGGGTTGCGAAGGATGGAGTTCTTCTGAACGAAACGAAAGGCTCAAACCTGATTGGCACGCGGAAATTCGAGGACTTCAAAATTCATCTGGAATATAACTGCCCGGCGGGCGGTAACAGCGGTTTCTACCTTCGCGGACGCTACGAGGTCCAGATCGAATACGAGCCCGGTGACACCGAGGATCCTTACCATCGCATGGGAGCGATCTATGGTTTTATTCCTCCCGCCAAGGATGTTCCGCGCAAAGCAGGTGAATGGGAGTCGTTCGATATTACCCTGGTCGGCCGCGATCTGACAATTGTTCGCGACGGCATCATGATCATCGACCATCAACAGATCCCCGGCATTACTGGAGGCGCGTTGGACAGTCACGAAGGCGAGCCGGGACCTTTCTATATTCAGGGAGATCACACCGGAGGGATGAAGTTCCGGAACATCACGATTTCCGTTCCAAAATAGCGATTGGGAATGGGCGCCGGTCTCCGCGTGTGCTGAAGTGATAGCATGTCCTCGGACATGACTTCGCATTCAATCAACAGACGTCAGGTTTTGGCCGCGATGACGGGTGGCGCCGCGCTCGCGGCGGCCCAAACGGGAAAGCGGCGGAATGTAATCTTCATCCTCGCCGACGACCACCGCTACGACGCCATGGGCTTTCTGAAAGCGCAGCCCTGGCTCAAGACGCCGCAAATGGACCGGTTGGCTCACGAGGGCGCTCATTTCAAGAACGCCTTCGTGACCACCGCACTTTGCAGCCCGAGCCGTGCGTCCATCCTGACCGGCGTCTATGCCCACAAGCACCGGATTGTCGATAACAACACTCCGATTCCGCCGGGGACGACGTTCTTTCCGTCTTATCTCCAGAAGGCAGGCTACAAGACCTCGTTCATCGGTAAGTGGCACATGGGTGCGGAATCGGATGATCCCCAGCCGGGATTCGATAACTGGGTCAGCTTTCTTGGTCAGGGGAGTTACTGGCCGGTCCGCAACGGCCTTAACGTAAATGGCAAAAAAGTCGCACAAAAAGGATACATCACCGATGAATTGACGGACTATGCTCTGGATTGGCTCGGAGCCATTCCTCGCGAGCAGCCCTATTTCTTGTATCTCTCGCACAAGGCCGTTCATGCCGACTTCCAGCCGGCTCCGCGCCACAAGGGCCTCTATAAGGACGCGAAGTTCGTTTATCCACCGACCATGGCCGCCTCGGGCGAGATGGCTCAACACCGGCCCACCTGGGTGCAGAACCAGCGGAACTCGTGGCACGGGGTCGATTACCCGTACCACAGCGTCCTCGATGTCGGCGAATACTACAAGCGGTACGCCGAGACGCTGATGGGAGTTGATGAAAGCATCGGGCGCGTGCTGGGCGCCCTCGACAAGCGCGGACAACTGGATTCGACACTGGTGATCTACATGGGCGATAACGGCTTCGCATTTGGCGAGCACGGGCTCATCGACAAACGCACGGCCTACGAGGAGTCGATGCGTGTTCCCTTACTCGCGCGCTGTCCGGAGTTATTCCAGGGAGGCCAGACCGTCAAGGAAGTGGTGGCGGGACTCGACATAATGCCCACCGTGCTAGCCGCCGCGGGCGTCGACTCACCGGCGGGGATCGACGGACTCAACTGGATTCCGATCACCCAGGGTAAGTCTCCGAAGTGGCGCGGCGAGTTATTGTACGAATATTACTGGGAACGCAACTTCCCACAGACTCCCACGATTCATGCCCTTCGCGGCGACAGGTTCAAATTCATCCGATATCAGGGTATCTGGGACATTGACGAGTTATACGATCTTGCCGAAGATCCGCTCGAGAGCCGGAATTTGATCTCGAACGAAAAATACGCTCCTATCGTGAAGCAGATGCGCGAGCGCCTGTTCGACCTTCTCGAAGAAACGCACGGAATGAATATCCCGCTGCAGCGCGATCGCGGGATGCAGATGAACCTCCGCAATCCGGAGAAGGGCGGCGCCGCGCCGTTCCCGCCTGAGCTCGAGCGGAAACCCGGCCGGCCCGTGCATCAGTGAGGGGTGCATGAAACAATAGAAGAGGCACGCCGCCTCTTCCATGAACAGACTCGCAAACGAAAAAAGCCCCTACCTGCTGCAGCACGCCCACAATCCCGTGGATTGGTATCCCTGGGGTCCTGAGGCCTTCCAGAAAGCCGTCACGGAAGAGAAGCCCATTTTCCTCTCCATCGGCTACTCGACTTGTCACTGGTGTCACGTGATGGAGCGCGAGTCGTTTGAAAACGAGCAGATCGCCGAAGTGCTCAACCGTCACTTCGTGCCCATCAAGGTAGACCGCGAAGAGCGGCCGGACGTGGATCGCATTTACATGCTGTTCGTGCAATCGAGCACGGGTGGCGGTGGATGGCCGATGTCCGTCTTCCTGACCCCGGAATTGAAACCGTTCTGGGGTGGCACGTACTTCCCGCCGGATAATCGCTACGGCCGTCCCGGATTCCTCACCGTGCTCGAGAGCCTCGCCCGTGCCTGGTCGACGGACCGTGCGCGAGTGCTCGATTCGAGTGTCGAAGTGACGAAGCAATTGGAGCAGTACTCGGCGGCAGCGTCCACTGCCTCGACGATTGACCCCGCCGTACTCGACTCCGGATTCTTCGCGCTCCGCCGCGGCTTCGATCCTCGACTCGGCGGCTTCGGCGGGGCCCCGAAATTCCCGCGACCATCGGTCTTCACCTTCCTGCTCCGCTATCACCACCGCACGCACAACGAGGAAGCTCTCGAGATGGTGCTCACGACACTTCGCGAGATGGCCAAAGGGGGCATGCACGATCAGGCCGGCGGCGGGTTCCATCGCTACTCGGTGGATGAGCGCTGGTTCGTTCCCCATTTCGAGAAAATGCTGTATGATCAGGCGCAACTCGCCGTGGCGTACCTGGAGGCTTATCAGGTGACGTACGACGAGTTCTTCGCCACCATTGCTCGCGATATCTTCGATTACGTTCTTCGAGATCTCGCGCATCCCGACGGCGGCTTTTATTCCGCCGAGGATGCCGATAGCGCCGTCGATTCCGCACAACCCAACGTGAAGGCCGAGGGTGCGTTCTACGTCTGGAGCGACGACGAACTGACGCGTCTGCTGGATCCAACGACCATCGACTGGTTCCGGTATCGCTATGGCGTGGAGCCGAACGGGAACGTGCAGGAGGATCCCCACGGCGAGTTTCGCGGCCGCAACATTCTGTTCGAAGCGCACACCGTCGAAGAAACCGCGCAGCGTTTCGGAGTGCCCGCGGACGACGTTAGAATAGCTCTCTCCGCGGCTCGCGCCGTTGTTCTGGAGGCACGCTCGAAACGGCCGCGCCCGCACCTGGATGACAAGATCCTAACCGCTTGGAACGCTCTGATGATCTCCGCGTTCGCCAAGGGTGCGCAGGTGCTCGACGATCCGATCTACGAGCAGGCCGCGCGCCGGTCAGCCGATTTCATTCTGCGCCATCTGTATAACCCGGAGCACGCAACGCTGGAGCGACGGTACCGCGAAGGTGAGTCGGCGATTCCCGGGTTCCTGGACGACTATGCATTCCTGGTAGTGGCCCTGCTCGATTTGTACGAAACCGTTTTCGAGACTTACTATCTGGAACTCGCTGTCCAACTCGCGGGGCGGATGCGCGAACTGTTCGAAGATCGCGAGAATGGCGGATTCTTCAGTACTCCCGAGGGCGACGCCAACCTCATCCTGCGCATGAAAGACGACTACGACGGCGCGGAGCCTTCCGGAAATTCCGTGGCCGTGCTAGCGCTGCTGCGATTGGCCCGGCTCACGGGACGGCAGGAATTTGAGGAGTCGGCCGAGCGCACGCTGAAGGCGTTCGCATCCCGACTCGCCTCCGTCGGCAGCGGTGTGCCGCTGATGCTGACCGCGTTCATGTACTCGGAAGCGCCTTCGCGGCAGGTGGTTCTCGCGGGTCCCAAGGACGACGCCGCGCCGATGCTGGCAGCCGTTCGATCGCATTTCCTGCCCTACACGACGGTGCTCGCCGCGGATGATGAATCGCGGTCCGTGCTCGCACGCTATTTCCCAGCAATCGGAGATATGAGACCGCTAGGCGGCAGTGTCGCGGCTTACGTTTGCGAGAATTTTACGTGTCAGTTGCCTGTCACCGAGGTAGCCCAACTGAGCGACTTGTTACAATGAACCCTGATGGAAAGACAAGGCGCTACTACACTAAATGGCAATCCTCTGACTCTGGTTGGGCCGGAACTGAAATCCGGTGATCCAGCGCCCGAGTTTGAAGCGGTCGACAAGACCCTGAAACCGGTTACTTTGAAGTCCACCGGCGATTCCGTCCGGATCTTCAGCGTCGTGCCCTCTCTGGATACTCCTGTCTGCGATATTCAGACCAAGCGTTTCAATGAAGAAGCCGCGAAACTGCCACAGATCAAGATCTATAGCATCTCCATGGATCTTCCCTTTGCCCAGTCGCGCTGGTGCGGCGCTTTCGGCGTCGACAATGTGACCATGCTCTCCGATCACCGCTCAGGATCTTTCGGCGAACACTACGGGACGCTCATCAAGGACTTGCGCATCGAAAGCCGCGCGATCTTCGTCGTCGATAAGACCGGCAAACTCGTCCACGTGGAATATGTGAAGGAAGTAGCCGATCACCCGAACTACGACGCGGCATTACAGGCCGCGCAGGCGGCTGCATCCGCTTAGTCAATCTAACCGCGGCCGGATTGAGTTACCGGCCGCTTCCTAACTCCGCAAGTGTTCGTTGAAGAAGTCCACCGTCCGCTTCCACGCTAACTTAGCGGCCTTTTCGTCATATCTCGGAGTAGTGTCGTTGTGAAATCCGTGATTCACGCCGTCGTACAGGTACTCCTGATAATTCACGTGATTCGTCTTTAGCGCTTCTTCGTAAGCCGGCCATCCGGCATCGATGGGCTGATCCAATCCTGCGTACTGCAGCAGTAATGGAGCCTTGATCTTCGGCACGTCCGCCGCGGTGGGCTGCGCGCCATAAAACGCGACTGCCGCCGACAAATCCGAGCCGAGCCGCACGGCCAGCATATTCGCGACACCGCCGCCGAAGCAGAATCCAACGACACCGATTTTGCCCGTGCAGTCCGGCCGAGCCTTCAGCCACTTGGCCGACGCGATGAAGTCCTCCAACATCTTGTTCCGGTCGATATCCCGGAATAACTTCGCCCCGTCCTCATCATTGCCGGGGTAGCCGCCGGCGCTCGTCAAACCATCCGGCGCGAAGGCGATGAAATTGTCAGTCCCGAGCCTCCGCGCGACGTCTTCGATGTACGGATTAAGCCCGCGATTCTCGTGCACCACCAGTACACCCGGCGCCTTGCCGCCCCTTGCCGGTTTCACCAGATAGCCGCGAATGCTGCCGTTTCCTTCGGGCGACGGAACCGTGACATATTCGGTTTTGATGCGGTTGTCGTCCTTCGGTACCTGTTGCGCCCACGCGTAATTCGGTCGCAGACTCTCGAACAACATGGCTGCCGTAACGCTTGCGGTAGCGAACTTCGACGCACCGTCGAGAAACTCGCGGCGGCCGATATTGCCGTGCACGTAGCGGTCGAACAGGTCGAGTAGTTCGCGCGGATAGTCGCTGGCTTTTTTACGTTCCATACGATGTGCCGCAGGATAGCACATCCACCCGGACCACGATGCTCCTGATCTCCCGTGAATGGACAGGGCGGCATGACCCGCGTCCCCAGCCGGCCCGCGCGCCGATGACTCTCACCACGGCCGAGGGTGCCCAGTAACTCCGCCGCACCCAGACCGATGCTGAACCACCGAGGCGTTTCGCAAGATCGTGTCGCGCCTTGAGTGCCACATGTAACTCGTTACGTGGTTTCGGGCCCTTGACTTTTTCGTGGAAAGTCGCACTCTGGAAGTCGGAGGTGGTAAGTTCCCGATGTCCGATCTGGCGAGACCCTCACTTCAGGATTCTGTATCGCCGCTTCACACGCGGTGGCAGGGCGGCATTCCCTCGTCCGCGGCCGCCCGGAAGGTCGTCGAGATGCTCGACCTGTGTGACATTCGCATCAATGGCGGCCGTCCCTGGGACATTCAACTTCACGATCCACGCTTCTTCGGTCGCGTGCTGGCATATGGCAGCCTCGGCGCGGGCGAGGCGTATGTAGAAGGCTGGTGGGACGTCGATCAACTCGACGAGTTCTTCGCACGACTTCATCGCGCCGATCCCTACTCGCGGGTTGGCCGGCTGGTCACGCTGGCCCTCGCTTTAAAATGCCGGATGTTCAACTATCAGACCTTGTCCCATGCGGATGAAGTCGCCCACAGCCATTACGACCTCGGCAACGACCTGTTTGCCGCCATGCTCGACCGGCGAATGCAATATACGTGCGCTTATTGGAAAAATGCTCGCACTCTCGACGAAGCTCAAGAGAATAAACTTCGCTTGGTGTGCGAGAAGCTGTATCTCAAACCGGGCATGAAGGTATTGGAGTTGGGCGGCGGGTTTGGAGGTCTGGCTCATTTTATCGCTACCGAATACGATTGCTCCGTAGTGAGTTACAACATTTCTCACGAGCAGGTGGAATACGGACGGCAGTTGTGCTCCGGATTGCCGGTGCGCTTCGAACAAAAAGATTATCGCTGCGCCGCGGCCGAGCCCGGGGAGTTTGATCGCATTGTGTCGATTGGACTCTGCGAACACGTCGGCTACAAGAATTATCCGCACTTCTTGGATTTGGCTGGGAATCGGCTGAAAGACGGCGGTCTGTTTCTTCTGCATACGATCGGCAGTAATCAGAGCGTCACCTCCACTGACGCCTGGATTCACAAATACGTATTCCCGAACGGCATGCTGCCGTCGCTCGCGCAATTGGGCCGCGCGGCTGAGCGCGGTTGGGTAGTCGAGGATATTCACAACTTCGGTCCGGATTACGATCCTACGCTGATGGCGTGGGGGCATAACTTCAATCACTCCTGGCCCATGCTGCGAGCCCGGTATGGCGACATGTTCCACCGCATGTGGCGCTACTATCTACTGGCTTCGGCGGGATCGTTCAGAGCCCGAAAACTGCAACTTTGGCAAATTGTTCTGTCGAAGGGCGACATTCCGTCGTACCAGCCGGTGAGGTGAGTCATGAACCCATTCGCTGAGCACTCCGCCAAGTGCGCGAAGGTCGTGGACCAACTCAGTGCCATCCGGAAGTGCGGCGGTCCCGTGCGACTTGGAAAATCGACGTCCAATTTGTTCCGTACCCGGCACAACGGAGGCGTGCGCAAACTCGATGTCCGCTCGATGAACCGGGTGCTCGGGATCGACCCCGACCGGTTACTCGCCCACGTCGAGGGGATGATTCCCTACGACGTGTTGGTCGAACATACACTGCGTCATGGCATGTTGCCGCAAGTAACTCCCCAGTTGAAGAGCATCACCGTTGGAGGTGCCGTTAGCGGCCTGGGCATCGAGTCGTCGTCATTTCGCTTCGGCCTGGTCCACGAGACGGTGGAGAGCATGCACATACTGCTTGCCGACGGGCGAATCGTTGAATGCTCCCGCGAGGAAAATCGCGACCTGTTTTTCGGCTTTCCAAATTCGTACGGCACCCTCGGCTACGCGATGCGCCTGCAGGTGCGGCTGATGACCGCCAAACCGTACGTGCATCTGCGCCATGTCCGATTCGCCGATCCGGAGAAGTTCTTCGCCCGAATCGCCGATTGCTGCGAACATCCGGACGCTGACTTCCTGGATGGCACCGTGTTTAGCGCCTCGGAGATGTATCTGACGGAGGCTCGATTCGCCGATCGGGCTCCCCGTACCAGTGATTATTCGTGGATGCAGATCTACTACGAATCTATCCGCAGAAGACAGGAGGACTGGCTCACTCCCGAAGCCTACGTCTGGCGCTGGGACACCGATTGGTTCTGGTGTTCGAAGCAGTTCTATGCCCAACGTCCCATCGTGCGTCTCATCGCAACCCGCAAGGGACTGAATTCGCGAACTTATCAGCGCATCATGCGAATCTCGCAGCGATGGATGCCGGCCTCGACCGGCACGGAATCGGTCATCCAGGACGTCGATATCCCGATCGAAAATGCGCCGGAGTTTCTCGCCTTTTTGTTTGAGGAAGTCGGAATAACTCCCGTGTGGATTTGTCCTTTTCGAAGTCCCGAGCCCGAGGCGACTTATCTGCTATACAATCTGGATCCGACGAAGACCTATATTAATTTTGGATTTTGGGACGTAATTCCGAGCACTCACGAGCCGGGCTATTACAACCGCAGGGTCGAGAAGAAGTTGGTCGAACTCAGCGGCAAGAAAGGCCTGTACTCGAGCGTGTGGTTCGATGAGCCGGCCTTCTGGCGGCTGTACAGCAAGCCTTGCTACGACGCGCTGAAATCGAAGTACGACCCGGATGGAGTGCTGGGCGATCTATACGCGAAGTGCACCGCGAGTGCCTGACCGGTCAGTGCCGGTCCGGACGAAATGGAGCAGCCGGAGCCGCCGATTCCCGTTCGCGCCGCTTCTTGAACTCCGCGAACGCGGCACTGGCTTCCTCCGTTTTCCCAAGCCGCCGGTATAACTGCCCCAGCGCATACTCCGGATCCGCCATGGCAGGCGCCAGCCGGGCCGCAGTCCGCAACTCCACTATCGCCTCCGCATCTTTGCCGGTCCGCTCCAACACCTTGCCGAGAGAGTAGTGCGCCTCGGCAAGTTGCGGATCCAGACGCAGGGCCTCCCTCAGACTCGCCTCCGCATCCGGCAGTTTCTCCATTCGCAGCAGGAGCGATCCGTAATTCAGCGGCGGCCAAGCTGAAGGCGACGGTAGCTTACGGTTTAGCTCTACCGCCTTCTGGAACGCGCCTTGAGCTTCCGCACTCTGGCCCATCATGTCGTACGCCAGCCCCAGGTTATCCCACGCCCGCGCCGACGCGGGATCCAGTTCCACCACCTTCTTCAACTTCGCCACTGCCCGCTCATACCGCCGGTCGTAATAGTCGATTCGCGCCAACCAGTACAGATACAACGGATGATCCGGGTGCTGCTCCAGCAGGCGCTCCAGTTGCGCTCGCGCGTTCTTCTCATCGCCGTCGCTCGCATATGCCATCGCGTAGGTGAATCGATCGCGTTGCTCGAGCGGGTGTAACGCATCGGCTCGCCGAAACGCCTCGATCGACTGCGAAATGCGGCCACCGACGAACTCCAGCGCACCTAGTAGCGATTGAATTGCGGCAGCCCGTTCGGGTGCGACTGCCGCCGGAACGCTCAGGGCCTGCTCGATCCGCGCAAAGTCGCGCGACTGGACTGCTGCGACGACGGCCGACCGTTGCTCCAGTGTGAGAGGCGCGGCTTGAATTCGCTCCTGAATACCGGACTGCGCCCACATCACCGAGGACGCAAAAACTATCGCGGCTGCCGCGCGGATCCACATCAGTACGGCCGCACCTCGACTCCCCGCAGCATCAATTCCTGCTCCTGATTCCGCTGCTTCTCCAGACTCTGCAGACGCACGCGTTGGGCCGCTGCCCGGGGATCGTGCGTCCGCTGATACAACGCAAGCAGGACGCTGTTTGCCTGGTAATTGTCCGGCTCCACCTGTAACGCATGGCCCACCGCTGCCTTCGCATCGTCGATACGGCCCTGCTCCATTCGCACCCTCGCCAATTCCGAATATGCTCTGGCAAACGAAGGCTGCGCGTGAATGCTGTCGTTGAAATACTCCGCTGCTGCGTCGAGTTGCCCATTCACTCGCGCCACCCGCCCCAGGAAGTACAGCGCACCGGGTCGCGTGGCCGGATTATCCTTCACCTGTAGCATCTGCGCCGCGCTCTTCTCGTAGTCGCCTGTCAGGAAGTACGCGATTCCCAACGCGAATTCGCCGCGCGGATCCGAAGGCCGTGCCGCCAGATACCGCCGGAAGCAATCGATGGCCGGCGAAGGGTCGCGATCGCGAAGGATGATCGATCCCAGCGCATACTGATAATCCGGATTCTCCGGTGCCAGGTCCACGGCTTTCTGCAGCGACTTCCGAGCCTCCGGCGGCAGATTCAACTCCACCAGGATGAGTCCAAAGAGGAAGTGCACTCGAGCATCGGAAGGCACGAGATCCCGCGCATGCCCCAGATACCCGAGAGCGCCCTCCAGGTCGTGCTCGACATAGGCAACGTGCGCGAGTTCGAACAGATGATCCGGGTTGCGGGGTTCCTCGGCGGAGAGATTCTCGAGTGCTGCACGGGCTTCCTTCCAACGGCCCAGCGACTCATAAGCCGCCACCATCCGCCGCCGATCCTCAACCGTTGCGGCCCCACGCGATGCGAGTCCCTCCGTAAGGACCACCAGCAGCGGAGCCTCCTCTTTCGACTTCAACCTCGACAGCAACCAAACCGCATCGGCCCGCACGAACTCCTTCGATTCCGCGGCATGCCGTGCTGCGTTGATCGCGTCCTTCATGCGGCCGAGCGCAGCCAGATCGGCGCATCGCAAGACCACAGCACCTGGCCGCCCGATCTCATGCGGAGGCAGCAGGTCCAATTGCCGTATCGACTCCTGATATTTTCGCTGTCCCTCGTACAACGCGGCCAATGAGAATCGCGCCGCGGCATCCGTGGGATTGAGCCGCAAGAATCCCAGCCAGCTCCGCTCAGCACAGGCAGGATCGGATGACTGGCATAGTTGTGCCAGATTCCGCCAAGCCGGTGCCAGCGAAGCATCCAGCCGGATAGCCGACTCGAAATCCCGGCGCGCTCGCGGCGGATCCTTCATGTTCGCGAAAACAACACCCCGCGCATTCAGCAGGGAGGCATCGCGCGGATCCGCTGCCAGCGCGGCGGAAACCACTCGCAGCGCTTCGTCATAATTTCGGGATTGCAGCAGCGTCTCCACCTGCCGCAGCGCCGCCGATGGAGTTGTC
>JBBQGE010000069.1:0-34011 GCA_038322675.1 Bryobacterales bacterium
ACTGTATCTCGTCGCTTTTGATCCGACGGTCGGTCACGAGATCCAAAAGACGCGGCCGGCGCTCGTGATCCAGAACGACATTTCCAATCGGTACAGCCCGGTGACGATCGTCGCGGCTCTCAGTTCGCAGTTCGGAGAGCCGCCCCATCCGCGCGAAGTGGTGGTAGGTCCCGGCGGCAAGACCGGCCTCACCCAACCATCGGCCGTGATCTTGAACCAGATCCGCTCGATTGACCGCACGCGGCTCCTGAAACGCATCGGCACACTCGATGTCGCGACCATGCGACGAGTGGATGATGCGATCCGGATCAGCCTCGGCCTTATCGACCTCGGCTGAAACTCCCTTACCCCATCAGTTCGTCTGAGAGTATTGCCGTCGCGCGAGGCACTACTTGGATGTGACACGAGTAGTGGCTATCCTCCTGGCGCTTTGGATTCCCGTCCAGGGCGCCGACATCGCGATTCTCAATCTCAAAGTAGTGGAAGGCGAGGGTACGGTGTACGCTCCCGGTTCACGCGCCGCGCGGGGCGTCACG
The DNA here is from genome assembly GCA_038322675.1 of Bryobacterales bacterium. Classification (GTDB taxonomy): domain Bacteria; phylum Acidobacteriota; class Terriglobia; order Bryobacterales; family Bryobacteraceae; genus TMP-7. The sequence continues at coordinate 537 of JBBQGE010000069.1, forward strand.
GTGGAAGTGTCGGATGAGAGCGGCCGGCCGGTTGCGGGCGCTGTGGTGAGCTTTCTGATGCCGGAGGATGGGGCTTCGGGCCAGTTCATCAACGGCGGCCGGACAGAGATCGTTAGCACCCAGGCCGACGGCCGGGCGAACGTGTGGGGCATGCGCTGGAACAAGACTCCGGGGACCGTAGCGGTGCGCATAACGGCTGCGAAGGACGGGGTGCGGGCGGGCCTCATCAGCACGCAGTACCTGGATAGCGCTGCGGCCGTGCAGAGTGCAAAGGCGCCGGCGCGGAAATCGCACCTGATGCTGATTACGATCGCGATTGCAGGGGCAGCGGGTGCGGGACTGGCGGCTGGGATGCTGCGGGGGTCGAAGACGGCGAGCGCGACTCCGGCGGCTGCGGCGATATCCATCGGGACGCCGACGGCGATTATCGGGGGGCCGCAATGAGGGAGTATTCGATGAAGTGGATGTGCGTGTTGCTGACTGCTGCGAGTTGGTGTGCCGCCGGCGTGCAGTCGCCGCCGCTTGGGTTCACGCGGACTCCCGGGGGGACTGTCGTGCGAGTGTCCGGGATTGCGGGTGCGTTCGTCGCCACGCCCGTCGAGCAGAGCGAAGTAGTGTCGGCGGGCTTCAGCGGCACGATGGGGCTTTTGAAACTCGCGACGACCGTGCGTGCGCTGGATGCGGCGGGCGAAGTCGCGGGCAAGTGGGATGCTCCCGAGGGTCCGGCTCTTTTTGGATTCGATCCGTCGGGCGGGGCGGCTCTGGTTTGGTACGGGTCGACGCGCGTGTTCTCGGTGCTTCGTGGTTCCGAGTGGGCGGCTACGCCGATCGATGCCGGTTCGCTTGGTGGAGAGGTGCTGGGTGTCGCGCTGCAGGACTCGCGTCGGGCCCTGATCCTGGTTGGGCGCGAGCAGTTGACACTGGTGCGGGTGCGGCTGTCCGACGGCGCTACCGAGCGCGAAACCGTGATCGGCGAGGGCAGTGGGCCAGCGATCGTGTGGCCGTCCGGCGCGGTGCTGTTTCGTGCCGGCGAAGGGTTTGCGTACCGCAGTCCCGATGGCACGCAGCAGAACCTGGAGTTGCCGGACGGAGAACTGACGCAGATGAGCGCCGGGTGGGTCCAACTTCGAACGGAAGCGGGCGGGCAGTTCGCGATTCGAGTTGGGACGGATGCGCGGATATTTGAACTTCCGGAGGTGTCGCAGTGAGAGCGCGGCTCGTGTTGTTGGTGTGTGGACTGCCGCTGCTGGCGTCGGCGCAATTGCAGTTGTCGCTATTCGACGGATCGAAGGAATCGCCAATGACGGCGTTCACCGAGTTGGGCTCCGTGGCCGCGGGCGACGCGCGGGAGATTCGCATCCATCTGCGCAATGCGGGCAGCGCTGCCATCGTGCTGTCGACGGTGGAAGTGCGCGGTCAGGGATTCGCGATTTCGAGTGCGCCTTCGCTGGGGACGATCATCGCGCCGGAGAATTTCAAGGAAGCGCGCGTGCGGTTCACGGCGGCTGGGACCGGCTCGTACAGCGCCGTCTTCAAGGCCAACGAGGTGGAGGCGACGCTGCATGCGATCGTCGTGTCGGGGCCGACGGTCTCGATTCTGGCCGATTCCGTCGGGTCGCTGCTCACGTCGGGCGCTACGTTGGATTTTGGGCGGGTGCAGAAAGGGCATTCGTCGGCACAGGACCTGCGGGTGGCGAACGGCGGGAGCAGTCCGATTACGATCCAGTCGTGCGGGCTCACGGGCGATTCCGGGTTCCACGCGGCGGGTCTCGCGTGTCCGATGACCCTCGCCGCCGGCAGCGCGGTTACGGTTCATCTGTCGTTCGATCCGCAGACGGCCGGGCAACAGAACGGCACGGTGGCATTCGACGGTCGGAGTTTTGCGCTGTCGGGCGTCGCGTTCGATCCGCCGCTGCCGCAGCCGTCGATTGCTTTCAGCGCTCCGCTTTCGAGCGGAGTTCAGCAGAAACTGGCGATCGCTCTTGCGTCGAAGGCCGAGAGTTCCGGGTCGGGTACGGTGACCATGGAGTTTCAACCCGTCGAGGGAGCGTCCGATGATCCGGCCGTGCAGTTTACGCGAACCGGGTCTCGCAAACTGTCGTTCCAGGTGAACGAAGGGGACAGCGCCGGGCAGTTTCCGAGCGGAATCGATTCGACGTTTCAGACGGGAACGACGGCGGGCACCATGATTTTTCACGTCAAACTCGGCGACTATGACGAGCAGTACTCGTTCCCGATCGCAAAGGCGGCGGTGTATGTCGATCAGGCCACTGGGTCGCGGCGCGTGAACGATCTGGACGTCAGCATTACGGGCTACGACAATACGCGGACCGCGGGCCGCTGCAGTTTCACGTTCTACGACCGGGCGGGGAAGTTGATCCAGGCGGGGATCGGCGCCGACTGGACGCAGTTGTTCTTGACCTACTACAAGACCAGCAAGACCGGCGGCAGCTTCCTGCTTCGGGCGACTTTCCCGGTGTCGGGGGATGCGACGCAGATCGGCGGAGTCGAGGTGGAGATGACGAACTCGGCTGGGGTGACGCGGACGACTCGAGTCGGGTTCTGAGGAGTGGCAGGGGGTGGTGGGGCGTTGGTAAGATCCAGCATGCCTGTTGCGCTCACGATTGCCGGTTCGGATCCTAGCGGGGGAGCCGGCATTCAGGCCGATCTGAAGACCTTCCATCAATTTGGCGTGTATGGCGAGGCCGTGATCACGCTGATTACCGTTCAGAACACGATGGCGGTGAGCCGGGTGGAGATACTGGCGGCGGACCTGGTGGCGGACCAGTTGGAGGCGGTACTGGCGGACATTCCTCCCGCGGCGGCGAAGACCGGCGCGTTGGGGTCGCCGCAGGTGATCGAGAGGGTGGCGGCGCTGGCGGCTCAGTTCCGATTCCCGCTCGTGGTGGATCCGGTGATGATCAGCAAACACGGAGCCGCTCTGATGACCGAATCGGCGCAGCGAGTGTTGCGGGAGCGCCTGTTGCCGCGAGCATTCCTGGTTACGCCCAATCTGGCGGAGGCGGAAGCGCTGACGGGGCGGTCGATTACGGATGTCGCCGCGATGCGGGAAGCCGGGCGGCGGATCCGGCAACTTGGGGCGGCGAACGTGCTGGTGAAGGGCGGCCATCTGGCGGGAACTGCGGTGGATGTGCTGGTGACGGCGGGCGGGGTGGAGGAACTCGAGTCTGCCCGGATCGAGACGCGGCATACGCATGGGACGGGGTGCACGTATTCGGCGGCGATCACGGCGGAACTGGCGAAGGGGTCGAGTCTGGTGAGTGCGGTCCGGCGGGCAAAGTCGTTTATCACGGAAGCGATCCGAACCAATCCGGGGTTCGGGCGGGGGTCGGGGCCGGTGAACCATTTCGCGGTCTTGGGTGGGTGAGGACGGTAAATCCAAAAGTCGGGACGGTTGGGCGCGGTTTTTCCAGGCGGGCGGGTCGAATCTGGAAGAGGTGCGGGTGTCGATGGAACCGTTCGCGGCGCGGGGGGTGGACGCGGTGTGTGGAGATGACGGACACGGCGAGCGAAGCGGCGGCGGGGTAGTTGGGTCGGTGGCGGATCGGCTTTTCCGGGAACGTTGCGCCACGTGGCGTCGTACTTCCAGTACAGATAAGTATGGCCGAAGTTACCCAGGATATCCGTTACGCGCTGCGCGGGTTCGACAGGCGCCGGTTTTTACGCTGACCGCGATTTTGACCTTGGCGATTGGCGTGGGCGGGACTACCGCGATTTTTCGCTGATTCATTCGGTGATGCTGCGGTCGCTGCCGGTGGCGGATCCTGCTTCCTTGTACCGCATTGGGGAAGGGAACGACTGTTGTGTCCAAGGGGGACCGCAGGATCGCTGGGGGATGTACTCGTACCCTTTGTTCCAGCGGATCAAGGAGGCGGCTCCGGAGTTTGAACAGGTCACGGCGTTCCAGGCGGGCGGATGGGAAATCGGGGCACGGCGGGAGAAGGTGGACATCGCGCCGCGGCCGCTACACGGTGAACTCGTCACCGGTAACTACTTCACGACGTTTAGCATTCAGCCGTTTGCGGGACGGCTATTCTCGGAATCGGACGATAAGCCGTCGGCGCAGCCGGTGGCGGTCCTGAGTTATCGGGCGTGGCAGGATTTGTACGGCGGCGATCCGTCGGTGGTGGGTGCCACTTACTACCTGGAAGGTGTTCCGTTCACCATCTCGGGCATCACGCCGCCGGGATTTTTCGGCGACACGCTGCGCAGCGAACCACCGCAAATCTGGGTGCCGCTTCAACAGGAGCCGATCATCCGCGGGCAAGGATCGCTGCTCAATCAGAACATCGCCGCGTGGCTGAGGGTCATCGGGCGGCTGCGTCCCGGTGCAAATGGGAACGGCATGTCGGCGCGGCTGACCGGGACGCTGCGGCAATGGCTGGAGCACGAAAGCGGATTTCCGGCGCAGTGGATGCCCGACATCATCCGCGCGCTTCCGAAGCAGAGCATCACGGTGGTGCCGGCGGGCGGGGGCGTCGCGACGATGAAGGAAGATTACGGCCGGAGCCTGCAGATCCTGCTCTGCGTTTGCGGATTGGTGCTGCTGATCGCGTGCGCGAACCTGGCGAATCTGCTGCTGGCGCGCGGCATGGCGCGGCGAACGCAGACGTCAGTGCGGCTCGCGATGGGTGCGTCGCGAACGCGGTTGGTGCGGCAGGCGCTGACGGAGAGCGTCGTGCTGGCGGTCGGGGGTGGCATCGCGGGAATCGCGGTCGCGATCGGTGCGCAGCGGCTGATTCTGGCGATCGCGTTCCGCAATGCGCACTCGCTTCCGATTAGCACGATGCCTTCGGTTCCCGTACTGGCGTTTGCGTTCGGGCTCTCGCTGATCACGGGTCTGCTGTTCGGCGCGGCTCCGGCCTGGATGGCGACGCGGACCGATCCGGTGGAAGCGCTTCGGGGGGCCGGACGAAGCACTCGCGACAGTTCGTCGTTCGCACGAAAATTGCTGCTGGTGATGCAGGCGACCTTGTCGGTGGTACTGGTTGCCGGAGCCAGCATGCTGGCGTGCAGCCTCAACAACCTGGAGAATCAGCCTCTCGGATTCGAGACCAAGGACCGGATCACAGTGAGTGTAAATGCGCCGCCGGCGAGTTATGCGCCGGAGCGTCTGGATTCGATTTACCGCTCGCTCGAAGACAAGCTGAAGCAGTTGCCGGGGGTTCAGAGAGTGAGTCTGTCGCTGTACAATCCGTTCACCGATAATTGGGGCGAACTTATCTTCGTGGAGGGGCATCCTCCGGCACAGATGAACGAGAATTCGGGTTCGTCGTGGGATCGCGTCTCGACGGGGTACTTCCAGACTGTCGGCCAACCCTTGCTGCGCGGGCGCCTGTTCAACGATTCCGATCGCGGCAGCAACTCGCCGGTCGCGATCGTGAATGAGGCCTTCGTGCGGCGGTTTTTCCAGAAGGAGGATCCGATGGACCGGCGGTTCGGCCTCGACCTTCCGGAGTATGCGAACACTTATCGGATTGTCGGAATCGTGAAGGATGCGAAGTACGGACAGCCGCGGCAACCCGCCCGGCCGATGTTCTTCGTGCCATTGGCGCAGTTCGTCACCACGTACAAGGAAGATCTGCTGAAGAAGGTGGAATTGAATTCGCACTTTATCGGGAGCGCGATGCTGGTGACCAGTGCGGAGCCTGGCGCGATGGAGCCGATTCTGCGGAAGACGTTCGCCGAGGTGGATCCGAACCTCACGGTCAGCAGCGTGCGGACGATGCGCCAGCAGGTGGCACTGGCGTTCGATCAGGAACGCGCGGTGGCCGGCCTTGCGGGGCTGTTCGGCATCATCGCGCTGATTCTGGCGGCGGTGGGGCTGTATGGAGTGACCGCGTACACGGTGGTGCAGCGGACCAGCGAGATCGGGATCCGGATGGCGCTGGGGGCCGATAAGGGGAATGTCGTGCGGCTGGTGTTGAGCAGCGCCTTTCGCAAGGTGGCACTCGGGTTATTGCTGGGAGTGCCGCTGGCCATCGGCGCCGGACACCTGATGGCCGCGCAACTCTACGATGTGCCGACTTGGGATCCGTGGTCGTTATCGATCGCCGTCGGAGCGCTGGGAATTTGCGCGCTGATTGCGGCGATTATTCCGGCGATGCGTGCGTCGGCGCTGGACCCGATGAAGGCGCTCCGGACGGAGTAGTTAGTACTTGGGAACGGTCGGGTCGACTTTATCGCTCCAGGCCAGGATGCCGCCCTTCATGTTGAGCACGCGCTTGAAGCCGGCCTGACGAAGGAAATCGGCGGCCTTGCCGCTGCGGATACCGCTCTTGCAGTGCAGTACGATTTCGTCGGCGGAGTTCAACTCATTGACGCGCTTGGGCACGTCGCCGAGCGGGATCAATCGGGCCTGCGGGATGCTGCAAATTTGGTACTCGTGAGGCTCGCGCACATCGATGAGCACGAAGGGGTCTCCGCGATCGATCTTGGCCTTCACTTCAATTGGATCTATTTCGCCGAATGCGGCCACAGGTTCCTCCTTCTGCTGCGGGACACCGCAGAACTGGTGATAATCGATGAGTTTCGTGACGGTGGGGTAATCGCCGCACACCGGGCATTCGACATTGCGGCGGAGCTTCAATTCGCGGAATCGCATGCCGAGGGCATCGTACAATAGCAGGCGTCCGACGAGGGGCTCGCCGATTCCGAGAATCAGTTTCACGGCTTCGGTGGCCTGGATCAGTCCGACGGTTCCGGGCAGGATTCCCAGGACGCCGCCCTCGGCGCAGCTCGGGACCAATCCGGGAGGCGGTGGTTCGGGATACAGACAGCGATAGCAGGGTCCGCCTTGGTAGGCGAACACTGTGGCCTGACCTTCGAATCGGAAAATGGATCCGTAGACGTTCGGCTTCCCGAGTAACACACAGGCATCATTTACTAAGTAGCGAGTGGGGAAGTTATCCGTGCCATCGATAATTATGTCGTAATCCTTGAGAATATCGAGTGCATTTTCGCTGGTGAGCGCTACTTCGTGGCGGTCGATCTGCACGAAGGGGTTGATGTCGTGCATCCGGTCGGAGGCCGAGTCGAGTTTCTTCCGCCCGACGTCCTTGGTTCCGAAAATCACCTGCCGTTGAAGATTGGTGAAGTCGACGACATCGAAGTCGACGAGGCCGATGCGGCCGACACCTGCCGCCGCGAGATACAGTCCGAGCGGCGCGCCGAGTCCGCCGGCGCCGACCAGCAGCACCTTGGCCTGCTTCAGTTTCAACTGCCCTTCCATGCCCACTTCGGGGATGATGAGGTGGCGGCTGTAGCGCAGCACTTCGTCCTTATCGAGCGAGACCGGTGGCGAGGCGACGCCCGCTGATCCGCCGGCGATGCTGGGCACGATGGAAATGGTATCCGTCTCTTTCACCGGCGTCGCGTTTTTGTTGAGATAGCGGATATCTTCGTCGGCCACGTACACGTTGACGAAACTGCGAAGTTTGCCTTCGTCGTTGTACAAGTGGCGCCGTAGCTCGGGATACTGCATGGTCAGCGAGTCGAGGACTTCGCCGACGGTGCCGCCCGATATGTCGATGGAATCGTGCTTGTCGACATACTGGCGGAGTGGAGTGGGAATTAATACTTTAGCCATGTTTGGTCAATACACCAGTTCTTCTTTATCGGCCGCGGTCTGGTCCGGATTGGGCAGGAAGCTGTTGGCGTGGTCGAACTCGCCGTTCTTGATCGACAGCACGACAAAGGAGTACCACGGGCACGAGTTTTTCAAGTCGGTTTCGGAGAAGTAGGCGTCGCAGTCGGGGTGCGAGTGGAAGATGCCGATGAGATCCATGCCGGCTTTGCGTGCCTCGCGATCGGCCTGCATCAGATCTTCCGGGCGCAGCTCGTAGCGAGCCGCCTGCGGGCCGGTGAATGCGTTCTCCATGGGGACGGCCTGGCGCACAGTCTTCCTGTCGCCGTCGATGACGCCGATCATAGCGCCGCAACATTCGTTGGGGAATTTGTCCCGGGCATGCGAAACCATCACATCCCAGGCAGCAGGTTCTACTCGAATCATCAATCGTCCCAGAAGGATTCGCTCAGGTACTTCGATGCGCTGTCGCACAGGAAGGTGACGATCACGCCCTCTTCCCCATCTTGCACCAGTTGCCTTGCAACTTTCCGCGAGGCTACCAGGTTCGCGCCCGCTGAGATGCCCACCAGGATTCCTTCGTCGCGACCCATGCGGCGGGCCATCGCGTAGGCATCTTCCGTCTCAATCCAGAGATTGTCGTCGGCGAGATCGGGGTCATAGATACCGGGCACTATGGCGGTGGGCATGTGCTTCAGCCCTTCGAGTCCGTGGAATCCGGAGGACGGTTGGGCGGAGATGCACTTGACGCCGGGCAGATCGCGCTTCAGGCGGCGCGAGGTTCCCATGAAACTGCCGCTGGTACCGAGGCTCGCGACGAAGTGCGTGATGCGGCCGCTGGTCTGTTCGATGATCTCGGGGCCTGTAGTTTCGAAATGCGCTTTCCAGTTAGCCGGGTTGTTGTACTGATCGGGGTAGAAGTATTGGTCGGGATCGGCTTCGTAGATGGCGCGGCACAGACGGATGGCGCCGTCTGAACTCTCGGCCGGGTCGGAGAAGACCATCTCGGCGCCGTAGGCCTTCAACATGGACTTTCGTTCGCGGGAGGCGTTGCCGGGCAGCACCAACTTGATCTTATATCCACGGGCCGCACCGATCATGGCGTACGCGATTCCGGTGTTGCCGCTGGTGGCGTCGAGAATGATTCGTTCGGGCGTGAGGCGGCCGGTCCGTTCGCCGTCGAGGATCATGTTCAATGCGGGGCGATCCTTGACGGAGCCGCCGGGGTTGAAGTACTCCGCTTTCCCGTAGATCTCGATGCCTGGGAATTCGGCGTCGATCTTGGCGAGCCGCAGCAGGGGTGTGTTGCCGATCTGCTCGAGGATGGATGTGGCTGTGAGTCCTGCGGTGGGTCGTGGAAACGCGAGTACTTGAGCCATGCTTAATTTTAGGAATGTCCCTAAAGTCTGTCAACTTTAGGGTATTACTGCAAACCTACCCTCTGAGGTAGGGATGATCGTGGGTAGGTGGGGGATTCAGCGGATACGCCAGTCCGTAACGGTGAGGATCGATCATGATAAACTAGCGGCTCGGAGGCGTTTACGGCCAAGCGCTGGTACAACTTATTCGTCTCGGTCGACCAGCCGGAAGGGGGTGTCGAGGAGACACAGGATAGTACCCCGGCGCCTCGGACCCCCGCCCAGACCGTCGCCGAGATTGCTTCTTCCATCGCTCCCGAACCGAGGTTCGCGTCGGCAGTCAGCGCCGCGGCGGGATTCGATGAAATTTATCGGGCGGCTGAGATTCAGGCTCCGGCGCACGGATACACGATCATGAAGGTGGCCGATATGCTCCAGAGCGAGCGTATCCGCGCACTGCCGGCTGAAGTGAAGAAGAACTCGGTGCTGTTGGCGCTGGATGCAGCCGGAGTGAAGATCGAGGCAATCATTGAAGATGCCGTGCGGCGCGACCGGGCGCTGGATGGTTTTGAGCGCGTTCAACAGAAGGCCTTGGACGGTCTGGAGGCGCGGAAGGCGCAGGAAAACCAGCAGGTTCAGCAGGAGTTGGACCGGGTGATCGAGGAGCACAGGGCGCGCATCCAAGCCAACAACGACGAAGTGGCAAAAGAGAAAGAGCGCTTCTACGGTTGGCGCCTCCAAAAGCAGCGAGAGGAACAAAAGATCGCCGATTCCGTTTCTTATTTCGTGGCGGAAAACCCGATTACGACTGGCGGCGTAGCGGCTGCGCCTCGTCCAGAGCCGACGGGTGGCAAACCCTCGGATCCGAAGTAGCCGCAAGGAGAGGAACTGCTCATGTTCAGACGTCTTTCACGCGTACTGCGGTCATTTTTCGGTTTCTTCATCTCCGTTTCGGAGAATCCCGAACTGATCCTCGAACAGAACATTCGCGACATGAACGACCAGGTTCCTCGAATGAACGAGAGCATCGCGATGGTGAAAGCCAATTCGACCCTGCTCGAGAAAGAGGAAGCGAAGTACAAGACGGATGTGAACGATTTGACGTCGAAGGTGAAGGCGTCCATACAGGGCGGCCGCGACGATCTCGCCGGCATCTTCGCCGTGCAGTTGGAGCAGGTTCGCAGCGCGCTGGCAAGGACGCAGGGCCAGTTGACGACCGCGCGTGCGGCTTTCGACAAAGCGATGGCGGTGAAGAAAGCATTTCTGCAGGAGAAGGAGCGTAAGACTCGCGAGGCGATGAACGCGATCTCCGATTACCGGCGCTCACAGTGGCAGAGGAAGGTGGCCGATGTCATGGAGCAGTTCGACGTGCAGGGGATCAGCGCGACCCACGATGAGATGGTCCGCAAGATCGAGGAGACCACGGCGCTGAATGAGGCCCGCATGGAGATGGCCCTGGGCAACGTGGATCAGCAGAAGATCAAGATCGAGGAAGAAGCGGAGAAGATGCGCGCCAACGAACTGGTGAAGCAGTTCAAGGTAGAGATGGGTCTGGCGCCGGTTGAAGCGTCCGCAGAGGCGCAGCAGAAGACGATCGGAGCGCGCGAGCAGCAGAAGAGCGCATGAGGAGGGAGTCGCCGGCCGCCGGTGAGGCGTTCGATGGCTCACAAGGACCATGGCAGTCAAAATCGAGAAGGGTGGTTGGTTTCTCATTTTCGCGATCGGGCTGGTGCTGGTAGGTTACAGCCTCGATCGTTATGGGGTGGTGAACTTCCGGCAGTGGTTCGGGTCGCGGCCAGACCGGACGGCGCAGCCCATCGATACGACGCAACCGCTGCCGGTGTCGGCATCGTCGGACCCGAGTTGCAGCAATGCGCGCATTCGGGTGAACATCTGGGTCGGGTGTGCCGCGGGGCTGGTGGCCAATGGGGGACTGGATACCGCAGCCGGGTCGATTTACGACAAGGCGGGGCTCAAGGTCAGCTTCAAGATCATCGACGACTGGACCGAGGGCGCGGCGGCACTGGCGACAGACAATGTCGATGTCATGCTGACGACGGCCGACGTTTGGGCTAAGGATTTCGGGCAGTTTCAGGACAAGAAATTCGGCGCGCACGCCTTCTTCATGGTGGATTGGTCGCGCGGCGCCGACGGCGTAATCGGCAAGCAGGGTATCAACAGCATCGAGGATCTGGCGGGTAAGACCGTGGCCTTCGCGCCGTACACGCCATCGCATTTTCTGTTGTGGAACGGGCTGAAGAGTTCCGGGCTCACGACGGAACAGCGCAACGAAATTTTCTCCAAAGCGGTGCACACCAAGGACGGCATCGAACCGGCGACTCTGTTCGCGCAGCAGAAGGTGGACGCGGCCGTGGCTTGGGATCCCGATATGAGCGACGCGGTGGCGAAGCGGGCCGGGTCGAAGAAGATTTACGATACTCGCATCGCCAACCGGCTGATCGCCGACATTCTGGTGGTGAGCGATCGATTCGCGGCGCGCTGTCCTCAGACCGTTCAGAAACTCGCACAGGGCTGGCTGCAGGGCGTCGAGTTCATCAAGGCGCAACCGAACCGGGCGTACACGCTCATCGGCACCATCAAGGATTTCAACATCCCGGAGGATCTGGCGAAGACGATGTTGAATGGCGTGCGGTTGGCCGATTACGCCGACAACAAGGCGTTTTTCGGCGCTCGCGGCTCCGAGTCCGATTACAACAATATCTTCAAAATGGCGCAGGAGATGTATCGGGAAGACCGGGTTATCAAGCGGAGTTCCGATCCGGAGGCCAGCGTCGACCGCCGTTTCATCGATGCGCTGAGCGGGCAGTTTTCCAGCGCCTCCAGCGAACCGCCGATCGAGTACAAAGAGCCGTCGAAGGGAACGCAGCCGATTGCTACGCAGCGCCGGTCGATTTATTTCGAGCCTAATTCTGCGAGGATGAGTCTGGATTCCCGCGCAGTGGTGGATGAGATCGGCACTTTTCTGAAGGCTTACGAGAATACGGTGGTGGATATTGATGGGAACTCCGACTCGACCGGCGCGCGAGGACGGAATATCGAGCTTTCGCACCAACGGGCAGACGCCGTGAAGAGTTACCTGATGGAGAAGTACGGATTTCCGGCAACCCGGATGCGCACGGCGGGAAATGGACCGGATAAGCCGGTTTCGGATAACTCGACGCCGGAGGGGCGGGAGAAAAATCGCCGGACGGATATCAAGGTTTACGCGAATCCGGCGGCTTGAGGCTGCTCACTCGCGACAGAGCAGAACGCACTTCCACCTGATAGCGTGGAGGTTGTCTGGACGTGACATCGTGGCCGAACGCTCTCCACTCTCCGACTTCTTTCAAATTCGCAAGGACACATCCCGGACGACGCGGATCGTCCTGGCCGTGGTCGCATGGGCCGGGCTGCTTTCCGTATGGTTCGGACTGACGTACTGGGACATCCTGCCGCCGTTTTCGCTCCCGAAGCCCGGCGGCGTGATGAGCGCATTTTTCCGGCTCTGGACCGAGTATGATCTGCTGGGCAACGTCCTGAAGAGTTGGTGGCGGATCGCGCAAGCCTTTGGCTTCTGCGTCGTCATCGCAATCCCGCTGGGATTATTGATGGGCAGCTTCCGATGGGTTCACGACCTAGTGAATCCCATCGCGGCGCCCATGCGTTCCATGCCGATTACCGCTTTCCTGCCCGCGTTCATCGCGCTGTTTGGAATGGACGAATCGATGAAGGTAGCCTTCCTCTGGTTCGGCATGTTTTTCTACTTGCTGGCGGTGGTTGTGGAGGAAGTCAATAAGGTGGACGACAGCCTTCTGGAGACCGCCTGGACCCTCGGGGCCAAGCGCCGGAACATTCTGTGGCTATTGTTCCGGGCGTCGTTTCCGCCGATCTTCTCGTCGTTTCGCATCCTGTACGATATCGGTTGGACCTACGTCATCCTGGCCGAGATGGTGAATGCACGCAAGGGGGTGGGTTACATGGTGGAGGCGGCACGGAAGGTGCTGGATTTCGAACGCGTGTACGCCGGCATCATCGCGATCGGTATCGCCGCCTTCCTATTCCGGTTTCTCCTGACGTTCTTGGAGGCTCGCCTGTTTCCATGGCGCGGAGTGTCGCGCACCGCCCCCGGTCCCGCAGCCGCGGGTGCTGCCGCCGTCCTGACGAACACTTCCCATGGCAACTGAGAACAAGATCAGCGTCCGGGATGTCTCGAGGAGCTTTGTCTCGACGGATGGAACCCGCATTGACGCGCTGCGGAACGTGAGCCTCGAGGTAGAGGATGCCTTTTCATCCGACGGCCGAGACATAGGCGAACTGCGCGTTCTGCTGGGACCTTCCGGCTGCGGGAAATCGACCCTGCTCCGGATGATCGCGGGACTCGACCAGCCCACCTCCGGCCAGATCTTCGTGAATGGCCATCCGGTTCACGGGCCCGGGCGCGATCGTGGCATGGTCTTTCAGAAGTACACGTCATTTCCCTGGCTGACCGTTGCGGAGAACATCGCGTACGGACCGAAGATCAACGGGGTGCCGGATGCCGAGATTCGGGGTGTGGTGGACCATCTCATCCAGGCAGTTGGACTGGCGGGATTCGAGAAGGCCTACCCCGCCACGCTGTCCGGCGGAATGCAGCAGCGGGTGGCCATCGCGCGGACCCTGGCGAACCGGCCTCAGGTGGTATTGATGGACGAGCCGTTCGGTGCGCTGGATGCCCAAACCCGCGGGGATATGCAGCAACTGTTGCTGCGGATGTGGGACGAGACCGCGAGCACCATTCTGTTTGTCACGCACGATGTGGATGAAGCCATCTATCTGGCCGACCGCATTTACGTTCTGAGCGCACGGCCCGGTACTATTGTGGAGGACATCCCCGTCCCGTTCGGGCGGCCGCGCGATCCCGCGATCCGGCAGGCAGCGGAGTTTCACGAGATGCAGGAGCACGTGCTGGCGCGTCTGCGCCGTTCGCCGGGACAGGGCCAGGTGCGAGTGAGCGTGTAAATGCCGCAGGACGATCCAGCTAAGTCACCTGTCAATTACGTGAAAGAGGCGGCCAGGCTGCAATATAACTGGATCACGATGGCGGGTCTGGCCGGTTTTGCGATTGTCTCAGGCAGCGCTTTGCCGGTGCTGCTGGGTCTGGGACTCGAACTCATGTATCTGAGCATCGTCCCGCAGAACACCCGGTTTCAGCGCCTGGTTCGATCGTGGAAGTACGACGAAGCCCGGCAGGAGCAGAATAAGCGCCTCACTGAGATGTATCAGGAGATCCCGCCGGAGATGAGGGTCCGCTACGCGAAACTGGACGCGATCTGTAAGGCGATCCGCAAGAACTACAGCGGGCTGTCCTCGTTTTCGCAGATCTTCACGCAGCAGATGGAGGAGAAACTGGAGGGACTGCTCCAAGGCTATGTGCGATTGCTGCACGCTGCGTGGCAGCATCGCGAGTATCTCCGCGCCACCGATCTCAAAATTGTGGAGGGCGAACTCGCACACTTGCAGAAGGCGCCGAAATCGGATGTCGCGAAGGTGCAGGAGATTAACGAAAAGCGCGTCGAGATCCTGACCAAGCGCGTTGAGAAATTCAAGAAAATCCGAGAGAACTGCGAGGTGATCGATGCGCAGTGTTCGGCTGTCGAAGATGTCCTCGGCCTCATTCGCGATCAATCGGTGTCGATGCGCGATCCGCAGCAGGTGAGCGAGCATCTGGAAGGGCTGGTTCGCGACGTGGAGCAGACCGAAGAGACGGTCCGCGAGGTGGAGAGCATCTTCGAGAATGTCCCCGACATAAACGGAATCGCGCCGATGGCCTCTGACGCGGATAGCGGCGGCGGAGCCACCCGGTTGAACCAGAACCGCATGCGGAATTGATGTCTATGGCCACTACGATGAACGGTCCCGGACAGATGCCGGAATGGGCGCAGACGCTGTCGGAGAAATACTACTCGCGGACGCTGTCCGTGTTCGTCCTGCATGGTAATGTGCGGGATCTTGTGCCGCTGGATCGGGGCGGCACGACGGAATACGTTCCACTGCAGACCTTCCTCAATCAGGCTTTGTTCGGACGGCGCGACCTGGTGTTGACGTATGACCGGGGTGGTGGACTGAGCTTTTCAAATCCCGACATGCAGGCCGATTTCCGGCGGGCTCTGTCGGGGTACGACAGCTATCACCAGACCAGCTACTCTCAGGCGCTGCCGCGGAATCCGGACGGCGTGCTGAATATCCTGGATAATTACCTGCGCCTGCGGATTGCCGATGGCAAGAAGGTCGCGCTGATCATCGACTTTGCGGAGACCATTGCGCCGGCCGGCGATGTCTCCAGCATGCCGGCCGAGGATCGAAATGCGCTGGTGATCCTGAAACGATGGGCGCAGAACGCGGCGTTCCTGCGTGCCGATGTCACCATCTGCCTGATCGCCGAGAACGAGATCGAGTTGAACCCGGGAATCGTGCAGAGTCCGGGTGTGGCACTGATCCAGATTCCGCTACCGGACGAGGCAGAGAGGTTGCGATTCATCCAATCCCAGATTGCGGTCTCTCCGCTGCCGGCAGGATCCGACGTGACCGCCGCCACGCTCGCGAACCTTGGCGCGGGACTCAAACGGCTGCAGTTGCAGAGTCTGATTTCGCAGTCCGTGCAGAACCAGCGTCCGCTGACGATGAAGTTTCTGGTTTCCCGCAAGAAAGAACTGATCGAAGCCGAATCGGGTGGGCTTTTGGAGTTTATCCAGAGCCGGTACGATCTGTCGATGGTGGCCGGGCACGAGGCGGCGAAGCGGAAACTGCTGGATGCGGCCGCGGCGATTCGCGCGGGGAGAACGGATGTAGTGCCGATGGGCTATGTGATCTGTGGGCCGGTGGGCACTGGCAAGACCTTCCTCACCACGTGCTTTGCCGGCGAAATCGGGATTCCCGTGGTGATGCTGAAGAACTTCCGTAGCATGTGGCAGGGCGTCACGGAGGGCAATCTCGAACGGGTGCTGAATCTGCTGCGTGCGATGTGCCCGATTGCGGTGATTGTGGACGAGGCCGATGCGCAGTTGGGAAACCGCTCGATGTCCGGCGACAGCGGCGTGGGCAATCGTGTCTTCGCACAGATCGCGCAGTTCATGGGCAACACTGAATTACGCGGCAAAGTCATCTGGTTCCTGCTGACCAGCCGGCCCGATTTGTTGCCGGTGGATCTCAAGCGGCAAGGGCGCGCCGAGGAACACATCGCGCTGTTCTATCCCGAAACTTCCGAGGAGCGGCTGGCGATGCTGCGCGCGATGGAGCGAAAGACCGGCGCGAAGCTGCCGTCGGTGGAGGCTGAGATGTACTTCGTCGAGAACTCCGGCCAGCTTTCCGGAGCGGATGTCGAAGCCGTGCTCACGCGGGCGCGAATGAAATCGACTTTGGAGAACGATGCGGCCATCGATTTCGATGATCTGAAAGCGGCCCTCGACGACTTCATTCCGCCCTCGTATCCCACCGAGATCGAGATGCAGAATCTGGCCGCGGTTCTGGAATGCACCAGCAGGAGTTTGTTGCCTGCCAGGTACAAGCATCTGGATCGGGCAGAGGTTGTGCGCCGGGCTCAGGAACTGGGCGGGTAGGGGGGCGGCAGGATTACTGAAGTTTTCACTTGACTATCGGACGGTCCTGCTTGATACTGAAGTTGTTACTTCACTATTTCGAGAAGGACTGCACAATGAACCAACCGTCAGTGATTCACAGCACATTTGTAATCGAGCGCAGCTATCCGAAGCCGCCCGAGACCGTTTTTGCCGCCTTTGCCGATCCGGCGACCAAACGCCGGTGGTTCGCCGAAGGAGAGCACCATGATGTGGAAGGCTTCGAGAGTGACTTCCGGGTGGGAGGCGCGGAGCGGATTCGCTATCGCTTCAAGGAGGGCACGCCGTTTCCCGGCACCGAACTGGTGAATGAGGGAACGTATGAGGACATCGTAGAGAACCGGCGGATTGTCAGCGCCTCTACGATGAGTCTGGGCGGAAGGCATATTTCGGCGTCGCTGGTCACGCTGGAGTTTCTGCCGTCCGACACTGGCACGGACCTGATCTGCACGCACCAGGGAGCTTTCTTCGAGGGCTCCGATGGCCCTGAGATGCGCGAGGGTGGCTGGAGGAAACTACTGGAACAACTCGCGAGCAACCTGTCGCGTTGAGGCTATGCCGGACGCGAAGCCGGATATCGGCAAGATTTTTCATGCGCTCGGCGATCCCACTCGCCGGGCGATACTGGATCAGCTTGTGGCGGGACCTCTCTCGGTTTCGCGAGTCGCCGCTCCCCTCAGCATCACTTTGACCGCTGTCATGCAGCATCTGCAGATACTGGAGGAGAGTGGTCTGGTTCGCACGGAGAAGACCGGGAGGGTCCGCACATGCCGCATCGAGCCGGCCGGGTTCTCGGTGCTGGAGCGATGGATCCGGGATCATCGCACAACGTGGGAACGGCGGCTCGATCGCCTTGGCGATCTGCTCGAGGGCGAGCACTGATGTAGCATGAGAATGACTCGACTTACAGTCAATTCATCCCATGGCTATTTCACCAGCAAGCTCGCGCGTGCAGCACTCCGCCACGCCGTCCACCAGCAACACCGCCGCGATGGCGATGGTGACTACGCTCTTCTTTATGTGGGGCTTCATCACCTGTCTGAACGACATCCTGATACCGCACTTGAAGTCCATCTTCGACCTCAACTATGCGCAGGTGATGATGGTGCAGTTCGCTTTCTTTTCGGGCTATTTCATTTTCGCGCTGCCGGCCGGGAAACTGGTGGAGTGGATCGGCTATAAGCGCACGATGGTGGTGGGACTGTGCACCATGGCGCTGGGCGCCGTGCTGTTTCTCCCGGCCGCGAGTCTGCCGGCGTTCCTGTTCTTTCTCACGGCTCTGATGATTCTGGCCGCGGGCATGACGCTGCTGCAGGTGTCGGCGAACCCGTATGTGTCGGTGCTGGGGCCGGCGGCGACCGCATCCAGCCGGTTGAATCTCACGCAGGCTTTTAACTCGCTGGGCACGACGATCGCTCCGTTCTTCGGCAGTCTGCTAATTCTGAGCACTGCCCCGAAAAGCGTGGAAGAAACGCGCCGGATGGTGCCGGACGTTCTGCAAGCGTACCGGATTCACGAAGCGGCGACGGTGAAGATGCCGTATCTGATTATTACGGCGGCGCTGCTGATTCTGGCGGTGATTATCGCGCTGTTCCGGCTGCCGCACATCAAGTCGGTCGAGCACGATTCGGACATTCGCCCGGCGGTCAGCATCTGGAAAATTCCTCACCTGGTACTGGGAGTTATCGGAATTTTCGTGTATGTCGGCGCGGAGGTAGCTATCGGCAGCTTTCTGGTGAATTACCTGAGTCAGCCGAATATCGGGGGCATGACGGAAAAGGATGCTGCCTTTTTCGTGTCATTTTATTGGGGCGCGGCGATGGTGGGCCGGTTCATCGGCGCGGCGATCCTGCAGAAACTCGGAACCGGCCCGGTGCTCGGATTTGCAGCCATCGGCGCGGGACTGCTGGTTACGACGTCGATGCTCGGGTACGGATCTGTGGCGGTGTGGAGCATCATCCTGGTGGGGTTGTTCAATTCCGTAATGTTCCCGAGCATCTTCACGCTCGGCATTGCGGGGCTGGGCGCGCTGACGGGAGAAGGTTCCGGGCTGCTGATTGCGGCGATTGTCGGCGGCGCCATCATTCCGGTGGTGCAAGGCGCAATCGCCGACAGCATCGGCATACACCACGCGTTCATCCTGCCGGTGCTGTGCTATGTGTTCATCGCTTACTACGGGTTCAAGGGATCGAGACCGCAGGTGCCGCTGGCAGTTCGCGATGGCGCAGCGTAGTTTTGGACACGCCGAAATCATCAGGGACTGGGTGGCCGAAATAGCGGAGCAGCACGGCGACGAGCGCGAAGTGGTGCACGGTATGGCTCGCGACCGCTTCGAGTTCACGGGCGGCGGTTGAACCGACGGGACCGAGCGAAGACTCCTCGGGTTGAACTAACAGATCGACGCCGTCGAATGTCTCGTTGTCGGTTTGCAGGCGGTCGTGAATTTCGGTGAGGCGTGCGATGGCGGCCTCGCGGTCTGATTCAACGACAGGGTCGCGGCGCCGTGCGGCGTAATCTACGACGCCGGTTCGGAGGCCTGCGAACAGGCGCTCGTAGAATTCGACGACGTGCCGGATGTGTCCGCCGATCCGCTGGTTGTCGAACAGTTCGGCGGGACGGGTGTATGTCCCGGAGTCCATCGTCGCCAGGACGTCCAGCGCCTGCTGCAGTAATCCGGCATTCAGATCCAACAAGTCGCACGTCACACTTCTAGCAAGAGTGATGCTCATATGCTATCGTCATTCATCATGACGGCCGCCTTATTCCCGCGGCGCCGGGAATACTTTGTCCTGCCGGCCGGCATATCGGCAACGTGGAAGCGATTCTGGTTCTAGCATTGACGATCGCGGCAGTTCCGCCACAAGCCGGTCGCGTGCCGTACGCACAGTTATCGAGCTAAGTTGCAAATGGATGCCGGTGACTTAGTTAGTACGGTCGTCGGTCAGTATGTGCGGCACGTGGCTGAGCGCGATCCGATTTACATCGATCACGGCGGTGGATGCGAAGAAGTTTGAAGTTGGCGGCACACTGGCTCCGCGGGAAATTTCGCAACCCCCAACAATTCTGCGAGATGTCATCGAACTATCGCGGCAGCTTGCCGTCTTCGCTCCCCGTGAGATTACCGATCCAAAATGGAGGTCATTATCGTCCTCGGGTAATTTCATTTGATCAGGCGGAGTCCGAATTTGCCGGTGAAAGACGTTCGCCCATCCACACGCAACTGAATCGTGTCACTCACTTCTCCAAGATTAACGATTATGCGCTGCGCTTCGACAGTGATGCTCAACCGGTAGAAATCCGGATGTCCCAAGCCGTGCGGTTTAGTCTCTGTCGCGCCTGCCTTCCCACCCGTAAACGTTCGCCGCTTGTAATTCGACCCGTCAATTTCAAACTCGATGTGATCGCCGCCATTCGTGTATGTCCTCCACGTAATGTCTTCCTGACGCCCGAGGCGCTTTTTAATCCTCTCCACATCGAATATGTGCTGAAAATGTGGCTCAATGATATCGGCTGGACCCTCGTGGTACCAGAATCCACTCTCGTCCTTCTCCCAATCCTTCTTACTGAACAAGTCGGGAATATCCATTCGAACAGGCTGAATCGTCACCACCTCCACCTTGCGTGGCACCACCAGCCTCCGTTGAACCCGTTGCCCCGACACGACCTGGACGTCCTCTTCAATCGAGCTATAACTCGCTGGATCCGCCGTGGCGCTGAGCGTGTATCTGCCCTCCTTCAGATGCAGCGTGGGGCCCGGAATTCGTCGGGCCGCCTGGCCACGCTGCCGGATCATGACGATTGCTCCCGAGGGTTCGACCGTCAACTCCAAAACCCCGAGAGCCTTAAGCCGCATCTCCGGGCCCGACAACACAGCAGTAGACTTCACGGTCAACCTGCGCTTCATCTCGAGGGACGGTTCATAGTCGTCACGTTGCAGCCGGATTGTGTGGTCCACATCGGGCTGAACCTCCACGGGCCCCAGCGTCCCGTCGGCGCCCACCCGGCCGACTATGCGCCCGTCAACGGATAACTCGGCCTCGGGCGTGGCATTCTCGACTCTCAGAAACGCCGTGGTCACGGATTGTGCCAGCGCGAATCGAACCGTCCCTCGTTTCCCCGCGCCGATCGAGACTTTCTGATCGGGAACGGCATCGAAGCCATCCTGCTTCACCGCGACTACATGATCGCCCGGTTCGAATTGGCCAAACCACTTCCCGTTCTGCATGCGCCGCGTGCTCTTACGGCCATCGATAAATACGTCCGCGTCCGGAATATTCGCCTCAATAGCAAGCGTTCCTTTGTTGGCGATCCCGGACCGGATGGCCAGCAGCGGCGCATTCCCGGCTTCGATGGAGAAACTTACTTGCTGATTCGCAGCGCCAAGCGTGATATCCGTTTCGCCGGGAGTGAGATTCAAATCACTACCCTCGGGAGCGAGCACCTGCGTCTCGCCGCTCTTCAGAATCACTTTCGTTCCTGGAGCACTCGATTGAATAACTGCTCTCGATCCCAACCTGCTGACCACTGCGACAGGCAAGCCCGGGCTGAGCGGCGGTCGAATAAGTCGTGCCGCCTCGCCTCCTTTCACCTCAAATTCCACGGTGAAGATCTCTCGTCTTCCGTCCATGAGTTTCAGCGTGTGACTCCCATCGCCCGTGAGATCGTAGCTGAAATTGCCACCCTGCAGTGGTCCGAGCGCGTTCCCGTCCAAGAGAACGTTTCCGTTCGGAGTGTCGGCAGAGATCCGAATTGTTTGCGGTTCTGGTTCGAGAACCGCTTTGAGGGTTGATGGCTGAGCGCCTACTATTATTGTCCGCGCGAACGTCTTATAGCCGAGTTTCGCCGCTGTAAGTTGATGGACGCCCTGCGTCAGCGCTGCTACTTGTCCGGTTGAGGCATGCCCGTCGATCGTCACGCTGGCTCCATCGACATTCGTTGTAATCGTGACGGTGCTGGTCGCGAGAGGCTTGGGAGTCACCACCGTCCGTTTCGACCACAAAGCAATGAATGCGAAAACACCCAGCAGCACCAGGACCGGAACCGCCGCCACAGCCGCACGCTGATAGGTCGTTAATCCCGAAAACCTCGATCGGGCCGAAGAAAACCAGGCGCCTTTCACCGGCACAGAGGCGGCACTCGACTCCGCGACCGTTGATTGAACGGCTGCCGCGGCCCCTGACGACACGGCCCCTTCCGCTACTGCTTCAGTCCTCGTATCGGGAGCAGAGAAGACCTTCGTCTCTTCCAACTCGCCGGCATTTCTCGCCTTCTGCCCGATCTCGCAAATCAGCGCTGTTATCTCCGGATCGCCCGGATACGATTTCGCGACCACAAGTGAGCGATCGAGAAGCGCCGTGAGACTGGTCTGGTCCCGGATCTGTTCCACCCTCTTCGCAGCTTGCTTGAGCTCTTCGTAATCGCGATCGCGGCGCAGATGCAACTGATCTCTCAGCGTCTTCTGAAGCTGCACCAGCCGTCCGTCATTCGGGTACTTTAGCAGCGCCTGCTGGATCCTGTCGAGCGCAGCGGAGATATCTCCCGCCGCCTGTAACTCTCTCGCTTCGGACGCGCACCGATCGACAAACTCAGCCCTCTTGGCAAGAAGAATCGGGGGACGAAGGCTCTTCGCCAGGACATGATCCGGCACCTCCTGCAGCGCCTCCTGCACAAGCGACTCGCTGGTCCGCCAATCACTCGACAACACAACTTGGGCCTGCGCGGCCAGCATATCGGCCAGCCTCCCGCGCACCACCGCATTATGAGGATCCAGCGACACTGCGCGGCGAAGCATCTCGATGGCCCCAAGGTAGTTTCGCTCTGCTGCCTGCGCTTGAGCCTGCTCGGTCAAAGCCATCGCATCGGCGCTTCGATCCCGGCCCTCCTGTGCCAGTCGCTTGAGCGTCTGCAACTCCTGATCGGAGCTGAAGGTCTCCAACGACTCCACTGCTAACTCGTGCGCTCGCTCATAGTCGCCTTCCTGTAACAGCCGGTCGATCTTATTCACCCATTCAAGCTTTGCTTCCTGCTTTCTCTGCACGTCGCAGCCGCTTCGCACGCGCTCCAACTCGAAATCCAATCCGGGATGTTGAGGATAGATATTCTGCAGAGTCGTCCACTGAACCAGCGCCTCATTCAGCAGTCCTTGCTCTTCGCATTGGCGCGCTTTGGCGACAATAGAATTCACCAGATCGCGCCTTTTTCGGAGGCTGCTCGCCAGTTCCTCGAAATGCGGCTCGTTGGGATATCGCGCCAGCGCTTCCTCCAGAAACTGCACCCTCCGGTTCAGATCGGGTTCCGACTCCACCCGCCTACCCGTCTCCGCGATGTAACTCGATTTCTCCTGGCGAACCAGATCCTCCACTTTGAATTTGAGCGCCTGCAATCTTAAATCACCCGGATATTTCGAACACTGCTCCGTAACAAGCTCCGAGGCACGCTCCAGGTTGCCGCCGGCCATCGCCCGTTCAATCTCAGCGGCCGCGTGCTGTATGGTCTCCAACTCCGAACGGACCTTCTGGTACGTCTCGCGATAGACCTCATCCCGACCAGGCAGCGACAAACCCGGACTCCGGCTGTCGATGGCCATGATCTTCTCCAGCTTGCTCAAAGCGGAACTGATCTCACCGCTGCCGTAGGAGCGCATCGCCGACTCGAAGTGCTGTTCCTTCTCTTCGCAAGCCTTCTGATACTCCGCCTGGCGCCGGTCCGCGCTTTGCAGCAATTCCCGCACGTTCGGAGCGTCGGGTTGTAACTTGCGGATCTCCTGAATTGCGTGGCGCGCCTGGGTGAAAGCGTTATTGTGCAGATGCTGCTGCACCAGCCGCTGCCACTTCTCGATCTGCTGGTCTTTCCGCCGCGTCTCGATTTCCGCCTGTAACTGCTGCGCTTCCTCGTTGCCGGGATCGCTCTGCAATGCCTCCTGGATCTTCTGCCAGGCTAGCGGGAACTCGTCTTCCTGAAGCCGCGTTCGCGCGCTGTCCAACAACTGCCGGATCGCCTTATTCCGCGAACCCTCTTTCACTTGATCCAGCAGAAGAGTTATCTCCGAATCAAGATGCCCTTCGAGTTGGAGTTCATTCAGAATTTCGTTCGCGTATTCGAAGTCGCTTTCACGGAGTGCCTTACGCGCGCGCTCCAGACTTGGCTGCAATCTGGCCACCTCGAATCCCTCGATGGCTTCGCCTTTGATCGCGCGCTGCAGGTAATCGCTGAATTCCCGCGCACTCGCGAAACGATTCCAGGGGTTTTTCGCCATCGCTTTTGCGACAACCTGTGCCAGCGCCTTCCCCACCGCTGGATTCAAGTCGGAGGCCGGTGGAGGAAACTCACGCCGGATCGCCTCGAACACTGCCCGCTCGGTAGCGCGGCTGAACGGATTACGACCAGTGAGTGCCTCGTACGCGACCACCCCAAGTGAAAAAATGTCGGTGGCAGGCGTTACCTCCTTCATCTCCAGTTGCTCGGGAGACATGTAGTGCAATGTGCCTTTGATGCCCGTCACCGACTTCGCGGCATCCGACAGATGCACCATTCCGAAATCGATGATCTTGACCGAGTCGTCGCTGAGAACGAACAGATTGCTTGGCTTCACGTCGCGATGCACCAGGCCGGTGGAGTGGGCTGCCTGAAGACCCCGGCATGTCTGAACCAGGATCTCCACCACGCGACCGGGGGTCAGGTCGTGGCCGGACTCCTTGATCAGTTTGTCCAGCGTCTTGCCCGGCAGCAGCGGCATCACGAAGTACGGCTTCCGCTGCCCCTGGTCCTCGAACGCGCCCGAATTCAGTACGTCGACAATGTTCGGATGACTCAGATTCGCGAGTGTTCTCCACTCCTGGTTGAACAGCTCAAGAGCGGCAGGATCCGCGGCGTCCCGCATCGTCTTCAGCGCTACGAACCCCTTGCGGTTGGGATCGTATGCGCGGAAGACGACGCCCATGCCGCCTTGCCCGAGGACGTCTTTGATCTCGTAACAGTCGATGCGAGTTTGTGCCAGCATACTTCACCGGGTGCAAGCTAGAATACCAGCAATTGCGCCGCGGTCAAACCCCCGGCAGGTAGTTAGTGATACCAGCGGGTCTATCGTTAGACCGTACGTCCAGCCAGGTTTCGGGAAGCTGCCTACTCCGCCTCGAGATGGCTGAGCGGATTCTCAAAATCGAAACCGAACATTCGGGGATTCTCTCCGATCACCGCAGCCGACACGATGTAGAAGACGTAGTCGTACGTCTCCTTCGGCACTTTGCCGCGATACGATTGCAGCAATCTCCAGAAATTGCGCTCCCGGGGATTCGTCGGCATGCTCCGGACCAGCGGAAGCACCTTGTCCTCGCCCCAGTTATAACAGGCCATTACCAGCATGCCCGACGCCTGCGCGTCGTCAATGTAGAGATCCTTGATGTACTGGGCGGCAGCCGTCGTCGCGCGATCCCACTGGTCGCGCTCGTCACCCGGGTCCGCGCGCCGCAACTCGACCAGCGGCCCGATTTTCAAGCCGTATTTAGCCCCGGTCTCCGGAATAAACTGCCACATCCCTTTCGCAATCCCCTTGTAAGTCTGCGGCCCGCTGACATACGGATCGAAGTTGCTCTCCTGCAGCGCGAGATAGAAGAACTGGGGTGGCAGGCCTTGCTTGAGCAGTTCGCGGACAATCACCGGCGTGTAGCCGCTGTCGTGCGCTCGCCGGATTGCATTCGCTAACCGCGGCGACGACTGCCACTTTCGAATGTAGCTGCCGATCTCCGAAGTGAAGTCGGGCGGCGCCGCCACCTCGCACTCGCCGAAGATGCGCGCCACGCGAAGAATGAGCCGTTGCTCCGGCGTCACCTTCGGATCGTAAACGCGCAGTGCCGTGAGAAACCGGTCGTAGTTCTTCTGCATTGCTCTCCGCCGGTCCTGGTACTGTGCCACCTGCTCGGTCGCTTGCGGATTCGATCCGGCCACCAGGCGCTGCAGATTCGCAATCTCCACGTCCAACGACTTCATGGAATAGAACAGCTCTTCCGCCAGTTCCCGCTGTTGCTTCGTCTCCCGATACTGCAACACCGCATAGGCGCCGATTGCCACCACCAACGCACAAAGTCCCGCAACCACCCAGGTGAACTTCCGCCTCTGACGCGACTGCAGATGGGAAAAAGCGCGCCGGACCATGAGCGTGTGATCTCCGGCCGGTTCGTCGTCCGCGCCTTCTCTCAGATAGTGATCGATGTACTGCCGCACCTTCGGGTCGGTGCCCTCTGGCAGGCTCGGCCGCCGCTCTACCGGAACACTGAGTTCCACCGTCGGCCCCTCGATTCCCAGCCGGATCGCGACGTCGCCTGCCACCTCCACCCGCTCCAGACGCACCCCGTCTACGAAAATTCCGTTGCGGCTTTCCAGATCGCAAACCTGCCACTTCCCGTCTTCGTACCTGACTTCCGCATGGCGGCGGCTTACAAACTCGTTCCGCACGCAGACGCCGCATTCGTCGATACGTCCAATCACGAACGTCTCACGGAATTCAAGTTCCCGAAGTTGCCCGGGTGACTCCTCGAATCGAACACGCAACGGTCTAGCCGGCGCTGGCGCGTCTTTTCGGTGTTTCTGGTTCATGGCAGCACAGGGCGCAGCCTATAAATGATTGGTACGCTGCTAACCGAACAGCTTCGCGGGCCTCTTTTCGTACGCCCGCAAGGCCTCCGCATACCGTACCCCGCAGGTCGCGCCACGATACGCCGCGATGGCAGTCTTCAACTCCACCGCGGAATCCCGTTGCGATGGCGCATACTCCTGGTTCCGCATCAACGCCATCAACTTCCCCAGCCACTCTGTCGCCACCGCCCAATCCGGCGTGACGTCGACGAACGTATCCGGATCGAATCCGCGCGTGTGCCGCGGTCCGTTGTCGTAGTAATAGATCTGGCGCGGCGCGGTTGCATCCGTGCGTCCCAGAATCTGCCCCGCATTCTTCACCGCGATCTCGCACAGCCGCGACGCCACCCGGTGGTCGTCGTGCGTATCCTCCGGCCACAGGATCACGGCCATATCCGGGTTGATGCCGGCCACCAATTCCGCTACGGATTTCTTCGCCTCCGTCGTGACGTCGAACAGATGGGAGGCAAAATCGAGGAATCGCATCTCCGCACCATAGTGATGCGCGAGTTCCTTGGAACCTTCCACCAGCGCCTTCTCCCGGCCCTTCACCGGCTGCCAGTTGCTGTAGTCGCCGATCAACGCCGCGATCACCACGCGCCACCCCTGTTGAATCGCTTGCAGCATCACACCGGGAACGCCGAAGACGCAATCGTCGTAGTGGGCCCCCATCGCCAGCAGAGTTTTGGCCATTGGATTCCATGCTAACGCGCTTCAGAGTCATCACGGCGGACGCCTCGGAGTCGCTATTACATAACTCTTACATTTCGCGGCAGCGTTCGCTGATAACTTGGAATGGAAGGGGCAGCCTGGGCCGCTCCCGTCCAATCATTACACGAGGAATCTTGCAAACCACAGCAGCTCCTATTGTCAAAAGAGATGGAATCAATTGGGTCACGTCGATCGCATTCGTCGTGTTCCACGCCGGCGCCGTGGCCGCATTCTTCTTCTTCAGTTGGCCCGCCTTCTTCGTAGCCCTGGGGCTCTACTGGATTTCGCTGAGCTTCGGCATCGGTATGGGATACCATCGCCTGCTCACCCACCGCGGTTACAAAGTTCCGAAGGTCATCGAATACTTTCTCACCATCTGCGGCGCGCTGGCCCTCGAGGGTGGTCCTATCTCATGGGTAGCCACTCACCGGGTCCACCACCAGTTCTCCGATAAGGAAGGCGATCCGCATACCCCGCGCGACGGCAAATGGTGGGCTCATATCGTTTGGATGATGGTCGGCGATGCCCTGCATTGTGATGCCAACGACCAGGCCCGTTATGCTCCCGACCTGGCGCGCGACAAGTTCCATGTTTGGATCACGAAGTATCACTATCTCCCGCTCACGATCGTCGGAGTCCTCCTCCTCGCGATCGGTGGACTGCCGTTCCTGCTTTGGGGGGTGTTCCTCCGCGTGACTCTTGGACTCCACGCCACCTGGCTCGTTAATTCAGCCACTCACCTCTGGGGTCGGCGCCGGTTTGCCACTCGTGACGATTCGCGGAACAACTGGTGGGTCGCCATGCTGAGCTTCGGCGAAGGCTGGCACAATAACCACCACGCGCATCCCACCTCGGCGCGCCACGGCCTCGCCTGGTACGAACTCGATATCACCTGGCTCACCATCCGCCTGCTGGAGAAACTCGGTATTGCCAAAGGCGTGAAAGTCGCCAGTGTGAATCCGGTCGCCGAGCGCAAGGCCGCCTGATCTCTGCAATCGCCTCCCGCTCATCATAAGCTGGAGGCATGGTAATGACGGGCCGGCGAAAGTCGATCGCGTTTTTCATCGCGCTCGGCGCCGGCCTGATCTTCGTCATCCTCGTCCTCTACATCGGTTGGGTTCTGCTCAACTGGCGCACCGGAATCCTACTCGCCCTCGGAATCCTGCTGCTGGCCATCATCATCAGCGGCGTCGTACTGAACACCATCTTCCTGGTTCGCGAAATTCGCCGGAACGAACAGCACGACGCCTTCATCAATGCCGTCACCCACGAGCTGAAAACGCCCGTCGCCTCCATTCGCCTGTATCTCGAAACGCTCCAGACCCGGGCCGTCGACGAGGATAAACGCCGCGAGTTCTACCGGATCATGCTGGAGGACAGCGACCGGCTGTTGGCCACCATTGAGCAGGTGCTGCGAACGGGCCGCGTCGGGTCCGCCTCGTCGAAGCTCAATGTCTCGCGCTTCGATCTCAACACCGTGGTCGACGAATGCCTCACGCGCGCCCGCACTCTCCACCGCGTTCCGCCCGACTCCCTCAACTTCCGACCCGGTCCACAGTCCACCATCCGCGGCGATCTCGATGAGGTCCGCGCGGCCATCTCCAATCTCATCGATAACGCCCTCAAGTACTCCGGCAACTCCGCTCAAGTCACCGTGGAGACCGAGCGCGTCAGCGGGAAATACGTCGCCGTGCGTGTCCGCGATCGCGGTCCCGGCATCCAGAAGAGCGAATTGAAGCGAATCTTCAAGCGGTTTTACCGCGTACCCGGCCAACTGGCCACGCGCGTCAAAGGAACCGGATTGGGACTGTACATCGTACGCTCTGTCGCCAAACGCCACGGCGGCCGCGTGTGGGCGGAAAGCGACGGGCCGGGCCGCGGTGCTACGTTCGTACTGCAGTTCCCCGTAAACGAATGACCAGCGTTCTCATCGTCGAAGACGAGCAGCACCTGGCCGAAGGTCTAAGGTTCAACCTCGAAGCCGAAGGCTACCGGGTATCCGTCGTCGATACCGGTGAAGCCGCTCTCGACGTTCTGCTGCAACCGTCGCCGCCGTTCGACATCGTCGTGCTCGACGTCATGCTGCCCGGCAAGGATGGCTTCGAAGTCATCTCCGAGCTCCGCCATGCCGGCCAGTTCATTCCGACCTTGATGCTCACCGCGCGCGGCCACCCCGACGACGTTCTCCGCGGATTCGCCGCCGGCGCCGACGACTACCTCACCAAGCCGTTCGAACTCTCGATCCTGATCGCCCGGCTCCGCAGCATGTTGCGCCGTACCAGGTGGCTGCTGGCCGGCAACGGCACGCGCGCCCAGGAGCCTCCTACGGACCGCTACGCCCTCGGGTCCCGGATCGTGGACTTCGATAACCTCGAAATCCGCGCCGGCGATCAGGCCTACCCGCTGACGCTGATGGAGGCGAATCTGCTCCGGTACCTCATCGCACACGAAGGGAAGCCCGTATCCAGGAAGTCGATGCTGGAAGAGGTGTGGGGACTCCACGAAGACACCGACACCCGCGCAATCGACAATTTCATCGTCCGGCTACGACGCTACATTGAAGATGATCCCGGCCACCCGTGCCATCTGCTCACGGTCCGGGGCGTCGGCTATCGGCTGGTAGCCTCCCCGAAGTAATCTGACGATCGCTTTGTTCTCCGCCCCTGCCACCAGCCCACGTTGTCGAGTTCGAGCTTCTTCGGCAGCGTGACGGCGCCCACACTGGCAACAACCCCTGATAGGGTCGCCGTCAAGGATCGGAGCCTTGACGCTGTTTGGGATCTGCTGTCCAATGGCCTGCATCTCCATCGATCCAGACGCGGCGCTTCCCGTTTCGAGGCTGTCGCCTCTGGTGCAGTATCGTGAGTAGCGCGGTACCACCCCGCCCTACCCGCGCTTCTCGTCCCGAGCCATGTCGTACAGCGCTCGAATGTACCCGACGCTGTAGGCCCATCCCGTGTGCCGGTCGCCGACCATTGCCGGTACGTGATCCGCGATCAGAATCCCCCGGAAGTCGACATCCACCAGCGTCCGCATCAGCTTCTTCATGTCCGTATACCCGTCGTCGACAAAAGCCTCGACGAAGTTCGGAACCGGCCCGCTGACATTCCGGAAGTGCATCTTCCACAACTTCCCCATCCCTGCAAATGCTCGAGCCGCCTCGAACACGTCCTTGCCCATCAGCTTGCCGCCCTCCATCCAGGTACCGCAGCACAGGCACACCCCGACGTTTGGACTGTTCGCAATCTGTAGCGCCTTCACGTACCCATCGAAATTCCCGAAGATGCATCGCGGCACGCCAGCCAACTCCGGCACTGGCGGATCGTCCGGATGAACCCCGATTTGCACGCCCGCCTCCTCCGCCACCGGAGCCACTTGCCGGATGAAGTACGTGTAGTTGTCCCAGATCTCCTCTTTGCTGAATTTGCGCCCGTGCGACAGCGGCGATTCGAAGGTCTTCTCAATCCAGTACCCCTTCGCCGAGCTCTCATGAAACGCACGCGCCCGAGCCCCGCCTCGTGCCGTCTCCGGACTCGAACTCCAAATGCCGTTGCCCATATGCGCGTAAGTGGTGTAGTGCAGCCCAGCCCGCCCCAGGTCGCGCAGATACTGCTTGTACTCCGCGATCTTCTGGTCGCGCCCCGGCAAATTCAGCGTCACCTCGGGCATGTTGTGGACGTTCGAATTGCCGATGTTCGCCACCTTCAGGCCTGCGGACTCCACGCGCTGCTTGAAGTTCGCAAACGTCTCGAAGGTGCCGCCCGCGGTCGGAATGCTGACGTACTCCACCCCGATCTGCCGGGCGAAAGTCAGATCTTCATCGGTAAACTCGTTCGGGATTTGCAGCGAAATCTTGATGCCTGGGGTAAGGGGCTCGAGCAGTTTTCGCGCGGCTCTCGCGCTCGCCATGAACACCGCCCCGCCCATCATCGTGCGCGCAAAGTCGCGACGGCTGGAACTGATCATGGCTGAGATTCTATGCCATTTTGTATCTATGCGGCGGCGACCCGTGAATGGACCAGCGGCCGCAGAATCCTCGGCCCCGCCAGACCGCACCCGCACGTGGTCGATTCGACAGCCGACCCCGGTGCCGCATGCGCGCCTTCCGTAAGATGCAGCCCGTCGTGAGCTTCGCACTCCCACGCCGCCAGCCGGCCATCTGCGGCCAACACCTGCTCGAATACCGGCACACGGAACTGTTCCCACAGCGCATCGCGATCCGGCTCGGACGCACACGCCGATCCCTCCGGCGTGAAGATCACCACTGCGTGAGTCGCCTCCACCTCAGCCGGCAACGCGCGCAATTTCTCGAGCGAGCCGGCCAGGACTGCGGGACGGAATGTGCGCACTTCCGCCACGCCCTCCGGCGCCGATACGTCCACGAACCGGGTCTTGGAGTCCGGCCGGAACAGCGGTTCGAGCACGACTGCACGGGCCGCTGGAGCAAGAGGAGAAACGAAACTTGGGCGTGAATCGCCCCATCGGACGCGAAGACTGAATTTCATAGCTGGTCCGTCTCGCTGAGTTAGTCGCGACCGGCCCAGCCGCCTCTCACCGGAAAACCCCTAATGGCCGCCGGGCATCCGAAATTCAATGCCGCCGATGATCGAGCGCCGCGGCATCACCACCTCCGAAATTTCTTCGTAATTCGTCGCGGTCACATTCGAAACTTGCAGGAACGGCCTGGCCCACCCGCGCGACCGCGCCACCGATACGTCCCAGATTCCGTACGGTTCACGCGCGAACCGGTCCGTCACGCCAATTCGGGTCCGCGCCGTCAACTCGCGCCCGAGCGCTCCCTGCCACGTGACCACCCCGTTGTGAATCGGGTAGTTGAACAAGTATTTCGAGATCGCCCCCGGCACCGCATCGCGCTGCCCGGCGATTCCCGTGTACTGCACCGATAACAGGCCCGCTCGCCGCGTACGCCACTCGACCATCGCTTCTAACCCGGTGAACGACAGACTCTGGAAGTTCGTCGCCCGGTAGATATCGGTTGCCGAGTACCGCACATAATCGATCAAATCCTTGTCGCGGCGATGAAACACAGTAGCACCGGCACGCACGCGGTCCGCGGGATGCCAGTCCACGCCGCCTTCGAAATTCCACGCCTTCTCCGGCCGCAGATCCGGCGATCCCACGTTGGCGGGATCGTGATAATACAGGTCGGTGTAGGTGGGAAGCCGGAATGCGCGGCTCACCGCTCCTCGCAGTTTCCACTTCGACGACAGCCACACGCCTGCGCTAGCCGTCGGAATCAATTGGTGCTGAAACCGCCCGTACACCTCATCGCGCAGGCCCGCTGTCACAGAGAACCGCCGGAACACGCGAGCATCCCACGCCAGGTAACCAGCCTCGCGGATTCGCTGATGGACTCCCAAATTCGTACTGTCGATGCGATCGCCATAGAGTTCCACGCCGTAGCTCAGCCGCGAATTCAGACCGATCGGATCGCTGCGCCGCAACGCTCCGGTCCAACTCTCCAGAGCATGGCGATTCGTATAGACCTGCGGCCGATCGCGATAGAGAACGAACAGATCGGTGTGGCGACGGAACGAGAAGTCGGCCTCGGTTTTCGACCCGAGTTCCTGCCGTAATGACGCGAACCAGCCCTTGGTGCGCTCCCACGAGTTGTAGTTCCCGTAGAACTGATCCGCCCCGAACGGCCTGTCGCTGATTGCGAGCAACACGTCAGTCGCCCCGGGCCGCCACTTCGCATGCGTAATGGATGACAGCGTCAGGTCCCGATAATCCCGGTCGGGCCGGAACCCGGTTGAGAAATCCCGCGAGAATACGAACGTTTGCGCCACCCTCTCGGATCCCACCGATACCACCCCGCTTTCCTGGTTGATTCCGTCGCTCCCCAACGCGCCCCGCAATCGCACCTCTGTGCCCTGTGGCCGTACCAGTAGATTCACCACCCCGGTCACCGCATCCGATCCGTACTCGGTGGATCCCGACCCGTGCAGCACCTGAATTTCGGAAATCGCGTCGAGCGATACCGGCAGGTCCATATTGTGATGGCTCGATTGTGCGTCGTTGATCCGAATGCCATTCAGCAGCACCAGCGACTGCCCGAACCCGCCGCCCCGAATCGACAGATCCCCTTGCGTATCGCCCGGCGCGCGCCGCCGCAAATCCACCGACGAATCCGACTGCAGATAATCCGAAACGGAGTTCACTAGAGTCCGGTCGCCCTGAACGTCAAACACGCGCACAGTCCGATCCGTTTCATCCAGCGGAATGGGAGCATACGTGGCAGTCACCACCACCACGAACTTTTGCGGCGGATCGACTTTCTTGGGCGGCTCTGTTTGGGCCCGGCAGCAGGAGAGGAGGAGCGCCATCAGCGCTAAGTTGCGAGTCAACCTACAGGATATCGTTTCACCGCGATCTTCGACGATGCCCTTTCCTCGCCGGGTGCGCGACTTCAAAGTGAGACCGATTGAGGGTCTTCTTTTTCGTCACGCTAAACCTAGCGTAGTGATACGCTAGGTTGAAAGGAGGCAGGTTTACCATGTCGGAACCATTGCCCGCTCTCGAAGCGCAACGCGCAT
>JBBQGE010000070.1:0-33220 GCA_038322675.1 Bryobacterales bacterium
TCGACAAGCTGGCTTCCATGTTCTGGGCAACGCGGGCCGAAGCGCCGCGCAGTGGGACCAGCTGTTCGGACGAGGCGGCCTGGACGACAGGGGCCGGCGCGGCGGATTTCGCAGCGGCTCCGTTGCTCGAGGGATGCTGCTCGAAGACCGTCTTCCAACTTTCGTCGACAGCCCCGCGGTCGTGCAGATATTGCTGATAGAGCTCGTCTTCGAGCCAACTGTTGATATTATTCATTTCGGAATCGGACTTCGCTGGCATTACGGGTGGCTTTCCTATTTATGATAACTCGCGGGGACGCTACCCGCATGGCTGCAGCCGATATTGCGCCAAGAGTGAGCAATCCTGAAAACAGACGCCTCACCGAGACTTCGTTTATCCGGCTCTGAGCAGGAATCTGTAAAGCACCCCAGTTTCATTGGGTTTTCGTAATTTGGGTCGCCGGCGCGACTCCAGGCTCGACAGCATCGGAAGTGACCGTCGCCAATGTCCACCGGGCTCCGGCGCGGTCCGTTCGTCCATCATCGCTGCGAGGCGAAATCGGCCGGTTTTTCGCTTTCTATGAGTCGAGCAGTTGATCGCCCCGGCGGATCCACGAGTCGCCTGAACCCCGCTGGATCCGGGTCAACTTAGCCGGGCCAACTCCTAGAATCGGACAACGCAGAAACCACAGGACTATCGGCAAAACCCATTGAATCAACGGTTACGTCGGCCGTCGGGTCCTGTAACGATCCCTTAGATCCCAGGGTTCCGGCCATCAAAGGCTGGGCAGTTCGGCAATCCCGCAAAGCGCATGGCGACGGCTCGGCGGCTGCGGCGAGGTGCCGGAAATCCCAGGAAGGGCAAAACGCTGAAGTCCCCGCCAATTGCCCACTTCTACGAATTCTCGCGCAGAGCCAGGAAATCATCCCGGCGACGGATGGAGGTGAACGTTGAGGAACTGGATAGAATTATCGACGTCGCCATGCGTGCGCCGCTGAGTACGGCCGATGGCCAGACGTTGAAAACCGCGGTGCATGCCCCTACCCGATCGCGAATCTGCGTGTCGAGAATGGGCCCGCGCCGCGACCGTGTCGAGTATCTTCTCGATATCATCGGCGAACCGCGAGTCATCGACTTCAAGAAAGAGGGTCTGAAGCAGGGCCCGCCTGCCGATCCCAAATTCGAGTTCGACACGGCACGCCTCCGCAACGTCATCAACCTTGTGGCCCAGAAATCGGGTTGGGCGAATCACAAACCCGGAGCCGGTCACGCATTGGGGATCGCCGCGCACCGCAGTTTCCTGACTTATGTGGCGGTAGTCGCTGCGGTCGAGGTTGGACCCAAGGGACAGGTTCGCATTCCGAGAGTCGACGTCGCGGTGGATGCTGGAACCATCATCAATCCGGATCGCGTGAAGTCGCAGTTCGAAGGCGCGGCCGTGTTTGGCACCAGCATCGCAATGATGGGCGAAGTGTAGTGCGTCAGAAGTTTCTTAACACACCGCTCC
Organism: Bryobacterales bacterium; assembly: GCA_038322675.1. Lineage (GTDB taxonomy): Bacteria > Acidobacteriota > Terriglobia > Bryobacterales > Bryobacteraceae > TMP-7. Next base: position 1,488 of record JBBQGE010000070.1, read on the forward strand.
TGGCAGCGCAGGAGCGGTTATTCCAATCACTTCCAGACACCAGGCGGATCGCTGCCGGAGGCCAGGGTGCTTTCCAGACCGGTAGTAGCCCTATCTATCATTCTTCGTCTTCTAGTGTTGAATTCAGTTGCTTCCCGAGGGAGCTGCGTGTAGTATTACAGGCAGAATAGAATGAAACTCTCGCCCGCCGGCCCTCTCGCCAACCGCCTTCGGCAGCGCAAACGTCAGCTTGCCTCGCGTCTCGATCTCCCTCCTGACGCCCTTCCCGGTTCCCTCGCCCTGACTCACCGCCGTTGCGGCAAGCCATCTTGTCACTGTGCCGACGGCGTGAGCCACCCCCTCTGGTCGCTCACTTTCATGGCCCAGGGCAAAAAGCGGGTCGAGCATATTCCCCAACAGTGGGTCGATTCCATTCGCCAACGCGTGGACCTCGGCCGGAAGTTCAAGGAGATGTTGGCGGAATTGTTCGAGGTGAACGCCGAACTCCTTGTCCTGGAGCGGAAACAACAACCGCGCAAGAACAGCCGGAAGCGCACTCCGAATTGAGGATCAACATGCCGACGGCGCCCAAGGTATGGTTAACGGCTGAACAGCAGGATGACTTCGAGCGCTTCTCTCGCAGCCGAACCCTGGCGGCCCGTTTGGTCGAGCGGGCCCGGATTATCTTGCAGGCGTCCGCGGGCAAAACCGACGTCGAGATCGCGAAGGCTTTAGACATCAGCCGTCAAACGGCAGGCCTCTGGCGAGGGCGATTCCTGGATCGAGGAATCGCCGGAATTGAGAAAGACGCTCCGCGCTCCGGACGACCCCATGTCATTGCAGCGAGCAAGATCGATGAGATCGTGTCGCTTACGACCCGCCAGACGCCCGCCAATGCCACCAACTGGAGTACGCGCACGTTGGCGGAGGTGGCCGCCGTCAGTGCTTCCACCGTGGGCCGCGTCTGGCGGGCGCACGGGCTCAAACCGCATCGGGTGAAGACCTTCAAACTGAGCAACGACCGCCACTTCGCTGAAAAGCTGGAAGATGTCGTCCGCCTCTATTTACTACCTCCCGACGATGCGATCGTACTGTCCGTTGACGAAAAATGTCAGATCCAAGCTCTGGATCGCACCCAACCCGGCCTGCCCTGGAAAAAAGGGCGTTGTGGAACCATGACCCACGACTACAAGCGGCATGGGACCACTACTCTGTTTGCTGCCATGAATGTTCAAGACGGAAGCGTGATCGACGTCTGCATGCCCACCCACAATCGTTGGGACTGGATTCGGTTTCTCAAACTCATTGACTGCCGCACACCCCCGGCTAAGCAACTCCATCTAATCATGGACAACTACTCGGCCCACAAGGCCCCAGAGGTGCAAAAGTGGCTCGCTCGTCACAAGCGCTTTCACGTGCACTACGTCCCCACCAGTTCCTCCTGGCTGAACATGGTCGAACGTTTCTTCCGGGATCTGACGGTGAAACGCATCCGGCGTGGCGTCTTTCACAGTGTCGCCGAGTTGCTGCAGACCATCCGCGATTACATTGACGCACACAACCAGAATCCCAAGCCCTACCTTTGGACGGCCAAGGCCAGCGATATTCTGGAAAAAGTCAAACGCGCATGGGCGAAGCTGCGGGCATCCGGGTTTGTGCCAAAGAACGGAAAGTTCGCCGCTCTCGCCAGTATCGACCGCCGACTGGCCGCTGAAACTTGAGCAGGTTCTCGACAACGCGGGAAAGCCACTCGTCCCGAGACACCCTGGCCTGGCACCACCGCGTGTCGGCCTTCCTCAACTCAAACACATTATCCGATCTGCTGTGTCTCGGCCCAGCGGCCTCTCACGCGACCTTCACGCTGGACGGGAAGCTTCAGCGACAACAGCGCCAACGCCTCCTCCCCTGCATCGGACCCGCCCACTATCCATCCCTGCACAGCCGCGCTATGTTGTCGACAACTCAGGCTCATGTCATGTCAAAGGACTTCTGACGCACTACACTAGGTGGGTGCCCACCTTGGATGGCCGCGGCAGTTTTGGTCAGATGTCCATGATCTGACAAGGAGTTGGGCGGTTCGAGCGCGACCGAAATCATGCCGCAAAAGTTCGAAACGTGTCCAGTGTGGGGAGCCACTCAAAATGGACCTTTCGAATGTGTGGATTACGGTCCACCCCAGTTCAACACTCGAACGGCTACATTATAGGGCCAACATCTGCACAGTGCGCGGGTCCGGAGGGTCAAAATCGGGGACCTTTTTCAGCCCCGCGGCGGCTACATCAAACGAACAGATCGCCTGCGAGGCGACCCACTCCTTCCTCCGGAAATTGAGCAGGTGGTTGGCCGCGACCCGGTACAGCCAGGTTCGGAACCGGCTTTCGCCGCGGAAGCTGTCGAGCGACCTCAAAACCCGCAGCAGAATCTCTTGCGTAGCGTCTTGGGTGCCGGTCCGCTGGCGGAGCATGCGGATCGCAAGATTGAAGATCCACGGGCGGTGCCGCACTAATAGCTGTTCGAGGGCGTCACGCTCGCCCGCCTGCGCTCGCGCTGCTAACGCTTCATCGGAATCGGGACCCTCGGTTTCCGCAAACGCGGTATGCATTTCCACCCAGAGAATAGCACCGTTCCCGCCGGTCTACTTTCAGTACCGGCACGACGGCGATCGTGACGCCCACCGCGGGCAAGGCGATTCCTCCCTATTTGCCCGCGGGCCAGTCGTTCCCCGGGTGGGTCCGGCGTGAAGCTGCTCGTTCAAATCCTGCACCCCCAACGAGGTTTACCTGAGTGCGAGGTCAGCTTGGGAGATTGGCCCGGCCGATACAAAACGAAGCCCATTAGCCCGATCGCCCCGGTCCGAATCCGAACTTCTCGAGTATCGCCCGACCCTCAGCACTCATCAGGAACTCGAGAAATCGGGCCGCGCCGGCAGCGTTCGACGTCTGCCGGACGACAGCTCCGGCCTGGCGCACCGGCGTATACAGCGATTCGGGCACTAGAACTCCCCCGGAATCAAAGACATGCGACCATGCCACCAGAGCGGCGTCGGCGTTCCCGCTCTCGGCGTACTGCAGCGTCTGGCGGATATTTTCGCCGAAAACCAGCCGCCCGCGCGACTCCAGCGCATCCCAAACCCCGGCACGGCGCAGCGCTTCCGCCGCCGCCACTCCGTACGGTGCATACGCGGGATTCGCAATCGCTACGTGCCGGATCTCCGGATCGCGAAGATCCTCCACCCGCCGGTATTTCCCCGATCGGGACCACATCGCAAGCCGTCCTGTAGCGTACACTTGGACCGGCCCGGATCTGAGTGCGCCCTTGGCAACACCCTCGTCCACATACGCTTGATTTGCCGACAGATACACGTCGTATGGAGCCCCGTTTTCAATCTGCCGTAATAGCGCCCCGCTCGATCCGAAGCTGAATCGGATCTCAACGCCGGTCGCCTTACGGTACGCTGCCGCGATGGCTGGTGCGACGCGGGACAGGTCAGAGGCAGCGGCGACCGTTAGCGAGGTGGCAGACGCATTGCATATAAGAATTGTAGCGAGGAGGAAGCGCATATCGAGTTGACAATCCTTCGCTCAGATCACATAATAGGAATGTGCTAATGGTGCGGACGCCGCCCTGCTCCGCGCTGCAAGTGGATGGGCATCAGATTCAGGGAGGATCAACAGTTTCATGAGCAAGATCATCGGTATCGATCTTGGCACCACTAACTCGGTGGTAGCAGTGATGGAAGGCGGCCAACCCGTTGTCATTCCGAACCAGGAGGGCGGTCGTACGACCCCTTCGGTCGTCGGATTCGCGAAAAACGGCGAACGTCTAGTCGGCCAGGTGGCCAAGCGCCAAGCCGTCACCAACCCCGAGAATACCATTTATTCGATTAAGCGCTTCATGGGCCGGCGCTTCAACGAAGTCACCGAAGAGAGCAAAATGGTCCCGTACAAGGCCATCTCCGGCGACAATGGCGACGCGCGGGTGGAGTCGAACGGCAAGAAATACTCGCCACCCGAAATTTCCGCCATGATCCTCAATAAGTTGAAGGAAGCGGCGGAGGCCTATCTGGGCGAAAAGGTGACGAAAGCCGTTATCACCGTTCCAGCGTATTTCAACGACGCGCAGCGTCAGGCCACCAAGGACGCCGGCCAAATCTCGGGTCTCGAAGTGATGCGTATCATCAACGAACCCACGGCCGCGGCGCTCGCCTATGGTCTCGATAAGAAGAAGGATGAAACCATCGTCGTATACGACTTCGGCGGCGGCACTTTCGACATCTCCATTCTCGAAGTCGGCGACGGCATTGTCGAAGTCAAATCGACCAACGGCGATACTCACCTCGGCGGCGATAACATCGATCAGCGCATCATCGATTGGTTGGTTACCGAGTTCAAGAAGGAAGTCGGCGTCGACGTTTCCAAAGATCAGATGGCGCTCCAGCGTCTGAAGGACGCGGCCGAAAAGGCGAAAATCGAGCTCTCGACCCTGCTCGAGACCGAAATCAACCTGCCGTTCCTTACCGCCGACGCTTCAGGTCCCAAGCACCTGCAGATCAAACTGACCCGGGCCCGGTTCGAGCAGATGGTTGACGACCTGCTTCAACGGACCGTCGGTCCCTGCAAACAGGCGCTGGCCGACGCTAACATCACGCCGCAGCAGATTGACGAAGTCGTCATGGTCGGCGGATCCACGCGCATTCCGAAAGTGCAGGAAATCGTTCGCAATCTGTTCGGGAAGGAGCCCAATCGCAGCGTCAATCCCGACGAAGTAGTCGCTATCGGCGCGGCGGTTCAAGGTGGCGTTCTGGGCGGCGAAGTCAAGGACGTGCTCCTGCTCGATGTCACGCCGCTGTCGCTCGGTATCGAGACGCTCGGCGGTGTCTTCACCAAACTCATCGACAGAAACACGACCATTCCTACCCGCAAGAGCGAAGTATTTTCGACTGCGGCGGACAACCAGACCTCGGTCGAAATCAAGGTCTATCAGGGCGAGCGCGCGATGGCTCGCGACAACCGCCTGCTGGGCGTCTTCCAACTGGTCGGCATTCCGCCGGCTCCACGTGGAATCCCGCAGGTGGAAGTGACCTTCGACATCGATGCGAACGGAATCCTGAACGTCACGGCGAAGGACCGCGCGACCAACAACGAGCAGAAGATCACCATTACGTCCTCTTCGGGCCTCAGCAAGGAAGAGGTGGACAAGATGGCGAAGGACGCCGAGTCGCATCAGGGCGAAGACCGGCGCAAGAAGGATGAAATCGACGCCCGCAACCGCGGTGACGCCATGGTCTACAACATCGAGAAGATGTTGAAGGAGCATCGCGAGAAGATCTCCGAAGCCGACGCGAAAACCGTCGAGCAGGCGCTCGAAGACACCAAGAAGGCGCTGGCCGAGGGCAACCTCGAACAGATCAACGCCGCAACCGATAAGCTCACTCAGGCCAGCCACAAGTTGGCCGAAGCGATGTACCGCACCGCCAGCCCCACCGGCGGTCAACCCGGCGGTCCCGAGACCGGAACCGGACCACAACCCGGCGACGGTGCCGGGCCGAAGAAAGACGATGTCGTCGACGCCGAGTTCGTTGACGTTGACGAAAACAAGAAGTAGTTGAAATTCCGCGGGGGCCGGCAACGGCCCCTTCCGCTCACCAGTTATGGCAACTAAACAACAAGACCATTACGAGTTGCTAGGCATCAACCGAAACGCCGGCGCGGATGATATTCGCAAGGCGTACCGGCGGCTTGCGCGCAAACACCACCCCGATCTCAACCCAGGCGACAAAGCCGCCGAAGACCGCTTCAAGCATGTGCAGGAAGCGTACGATATTCTGAGCGATCCGAAGAAGAAGCAGATGTACGACCAGTACGGCTTCTATTCCGAGAATGGCTTTCCGCAAGGCGGGCCAGGAGCCGGTGGCGCAGGCACGAGTCATGGTCCGAACTTCGGCGGATTCGATTTCGAGGAATTCGTGCGGCAGTCAGGCTCAGGCGAACGCGGCGGCGCCGCAGCAGGCACGGGCGCGGGCGGTTTCCGCTTCACCGATATATTCAGTCAAATGTTCGGCCGCGAGGATCGCAAAGCTACGCCGCAAGCGCAGAAGGGATCCGATCTTGAATACGCGCTGAGCATCGATTTTTGGCAGGCGATTCGAGGCACGCGGATCGGCCTGAATGTCACGCGTCAGGACGTCTGCGCCACCTGCAACGGAACCGGCGTATCGGGTGGCAGCACCACCGTCTGTCCGGAATGTAACGGCAGCGGCAACGTGAATCAGATGGCCGGTGCGATGAAGTTCAGTCTCACTTGCCCGCGATGCAACGGAACCGGGCGGCTGCGGAATGCCTGTCCGACGTGCCACGGCGACAGTCGCATCTCGCATTCCGAACGGGTGGACGTTCGCATCCCTGCCGGCGCGCAAACCGGATCGCGGCTCCGCGTCGCCGGCAAAGGAAACGCCGGGACTATGGGCGCCCCTTCGGGCGACCTTTATATAACGATTCGGGTGGAACCCCATCCGATCTTCGAACGCAACGGCGACGATATCGAAATCAAACTCCCGGTGCGCATCGACGAAGCTGCCCTCGGCACCAAACTGGAAGTGCCGACCATCGACGGCCGTGCGCTTCTCAAAATCCCACAGGGCACCCGCAACGGCCAGAAACTCCGGCTCCGAGAGAAAGGCGTGCAAAACGCTCGCAAGGGAACCCGCGGCGATCAGATTGTCGAGATCGTCCTCCAGACACCCGATACCGCCAACGAGCGGACCCGCGAGTTACTCCGTGAGTTATCGCATCTCGAAACAACGGATCCGCGCGATGACATGTGGGCCAAGGTGGGAGGCTGAGATGGCGAGAAAATCAAAAGCTGCGTACATGATTTCAGCCGTCGCCGAGCAGTACAACATTCACCCTCAGACGCTCCGATTGTACGAGCGCGAAGGTCTGCTCGCCCCATCGCGCTCGGAAGGCAACACGCGGCTCTACACCGATGACGATCTCGAGCGCCTCGAAGTGATCCTCAAGATGACCCGTGAACTCGGCGTAAATCTGGCGGGAGTGGAAATCATTCTTAACATGCGCGAGAAAATGTCCGCCATGCAGCAGCAGATCGAGGAGTTTGTCTCGCAGCTAAACAACGAGATCTCGCGCCGCTCGCGCCCGTCTCCCGAGGAAGGACAGCACTCGCTGATCCCCGTGATCAAGATCCCTGCACCGAATCGGACCACTGAGAAACGCGACCCGCCCAAAGGCAGCCGGCGCCGCACCTAACGTATGCTGGATAGGTGATCCGCAGCGCAATCGTACCCGTCGCGGGGCACGGCACTCGCCTGCTGCCCGCCACGAAGTCTCAACCGAAGGAAATGCTGCCGGTGGCTCGCAAACCCATCGTGCAGTATGTCGCCGAGGAACTGGCGGCCAACGGAGTGAACCAACTCTTGTTCGTCACCGGCCGCAACAAGACGTCCATCGAAAACCACTTCGATCTCGATCCCGAGTTACAACGCGTTCTGGCCAATCGGAAGGACCTACTCGGAGAACTGGATTTCCAGAATTGGGACATCCATTACTTCTACACCCGACAGCGCATGCAGAAGGGACTCGGCGACGCGATCCTGTGCGGCGAGAACTTCGCGGGCGAGCAGCCGTTTGTGGTCGCGCTCGGCGATTCCATTCTCGGCCTCAACGCCAAATCGCGGGCACTATCCCGCATGGTGGACCTGTTCGAATCCCGCGGCGCCAGTTGCGTCATCGCCGTCGAAGAAGTGCCGAATAGCGAAACTCTGCACTACGGCATCATCGAACCCGCCGAACTCAACGGCGACTCGCTCCGCGTCGTCAACCTGATCGAAAAGCCCAAACCTTCCGACGCGCCCAGCAATCTCGCCATCGCCGGCCGGTACGTCTTCTCGCCGCTGATCTTCGACATGATCCGCTCGGTCAAGCCGGATAGCCGTGGCGAGGTGCAACTGACCGACGCCATCCAACGCCTTTGCGAGGAGGGCCGCCGCGTGCTCGCCGTGAAACTCCCGCCCGGCGAAAAGCGTTACGACATCGGCAACTTCCCGAGTTACTTCGAGACCTTCGTCGAATTCGCGCTGGCCGATCCGAATTACGGCGCGGAGTTTCGGAAATACTTGCAACGGATACTGGCCGCCGACGCCGTCTCGGCGTGAGATCGCGGTTGGTCCTACTGCTTTTCGTATTGCTGCTCGCGACACGGCTGGTCCATTCCGGCATCATCTGGGTGGAGGAAGCCTATCCATCCGCGGCAGCCATCCAACTTCTGCATGGCAAACTGATCTACCGCGACTTCTGGTACGACAAGCCGCCGCTCACGCCGCTGCTGTATCTGCTGTGGGGCGGCTATGGCGGCGTCATCCTGCGGATCGCTGACGCTGCGTTTCTGACCGCCTGCTGCTGGATGGCGTCGAAGTTCGGCCGCGACCGGAACGAGAGCTTCGCCGCCGCCGGACTGCTCGCCTTCTTTCTGACATTCGACACGCCTTCGGCCGTGCTCGCGCTTGCGCCGGATCTCGCGATGCTGCTCCCGCACCTCGCTGCGGTTTGGCTGGCTACGCAGCGACGGGCGCTCGCGGCAGGAGCCATCGCCGGACTCGCACTGCTCGTGAATCCCAAAGGCGTTTTCGTGCTGGCCGTTTGCCTGCTCTGGTGCTGGCGCGAATGGCGGCAGTTGGGCGCGGGCTTTCTCGGAGTCAACGCCATCACGGTCGCGGCGCTCGCCTCCACTGGCGCCCTCTATCCTTATTACGAACAGGTGTGGCAGTGGGGCGCGTTGTACTCGCGCGACAGTTTCGTCACACAACCCGTCGCGGAGGGGATGCGGCGAACCCTTGCCTGGGCTGGATTCCACGCCACCATCGTCCTCGCCGCCGCTCTGTATTGGCGTCGCGACCGCCGCTATCTCGCGTGGGCCGCGCTGACGCTGGCCGGCGTCATCATGGGCTGGCGATTCTTCCCGCGCTACTACTTCCTGCTGCTGCCCGCCGTCGTCATCGCCGCCTCGCGTGGACTCTTCCTCATCCCGCCACGCTGGCGTCTGCCTCTCGCGAGCCTGCTGCTGATTCCGCTCATCCGCTTTGGACCGCGATACGCTACCTTGGCCGTTCATCCGGATCAGCCCTGGGCCGATACCGCAATGAACGTCGATGCCCTCGCTGCTTCCGGACTCATCCGCCAGTCCGCTAAACCGGGCGACACGCTATTGGTCTGGGGGTATCGGCCCGATATGTTCTTATATACACGCATGCCCGCCGGTACGCCATTCCTCGACTCGCAGCCCCTCACGGGAGTTATCGCCGACCGCCATCTGACGCAGTCCACACCCAGTGCACCGGCGCTCGCCGCCCGGAACCGAACTGCCCTGACCGGCTATCACCCGGCGTGGATCGTCGACGGCCTCGGCCCGTATAATCCGCAACTCGCCATCTCGAATTATCCCGATCTCGCCGGGTGGCTCGCCGATTATCAGGTCGCCGGCCGCACCACCGGATCCATCGTGTATCACCACCGCCCATGACGCAAAAAGACTCAGCCGTTCTGCTCATCCATTGCCCCGATCGCAAGGGACTCGTGGCCCGCGTTTCCGGGTTGCTGTACGAGCATGGCGCCAACATCACACACGCCGACCAGCATCAGGACCGCGCCGAAGGGCTGTTCTTCATGCGTGTCGAATGGGCTCTGGAGGGCTTCGACCTGCCCGCCTTCGCCGATGCTTTCCGGCCGCTCGCCGCGGGTCTCGATCTGCAATGGACGCTCGAGTCCAGCCGCAAGGTGCCGCGAGTCGCGATTCTGGTTTCGCAGCACTTGCACTGTCTCGCCGATATCCTCCATCGCCACCAGAGCCGCGAGCTTCAGTGCGACATTCCGCTCGTCCTCAGCAATCACTCCGCCGGCCGGGCCCTTGCCGAATTCCATGGCATTCCGTTCCACCACATTCCCGTCGTCTCAAAGCCCGAAGCCGAGCGCCAACAACTCGAGTTACTCCACAAGGCTGAAATCGACTTAGTCGTGCTCGCCCGCTACATGCAGATTCTCTCGCCGGATTTTGTTCGGAGTTATCCGTTGCGGATCATCAATGTCCACCACTCGTTTCTGCCCGCATTCATCGGCGCACGCCCGTACCATGCGGCGTTCGATCGCGGCGTGAAACTGATCGGCGCCACCAGTCATTACGTCACCGAGGAGTTAGACGAAGGCCCCATCATCGAGCAGGACGTGGTCCGCATCTCGCACCGGGATGCCGTCGAAGACCTGGTCCGAAAGGGCCGCGATCTGGAGCGGGTGGTTCTGTCCCGCGCGCTCGCGTGGCACCTCGACCACCGCATCCTCAGTTTTGGCAAGAAGACCGTCGTGTTCGATTAGCGCTTCGCACAGCGATTATCACCGCTGGGCCAGCCTCCGCCTGCCGGATGCGGCCTCATCGCTCCCGGACGGCAAACTCAATCGCGACTTCGCCACCGCCGACCGCACCTGGCTGGCGCGTTTGGAAGAGCGTACGCCGCCGGCCTTCGTTACGTCCGAGGACCATGGCCTTCACGTCGTCGAAAACGAATGGCCGAAGCGATCGCTGGTGGCAGTGGGCGGCGGGAGAGGCTACCCCTGGCGTCACCCCGTCTGGAAACTCGTCACGCACGTGGTGAATCACGGGACTCACCATCGCGGGCAGATCAGCGGGTTCCTCCGCTCGATGGGACACACGCCGCCAAACGTCGACCTGTTACGATACATCCGCGATACCGATCACTGATACATCGAGGCCGGATAGAGCAGCCCAAGTCCGAAGCGGAACACCGGATAGTAAATCTTCTCGAAGAGTTGCCAGCCCACCAGCAACGCCAGAAAGGCATACGGCCGGATCGACAGTCCCAGTCGTTCCCATCGCGCGGCCACCGGCGCCGGCATCAGCAGCGTGATGGCAGTGAAGCCATCCAGCGGCGGGATCGGCAGCAGATTGAAGAATCCCAACAGCAGATTCAGCGAAAACAAAATGCTGACCAGGCGGGCAGCCAGTTCGCCGAATCCCGCGCCGTCCACCAGGTTCATCGAATTGAGTCTCATCGGCGGCGTGAACCCACCGGACGCGAGTCCTAAGCGGATCACCAGCGCTGCCACCAGCATCAAGGTGAAGTTCGCGGCTGGTCCAGCCAGCGACATCCAGGCGGCTCGCCGCGGATACTTCTGCTGCCAGGCTGGATCATACGGCGCGCTCGCCCAACCGATCATCATCCCGCCCGTGAACAACGCAAGCAGCGGAACCACCACCATCCCGAACGGCTCTCGGCGCACATGCGGTATCGGATTCAGCGAAACCTGACCCGCATGGAAGGCCGTCAGATCGCCACCGAGTTTCGCTGCCAGCGAGTGCGACGCTTCGTGACAAGTAGTCGAGAACAGAAAAACAACGTAACTAATCAGACCGATCAGAAGAAAATCCGGCGTGAGCTGCATTCACTTCCATGGTCTCGCATCCAGAGCTCCTTACGGTGACGAACGTCACGGTGTCTCATCGGCAGAGTCTCAAGAGCAGGACGGTTCGAGCTTTGGACATAGTCAGACTGCCGCCGATTCGAATTGAACAGCCCGATGCAGGAAACAAAAAGCCCGCCTGACGATACTCCGGAGTTAGACGAACGCGAAAAGCAGGAAGTGGAGCGCCGGCTCTTCATCCCCGCGTTGGTAGTGCACGAGGTGGTTCGCAAACAAGGCGACGAAGAACTGGAGCGTCCCGCGCGTGCCCTGGCATGGTCGGGATTCGCCGCAGGCCTGTCCATGGGCATGTCCGTCATCGCCGAAGGACTCCTGAAATGGCATCTGCCCGATGCACCCTGGGCCACACTCATCGTGCGTATGGGATATACGCTCGGCTTTCTGATGGTCATCATAGGCCGCCAGCAGCTTTTCACCGAAAACACGCTAACGCCGATTATTCCCCTCATGGCGAAACGCGATCTCGCGACGTTGTGGAAAGTGGTACGGCTCTGGACGGTTGTTCTGGCCGCCAATCTGGCCGGCGCGCACGTTGTGTCATGGTCGCTCGCAGCGACGCCGGCGTTCCGGCCGAGATTCAGCACGCGTTTCTGCAACTCGCCGAGGAAGCGGTGAATGTATCGTTCGCCGCGGCGCTGCTGCGGGGCATCTTCGCCGGTTGGCTGATCGCGCTGATGGTGTGGATGCTGGCTGCGGCGCGCACCGGGCAGATTGCCATCATTCTCATCCTCACCTACACGGTGGGAATCGGCGATTTCACACACGTCGTCGCTGGATCTGTCGAGGCGCTGTTCCTCGTTTGGGCTGGGAAGCTGTCGTGGTGGCTGTACCTGGGTGGATATTTCGTGCCCGCGCTCATCGGCAATGTGATCGGCGGCGTATCACTGGTGGCCGCGCTGAATCACGCGCAAGTGGTCGCTGGATCGGTTGCAAAATCAACGTCGCGATCGTAGCGGGATCCCGATGAGTGCCCAGCCGATGGCGGCGAATCCGATCAACGACAGCCAGCCACCCATCGCGCCGAACCACGAGAATTGATCGGCGCCCGTCAGCAGATGCGTGAGAGATGGGATACTCGCCACGGCCGCCACCGCGAGCAATATGCCGAGGATCGCCTCCCCGGCAATCAAACCCGAGGCAAGCAGGGTCCCCTTCTCTTCGATTTCGGCGAGGCGATCCGCGCTGCGACGCGCGGCGAAACGGTCGACAGCCCACTTCATCATGCCGCCGATGAAAATGGCCGACGTCGTGTCGAACGGCAGATACATGCCGACTGCAATCAGCATCGGCGATCGCGCGCCCGAGAGAATCAGCGCAACACCAAACGCCGCGCCGATGATCAACAGCCCCCACGCCATCTGCCCGCCGACGATGCCCTTCGTCAACTGCGCCATCAGTCCCGCCTGCGGCGCCGGCAGCGATCGGCCTCCGATGCCTCCATCGGCGAGATTCGCTTCGTGCAGCGCGATAATCGGACCCATCAGGAAGAAGGCCAGCATCACCACCGCGATGATCTCCACCACCTGCATCTTCCACGGCGTCCCGCCCAGCAGTTGCCCCGCCTTCAGGTCCTGAATCAACGATCCAGACACCGAACACGACACGCACACGACCGCGGCAACTCCCAACACCGCGGCGACTCCGCGGATTCCCGTCACGCCGATCGCCACCATCAGCAACGCCGCGATCAGCAAAGCGGACAGCGTGAGTCCCGACAACGGCTGATTCGAACTGCCGACCAATCCGACCAGATATCCGCCGACGGCCGCGAGGATGAAACCCGAAATCCCCATAACAACCGCAGCCATGATTGCCGGGAACCAGCCGTGCGTGAAGTAGTAGTAGATGAACGTGATCGGGATGGTCAGCAGGAAAATCGAGAGGATCACCCAACGCGCGGGAATGTCGCGATCCGTTCGTTCGACATGTGCGCCTTCATGCGATGCACGTGCCGACGCCGCAAACGCTCCTCGCAGCGATGCCGCGAGCGACGTTCGCATGGAGAACATCGTGCTCGCAGCGCCTACCAGCATCGTGCCCACCGCGATCGGCCGCACAATGTTGAACCACAACGTATACGCCGCAAGCGAAGTGTCAGTAGAGCCGATACGGCGCGGCAAGTCGGGATCGAAAAACAACAGCAGCGGGATGAAAATCCACCACGCCAGCACGCCGCCAGAGAAGTTGACCGCCGAGAGCGTGGGTCCAATGATGTACCCAATTCCGATGAGCGCCGGCGACAGCGCGGGAGTCGACCATTGAATACCGCCGAAATGCGTGACGGTTCCGATGGGCCGGCGGTCGAAGTTAAAATGCGTCACCACCGACCGGGGGAACGGCACATACCCTTCCACGTACTCCTGAAAAATCTGCAATCCCCGGCTGCTCTTCAGATATTGAATGAGCCCCGCGAAGGCCATCGCACCGAAGATATAGCGCGGCGCATCGCCTGCCTGTTCTCCCGCTCGAACGATCTCCACCGACGCGACGCTCTCCGGGAACGGAAGATCGGCCTCCACCACCAACGCGCGGCGCAGCAGAATGATGAAGAACACGCCGATGAGTCCGCCCGCCAGCAGGATGAACGACGCCTCCCAGTAGTGCGTGCGCAGATCGGTCCACAATCGAACGCCGTCGAGATCCACCATCATGAACGCGGGAATCGTGAAGATGGCGCCGGCCACCAGCGCTTCCCCCACCGAGGCCGCCGTACGCGCGATGTTCTGTTCCAGCAGTCCGCCGCGAAAGCCGGGCAGGCGGAACAACGCCATCGCGATCACCGCGGCAGGTATCGTGGCCGCCACCGTCTGGCCGGCGCGCATCCCGAGATACGCGTTCGCCGATCCGAAAACCAGCGCGAGAAAAAGCCCCAGCATTACCGCTTTGACGGTCATTTCGGGCGGATTCTGATTAGGATCGGGAGGGGGCGGCGTCAGCGGCATGTACTCGCGATTGTAGCGATTCTCCGGCGGATTTATCGCAAACGGCGGTGGTCGACCATCAGGCAGCGGTCCTGCACCACATGGATTCCCGCGCGCGCAAACTGCTCGGCGGCCTCGTCGTGACGGATGCCGAGTTGGAGCCACACCGCTTTCGGCTTCTTCGACAAAATATCGTCAATATGTTTCGGGATGTCGCGCGGGGTCCGGAACACGTTCACCAGATCGATGTCGCCAGGCACATCGGATACGCTCGGATAGGCCTTCAATCCGGCCACCTGTTCGAGTCCCGGATACTTCACCGGCACCGGGATGATTTCGTATCCGGCGTCCATCATGTACTTCGGAACGTAATAGGCCGGCCGGTCGGAGTTCTCGTCCTTGTCCATCCCCAGCACGGCGATTCGCCGCGTTTCGGCCAGCAACTGCCGGATCTGCTGCGGTGAGTCGAGCAAGTTATTTTTCCAGTCCATTTCCGTCCCCCTATAATCGACAACATGCGGTGCTGTTGTGTTTCGATGCTTGTGCTGGCCGGAGTAACGATGGTTGCCGGTGCGAAGAACCTTTCGGACAACCAGCCGTTTCCCCCTTACAAAGTCGTCGGAAATGTTTACTATGTTGGCACGAATGGGATCTCATCGTACTTGATCACGACCCCCGCTGGCCACATCCTGATCAATTCCGGATACGAAGAAACTCCGCCGTTGATTCGCGCGAGCGTGGAGAAACTCGGGTTTCACATGCACGATATCAAGATTCTGTTGAACGGGCAGGCGCACTTCGATCACATCGCCGGGCAGGCCGAATTGCGACGGATGACGGGCGCGAAGGTGTTCGCAATGGAGCGGGACGCGCCCGTGATCGAGGGCGGAGGCAAGGGCGATTTCCGCTTTGAGAGCGAGTACCGTTATCCCAAGTGTCCGGTGGATCGCCGGTTGAAGGACGGCGACGAGGTGAAGCTCGGCGGCACGACGCTGGTGGCGCACTTGACGCCGGGCCACACTCGCGGCTGCACGACGTACACGTTTGATGTCGAGGACGGCGCCCGCAAGTACGCTGTGGTAGTGGTCGGCGGCACCTCGATCAATCCAGGCGTGATTCTCGTGAACAACCCCAAGTACCCGGAGATCGCAGCCGATTATGCGCGGACCTTCCGGGTGCTGCGCGCATTGAAGTGCGACGTCTTCCTCGGCGCGCATGGCAGCTACTACGGCATGGAGGAGAAGTATCAGCGCATGAAGGCGGGCGCCAAGGCGAATCCGTTTATCGATCCGCAGGGCTATCTCGGATTCGTCGATCGCTCGGAGGCAGCATATCGAAAGCAGTTGGCGGAGGAGAATAGGAAGTAGCCATGATTGTCAATCGAATCACCCTCCCCGCGCTCGCCCTGATCGCACTTGCCGGATGCGTGCTATCGCAGCAGCATTCCAACGAACCGCAGCCGCGCGAAGTCGACGCCGGTGGCCCTGGCAAAGCGCCTTCCGACGCCGTGGTTCTGTTCGGCGGCAACGATCTCTCGCATTTCCAAAAGAAGAACGGGGCGCCCGCCGGATGCCAGGTGGAGAATAGCGGCATCGCCTGCAAGACCGGCTCGGGCGATCTCTACAGCAAGGAGAAGTTCGGTCCCGCGCAAATCCATCTCGAATTCCAGATCCCGAACATGCCCGACCAGAAGGGGCAGTTGCGCGGTAACAGCGGCGTATACCTCCAAGGTCTGTACGAAGTCCAGGTTCTCGATTCGTACCACAACCCCACGTATCCGAACGGCTCGGCAGGCGCGCTCTATGAGCAATACGCGCCGCTGGTGAATGTGTCGCGCCCGCCGGGCGAGTGGCAGACTTACGACATGGTGTTTCATCCACCCCAGTGCGACGCGAGCGGCAACATCCAGAAGAAAGGGACACTGACGCTTCTGCAGAACGGCGTTCTGGTTCAGGATCACGTCGAGATCCAGCACCCGACAGGCGGCAACGACGGCGGTAACCCCTGCAACCCCGGTCCGCTGCGGTTGCAGGATCACAGCGGATTCCCCGGTGCTCCCGTGACCACGATGCGTTTTCGGAACATCTGGTTCCGGCACCTTGACTGACGTGCCCGACGTCGATGTTCTTGTCATCGGTGCCGGGATCGCCGGGGCGACCATCGCGCGCCTGCTGGCCGAATGGGGTCATTCGGTCCTTTTGCTGCGGGGTCCGGGGTTGCGCCACCGGGTGGCGGAAAGTCTGCCGCCCAGCATCAACAACATCCTCGAACGCACCGGCATCCGGGCGGAGGTCGAGCGGGCGGGCTTTTACGCGGCCACCGGCAACACGAGTTGGTGGACCGGCCCCGAAGTGCAGGTGGAATCGTATCCCGAGGGCATGGCGGGCTACCACGTCGAGCGGCATGAGTTCGACGCGCTGCTGGTGTCGCTAGCCGAGCGTGCTGGTGCGAAGGTTCAGCGCAACCGCCGGGCCCCGACCATCGATATGACGGGCGGTGTCGTGAAGCACGACGGAGGAGTGACGAAGAGCAGGTTCGTGGTCGGCGCTTCGGGCCGCACGGGGCTGTTCGCGCGACAACGGAAGCGCCACTGGGATACACGGTACAAGACCATCGGACTGGGGACGACCGTGCGCCGCCGCGGCGGATGGGAAGCCGATCCACATCACACGCTGATCGAAGCGTACGAGACGGGTTGGGCCTGGTCGGTGCCGCTCGCGGCGGACCGGCGATTCGTGTCCTTCATGGTGGATTCGGCCGCCGTGAAAGAGGGTATCGACGTGGCGTATCGAACGGAGCTCGACTGCTCGGAGCAGTTTCGAAGTCTGTTCGCCGGATGCGAATTCGAAGAGGCACCCTGGGGTCGCGACGCAACGCTCTACCATGCAGATGAGTACGCCGGCGCGAACTGGATGCTGGTGGGCGATGCAGCCTCCTTTGTCGAGCCGCTCTCGTCCTTTGGCGTGAAGAAAGCGATGATCTCCGCCTGGACCGGGGCCGTCGTGGTAAACACGTGCCTCAAACGGCCGGCGATGGCCGAGGCAGCCATCAGCCTGTTCAACGCGCGCGAAACGGAAACCTGGCAGGATCACACCCGTCGTGCCGCTGAGTATTTCGCCGAAGCCGCGGAGGTGTTCCGCACGCCGTTCTGGACCAGTCGCGCACGGCCGCAAGAAGGTCTGCTGTACAGCCGACCCGGTCTCGAAGCGGCTCTCGAAGAACTTCGCCGACAGCAGCATGTCGAGTTCGTACTGTCGAAGGCGGTGTACACGCGGCCCGCCGCCGCCATTTGCGGCCGCGAAGTGAAGCTGGTGGACCGTCTCGTCCTGCCAGGACTCGAACACGTCGAGTACATGCAAGGTATCCACCTGCCGACTCTCGCCTCGATGGCTCCAGGTCACCAGGACGTCGGTGCCCTGTACGCGGCATACGCCGAGGATCAGGATGGCGCGCAGTTGCCTCAGTTCCTGGCGGCCCTATCGCTGCTTGTGGACAAACAGATTCTGCGGTTACGACTTTGAGCGCTTCTTCGGCTTGCGATCCGCCTGCGCGCGACGGCCCGCATCCACCGAACTGCGTCCCCATGCGTCCCTCACCGCCCGGTCCTCGAAAAACTCCGGTGGCGGTGTGTGATACTGCATCGTGCCGGGCTTGTCCGGAAACGGCCGGAACGGTTCGAGTCCGCGCGCTTCATACTGGCCGCGCGTCAAATCGTCCACTTTCAGAAACAGCTCGTTGTCGGCTACCAGCGCAAACGGGATTCCGTCGCAATAAAACAGGTGCCCGCCGAACATCGCGCGAGTCGCAATCGGCCCGAGCGGCGTTAGCCATTCCACCAGGAATTCCAGATACTCGGCCTTGTTCGCCATGTGCGATCACCTCCCAAAATCGATGTAGCCGCGCGCCGGGTCAGTCGACAGTAGCTTCACGCGGATTTGATCGCCGACGTCCACGCCCTGCTCGCCGTGCATCAGGCGGCCCTCCACTGGTGGGTCGATGACGCGCACGAACACGCCTTTCGGCCCCACGCCGGTCACGACCGCCGAGAATGTCTCCCCAATCCGATGCGCAATCGCGACCGCAGCCACACGCTTCTGCATGGTCCGCTCCACCTTCCGCGCGGCGTCCTCCTTCAGCGTGCAGTTGCGCGCAATCGCATCCAGTTCCTCATCCGTATACGGGCAGTGCTGCCCGTTCAGGATCGACTTCATGAGCCGCTGCGTCACAAGATCGGCGAACCGCCGGTTGGCCGCCGTCGAGTGGGTGTAATCCTGGGCGGCCAGCCCGAAATGCCCCTCCTGCGGATCGCCCGGCCGAGCCAGTACATATTCGCCGGGACCCATCAGCTTGATGACGCCCAGAGACAAGTCGGCGTAATGCACAGGATCGCTGTGCTTCTGCTTGTCGAGGAATGCCGCCAGCGCTCCGGAGTCGGGTTGCGGCGGCAGCGCCGTTCCGCACCGCGCGGCCAACTCGACGATGCGGGGCCAACGCTCGGGCGAACGGACCACGCGGCGGATGGACGGTACCGACGCCTGACTCAGCGTCTGGGCCATCGCCACGTTCGCCGCCACCATGAAGTTTTCGATCAGCTCACTCGCGCGATTTCTGCGCCTTGCCTCGAGTCCCATGACGCGTCCGTCCATCATGATCGCCTTCGCCTCCGTGCGGTCGAAGTCGAGTGCGCCGAGTTGCTGCCGCCGCCGGTCCAGCGCCGCGGCCGCCTCGTCCTGCAACTTCAGTTGCGTCTGCAACTCGGCCGAAGCCTTCCCGGGTGCGGACCCACTTCCCTCCAACCACGGTCCGACTCCCTCGTACGTAAGCTGCGCCCGATTCCGAACCACACTCCGGTACACCGATGACGACTGAATCGAGCCATCCTCCGCCACCAGCATCTCGATGACAATCGCCATCCGATCCTCGTTCTCTGAAAGCGAGGTGAGATCGGTGGACAACTCCGGCGGAATCATCGGGAAGTTGTGGACCGGCGTGTAGACCGTAGTCGTTTGCGAACTCGCGTGCCCGTCGATCACCGACCCGCGCTCCACCGCGCTGTCGACGTCCGCTAATCCAATCAGCAGGCGGATGCCTTCATGGACGCGCTCGGCGTACTCGATCTGGTCGAGATCGCGCGAGGTGTCGTTGTCGATGGAGGACCATAGCAGATCCCGAAGATCGCGAACTCCGTCGAGCGGCAATGCCACACTCCGAGCCTGGATGGCGGCAAGTTGTTCGCGCGTGCCGGGCGGAAATACGGGGTCGAACCCCTCATGAATCATCTCCTGGCGCGCGCTGGCGGCGAGATCAAAACCGGGCGTGAGCATGCACGGAAGATGCTATCACGCCGGGAATCCCGAGGATTGAATTCAAAGGAGTTGTGGTAAACTCAACGTTGTCCCGCCTGCGTCCAACTCAACCACAACCACAGAGGAGCTTCATGAGTTTTAGCCAGTTCCTTATCCGGGGAGCTTTAAGCCTGTCCCTGTTTGCCGGCTTGGCCAGTGCTCAATCCATCGCCGTTTTAACCGGTTCGCAGGGAACGAGCACTACCATTCCCGTCATTTCCGTCAGTCCCTACGGACCTCTGACGACGGCGGATCCTGTACCGCCCGGCGCTTTCCAAATACTGTTCAAACCGGACGGGTTTAAGTACTATGTGATCAGCAACGCCTCGCTAGGCATCACGGTTCTGAATCAGAACTTCGGCAGTCCCAGGCAGATTGCGACCGCCATTCAGACCCCGCCGACAAAAGCGGCAATCAGTCCGGACGGACGCTACCTGGTGGTCCTGACCGGCAGTTCTGCTTACGTGATCGACACACAGACGGACACGCTGCGAAACCCGAACGGAATCAGCATCACTGGAACGCCCACCGACATCGCGTTCAGCGTCGATGGTCTAACGGCCTACATCCTTTCCAACGCCAGCTTTGCGGCGACCATCACGCCCATTTCCCTGGGGACGCTGACCATCGGAACGCCGCTGACGCGATCGGTTTTTTCGGCTGCTACCAGTCTGACGACGGGGCCAACCGGTCTGCTCTACCTGACTGAACCGAACGCGTTGGTGGAGATCAACCCCAGAACGCTACAGGTGACGGCGAACGGCGTTCTCGCGGTGAACGGCACGCCCGGCCAGCCGGCATTTTCCGCCGATGGGCGGTATGCCTACACGATCAACCGCACACCGACAACCGGTGCCGCGATGATCTTCGATCTGGCGAGCCGTACCTCGCAACTGGTGACCAATTCGAATCTCGGCGGCGCAAGCCTGGACCGCATCATCCCTTTGAACGCCAACCGCGTGCTGGCCTTTTCGAGTCAGAATCACACCATCTACGAACTCTCGTTGGGCGGTGGTCTCTCGACCAGTTCGCTCAATAACATCTTCGCGGCCAACTCGATCAATGACGTGCTTCCGTCGGCGCAGTCGCCAATTCCGACGCTCTATGTCTCCACAACGTCGGGCAATGCCAGGACTCTCAACCAGGTGCAACTGGGGACGAACAGTATACTGGGCCAGCAGTCCATTCCCAATCAGAACGGCCAACTTCTGGTCTGGGCGGCGGCGAATCCCACCAGCGGCGCGGCTGCGATGCAAATCTTCAACGCCTCGCAGACCGTAGCTGCCGGCGACGTCTCACGTCCGCTGGGTGTCCGTATTCTGGACGCCAACGGCCGGCCGGTCTTCGGTGCAAAGGTGGACTTCACCGCACCGACCGGGATTACGCTGTCATCTGCAAGCGCCTTCACCAATTCGGAAGGGTACGCCGCAGTGAACGCAACCGCCGGAACAACGGCCGGTGTATTTATCGTTCAGGCGACCTCGCAGGGCGTTCCCTCCGCGTCCAGTTTCACGATCAACATTCCGGTTTCAGGTGGCGGCGGTGGCGGCGGTTGTACTCAAAATTGCACGGCGGCCAAACTCCAGACCCTCACTGGAAACGGTCAGATCATCTCCGAGCAGGCCACTGCGTCGCAGTTGCTGATGGTAGGGGTCCTGGATGCGTCGAGTATCCCGGTGGTTGGAACGACGGTATCGTTCGCCGTTACGCAGGGATTGGGTACCATCTCCTGCACGACTGTTGGGGATAGTTTCCCAATCATGCCTACCGGCACTTGCACCCGCTCGGATACCGATTCCAACCTGGTGACAGTCGTGACCGATGATGCCGGCAGGGCGGCAGTCAAGTTCCTGTCGACCTCCACGTTCAGCCAGTCGTTCAAGCAGACCGTCGTGACGGCCACTTCAGGAAACGCCGCGGCGGCGTTCACCATCACCACCGTTTTGGTGCAGCGTCCGAACAATGGCGGACAGGCATCGCTGCCTGTCGCCTACGTCATCGAACCGCAGCCGGAGACTTCCGGATATCGCGTGATTCGTGGCACCGCCGGGCAGACCATTGCCGGCGCCATCCAGGTGCAGGTGGTGGCGGCGGACGGTCCTCAGGCCGGTCAGGCGATCCCCGGCGTTGCACTGAACGTCTCGGGCTACGGCAGTCCCACGTCCTCGCCGTCAGCGAGTTGCGCGGGCGGTACTCCGTTCACGGATGAACAGGGCATCGCTACGTGCAATGTCGTGCTCGGACCGGTAGTATCCCCATATCCGGCGGCCATCGATGTCAACGTCGGCGGCGCCATCCAAACCTCGCAGATCACGGTGATTGTCGCGCAGGGGCAGGCCGCGAAGGTCAATGTCGTTTCGGGCAATCAGCAAACCGGCAAGAGCGGTCAGCAATTAACGCTGAAGGGTCAGGTGGTGGACGCCGCCGGGAATCCCGTGCCGAATACAGCGGTCAGTTGGACTGTGCCGCAGGGCTCCGCGACGCTTTCCAGCAGTTCGACGCAGACCGATGCCCAAGGCTTCGCATCCACAGCGGTTACACTCGGAGCGAATCCGGGCACGGTCCTGGTAAAACTCTCGGCTGGTTCGGGAGCGAGCGCTCCCAGCGCCACCTTTACGCTCACGGTTCTGGCCAGTGCATCCGGCATCTCGGCCGTGTCGGGAGGTGGTCAGTCGGGCATCGTCGGCCAGCAGTATGCTCAGCCGATCGTGGTGAAGGTAGTGGACACGGCCCAGAATCCGGTTCAGGGCGTTACGGTGAACTTCACCGTCTTGGGCGGCACGGCCAACCCGGCCTCCCCGACCACGGACGCAAGCGGTCTCGCTTCCACCACCATCACTGCCGGGCAGACGGCCGGAACGATCGCCGTAACGGCCTCGATCGGCAGCGCTTCGACGCAGTTCTCGCTGACCTCACGCGTGGCCGGCCCGGCGATCACGCCGTCCAGCTTCCGCAATGGGGCTAGCGGCGCCACGGGGCTGACTCCCTGCGGAATCGCGATCGTTTCGGGAACGGGTCTTGGCGCCGGCATCCAAGGTGTCCGAACCGTTCAGCCCAACCAGTTCGTTGGCCCGCTGCCGTACACGCTGGCCGGCGTCAGCCTGGAAGTGAATGGCCTTCCCGCGCCGATCTTCTGGGTGTCGAACGAAGGCGGCCAGGAAGCGGTCGCGTTCCAGACTCCCTGCGAAACCAACCCGGGCTCCGCGAACGTAGCCATCCATGTGAATGGCGGAACGACGACGGTAACCGGTGTTCCGGTCTACAAGTTCCAACCGGGCATCTTCGAGACCGTTTACAACGGCAAGAAGTATGCGGTGCTCCTGCACGCCGCCGACGGCAGTTATGTTACGCCGAGCAATCCGGTTCATGCCGGAGAGCAGGTGGTTATGTTCCTCACAGGACTCGGTCCGGTGACACCAGCCACGGGCACCAACCGGGGTGGGATCGGCGGTCAGACGCCTATCGCGAATATCATCACTGGCGTCAATAACAGCGGCGTCCGGGTGGTGAAGTCAGAGTACATGCCGGGAGCGATCGGGATCTACACCGTCACGTTCGAAGTTCCGGCAAACACCCAAACGGGGTCGTATCAGAACCTCGGGTTCATCGTTCACGACCCGGCCGATCCGGCCGCGTCGATTTACGCTCCAGGATCGTTCCTCCAGATCCTGCCATAGACCGGTGAGTGTACCAGAGTGAAACAAACGGCCGGGATTCAGTTCCCAGCCGTTTTGTTTTGGTACTCAGCCAATTCCGAGCATCCGCTTTATATCGACCACCGCGACATTCGGATTGATAGCAACTAAATCCGTCATCAGCCCCTCCTGGTGGTCGTGCGTATTCACTGAGATATAGCGGTTCAGGTACGCGCCGCCGGGGTAGGTCTCGATGTTCTGATGGGCCGCAAGTCCAAGATTCGAATAGTCGATGCCGGCGGCGGTCAGGGCATCCTTCAACGACTGGACCACAGCGTCGTCGCCGTAGAGCGGCGTCTGGGTAGACGCGGTAGCCGGTGCCGTCTCGGTGGCCGGTGCGGGCGCCGCGGTTGAAGCGGCCGGTGCGGGGGCTGCCGTCGTCGGCCGGAGATTGATGATGGAACCCAAGTCCACCGGGGTGGCGGAATTTTGTCCTGTGGCAGTATTTGGACTCGCCGCCGGAGTCCGGGTAGAGGGTGCCGCGGCAGGGCTCGTCATCCCCGTTAAACGGCTCAGCGAAAACGAGTTCGTCGAAATCCCACGGGGCAGGCGGGAGTGGGCCGGGCGCAAATCGATGGATCGTTGCGCCACGGTCCGTTGCACTGATTGGACCATGCGAGTGTTGTCTCCGCAAGAGCAAGAGCAACCCACAGGCCAAAGTCAGTGCCGGATGACGTCGCGGGCTTCTTTCGGAATCTGCTTCTCAATCTCGGGTGGAATCGCGAACGTGAGCTTTATCGGAATGGTCTGATTTGTCGGCTCGACGAAGATGGTCGCGGTCAGGGTCGGCTTCGGAACCTGGTCTTTCGGATTGCACCGAATGGTCAGCGTGGCCGATTCACCGGCCTTGACGTCCTTCTTGTCCAGTTCGAAGGTGAGGCCCGGAAAGCGCGAGTTGATGTCGGCGGTGATGTGGATGGGCCCCTGCATCCTGTTGAGGATCTTCACTTCCCCAGTGGATTCCTGATAGCTGCTTAGCAACAGTTCGGTCTTGTCCACCTGTACCTGCTGCAGGATCTTCGCGGCGAGTTCGCGAGGGTCGCCGGGGAGGGCGGGCTTCGGCTCGGCCGGGGCGTTGGAGTCGTAGTTCATCGTGCCGAACGGCGTTTTCATCTGCGTCACCGGAACCACGTACCAATACCATTTGCCGTCGGTTACCTTCCAGAAGCTGGTGACTGGGATGTTGACCTTAGCCTTTTCGCCGTGAAAGTACCAATCCGAGAGGCACGAAACCACCGCTTCGGCTTCCTGGAATCCGGGGTGATAGTTGATCCGGACGATGTGGTAGCTGAGATAGCGGATTTTGGGTGCAGCGAAGAAGTAATCCTTCGATTCTTCTGCCACGACCTCGTCGGCAACCCGGAATTTGCCTTCCACGTGAGCTTGGTAGAACTGCTCGATCCGGGCGCGGAGCGCAGCATCCGTTTCCGGCGGGGCCTGTAGCGTTGGGGATGCTTCCTGCGCCAATGCGGCTGCGGCGCAGAGGAGGAGGGCAGTGAAACGAAGTCGCATAGAGGTTCGGAACAAGTATAAGACGCACGAGCCGGTGGTTTAGACGGCAGGTCTTCGTAGACGGCGGGCACGGTGGCGGGAATGTGGGGCGGACATCGGCCCGTCCCACAAAAACTGTCAGGTTTGGAAACTACACTACAACTTCAGCTCCCATCCGTTGCGGATGGACGGCTTGAGGTAGCGGTTGGCTTCCTGGCTATTACTGAAGCGCCGTTTGTTGGCATCCCACATAAGTTTTCCGGGGACGCGAAGAGCGACGGCGCCCAACGCGAGCCACTCGATGTACTTCGTCGCGACGGCGAAGTCCGACACGCCCGGCGCACCGCCCTTGCAGGAGCGAATCCAGTCCTGCTGGTGGTTGACGCCGCGCAGCAGCCTCTGCGGCGGCAGCTTATATTCCGCCCATCGCGATGCCGGCAGCAGCCACACGCCCTCGCCACGAGCCGTGGTGGCCATATAACCCTTCGATCCGACGAACACCGCGCCGTTTCCGGGCGCACGCATCTTGGGATCCTGAGAAGCGCCAGGAGGAAGGGGTGGTCTACCGGGACCACCAGGACCACCTGGACGGCGTCCGCCCGGCGGAAACGGACCGCCGCCGCCCTGCCGCGGAATCGGCTTGCCATCGATGGTCAGTTGGGTACTGACGAGCATCATGCCGTCGCCGCCCTCAACGAACGGCCGCCCCCTCTCGGTCAGATTGTTCATGGGCGGGAAGAGCCGTTCGCCTTCGGCCATTCCCGGCGGATTCTGGAAGTCGCCGCGCATGTTCTGGTAGGTGTGCACCGTAACCGGGGGCATTCCGTTGCGGGCTGGAAACTCGAAAACAATGTGCGATCGCAACGGCCACACCCACTGATTCTTCCCTTCGACATACACGCACTCCACCGAGATCGGGCTGGCCTTGTCGAGTTGCAGTGCCAGGTGCGCCGGTCCGAGATTGTGCACGAGCCAGTCGCCGAGCGACCCACCCGTCGAGAAGTCGATGAACGCGCGCCACTGATTCGTCATCAGCGGATTGAATTCCCGCGGTTCGGCACAACCTAGCCACAGGTCCCAGTCGAGCGTCGATGGGACGGCTGTCGACGCGGGTCCAGTTGCGGGGATGTTAGGTTGACCGCCGTAGATGCCGCCGGTCCAGGCATGCAGTTCGTTCACATCACCGATGTCGCCGGACCACAGGATCTCGCACGCTGTCTTCGTGCCTTCATGGTCCCAGCCCTGGTTGCCCATCTGCGTCGCGACTTTGTACTTCACGGCAGCGTCGGCAAGCAGTTGGGATTCCCAAACCGTTCGAGTTAGCGGCTTTTCGCAGTAGACGTGCTTGCCCTGCTGCATCGCCAGCAATGCTACGGGCGTGTGCATGTGATCGGGCGTCGCAATCATCACCGCATCGATGTTCTTGCCTTCAGTCTCGAACATCTTGCGGTAGTCTTTGAATTTTTTGGCGTTCGGATACTGAGCGAAGCCGGGGGCGGATCGCTCTTCGTCCACGTCGCAGAGCGCAACGATGTTCTCTGTCGCGGCAGCACCGACCAGAATCGCCGGACCGCGGATGCCGATTCCTACCGCGCCGATATTGAGCTTCTCGTTCGGCGACTTGTAGCCAAGCCGTGAAAGCGAAGGCGTGGCGCCGAAACCACCCGACGGGACCGCTCCCGCCAGCAGAGTCCCGTAGAAAAAATAGCGTCTTGAAAACCGATGATCGTTCAACTCTTGCCTCCCTGTGTCCAGGATCATTCAGACTGTATCAGAATGGCCGAGGGCAAGAGCTATGAATGCGAAAGGTACGGCCGGTTTGTCGGCCACCTATCGATCGGCTATGCCTCAATCTGCACAAGTTCGCCACTCTCGATTTCGAGTGCGCACGGTTCGGCCGCGGAGCACCCTTCCTGCCGATTTCTTGCGCACACCACCCCACTGCTTGAAGAAGAAAGGGACCCGTCTGACGGGTTGAGATTCGTGACAGAAGGCCGCATATCCTTTACGCTGGAAAGGTGAGCGGCGCCTGGGTGTTCAAGGACACGCGGTTGCCGGTCGCGACGATTTTGAAAACCTCGAAGCTGGTTCGCCGATTGAGGAAATAATGGAACAGTTCCGCGTGTCGCGTGAACAGATCAACGTCCCGCCCATCCAGCGGCTTGGCGCGGTGTCCGATACATCAAGGGTGGCGATCTGAAATACGAGCCGCTGCAACCGCGGTAAAATCCGTCGTCGAGTGATAAACTCTGCTGCTATGACACAGGTCTTCGTCGAACTTCATGCCCAATGGCAGGATGCCTTCAACGCCGCCGATATCGATGGTGTTCTGGCGCTTTACACAGAGGATGCCGTACTGGTGCCATCTCCCGGGAACCCGGTGCAGGGCAAGGATGGCATACGGGCCGCGCTCCAGCAATTTTTCGCGATGAAACCGCATATCGACCTGGGGATCGGGATCGTGCTCCAGTCGGGCGATGTTGCACTGGTCCACGCTCCGTGGACGATGACGGCAACGGGTCCCGATGGCAATCCGATGCAGATGGCCGGCACGGCGCATGAGGTGTTTCGGCGGCAGCCCGGCGAGCAGTGGCTGTACGCCATCGATCATCCGTTCGGGTCGTGATTCGACGCTGCGTTATCGTTCCGTTGTAAGGTGTTGGATGTGAGCATCCTTCGATGCGCGGTTGTAGCGGTTGCCGTTCTGCTGCCCTCATTCGCGCAAAAACAGGCCATCTCCTGGACGGAACAGGAGCAGCCGATCGCAACGGAGATTCGTACGTTGCGCCAACTTCCCGACACCCAGCGTGCGGCCGTTACTCGCGATCTCGCCTTGCGTATTCGTCAGCTCCCAACCAGTGCGAACAAACTCCGGCTGGCCTCCGGTCTCGCCAATCTCTCCACCGAGGGCGACTTTGGGCGCGACACGCTGCAGGCCGTCACCACCACGCTGGCCCAGGCGCTTCGTGATAGCCCACCGCCCTCAGTGCCAGGACATCCCGCCGCACCGTTTCAAACGCTGGCGCAACTGGTCTACTACGAGCACATGCAGGCCTCGGCCGGCTCGCAACAATTCGATGAGGCCATGGCCCAACTGAAGGCGGCCGATGAGCGGCGCCGGTCGGCCAGATTCACTCTGACCGATCTACAGGGAAAGCAATGGACGCTCGGCGATTTGAAGGGCAAGGTTGTGCTCGTGAATTTCTGGGCGACCTGGTGTCCGCCGTGCCGCAAAGAGATGCCGGATCTGGAGGCGCTGTACGCGCTCTTCAAATCCGATGGTCTCGTGGTGCTCGCGATCTCCGATGAAGACAGAGCGAAGGTGGACAGCTTCCTCGCCGGCAAAAACTTCACGTTCACCGTCCTCCTGGACCCGGACAGGAAGGTTCACGAGATCTTCGAAGTGGAAGGCATTCCGAAGAGCTTCGTGTACGATCGCAAAGGGAAACTCGTGGCAGAGTCTATCGACATGCGGACGCGTGGCCAATTCCTGGCGATGCTGGGTTCAGCGGGACTCCACCACCAGCTCCCGTGACGAGCGTAACGTCACCGGTCCGAGTAAACCCGCGGGCAGCACATCCCACTTCGACGCATCGAGCGGGCGGTAGTTGATGTTCACGATGTTTGTGTCGTGGAACGTTTTCCATTCGACTCCGCGAATGTCCAGATCGCGAATTCGATTGGCGGAAAGGCTCGTCACCTCCACTTCGAGCTTGTTCCCGCGCGGCTTCAGTGTCCCGACAAACACCGAGTAATCCGGTCCCAGCAGCGTTCCGGCACTCCGGCCGTTGACACGAACGCGCGCGGTTTCCTTCACGGAGCCGAGGTCCAGGATCCACTGGTTCGCCGTCCCCGGGGGCCTGTCGAAAGTGAGCGAGTAAACGGCGGTGCCCGCGAAGCGTTCTGCCGGCGCGCCATGCCCGGTCCACGACGTCAGTTCGCGCGTTTCGTACGGCTGCGGCAGTTCAGGACCTCCGCTGATGAATCGGACTCGCCAGGTGCCCTTCAACGATGTCGCCGTGCCAGCCTCGGTGCGGTACGACCAGTGACGGCCGGAAGCCTCGTTGTCGAACCGCACGATCAGCGATGAGCCGGCGGGCATCTGCAGGTAGACTGTCCCGTTGCGTGATGCGGCGATTCCGGTCTCGCCAGTCATCGGATTCATCACGACCGCAGTGCCGGCGGCCGTCGCGAACGGAATCCATCCCTCGACGGCTGTGCTGGTGCGATTGGCCACGAAGTAGAAAGAGCCGGTATCGCTCGTACGGCGTACGTACGACAAGCCGCGGTCCACTAGCGGTTCGCGTTGGGTGCCTGCCGCCGTCAGACCGGCTTCGAGTGGTCCCACGTACACACTCCGCCGGATCTCTGCATTCAGCGCGCGCAGCCGATCGCGCCGGGCTTCGAGATCGCGTAGGCCAGGCACGTCGCTGGGCAGCGCGTCCTATTTCACGGTTGGCCGCGAGTCCACCAGAATCGTCCACTCGCGAATGCCGCCGAACAGGGGATGCGGTCCGGCGCCGACCGTCACCGATCGATGGTCTAAAGCCTCCGCCGAGCCGTGCGAACTGGTGACGCCGAAGAATCTGTTGTGCAGGACTTTGGTGCCGCCAAGGCGCTCGACATTGATGGGATCGAACCCTGCGAGTCGCAAACGATCACCCCCGGCGATCACCTGGATGCGCCAACCGGGTGCGCTGTCGAACTCCTTGATCGACTCCTGCCGGTGTGTGAGCACCGCCTCGACGGCCCGGCGAGCCTGCGTCGATGCGGCCGCGCGCTCGGCATCGGTGAAGTCGCACTTCGACACGCCGTCCGGCCGCAGTTGATCCAGCAGAATAGCGATGCCTTCGCCGGACGCGTACGCGCGGTTCCGCACATCCGCGGGTCCGAACTCCCGATCCAGCCGCGGCCGGCGCCCCTGCGCGACATCCTGAATGTATTGAGCGAGCCCTTCATTCAACTCCGTCGCGCGCTCGTACTCGACAGCTTCGGTCGGCAATCGGGCGAACCGCTGTTTCCGGATTGCCGTGAAGCGCGTTGCCCAGCACTTCGTGTCACCAGCTAAAGCACGACGCAGCGCGTCCATTTCCGGCAAGGAACGAGATGCCGAAACAGGGTTGGATTACTTTGGGGCGAGGTACTTCTCCGGCGCTCAAGGAAGGTTCACGTCGCCGGATGCGCCGTTTGCAGACCAGCAAGTGGTCGATCCACAAAGCTGGAACATGTACGCCTACGTTCGCAACAATCCGCTGAAGAACACCGATCCTAATGGACGGGACTGCTTCCAGGGTGTTGTCAGTTGTGCGAACTATGTTTTGGGCGGCGCAGGTGCGGTAGCCAATGCGTTCAGCAGCGGAATCATCAATGCCCCGAATCGACTTGCGGATGGCGTTGTGGGGCTGTTCAATGGCGGTCAGCGAGTCTTCGGCGATCTCGTGCCGGATGCTTTCACGCCGACGAACGGAGATCAGCGTCAAGGAATGGAAGCGGCTAACGCTGTTATGTTAGTTTCTCCCCTCGCTGAACTGGGGGCGGCCAGGGCGATAGGCGCAACAGCCGCCGAAGTGCCCCTCGTCACACGGAATGCGGCTCAAGGTCGTGCATTTCAAAACGCTGTTGCAGCCGATACCGCAATGACCGATGCCAACGTCGTCCAGAACATAACGGTGAAGACTCAAAGCGGTGTCCGAACTCAGATCGATGTGGTCAGCACCAATGCGGCAGGTAGTGTCGTTCTGAGAGAGGCAAAGTCTTCGGCAACCGCTCCGCTCACGTCAAATCAGGCGGCGGCGCATCCAGAGATTGGGCGTACCGGAGCAACAGTCGTCGGAAGAGGCAAAGCGCCGTTTGTAGGTGGAACGCAAATCCCGCCGACGCCAGTACAAGTGGTCAGGCCAGGGTGTCCCGGCGCTCCAGGCTGTCAGCAATAGGAGAACTATGGTGTCCATCGAGCAGAGTGAGGCAATCGATATCATCAGCACCGACCGTGTAACTGGACATGTTGTTCTCACAATCAGCGACCATCTGGATTGGTCGGACAGCACCGCACATCAGAGACTTCTCCAGACCAAGTTGAATCGCTATCTGGCGTTTGTTGAAAGTGGTGAACTTTTGGAAAGTTACCCGGACGCCAAAGGCAGACGGATCGAGTTCAAAGTGGTTTTCCAGTTTCGGCCTGATGATGAAGGACAAGCATTCTTGGCGAAGGTGAAGCCCATCATCGAATCGGCTGGCTTCAAGCTGCGAGATGAAGTTTACACTGGAGCACGTTTCAACTGAGCCTATAGGTTGAGCTTCTTCGCCCCACTTCGAGCTTCACGGCGTAGAAGGCGGCTTGCAGCAAATGGATGTTGCCGTGGTTGGCGTCGATCACCAGCTTGCCGTGTGACCACTCGGAATTTTCGTGAGCGCCGATCAGAAGTTCGAGGGCGAACTGTTCGAGGACGTGATCGTAAGTGGCTTGGAGTTCGTCATCGTTCAAAGAGCCGAGAACGGCGCTGGGTTCGGTGATGTCTTGGACGAGAAGTTCGTCGGCGAGGTTGGTGAGCAAAGAGTTCATGTTGGTTCCTTCAGTGGCGTGAAGGTATTTACCATTCCAGGTACGCAAAAGGAAATCGATCTACAAGGAACCATGCGAAGCATGGACGTTGCGGCAGCAACGTCACTGGAGTTTCTACATTTGTTCAAGCAGCGGCGGCCTGAACCAAGCCCGAATCGGTGATTTTGAAGCCTAAGGAAGCAAGCAAGTTGGGATGGAAGGCCATTTCCTTACGCAGGAGCGTGATCAGATCCAAA